>CALUQH010000012.1 GCA_944322885.1 Candidatus Gastranaerophilales bacterium | reverse complement strand
GTCTTGTTTTAGACATTGACGGACAGTAATCGGACTTTTTTGCCAGTTCAGGAATTTTATTTTTAGCAAATTCCGACTAAAAAAATCAAGATATATTTGAAACACACCCCTATTAGTTCAAAAAAATTAAATTCCTGCAATGTCTGTCAAACCATAATAATCAGCGAAAAAATCACTTACAAAGATAAAACTTTTGATCTGATATTGAAACCTGTGTTCCAAACAATCGTAGAAAATCAGTATATTTTGAATGCTCAAAACGCAAACAATCGAACTCTGGAAAACGGTACTAAAAAAGGGCTTGAAACTGATTTAAGCCCTAATGTACTAAAAAACTCCCCAGGTTGGACTCGAACCAACAACCTACCGGTTAACAGCCGGTTGCTCCGCCATTGAGCTACTGAGGATTATATCATCCGCAACTTAAATCAGTTGGGGCTTATGTAGCTATTATATAATAAAAAATTTTTATTGTAAAGTACTTTTTTTATTTTAATTTATTGATGATAATTTAACAAGGTTATTAAATTCTTCGTATTTGCTGCTAAGTTCTTCAAAGTTACCTATATCAACGATTTGCCCTTCTTTCATATAAATTAATCTATTGCAGGCTTTTAATGTTGACAGACGATGTGCAATAGCAATTATTGTTTTTGACCCGCTTATTTCTTTTAATGTCTCGGTAATTTCATGCTCTACCTTAACATCAAGCGCAGATGTTGCTTCATCAAGAATGATAATTTCCGGATCCCTGTATAGAGCACGTGCTATTGCCAGACGTTGTTTCTGCCCCTGTGAAAGCCCGTTTACGCCTGAAATCGCTTTTGTGTCAATCCCTTCGGGGGTATCTGATACTATATCATAAAGTCGGGCAGCTTTTAATGCTTTTATAACACCTTCTTCATTAATTGTGTCACATCCCCATGCCACATTTTCTTTAAAAGTTTTATCAAGTATATTTATTTGCTGCGGAACATATCCTATTATGTGTCTGAATTTCGGGAAGTTTTGAGGAGTTAAAAGTGTATTATCAACTGTTATTTCGCCGGAATCGGCAGGCAGGAGCCCTGTGATTATATCTGCAAGTGTACTTTTCCCTGCCCCTGAAAGCCCTATTATTCCTATAAAATCTCCTTTATTTATTTCAAATGAAGCATTTTTTATTACCTGTTTGGAGCCGTTATATGAAAAGTTTATGTTTTTTAGCTGAATTTTATTTTTAAAGTCAAGCTTTTCATTTATGCTGCAATCTGTTTTTTCAAAATGTTCAAAGCCATATTTTTCATAAACTTCATTTAATTTTTTTACGAAATTTCTTGATGTATTGATATTGATTACTGCAGATTGAATTCTGTTTAAAGCGGGAGCAATTCTGAAAAGAGAAGCCACTATTATCGCAAAAGAGGCAATAAGTTCCGGATTGTTATTTGTATTTTGGAATGATAAAATACATGCCATTATTAAAAGTGCGCACACCACAAGAATTTCTATTATATAAGGAGGGATTGCTCCGTAAAATCCTTGCTGAACCTGAGTTTGTTTTAAGTTTTCTGCGTATTTGGCAAAGTTATTATAAAACAAATTTTCTGCCGATAAAATTTTTAATTCTTTTATATTGTTGATATTTTCAAGCATTGACGTTTTGTATTGCAGAAATCTTTTTGTTAATATTGTGCCAATTGTTGTTGTTTTAGCTTTGAAGAATTTGTTTTGAATGGTTAAAGAGACACACACAAATATTATTGTAATAATTGCCGGTATCAAAAACTTAATTAAAAGTAAGAGAAGCACCATAATAATTATTATGGTATTTGTTAAAAGGTTAAGCACCCTCATGATAAAAAGGTCTATGACCTGAACGGTAACTGTTTCAATAACATAAAGTTTATCTGCTTGGGATATTTCCATTGTATCTTTGTATGGTGCAAAAATATAATAAACCATTAGCTTGTTTACAATATCCCGTTTCCAATTAGAAGTAAATTTGATTTGAACATATTGTGTAAATATTATAAATGCGTTTTTTATTATGAAAATAAGTAATACTGTAAGTCCTATCAATAATCCGCTTTGTATGGAATTGTTGAACTTTATGAAACCAAACGTATTAAGCATGCTGTCAGGGCGGATAATAAGCATTATAAAAGGGTAAATAAGGGCAACACCTAAAAATTCCAGGCAGCCAGCGATAAACGAAAGTCCTATAAAGCCGCATAGGCTTAAATATCTACCTTTGCCGTAATATTTTAAAAAGTTGTTAAAGTTCTCAAGTCGCATTGTAAACCTTATTTAATTATTAAGATATGGTAATTTTTTTATGATATGTTATATAATCATGGTAAAGGAAGGAGTGTGTTATGTCAAATCCTATATTAAATGAAGATAGATTTTCTCCAAGGGAAAGAATTCTTGATGGAGAACCTATGACAATTTCGGGTACGGTAAATAAAATATTTATGTTATTTGTATGTCTTATTGCCGGTGCTGCAATTAGTGTTTATTCCCTATTTACAACTCCTGCAATGGTTCCTATTATGCTTATGGTAAGTGGCGTTGTATCTTTTATACTTGTTTTTGCAACTTGTTTTAACATTAGAATTGCAAAGTATACTGCAGCACCTTATGCCTTATTTGAAGGCCTTCTTTTAGGAGCTGTATCTATGGCTTTTGAAGCGCAGTGGCAGGGAATTGTTCTGCAGGCAGTTGTTGCAACTTTTGTGACTATGTTTGTTATGCTGGCGCTTTATAAAGCCCGTATAATTAGATATACAGCAAAGTTTCAAGCAGTTTTAACAACAGCAATGCTTTCTGTTTTTGCTATATACCTGATTCAATTTGTTGCATCATTTTTCGGAAGAGGTATTCCTTTAATTTGGGAAGCAGGGCCTGTAGGTATTGCTTTCAGTCTTATTGTTGTTGGTATTGCGGCTTTTTGCCTTATTCAAGACTTTTTCTTTATTGAAAGTGCTTCTCAGAATATGTTAAGCAAAGATTATGAATGGTATGGGGCTATGGGATTGATGATTACTCTGGTATGGCTCTATATGGAAATTTTAAGACTGTTTGCGAAATTAAACAGCAGAAATTAACGAACTGCTAAACTCTTAATTTAAATCCCCTTGGCAAATGCTCTTGGGGATTTTTTAATCTAAAATTTCTTTTAATATATTATATATTGAAGTTAGTTTATATTTATTTCGTTTTAGCAGTTTGTCTATTTCTTTTTGTATATTTTCGGGATTTGAGGGCATATAATCAAAGTCGAATAGCACTTTTGGAGATACATCAAGAATTTTGCATAAATTATCAAGAGTATCTGATTTTACAAAATTTATGCCTCTTTCAATATAAGACATAGAATTTATATTTACTCCTATTTTTTCAGCAAGTTCTTCTTGGGTGAAGCCTCTTAATTCTCGATAATATTTTACATTTTTACCGAAATTTTTTTTGATAGTATTGCTCATAGTATTAATACCTTTTCTTACATTATTAATAAAATAAATTGAATATTTAACATATTGATAATGTGTAAAATATAGTTTATAATATTATACGGAGGTAATAATATATGTGTAAAAGAGCATTTACTTTAGCTGAAGTTTTAATAACTATTGGTGTAATCGGAATTGTGGCAGCTTTAACCATGCCATCCTTAATTCAGAATCATCAAAAGAAAGTTGTGGCTGTCAGACTTGAAAAGTTTTATTCAATGTTTAATCAGGCTTTATTTATGTCTGTAGTCGAAAATGGAGATATGAGTTCATGGACATTTCCCGTTAACTATTATGACTGGGAAGGTTCATGTACTTTTTTTAATACTTATCTTAAAAAATATATGCAATATATTGATTTTAAATGTGAGAGAAATAAAACAGTCTGGCCTACCTTTGGTGTGGAAATAACTTTGTCGGACGGTTCAGCATTTAATCTTGCAGGAAGCTGGGTTACGTTTTATCCTGTTTCTGGTAAACGAAAGTATGTAAATAGAGATATATTTTTGTTTATTATGCTTAAAGACAGTAATAAATTGTATCCATATGGCTACACTATCAAAAGAGATGAAATTTTAAAAAATTTGCATCATGATATGAATTGTATAAAAAAGTTAGTAGAAACCGATACCAATGAAGAAAGAACAAGAGCTTGTGCGGCAGTTATAATGCAAGATGGGTGGGAAATTAGAGAAGATTATCCCTGGTAAAATTTTATATTAGTTCTCCATATACTTTTCCGTTTTCAAATTTCGTTATTTTAATATTTTGCAGTGTATTTAAAAGTTTTTCATCTGCCGAATTTAATGTAACCGTTAAGTAATTTCTGGTAACTCCTTTAAGCATTCCTGTTTTTTTATCGGGATGTTTCTCAATTAGTATTTCTCTTTCTTTCCCTATATTTTTGTTTATGAATTCTATATGTTTAAACACTGAAAGGGCCTTTATTATATCGGAACGCCACTGTTTTGTTTTTTCATCAACCTGATTTGGTGCTTGTGCCCCGATTGTACCTTCTCTGATTGAATACGGGAAAGTGTGTATTTGGGAAAGTCCGGATTTTCTGAGATTTTCTGTTGTTGTATTAAAATCTTCTTCGGTTTCTCCGGCATATCCCGTTATAATATCACTCCCAAGAAACGGCAGGTCAAACATTGTATTTATTTTGTCAATTTGCTCAAGATATTCTTCTACCGTATAAAATCTGTTCATTGAACGTAATGTTTTATTACAGGCGGATTGAAGCGAAAGGTGAAAATGAGGACAGAATTTTTCTGATTTTGAAAGAAAATCCAATAATTCATCAGTAATTTCATGAGGATTTAAAGAACCCAGCCTGTATCTTTGTATAATCGTTTTTGCTTCAATTTCTTTCAAAAGGTCTAAAAGTTCAAGCCCGAATTCTTTACCCCATAAGCCTATATGAATTCCCGTTAAAACAACTTCTTTAAAACCATGCTGGGAAAGATTATTAATCTGTTCTATTATAAAGTCAGTGTCTGCACTACGGCTTTTTCCTCTAGCAAAAGGAATAATGCAGTATGAACATCTGTTATTGCATCCGTCCTGAATTTTAACGGTTGCTCTTGTTTTTGTCATATCATGAAGAACTACTTTATTGAAATCTGTTTGTTGCATAATATCGGATACAACGCATTTACCATTATTATTGTTTGTTAAAGCTTCATAAAGTGTTAATTTTTCATTGTTGCCTATGATATAGTCTATAAAACTGTTATTAATTAATTTTTCTTTTTCTGTTTGCGCAATACATCCTGTTAAGATATTAATAATCCCGGGATTTTTATTTTTGGCTGAGCGCAGAAGATACATCGCTTCATTGTTGCTTTTGTGCGTAACCGTACAAGAATTCAATATATAATAATCAGCTTCTTCAATATTTTTTGTTTGCGCTAATCCGTTTTTTTCTAAATCTTCGGCAATAACTGAGCTTTCAAACTGGTTAGCTTTACAGCCCATAGTGTGAATGTAAAACTTTTTCATATAATTTATAATATTAAAAATAAAACTACTTGTAAATAATCTTAACAATATTTCTAAATCTTAGCAAAAAAATTTACTTTTTGGTTTTAATACAGTATAATAATTTTGTGAAAGTGTAGGTGTGTGTATGCAGATTTCAGCTGTAAACCCTAGTTTTCAGGGTAGCCGTGACAGAGTTGATGAATTGATTAATCTAGATGATGAGTCAATCCGCCGTATTGCTTATTTAAAAACGGCTCAAAAAGCTAATGATAAAAAGCATAGAAATATAACTAATACTCTAATAGCAGCAGCACCTGTTGCTGCTGGTCTTGGTGCGGCAGTATTTTCAAATGGAAAACCGACAAAGATTTTTTCTAAAGAAGTTTCAGGATTAGCCGCAAGAGCTGCAAATGGGTTAAAACGCGGAGCTTTATGGGGAGCAGCTTTAGGTGCGTTAGGACTTGTCAATGCTGCTAGTAGTGAATTATTAAAAGCATCTCCTGAAGTAAGAAAATTTGATAGAGAACATCCTATAATATCAATTATCACATTGCTTGCTGCAGGTGTCGGAGCTATTGCATTGACCGGGAAAGTTGCAGGAAGATTGGGTGCTGTTGAAGCTCCGAAATTTCTCAAAAAAGCAACTGCAAATGTCGCAAAATTCTTAAATACAAATAAAACATTAGGCTCATTAAAACGCGGAATAAATAATATTACAGTAAAGACTCCTTCTGCATTGAAAGAAGTTGGTGAAGTTGCTTTGGATTTGTCTCCTCAAGTTTTATTGCTTGGAGGTTTGCTCCATTCATTGAAGCATAATTTTTCTGTGTCAAGAGACTACACAAAGAATTATACAGAACTAAAAGAAAAACAGTTAAATCTGGCAAAAGCTCGTAAAAAAGAACTGGAACTTGAAAATGATTTCTTTAAACAGAATGAACAAAACAAGGAAGATATAACTTTGATAAAAGATCCTTTAAATGATTTACCTGATGAAGTTGTTGAAAAAATAGAAGATCTTAACACTGAAGATGACGATTAAAATAAATAAGTTCAATAAAAAAAAGACCGATTTTATTTATCGGTCTTTTTTTATTGCCAAACGTTTTATGCCATTTTCAACTGCTTTATATATTTCTCTGATAGAAAAAAGAGATATCCTAACTTGGATATCTCTTTTTCAATAATTAACTGAATAATTATTTCATTAATTCTCCGACAGCTTTGTATACAGCCATACGTTTTGCTGCATCTTCTTCAGCCTGTGCGTATAGAGCTTCCGCAGCTTCAGGATTTGTTTTAAGTAATGACTTATAACGTCCTTCAGATCTAATGAAGTCTTGGTAGCTTCCTTTCGGATCTTTAGCATCCCATGTGAACGGTGCGTCAGGGTTAGCAGGATTGTATCTGTATAATGGGAAGTATCCTGCTTCAACTGCACGTTTTTGTTCCGTTTGGGTTTTGCTCATATCGATACCGTGAGCGATACAAGGAGCATAAGCAAAGATGATTGAAGGTCCTTTGTAAGCTTCAGCTTCTTTGAATGCTTTAAGAGTTTGAGCTCTGTCTGCACCCAATGCAACTGATGCTACATATACATAACCATAAGACATACTCATCAAGCCCATGTTTTTCTTGTAAGTTCTCTTACCGCCTGTAGCGAATTTAGCAACAGCACCGGTTGGAGTTGACTTAGAAGCCTGACCGCCTGTATTTGAGTAAACTTCGGTATCAAGAACAAGAATGTTAACATCTTTATCTTGAGCTAATACGTGGTCAATACCGCCGTATCCGATATCGTTTGCCCAGCCGTCACCACCGATAATCCATACAGATTTATCTGTAAAGTAGTCTTGAAGCTCTCTAACTTTAGCTAAATCAGGACATCCGCAATCTGCATATTTTGCGATAACTTCTTTAGCTTTATCCTGAGCTTTAACAGCTTCTTCTGTTTTAGAGTTTTCAAAGTGAGCCATAGCACCTTCAAGAGCTTCTTTCAAATCTGCAGGAGTTTTTTCGTTAGAAAGAACTTTTTCAACATAAGATTTTAAAGTTGCTCTGTTCTGGTCTACAGCCAATCTCATACCAAAACCGAATTCAGCGTTGTCTTCAAATAATGAGTTAGCCCAAGCCGGTCCTCTTCCTTCTTTTGTTTTTGTGTAAGGAATTGTCGGGAATGTACCTGAGTAGATTGAAGAACAACCTGTTGCGTTAGCAACGATAACGTTTTCTCCGAACAATTGTGAAACAAGTTTTACATAAGGTGTTTCACCGCATCCTGCGCAGGCGCCTGAGAATTCGAATAACGGTTTTCTGAGCATTGCACCTTTAATTGTATTGGTATTATTTTTACCCATTACATTATCAGGTAATTCATCAAAGAATTTTTCGTTTTCCATTTCGCAAGCGGCTTCTTCTTTTTCAATAGAAGACCAAGTTAAAGCTGCTTTTTCAGGATTTTTAGCCATTGGGCACTGATCTATACAAACGCCGCATCCTGTACAATCTTTGCAGTAAACCTGAACTTTGAATTTTTCGCCGTGATCGTTAGGTTTAGCATCAACTGTATTGAAAGATGCAGGAGCATTTTTCAAATCATCTGCTTCGATAAGTTTAGTTCTGATTGCAGCATGCGGACAAGCTGAAGCACAAATTCCGCACTGAATACAGAATTCTGAATTCCAGTGAGGAACGCGCGGTGCAATTCCGCGTTTTTCAAGACAAGCTGTTCCTGTCGGGATAACGCCGTCGATTGACATTGCTGAAACAGGAATATCATCGCCTTTTTGTCTCATTGAAGGTTCAATGATTTTCTTCGCGAAATCAGATGCGTTATCAGGGATTAATTTAACATCGTCAACACATCCTACTCCGTCAAGTGATGCCGGAATTGGTACTTCTTCTGTTGCGTCAACTGCAGCATCAATTAATGCCAAGTTCATGTTAACAACATCATCACCTTTTTTCTTGAAGGTTTTCTTAGTCATTTCTCTCATACCTTCAAGAGCTTGTTCAAACGGAATAATTCCTGAAACTTTGAAGTATGCAACCATCATAACAGTGTTTGCACCTTTACCTCTTAAGCCCGGCTGTTGTTCGATAAGTTTTTCTGCATCTACATTGTAGAATTTGATTTTCTTATCGATAATAGTTTTTTGCATATCGCGAGTAAGATGTGCGAATGCTTCGTCTTTTGTATAAGGGCTGTTAAGTAAGAATGTACCGCCTTCTTTAATACCTTTCAACAAATCATATCTGCCTACGTATGCATGAGCTGAGCATGATACAAAGTCTGGAGCTGTGATAAGGTATGTTGATTTAATCGGTTTGTCGCCGAATCTCAAGTGAGAAACAGTTACACCGAAAGATTTTTTAGAGTCATAAGCAAAGTATGCCTGAGCATCTTTGTTTGTATATTGACCGATAATCTTAATTGAGTTTTTGTTAGCACCAACTGTACCGTCAGAACCAAGGCCCCAGAACATACAGTTTGTAGTACCTTCAGGTTCTGTAACGATGTGCTCTTCAACTTTTAATGATTTGTGAGTAACATCATCTTCGATACCAACCGTAAATCCGTGGAAACCGTTGTTTTCAGCATGTTTATAAACAGCAAGAACCATAGAAGGTGTAAATTCTTTAGAAGCTAAACCATAGCGTCCGCCGATAATTCTAACGTCTTTTCCTTCCATAGCTGCAACAACGTCTAAGTATAAAGGTTCACCGATTGAACCGGGTTCTTTAGTTCTGTCAAGAACTGTAACGCGTTTAGCAGTCGAAGGAACAGCTTCTAAGAAACGTTTTACGTCAAACGGTCTGTATAATCTTACTTTTACCAAACCGTATTTAGTACCGCGTTTAGCATTTAAGTATTCGATTGTTTCTTCGATAGTTTCACAACCTGAACCCATTGCAACGATTACGTCAGTAGCATCAGGTGCGCCGACATAATCAAACGGGTGATACTGTCTGCCTGTTACAGCAGCAACTTTATCCATGTATTCCTGAACGATATCAGGAACCGCGTCATAGTATTTATTAACAGTTTCACGGCCCTGGAAGTAAACATCAGTGTTTTGTGCACCTACTTTACAAACAGGAGCTTCCGGTCTGAGTGCTCTGTTTCTGAATTCTTCAATATATTTAGGTTCAACTAATTTTGCGATATCTTCGTAAGAGATTTCTTCAATTTTGTGAACTTCATGAGATGTTCTGAAACCGTCAAAGAATTGCAAGAACGGAACTTTAGCTTTGTAAGTTGACAAATGTGCAACCAGAGCTAAATCCATTTCTTCCTGAACAGAGTTAGCAGCTAACATTGCATAACCTGTGTTACGGCATCCCATAACGTCTGAATGGTCGCCGAAAATTGCTAATGATTGAGCTGCAATGGCACGTGCTGCAACGTGGATAACGTGCGGCAACATTTCACCTGCCATTTTATGCATAACAGGGATCATCAATAATAAACCTTGTGATGCTGTATAAGTTGAAGTTAAAGAACCTGCTGCCAATGAACCGTGAACGGCACCTGCGGCACCTGCTTCAGATTGCATTTCAGCTACTCTTACTTCTTCTCCCCAGATATTTTTTTTGTGCTGGGAAGCCCATTCGTCAATCCATTCACCCATTGTTGATGAAGGAGTGATAGGATAAATTGCGGAAACTTCACTCAGAGCATAAGCAATATGCGCTGCGGCGTAGTTACCGTCAACTGTTATAGTTTTTCCTGGCATAATTAGCAAACCTCCTTATTTAATTGCTATTAAACTATACTTTACCCCTATATTTTAATACAAACAAAATTGTTTGACAAAAAAATGAAAGTGTAAATTTATGTAAAATTTTAATTATTTTTTTCTTAATAAGGTAAACTTTTAAGGTTCACATGATTTATTCAAATTGTGTAGGAAGGTGAATTATGCAAATACAGTTATTGACCCCGAATTTTTTATCTTATAAAAAAAATAATGAAAATCTGCATAGTAATTATGCTATGCGTTCAAATCTTTCAGGTCTGAATGTTGATACGGTATCTTTTTCTGGAAGATTGCCGAAAAAAACTGAAGTTTTGCGTACAACAAAAGTGTTCGATGCATTTAAATCAGGGTATGAATCAAGAATTCCTGAATATAAGGTGCTTGCCGCAAGACTTATGGATACTCTTGAAGCTACGGCTATAGAATTGAAAGATATAGGTTTAATCTTTGATAGAGAATATTGTTCTGAAGAACATATGGTTAAAGGTGTAAAATCCTTTATTTCAAAATTGAAACGCAGCGGAGAAAGCCCTGCTGACAGGGTACGAGGCACCTGGTATCTTGAAAATCTTCATGATTTATCTTTATTTAGTGAACATATTTTACCGACTCTGGAAAAACGCGGATATAAAATTGCTATGGTGCCTGATGTAACAAACGGTAAAAGAACAGTTTCTTATAAACCTGATTTTGATGTAAGGCTTAGTAATGTTACCGAAAAAAGTAAAAAAGCACTTCCTCAGGAATTAAGAGACGCTGCATCATTTAAGGAACAGGCTTCGGGATATGCAGATATTCAGTTTAGATTAATAGATACTCTTTCTGCTGTCAAGGAAAAAACTCCGCTTGAAGTAATTATTGTGCCGGGTAAAAATACTGCTTATGCAAAACGTGATGAATCATATTATGTCTATGATATTGTAAGAGCTTTAAAGAAAGAACTTCATATTGCGCAAATCGAGAATCCTGCAGTAAATACACCGGAACAGCGTGTACAAAACAATATTCAAATTATTCAAGAGCAGCTTAATGACCATATTTCAAAACCTCTTTATGCAAATGCTAAAAGTTTGGATATATATCATGAAGATCTGCACCTTCCTGTTGAACTAAGCAAAGATACTTGCCGCGCTTTGGTTGGACTTGTTGAAGGTATGAGACAGAAAACTAAATTATATTACAATTCAAAAATGCGCGAAGTGCAGTCCGATGAATACAAAAAGACTATTCAAAAAATGATAAGAGCTTCTCAGGAATTTAAAGAAAGGAAAGATAAAACCATCTTTGTTGATGATATTATAGAAAAGCGTAATGAATTATTAAAGGGTATCAAGGTCAATAAACAGGAAGATTTGAAATTGCTAAAAAGAGTTATGGATCGCTTAAATCAGACTATAGAAAAATATGGCGCAAAAAATTAAACATTTATAATAGCTACATTTTCAATATGAAATGTGTGACAAAACATATCAAATGGCTGTATACTTTGAACTGTACAGCCTTTTTTCGTTAAATATTTCAAATCTCTTGCAAGCGTCGCAGGGTTACAGCTTACATAAATAATTTTTTCTTTTGTGTGTTTAAGAGTTTCGTCAAGACTTTCTATAGTGCAGCCCTTTCTTGGCGGGTCGAGTATTGTGATATCAAATTTCTTTTTTATTGATTTTAAATATTTCGTTGTGTCTTTTGCATGTAGCTCAATGTTGCTAATGTTGTTAATTTTCAGAGCTTCATAAGCTTTTTGTATTGAATTTTCATTTTCTTCAACACTCACAATATGTTTACAGACATCAGAAACAACTATTCCAAATGCTGCAATACCTGCGTAAGCATCAAGTACTGAGGGATTGTCAGATTTAGAAATTTCTTCTTTCACATATTTGAAAATATTTTCTGCACTTTTGGGGTTAACCTGAAAAAATGTATCGGCTCCAATTTTAAATACTTTATCAAGAATTTTTTCTTCAATAAAATCATCTCCGCAGGCGCATTCGGTTTTTGTTCCTAAAATAACATTAGTTTTTTTGTTGTTGAGATTTATACAGACGCCCGAAACATTTTCAAATTCATTGAATATTGAATGTGCAAGTTCTTTATATTTATCAAATACTTTTGATGAATTCACTATAAGTGTAACAAGACATTTCTCGTCCTTTGCGGAACATCTAATTACAATGTGGCGTAAATCACCTGTGTGTTTTTTTTCGTTATATCCTGATATGTTATATTCCGGAGCTTTTTGACGTATAAAATCAATAATTTTGTCACAAATTTCAGGCTGTATTGGACAATATTTTATATTAATAATTTCGTGTGACTGAGGTTTGTAGTAACCTGCAAGGATTTTTTTTGAAACTTTGGTCTGCGATACGGGACATTGAATTTTATGTCTGAACGCTTTTATTTCTGGGCTTGGTATCGGATTGTTAACAGGTGTATCTATATGACCTATTGCTTTCATCGCATCTTCAACCATTTGTTTTTTTAATAACAGTTGAAATTCGTAATCAATAAACTGCAGCTGGCATGAACCGCATATTTTGTGCATAGGGCAGAATGGTGTTATTCTGTGCGGTGACGGTGTTAGTATTTCAATTACTTTTGCGTTTGCAAAATTTTTATTAGACTTTGTTATTTTAATTTTAACCTTATCTTCCGGACAGACATTTTCAACAAAAACAACATGTCCGTCTACTCTTGCAATTCCGGTTCCGAGATTTGATAATTTTTCAATATTTACAACAAATTCTTCATTAAGGTTCATAATACTAAAAAAGAGCCCTTTTGGCTCTACTGTGTTAAAAATTGCTATCTTTTACTTACAAAATAATTTGTACTTTTTAGAAATACATTTTTGGTCTTTTCTTTTTTGCCTACTTTTTTCTTTACTTAAAAGAAAAAAATATGGTGGGCGTTAGAAGACTCGAACTTCTGACATCCTCCTTGTAAGGGAGGCGCTCTACCAACTGAGCTAAACGCCCTCAGCAGAATTTATATTAACTAAAACATATTATAATGTCAACTACTTTTTTATATGTTTTCATCATTTTGATTTCCTTCTGTTTTTTCTGCCTGCTGTTTTTCGTATTCCATACGGGCTTTAACTTTGATTTCATGCTTCTCGCCGTGGTGAGCTTCTTCTCTTTTATATCTTTGGTCCACCCACCATTTGGCCATGTGGTATACAATTCCTTTTTTTACAGGTTTCGGCTCAGGGGAGTCATAATTTTCTGTTTTAACTTTTTTCGGTTTGCTTTTTAATTTCGTTTTAAGCGGTTTATCTAAATCATCAAGTTTTAATTTCGGGGAAGGCGCAATATCTCTGTAGTCGTTTAAATCCGCTTCATTTACCGCATAGCTTTCAGGACTTATGTAGCCTTCTTCTGCGAATACTGCAGGAGCAGTTAAAAGTAGTATAAATATTAAAAATTTTTTAATCATCATTTCCTCTTTATTTTTTAAGAATAAGGGCATCTTGTTACAATATTTGTTCCGTGCGAATCCAGTCCGCCTGTTTTTATTAAGTTAAATTTTGAAGCAGCTTCTTCAATTTTTGTCTGCCATTTTTGATAATAGTCACCTTCATAGGACTGATAACAGCCTTCGTAAAATAAAGCTTTATCTTTCCCGTATTTTTTGAAATGTTCAAAAAGATATGTATAAAATTCAGGGCAGTATGCCTTTGTTCTTGCAGGATGTGCAATAGACATAACTCCGCTGTTAAGTGTTGACACAAATTCAACAGCATCTTCAAAGGATGAAAAAGGTTCAAGCATTTTCCCGATTGATGGATGAGCTTGGAGGTATATTTCTCTTGCGGTCATGATTTGTTTTTCTATGTAATCAGGTATTTCCGGCAAAGCATGTCCGATATACATTTCAAGGGCTTTTTTGTAGATTATGTAATATGGTTCTTTGCCTTTGAACAGGTATTTGAATTTTTTTATCGGTTCCTCATAGGAAAAATCGGCATCAGGAAAATAGTAGTTTAATAAAATTTTCCCGGATGTATATTTCTTCAGCGGGTGTGCAACTTCATCCTGTCCTTTTTTAACCATTATGTGGCATTTTGAGGCTTCTTCAAGATTAAAGTTATAATCCGGTAGGGCACCATTCAGTTTTTTTATGGTTTCGTTTGCAAGTTCAAGTTTAAGTTTACTTTTAGATTTTAAATACTCATCAAGTTTTGTGTCAAAAGGATTAATTCCGTAAACAATCAGGTGAATTTGTACAGGCTTTGTCTGCTGCGGAAAATTTATTCCGACAGTAGAAATTTCAACGCCAAAACAAATATTTAAATTTTTATATTTTTCTTTTTGGGAAAGTTCAAAGGCCTCTTTGGTTCCGTCAATTGTGTCATGATCCGTAATTGCGAATAAAAAATCTCTATTCGTGTCGGTTATCTTTTTTGCATTGTCCAAAAGTTCTTTAACAGACATAGTCCCGTCAGAATATTCTGTGTGAATATGTAAGTTAGCTCTGAACTCTCCAGAGTCGAGATATCTGAAATCATGAGAATCTAAAACTTCTGGATTTTTTCTTTCTCCCGGTTTAAAAGAAATTTCATCCAGACTTTTTACACGTTCAATAAATTCATTTTCACATATAATACCCATATTTTTATTTTACACAAAAAATTTAACGGAAACAAAATTGATATATTTGCGTCAAAAGTATTAAAAGTGTGACAATTTGTAGAAGATGAGGGATTTAAATGGCTGTTACAAAATATTTGGAGGAAGATTTATACAAAGATTTAAAATCTGAATATCAGGAAGATGCTGAATTTATCGAACTTGATGATAGTGATATTGAAGAACCGAGAACTTTTAATTCAATCTCAAATGATGATGATATTCTGCAGATGTATTTAAAAGATATCGGAAAAGTTAAATTATTAAATTCTAAAGAAGAAAAAGCTCTGGGAAAACAAATTAAAGAGGGGAAAAAATCTCAGGCTGAAATTGCAAAGCGAAAACTTGTTCAGGCAAATTTGCGTCTGGTAGTTAGTATTGCAAAAAAATATATTGGTCAGGGGGTTCTTTTTATGGATCTTGTTCAGGAAGGTTCGCTGGGTTTGATAAAAGCTGCGGAAAAATTTGACTATTCAAGGAATTTCAAATTTTCAACTTATGCAACATGGTGGATAAAACAGACAATAATAAGGGCTATTTCCAATAATTCAAGAACAATCCGTATTCCAGTCCACATGACTGATAAAATCCGAAAATTTAAAAGAGCTTACACAACTCTGTCTTTTGAACTCGGCAGAGAACCTACGGATTTTGAGATTGCGCAAAAGCTTGAAATTACACCTAAAAAGCTTTTGACAATAAAAAAATCAATCATAAAAGAGCCTATAAGTCTTGAAACTCCGGTTACCGATGATTTAAATATCGGGGATTATATTGAGGATAAGTCTTACCGCTCACCTGAGGTTCAGACAAAAAATAATGCGCTGAAAGGCAGTATTGAAAATCTTCTATCAACTCTGCCCGAGCGGGAAAAGAAAATTATAAGCTGCCGTTTTGGAATTAATGGTGAACAACCGAAAACTCTCGAACAGTTAGGCGAAATAATGGGGTATTCAAAAGAGAGAATAAGACAGCTTGAGGATTCAGCATTATCAAAAATCAGAGAGAGGAAGGAATTACAGCATTTTCGAGATTTTATAGAGGATTGATTATATGTGAAGGATGCGCAAGCATCCTTTTTATTTGACTACTGAATTAAATATATATATAATAAGTACGGAGTTTTATATGAAGCAAAAATTTTTAATAGATGCAGATGAGCAAATATTGTATACAGCAAAAAAGAATAAGTTTTTAATCGGACTTATTATTGTTCTGGCTCTTCTCGTATTGTTAAGTGTTGTATTATTGACTATACATAGACCGGATATTAAAACTTTTGGAGATTTAATAGTTTATAATTATTTAATGTGGCCTTTTGTTTTATTTTTTCTTGGGATAATAGTATGGTGGTTATATTTATCCCTGAATAATTTTTACATTACTAATAAGAAGATAATATTTACTGATTTAAATAGTGTTAAATATATTAATTTTGATGATATAAAGGAATTGAGAGCGGTAAGTAACGGAATAGTTATCAAAACTTATGATAATAAGATTTTTCGTGCAACCGATATTAGCAATTGTGACGAGTTTTTATCCCAATTGAAGAGTGTTCATACCGTCAATATAAATCCATCCTATAAACGTTGGGTTTGGCTTTCTGTACTGTTAGGAGTAATTATTGCTCAGGTTTGCGGCTATTATTTAGATAAAATTCCGGTTTCTTCATATCAAATAGAATCAAAGAATTATTTAAAAGATATTCAAACAGAAATTAAAAGTAACTGGAATGCGCCTGCTTATAACAAAAATTCTAAAATTATCACATCATTTATTGTTCAGGCTGATGGTACAGTTAAAGATATTAAAATAAAACAATCATCCGGAAATCCTGAATTGGATAACTCTGCAATAATTGCGTTGAAAAAATCTTCACCATTGCCAAAACTCCCAAAAGAGCTGAGTAAAAACGGATTTGTGCAGATTGAATTTACATTCGACTATAATGTTTTTATACGCTGATTAATGATTTCGCAAATTCTATGGACTGTTCGTTAATCTCCCCGCCTGCAAGTTCTGCCAGTGCCTTAATCCTGTTCTCACCGGTCAGAACATAGACTTCTACTTTTGTCTCATCGCTTTGAGATTTTCTTACGTAAAAATGTTTGTCCGCACGCGATGCAATAATCGGTTGGTGGGTAATTAAAATAATCTGGTGATATTTTGAAAGCTCTGTAATTTCATCCGCAACGCTTTGGGATGCTTTTCCGGAAATACCTGTATCAATTTCATCAAAAATTACGGTATTTATATCATCACTCTGCGCAAAAATTGATTTTATTGCGAGCATTACACGCGAGATTTCACCGCCTGAGGCAACTTTTGCAAGCGGTTTTAAACCTTCTGATACATTTGTAGAAATTAAAAATTCAACGTTATCAATTCCATCAGAACTTAATTCTTTCGACTGAACAGAAATTTCAAATCTTGCTTTGGGAAGCTCCAATTTTTCCAATTTTTCCTGAATTAGTACAGATAGGACCTGTGCGTAATTTTTTCTGTTTTCGCTGATTTCTGAAGCTGTGTGTTCTAATTCTTTCCTTGTTTTTTCAATTTCTGCTTCCAGCTCTTCCATATTTTGTGTTGAAAATTCTATTGAATTTAATTCTTGTGATAATTTATCAAATGTTTCAAGGACAGCTTCGAGTGTTCCTCCGTATTTGTGTTTAAGTTTATCAAGAAGATAAAGTCTTTCCTGTATTTCGTTAAGTCTTTCCGTATCATTATCGAGATTCTGGCTGTATTCTCTTAATCCGCTTCCGGCATCTTTTAATCTTTCAATTGCATCAAGCAGATTACTTTCAAGCTCTTCAAGATTTTTGTCCATTACCGCAGCTTTTGAAACATTTTGTTTAATTTTGCCCAGTGCTTCCATAATAGAACCGTCGTCACCGTTAATTGCCCAGTATGCGGAACCTGTAAGTTCTTTTAACTTTTCTGCATTTTCTAAGACTTCCAGTTCAGAATTTAATTCTTCATCTTCTGACGGACTTTTAATATTTGCGCTGTCTATTTCATCTATTTGAAACTTAAGAAACTCTATCTGGTTTTCTGTAATATCAGAGGTATTTTTGAGTGTTTCAAGTTTTGATTGAAGATGTTGATATTCTTTAAATTTTTCTCGGTACGCTTCCAATTTTTGTCCGTAAGATTCTTTTGCATAGTTGTCAAGCAAATTAATGTGATATTTGGGCTGCATAAAAGCATAAGTCTGATGTTGTGAATGTATATCAAGAAAATAGCTTTTTAGTTGTTTTATAAACTCCTGATTGACCAGAGTTCCGTTTACCCTTGAGCGGACACCGTTTTGTGTTATTTCTTTGGACAACACAATTTCGGACCCGAAATTATCAACTCCGTTTTCTTCAAACAACTGCGTCAAATCATGCTTTGTATTTTCAATAACAAGTTCTATTACGGCTTTTTCTTTGTCATGCTTTATTACTTCTTTTGACACTCTGGGTGCAAAAGCTATATCTATTGCGTTTATAAGAATACTTTTCCCTGCGCCGGTTTCGCCTGTTATGACATTTAAGCCTTTGTCAAAATTGGCAGTCAGTTCATCAATCAGTATATAATCTTTTATTCTGAGCTGTTTTATCATATCTATAGCATAAAACAAGATTATTATTTGGGCAATAGTTTAAAAACGGTAATAATTTTAAGTTTTTACCAGTCATACTTAATTTCCCAGCCGTCTGCTTGTATAAGCGCTCCGCATTGCCTGTTTTCTGTGGAGCCTTTAGTACAATATTCTTCAAGTTTTTGTTTGTTAAAATTACCGCTGTAGCTGTAAAAACCAAATTTGTTATTTGATAATTTCATTACAAATATATCTTTTCCTACAGTATTGGGCTTTTTTAAACCGTTTATATCTACAATTATATATACAACAGTATAATATCTGCCCGAAATACAAACTCTATTACCTTCGCTATCTGTTTCTACTTCATCACAGTGATCATCAAGTTTAAAGCTTGTTATTGCACCATTAGGTAAAATAATAATATAAGATAATGCGTCAATATTAACAGATTTAGAAGCACTGGTTCCGTCAAGCAGGGATATATCGTTTTCATAACCTATATTTTTTAATTTTGTTATTCCGTAACTTTTTACAGGGTTAATATATGGTAAGTAGTATGTTTCAACAACATTTTTAATTATACTCTCTGCTCCTGAAGTCTGTCCATATATACTGTTTAATCCCCAGTATGACATATCCCCGTAATCGGCTTTAGCTCTTTCAAACGCTTGTGACAGGATTGAATATGTAGCTTTTAGTTGAGTAACGGTTCTTTTTTTTCGGTAGTTCTCAACTAATGACGGCATAGTCATAGCCGCTACAACACCAATAATTCCCAGGGTAATAAGGACTTCTGCGAGAGTAAATGCCTTAAAACCACCGCCAAATGCTAATTTTTCGGGGGGGGGGCAATTCTCAGCTCTTCTCTATCCATAATTTTTGCCTCCTTTTTCCTTATTATTTCCGATTTTTATATAATTGTCAAGCTCTTTTTAGTTCGTAAAGCCTGAATTCACTTGGTTCAAGCTTATCAAAATGCAGGCTTGATGTTTCAGTATCAAAGGCGGTTGACACAAATTCATCTCCGTCAATATAGTATTCTTTTTGGATAGAATAATCAGAGGGCAGGTTTATTGTTTTATCAAAAACAGCGTTTCCATGCATGACTTCGGAATAGCTCCGGTTATTTTCATCAAACATTGTAACGAGTTCTGTTGTGTATTTGTGGTTGGAAACAACAAGATAAGCCGTTTTTAGCGGGGCTTTTGATATTATCCAGGCAGTAAAGCCGTCTTCATCCTGAATAATGATTTGTGCTTCTCCTTCTGTTATAATCTGGTTATTTTTAACAAATACGTCTATAGCATTGAACTTTTTATAAAAGTCGTAATGTTTTTCTCTGGGCATAGATGCTTCTTCGCCTATTGCACCTTCTATCCCGCGTTTTGTAAAACTTTCGTCCCCGTCAATGTACAGCATTGGACGCCCTGCAAATTTTCCGCCCGGTAAAAATTTGTACTTGAACCATTTATATAATGCTCCATTTTCGCTTAATTGCCCCGGATACTGATTAATGCTTCTGAATTCTCCATCCTGATTGTTATATGTTTTCAGAATGGAGAGTTTTTCTCCTTTTTTGAAATTTACGTTGTAATTGGCAAGGTGCTGATTGTCTTCCGTAATTTTTTCCGGAGTTTTTTCATTTTGGGATACTATGTCATTGCCCCATAATAAATCAAAATTCATATCTTTATGGTATTCTTTCAGATAATCATCCCACAGCATATATTCGGCAAGTGTCCCGAAGTATGGGATTTTTGATTTCATAGTTTTGTTTAATTTCCCTAAAACTGTTCTCGGCGCTCTGTAGCTTATCGGTTTCCCGTTGTGTTCAGATACTTTATCTACAATATGGTCGATATGATCAACTCGAAAGCCGTCAAAGTTATATTCTTGCTGAAGGTTTTGCATATAATTTATGAAGTAATCTACAACAGGTTTATTTAAAGTTCCGTTTTCAAGATAGCAGAAGTAATAAGGAGTCTGGCAATCAAGATTTGCAAAACTTGTTACGTCTTCCTCTTTATAATCATAATGCTTGAAAGTAGGAAATCCGCCGCATTCGCTCATTTTGTCGTATACAGGAACGCCTGCGGAACACCATGCTCCGCCGGGAGCAGGCCATAAACCTTCTTTTATCAACTCTTGAATTGCGTCAAGCTGTTTGGTTATATCGTCTTCTGTTAACTTTTGATTGTTTTTAAAGTTATGAATTCTGGCAATAATCTCTCTTGCCCTTTTTTGTATAATTTCTTGAGAAGCCTTTTTCACCATGTTATTGGAAAGAGTTTTTTTAGCTTCTGTCATCAGGCTGTCAAAAGTATCATAAATGTTTTTGTAGTGAGATGTTAAATCTCCGCATGAACCGCTTTGAGAATCTTTATAAATGTTTTTGACAAGTTCTACATCTTCATCATCAAATGACTGAGGCATGTTTTTGGCAATTCTGTCAATATTTGCTTCAAGTTCTTTATTTAGTGTATTTATATCAAACCATCTGGCGATTTCCGGATTTGCAAGAACTGCTTTTGAAAATCTGCCTGTTTGGGGGAGTATGTCATAAATAACAGGATGTCCTGCCAGCTGTGATAGCATAATAAATGTTTTGACCTGTTCTTTTGCATTCATGCCTGTTTCTTGTTCAATTTCTTTATCAAGCAGGTTTTCGCTGACTTCTGAACTGCGCGGCAAATATGCGCATCCAAATTCTCTCGGGTGGAAAGGAATTAAATAAATTGTTGTATTAAATATCCCGTTTTCAAGGTTTCCTGTCGGTAATATTAAAAGTTGTCTGAGCCAATCCATAAATTTGCCAGGTTCTTTTGTTTTATTCCCGTCGCCGAGCCCTGCAAGGTTAATTAACTTGATATCATGACCTTCTTTTTGTATCCATGATGAGTTTTTTACATTGTTTCTTGCAAGTACGCTGACTTTGTCATCCGTAAAACAAAATTTGCCGTCATCAAATATATTATTTTCTTTCCATTTAATTTCCAGCCCGAAAAGAATTTCTTCGTTCGAAAGTTCTTCCAGTGCTTTTACATAAGGGTAAGGAAGATAGCCGTATTTTTTTATGAGTTTTGTCAGTTCATCTTTTCTTTCTTGAGAAATATTTTCAGTTGGATATTTCTTTTTCAGGCATGTATAAATCTCATTAAGTTTTTCCGATTTTGTGGTTGTTAAGTTATTCTTTTTCTTGAAAAGAAAGTTTAGCATCTTCACACTCCCCTTATAAAATAATTCCGTATTGATATTATAGCATAATAAAAATAATTAATATCATTTAAAAAATAATTGTATTTTTTACAATAAATTAGACAATCGGGTAATGGATTAATACCTATAGATATAATTAAATAATTCTTGGTTACTTAGATAAAATGCATAGTGCATTTACTGAAAGTGGGGTTATAGTATATGATACAAAAGACAAGTGAGACAAAAACAAAAACTATTAGTGTGATTATTGTCGAGGATTTTAAACTTACCAGGGTGGGCCTAAGGTGCGCATTAAATGCCAATGAAGATATTAATGTTGTAGCCGAAGCCGAGGATGCGGTCGAAGGTTTAAAACTTATTGAAAAACACAAGCCGGATGTAATATTAATGGATCTGGGGCTTCCAGGCATGAACGGCATTGAGGCTATGGTTAAATGTAAAGAAATGATGTTTGATTCTAAAATAATAGCTTTAACATCCCATGACAGATCAGAAGAAGTTATTGCGGCGTTAAGTTCGGGTGCAAGCGCTTATTGTTTAAAAGATATTGATCCGAATAAACTGGCAGATGTTGTTAGAGATGTCTCGACCGGCGTCTGCTGGATAGATCCCATGGTCGCTCAGATGACACTTAACGCATTGCCAAAAATTGATAATATAGGATTTTTACCAAATAAATCAAATACGGAAGGACGGGTCCCTCTGACAGAAAGAGAATTTGAGGTCTTGAAGCATCTTGTGTCCGGCAAAAGCAATACTGAAATTGCGAAAGAACTAATCGTTAGTGTTCACACGGCAAAAGCGCATGTCTGCTCTATATTGCAGAAAATGTGTGTAAATGACCGTGTTCAAGCGGCGGTTAAGGCTGTAAAAGAAGGAATGGTCTAATTTATAACTTCCATATATTTACTTTAAAAGAGGATTAATATTTAATCCTCTTTTATTTTTTTGATAATTTCTTCAACTTTGTTTTTTAAAGTTTCGTAATCAAAATTGTTTTCAATAACATAATCCCAGTCTTTTATGTTATCAAGTCCTGTTTCGGTTATATCATTTTCTCCGATAAGTTCGCCTCTTGAAGCTCTTGTTTCTCTGTCAGCTTCAACACGGATTGCAATTGCACCTGCAGATTTAAAAACTTCATATTCATGCGGAACTCGTACATCTGTTACGATAATATTCCCGTCCTGTTCGATAATTTTGTTTAGCCAGTAATCGGGATCCTGTGCCCTTCCCCAATTGCCCAGATTGATTAAATCCTGTCTGTAAAGATGTTTGTTTTTTTCTATTTCTTCGTAAGTTAATCCCTTTTCTTTTCCGTAGGTAAGTTTAATTATATCTCCCATTGCGCATCTTTTATAATCCGGCATTTCCGCAAGCATAATTTTGGCTGCAGTATCTTTGCCTGAGTATTGCTTCCCTGAAAAAATTATTATTTTATCAGCCATAAAAATTCTTCTCCTTAATGAATTAATATTAACACAAAAAACTCTGAAAAATTTTATGCGGTTATTATAAATTAAACATTTAATCTTCAAGTGTTTTTCTTAAGGTGAGAATTTTAATCTCTTGCGTATGGCGCTGTAAATACGGATGTTTTACAACTTTTTCGAGAGTATCGAGCATCTTAAATTTTAGGTCAAATGGGAATTCTTCTTCCGGAACTATTCTGATTTTGTGTAGCAATCTGTCATAGACGTTATAATCATCAAGTTCTACCAGATACTTAAATTCATTTTCGATATTTTCTCTGGTAAGTAAATGAACGTAACTTGCAAGATGTTCGCGTGTTTGCGGTATTGCATAGTGCTTTGCTATTTTATAAAATTCCTCAACCTTTTCAGGTATAATTTGATCTTTGGGAACATTCATATCATCGTATGCTTCAGGAACTGGTTTTCTAGCAAGCAGAGGTATTTCGTTCATAAGAATTGTTTGGGTAATTTCATCATTTCTGCTCATGAGTTTTTCAAAATATTTTAGAGCAACATCATGCGGAAGATATTTAAGAACATAGCCCAGCGCCTGATCTACCATCGGAATACGCAGGTTTAAGCATTTGTTTATATATAAATTTTTCCTGTCATCCGCAATATGTTTTATTGAAAGAGCAAGACCTGCCTTCTTTTGAATATCGTCAAAGTGTTTTTTATCCTCAAATATTTTCCACCATTCTATTTCCCGATAATTTTTCGGCGTACGTTTAATTTTGTGAAGAATGGTTCTTGCTGTTTTGCTCCCGTTTTTTACTCTGTTTACAACTCTAACACCGCCCCAGTCAATACTGTAACCGTTAATTTTGTTGTGTCCGTTATGTGCAAGTTCTTCATCCGTTAGTTTCAATCCTGCTGTGTATTCATTTACTTTTTTCTTATATGGCGGAGTATTTGAATCTATATAATTGTCAACCATGTACCCTTTATTGATATCTGCAAAATAAAATTTCCCGCGCTGTGTTTGTTCGCCCCATAAATTAAGCCAGTATTCAGCCGTATTTGGTTCCGCAAAATTGCCGTGGCTTTTGTATCTGTGCCAGTTCGGTCCTCTGTCTGCAACTGTATGAATTTTTAAAATATAGTCATCATTTGTTTTATTGTCATGTATGCCGCGGATTCTGAATGCACTGCCGTAGTCGCCTTTGCCTAAAAATTCCAGATCAATATCATCTTTTGTATTATTAAGATTATACTTATTGAAAACTTCACGTAATTTTTGAACGGTAGAATCACTTCTTCTGTTCTTATATTCTGTATTTGTGCTGTTAACTCCGCATTTGAAGCCCCTTATTTCTTCAGCGATATCTCCAAAAACATTCATAATTTCTTTTATGGCATTTATGCGTTTTGGTTTATCTTTAGGCAAGTTTTCAAAGATTCCTCCGGGAAGCTGTCCTACAATGGTGCTTTGTTCCGGTCTTCGTTTTTCTATCAAATTTAGAATATCTTTTTTGCCGTCAATATAAATTTGTCTTTTCATCAACTTTGTCAGACCGGTAAAATTAGGCCGATCAGTATTTGCTTTGTTATTGTTTAATAAATAATTATTTGTTATTGCAGAAACTTTCATAAAATTATTAAAGCACGACAAAAATTTTTTTGCATAATATTTAAATTTTAAACTTAATATTTTTAACATAACATTTGCAATTTTGCTATGTTGGTCGTAGTATGAAAAAAGCACGTGTGAGCCGATATTGGTGTGCCTGTGCAGATTAGTGTAAATAGTACAATATATTGGAAATAGATATGGCTTTAAACTTTCAGGAATTGGTTTTTAATTTACAAAAATTTTGGTCGGATTACGGATGTATAATTCAACAGCCTTATGATATTGAAAAAGGTGCTTCTACCATGAACCCTGCGACTTTTTTACGTGCGTTAGGCCCTGAGCCGTGGAATACTGCTATGATTGAACCATGCAGACGCCCGACTGATGCAAGATACGGCGAAAACCCTAATCGTTTGGGACATTATTTCCAGTTTCAGGTTATTTTAAAACCGTCCCCTGATAATGCTCAGGAACTTTATTTGAAAAGTTTAGAGGCTATGGGAATTGATTTAAAAGAACATGATGTACGTTTTGTTGAAGATAACTGGGAATCACCGACTCTCGGCGCGGCAGGTGTGGGTTGGGAAGTTTGGCTTGACGGTATGGAAATTACTCAGTTTACATATTTCCAACAGGTCGGTGGAGTTGAGGTTAAGCCTGTAGCTCTTGAATTGACTTACGGCCTTGAAAGAATTGCCATGTATCTCCAAAACAAAGAATCTGTATACGATATTATGTGGAATGATACGTTAAAATACGGTGATATTTACCTTCAAAATGAAATTGAGCAATCTAAATATAATTTTGAAGTAAGCGATGCAAAATCTTTGTTTACAATGTTTGATTTATATCAAAAAGAAGTTGATAATTGTGTTAGCGCAAAACTTGTTTTGCCCGCTTATGATTACGTTTTGAAATGTTCTCATACATTCAATTTACTGGATGCAAGAGGCGTAATCAGTAAAGATGAAAGAATTAATTTTATTAACAGAGTCAGAACAATGGCTTCTGCTGTCGCAAGACTATACGTAGCACAAAGAGAAGAAATGGGATTTCCTCTTTGTAAATAATTATAAGGAAAATAAATGGCAGAAAAATTTCACCGCGCGACATTTACTCGCAATTTTTTGAAAACTATCACAAGGATTAAAAATCCTGATGAAATGCTGGCTGAAGCTAAAGCTGAAGGTTTGGAAAAAACTTTAGGCGTTTGGGACTTAATTATTTTAGGTGTAGGTGCAATCATCGGCTCCGGAATTTTTGCGGTTGTCGGTATCGCCGCTGCGGGAAGTGCCGACGGCTCAATTATCGGCGCAGGCCCGGGGCTCATTGTCTCAATGGTTATTGCGGCAGTAGCATGTATATTCTCCGCACTTTGTTATTCTGAGTTTGCGACAATGATACCTGTTGCTGGCGGTGCTTATACTTATACATTCGCAACTCTGGGCGAGTTTGCCGCATGGATGGTGGGTTGGGTTTTGATGCTTGAATATGCAATCGGTTTTATTGCGGTTGCATGTGCATGGTCAAACCATTTTATCCAGTTTTTGAGCGGATTTGAAAAAGTTCTGCCGGCATGGATTGCTAATCCTCCTGTATGGCTTGTAAATGATGTATTTTCGGTTACAAAGCTAGCAAGTGATAATCCTGATATACATGTGCCTATGTTATTTGGAATGCCAATTAGCATAAATCTTCCTGCAATTGTTATAGTCCTTTTAATAACCATGATACTTGTCAGAGGTACAAAAGACTCTACAAAAATGGCAGGACTGATGGTATTTATAAAACTTGCGGTTATAGCATTGTTCGTTTTTGCAGGGATATTTTTCGTAAAGCCTGAAAATTGGACTCCTTTTGCACCAAACGGTGCAGCAGGAATTTTTGCGGGTGCATTTTTGATATTCTTTGCTTACATTGGTTTTGATGCACTTGCAACTGCGGCCGAAGAATGTAAAAATCCTCAAAAAGATCTTCCTGTCGGCATAATAGGTTCGCTAATAGTAACTACAATTGTTTATGTTTCGGTTGCTCTTGTTATGACCGGATTACAGGATACCAGTTCTACTGTACCTATGGCATTTTTAAAGGCCCCTATGGCTTATTGTATGTCTGTTTTAAATATGAACTGGGCTGCAGGATTAATTTCGCTGGGTTCTTTAGCTGGTTTGACATCAGTACTTCTGGTTTTGGAAATGGCTGCAACAAGAATATTATATGCTATGAGCAGGGATCATTTTATTTCTCAAAGATTTCAAAAATTACATCCGAAATTTAAAACTCCTGCGCTTTTAACATGGACTGTCGGACTTTTGGCAGTTGTCGGGATTTTGACTTTAAATCTTGATGTTGCTGCTGAATTATGTAATTACGGAACATTCACATCTTTCATCATAGTTTGTGTTGCAGTATTGATTTTAAGAAAGACAGACCCTGACAGACCGCGTCCGTTTAAAGTCCCGTTTTCACCTGTTACTCCTGCATTAGGCATAATTATATGCGGCGGATTAATGGTATATAAATCAATGCAGCCTTCAGGTTCTGCACTGTTATTCCCTGTATGGTTAGGCGTAGGAGCGATAATATACCTGTTATACGGATTTGTCAGAAACAGACAGAATGAAAATAAAATTCATAATGAAAAAGTGGAACTTAAAAAACAAGAAATGATGAAATAATGGAATTAAAATCAATAATAAGTAATGCATTTAAGAAAAAAAGCCCCGACGAACTTATAGCTGTGAGTAAAAAATCAGAGTTGAAAAAAACTTTGAATGTTTTTGATTTGATTGTTTTAGGTATTGGGGCAGTTGTCGGAACGGGTATTTTTACTATTATCGGCTCTGCAATACAGGGCGGTCCGGAAAGTGTCGGAGCAGGCCCTGCAATCATTATTTCAATGATTTTGGCTGTGATTGCCTGTGTATTTTCTGCTTTATGTTATAGCGAAATTGCGGCGATGATACCGGTTGCGGGAAGTGCTTATACTTACACTTATGCTACTATGGGTGAGTTTATGGCATGGATGGTGGGCTGGATTTTGATGCTTGAATATGCTATCGGAAATATTACGGTAGCCTGTGCCTGGACAGGTTATTTTGTTCAGTTGTTAAAGGGTTTTAAGCATATTTTGCCTGATTTTGTCGTGAATTTTCCTATGTGGCTTAGGAATGATTACAGGTTTATGTTTGCATACTGCGACAAATACGGACTTGATCCGCATACACAAATGCCTTTTATTTTTGATAAAATTCCGTTCGCAATAAACCTTCCGGCAATGGTTATAGTTTTACTTTTGACTATTTTGCTTGTAAAAGGTGTAAAAGAGTCAACAAGATTTGCAAGTGTTATGGTTGGCGTGAATATGTTTATGATAATTTCATTTATTGTTGTCGGAGCTTTTTATGTTAAGCCTGAAAACTGGACTCCTTTTGCCCCCAACGGGTTTGAAGGTATTTTTATGGGCGCATTTTTAATATTTTTTGCTTATATCGGTTTTGATGCGATTTCAACAACGGCTGAGGAAACTGAAAACCCGCAGAGAGATTTACCTATTGCGATTTTAGGAACCCTTGTTATATGTACTGTTTTGTATATTTGTGTAGCACTCGTATTAACGGGGAATGTCCCGCTCGGTCAGATTGACATACAGGCGCCTATTGCTCATGCAATGCGCGCAATTGGAAAAGACTGGTTTGCAGGGTTAATTTCAATAGGGGCATTATGCGCTTTGACATCAGTAATCTTGATTTACCAGTTAGGTACTACAAGAATATTATATGCAATGAGCAGGGACAGATTTTTACCAAAATCATTGCGTTTAATCCATAAAAAATACAGAACTCCGCATGTTCTGACATGGATTTCCGGTATCATTGTAATTTTATGTACATTCTTTATGGATTTAAGTATATCGGCTGAATTGTGTAATTTCGGAACATTTACATCATTTATAATAATTTGTATTGCAGTATTAATTTTAAGAAAAACAGATCCTGACAGACCAAGACCTTTTAAGGTCCCGTTTTCCCCTGTATTCCCGATTCTAGGAATTTTGACATGCGGAGGATTGATGATTTATTCAATGAAATTTTTGACAACGTCATCATTGTATTTCCCGCTCTGGCTTTTAATCGGGCTTGCAATTTATGCAGGATACGGTTATAAGCAGAAACGCCTTGAAGAAAAATTCAAAGTCCAAAGACGCGTTAAACCAAAGGTTGATGCTCAGGTATTATAAAATATAGAAGTAAAATAAAAACCGCCATTTAATTAAACGGCGGTTTTTTAATTCTTTTTTTTAATAAATAAACACAATAAAAAAATTTACCTTCTTTAGTCAACGTAAGCTGATAGAACTTCTTGACCCAACACAGAGAATCTCATTTTTTTTAAAGCTCTCAATTCTGTCTGGCGGATACATTCTTTGGTAACACCGTAAATATTACCTATTTCTTCAAGTGTTTTTCTTGTATTGTCCTCCAGTCCATAACGCATTTTTACGACTTCCTGCTCTCTTTCTTTCAGGGTTGAAATAACATTTAAAATATCTGTTTTTAAGTCTTCATATTCAACATCTTTTGTTGCAGATGCTTTTTCATCCTGAAGAATTTCGGCTATATTCATATCTTTGCCGTCACTGTTTTCCATACTGCTTTCAATTGAAATTGATTTTGAATATGCCGAGAGAAATGTATCAATTTTATCAGGATCAATTTTCATTCTTTTGGCAACATCTTCATTTTTTACCTGGCAATTGTTTTCATGCTCCATCTCTCGTTTAATTTTAGAAAAACGTGATAATGTTTCCTGAATATATACAGGTATCTTCATGCAGTGCGATTGTTCGGAAATTGCTTTGAACATTGCTTGTTTAATCCACCAGCTTGCATAGGTTGCAAATTTATAGCCAAGTTTGTAGTTGAATTTTTCAGCTGCTGCCATAAGTCCTAAGTTACCTTCCTGAATTAAATCAATCATAGGAAGATTCGACATGTGGATTGCTTTTTTTGCAATTGTGACAACAAGTTTTAAATTTGCTTTAATAAGCTTTTGTTTAGCTTTGGCATCTCCTTCTTTTGCTTTTTCGGCAATTTCTTTTTCTTCGGCAGGTGTAAGAGATTTGTAGTCTGAAATTTCTCTGATGTAAGCATTCAGAATACTGTCACCTTCTAAAATTTCATTTTTTGCCGGATTTGAAAGCTTGGATGTCTGTTTCAATTTTACGGGCAAATTGTTTTTCATACCTCATTAAACTCCTTCTTTTTTTGAACACAAGGTAGCGAGAATAAACTTCACTTAGTATATACTTAGTATATACTATAGTATATAAAATTTCAAGTCTTGTATTAAGAATTGTTAAATATTTAAACTTGTGTGAATTAATTTTTTTAGTATAATAGTGGTAGTGGAGGATATTATGAAGAAGAAATTATTTATAACTTTTGGAATTTTATTGGTTCTTATTTTAACATCGGCGGTTGCAATAGCAGTGTCATTTATGAATGCGCCAAAACATCCGTCTGATTATCATATAGGTATTACGTACGAAGAAGCTGTTGCGGCTTCCGAAAGGCCGATGCTTGCTCTTTTCTATGCTGATTGGTGCGGTTATTGTTTAAGATTTATGCCGAAATATAATATTTTAAGCAAACTTTATAAAAACAAATATAATTTTGTTATGGTTAATGTCGAAGATCCTGAAAATAGAAAACTTATTGAAGATGTAGGCATAGCCGGTTATCCTACAGTGTATATTTTAGATCCGAAATATGATAATAGAGTTTTAATGCCTAATTTAATTTATCAAGATCTCGCTAAGTTCAGAGTTGAGCTTGACAGATATCTCAGAATAAGAGGACTTTTGGATAAAGCTTCTGAAAAATAGACAAAAAAAAGACCTTGATATTCAAGGCCTATCCGTTTAAATAAGAAGAGAGAGCTTTATATTTATATAAAGTATAATGGAATAAAAAAGTTGCTATTTTAAGCTAAAATATTAAGAAATATTAAAATGAAAGATATTCAAAATTTAAGAGATACCAGAAATGTTGATATTCAGAAGGTTGGGATTAAGCATCTCGAATTACCTCTTATAATTCAGCGTAAAAATAACTCTAATCAGGTCGTTTGCGCAAAGGCAAGAGTTAATGTTTCTCTTCCGAAAGATTATAAGGGTACCCACATGTCGAGGTTTGTTGAGATATTAGCTGAATGGAAAAACAAAAATCTTTTGGGTGTCGATATAAAAGGGTGTTTGGAAAAAATTATCAAAAATCTTGATGCCCAAAGCGGAGAGCTTGAATTTAATTTTACTTATTTTCTGGACAAAAAATCTCCTGTTACGGGATTGTCGGCTCCAATGAGTTATGATTGTTCTTTTGAAGGAAGAATTTTGAATGGTGATTACAAGTTTATTCTTGGTGTTGTAGTTCCGGTTACAACTCTTTGCCCCTGTTCAAAAGAAATTTCCGATAATGGTGCTCATAATCAGCGTGCATTTATAAAAGTAAAAGTTTCTTATGACGAGAGTGAGCAGGTTTGGCTTGAGGATTTAATTGATATTATAGAATCCTGTGCTTCATGTCCTGTTTACCCGCTTTTAAAACGTGAGGATGAAAAATACGTAACAGAAAAAGCCTGGAATAATCCAAAGTTTGTGGAAGATGTTTTGCGCGATGTAGTTATTCAATTGCGAAATCATTCGATAATTAAGGAATTTGAAGTTGAGTGTGAGGCTTTTGAGAGTATTCATAATCATTCGGCCTGGGCTTATCAACATGAAATGAAAAATTGATGCATTATAAAAATTATATAGCAATATTGATTTATATAAAAGGAGTTAATAAATGAAAAATTTTTCAAGAACAGAGTTTCTGGAAGAGGGGGGGGGGCATTTGCGGCTAGTTTCAACAATTTCGTTGGTTGAAAAAGATAAAAAAACTGTTATTGTAGTGACGTTCTACATTATATAATAAGAGGTTTATTCATGAAAAGGGCATTTACTCTTGCAGAAGTTTTAATAACTCTCGGTATAATAGGTGTTGTTGCAGCAATGACATTGCCAGTTTTAATATCAAAGTATAATGAAAGAGCTTGGGTAACAGCTTTTAAGAAAACATATTCAGTTTTATATCAAGCATATCTTGAGGCGTATCAGGAAAACGGTATCGCAAGTACATGGTGTCCTGAAAAAAATACTGAATGTGGTAAAACATATTTTGATATTTTGTCGCCTTATTTGAAAGTTTCTCAGGTTTGGGGATATGAACGGCCTGAAATTATTAATAAAATAACTTATACGGATCTTGATGGGAGTACAATTAATTCAAATAATATTTTTACAAGAAACAATTATAAATTTGTGTTGAGCGATGGGACGATAATGTCTATTCAGTATGACGGGGATTTAAATATGTCACTATTAGAAGTTGATATTAATGGGTTAAAAGGCCCTAACCGATTAGGAAAAGATATTTTTTATTTGACTTTAAATAGTAAAAGTAATTATCCTGCAATATCAGGATTTGCAAAATGGTGGATGTACTCTAGTGTGTATTGTTCCCCGGTAAGAGAGGGAAGTTGGTGGAAAGGCGGCGGATGCTCTTTATGGATAATCTCTACGGGGAATATGGGTTATTTGCATAGAAATCTTGATTTGCAAGAATGGAGAAATGCTGTTAATCTGCTTCTTGTGAAAAATGGTGATACAAGTCTTAAGTAAGTTGGTAAATAGTAAATAATTATTAAAATATCATTTGGGCTCTTGTTTTAATTCCTTCAGTCCGTATAATAAGTGTAGATTGTGTACTTATTTAATTAGGTTGTTTTGAGAAGGAGTACAGATGATAACTTTAGACTACCGAAATATTGATCAAAGTGTTATTGGGTGTGAGAACGGGTTAAATATTCAAGAAGAGTTTGCAAATTACAAAGACAGAATTACCTCTATTATTGCAGATTTAAATAAACGTAAGGACAAACCTGGGCAGTGGCTTCAATGGATGAATTTAGGCTATAGCGAAGAGACTCTCTGGTATGTTAAAGAATATGCATCAATGGTTGAGGGAAGGTTTGATAATATTTTGGTTCTGGGAATAGGAGGTTCTGCACTCGGCGGATTGGCTGTTACGGAAGCTTTGCTGAAGCCATACTGGAATTTACTTTCTCCGGAACAGAGAAACGGACTGCCGAGAATTTTCTTTTTGGACAATATTGACCCTGATACAATGACAGGTTTATTGGATATGCTTGATTTGTCAAAAACTCTTGTAAATGTTATCACCAAATCAGGTTCGACTGCAGAAACCATGTCGCAGTTTATGATTGTGAAAGACCGTTTGGAAAAAGAACTTGGTGATAATTACAGATATAATATAGTTGCTACTACTGATAAGAAGACAGGAATTTTAAGACAGATTGCAGAACAAGAAGGATATAAAACTTTTGTTGTTCCTGATGATGTCGGCGGAAGATTTTCTGTATTTTCTGCTGTGGGACTTTTGCCTTTTGCTCTTGTAGGTATTGATATTGATGAAATTACAAATGGTATTAAAGATATGGATTTAGCATTAAAAAATACCGATATAAATGAAAATATTGCAGCACAAAATGCTTTAATTCATTATCTTATGGACACTCAAAAGGGTAAAAATATGTCTGTTATGATGCCTTATTCAAGCAGATTAAAATATGTATCCGACTGGTTTGCGCAGTTGTGGGCCGAATCTTTAGGGAAAAATAAGAATAAAGATGGAAATGACGTATGTGTCGGGCCTACTCCCATAAAGGCTCTCGGTGCAACGGATCAGCATTCTCAAATTCAACTTTACAACGAAGGACCTAACAACAAGATAATAAATTTTATAAGAGTCAAAGAGTTTGATAACAATCTTGAAATCCCGCCGATTTTTGAATATACAGGTATCGGATATCTCGGCGGAAAAACTATAAATCAGCTTATTAATGCTGAGGCAGATTCTACAAAGGTTGTGCTTTCGGATTTTCAAAGACCGAATGTTACCATCACTCTTGAAAAAGTTGACGGTTATAATATTGCGCAGCTTCTTTATATGTTAGAAGTCCAAACTGCAATCGCAGGAGAACTTTATAATATTGACGCATTTAACCAGCCGGGGGTTGAACAGGCAAAGAATTATACTTATGCTTTAATGGGCAGAGCGGGTTATGAAGAATCTGCTCAGGTTATTAAAGAAAAAATGGCTTTGGCCTAAGGGATATATGAATTTTATAAAACAAATACTTGTTATATTTTTGTTGTTTTTCGGAACTTGTGTTATTGGCCAAACATTGAAGGCAGGTGTGTCAATTGATAGTGTTCCCAAGGCTTTTTACGGTACCTGGCGTGTAGTTGCCAAAATTGATAAACAAACAGGAAAAAGTGTTAATTTTAAACCAAATACCGTAGATGTATGGAACTTATCAAGGCAAGGCGACGTCATAAATTTAAACAACCCGTTTACAGGAGCAAACGCTTCTGTTACAGTTGATTATGTTGACGGAAATATCATAAGGTTTACCAAAACAGGAAAATATGATAACAAAACGTTAACCGATACAGTTGATTTAAAACTGAATGGTGATACTTTCACAGGGATAAATACGTTAGTTCTGGAAACTTTTTCAACGCATGACAATTCATTAATTCAAAAAGATACTGCTTTATATATACTAAAAGGGGAAAAAATTTCCGGATCAAGTATAACAAAATAATGAGGATAGATATGGAGCAATTGAATTTTGATACGATTATATTAGGAGGAGGACCTGCAGGTTTGTCTGCTGCAATATATGCCTCACGAGGTGCGGTTTCGACTGCAATTGTTGATATAAATATGCTTGGCGGCCAGCCGTCAAACTACCTTGAACTTGAAAATTATCCCGGTTTTCAAGTCATTGGCGGATATGATTTAATGGAAAAATTTGAAGAGCATGCCGACAAATTCGGTGTTCAAAAATTTCCTATGCAGGAAATTGAAAGTGTAGATTTAAAAAACAAAATTATTAAAACTAAGGAACATGAATTTAAAGCAAAAACAATTATAATAGCAACAGGGGCGCAGCCGATGAAGCTTGGAGTTCCGGGGGAAAAAGAATTTGTAGGCAGAGGCGTCAGCTACTGTGCTGTTTGTGACGGGGCTTTTTATAGAAATAAAATTGTTGCAGTTGTCGGCGGAGGTAACGCTGCTGTTGAAGAAGCTATGTATTTAACAAAATTTGCTGATAAAGTTTATGTAATTCATAGACGCGACGAGCTGAGGGCTGACAAAATAGTTCAGGAACGGGCTTTTAAAAACGAAAAAATTGAATTTATCTGGGATTCGGTTGTTAAAGAAATAAAAGGGGATAATCTTGTAACAACAGCAATTTTGGAAAACGTTAAGACTAAAAAAGTTTCTGACCTTGCTGTAAACGGTGTTTTTCCTTATATAGGCATGACACCGAATGTTGAACTTTTCTCCGGACAGCTGCAGCAGGACGCAAGAGGTTTTATTATAACAGATGAAACAATGGCAACATCGGCAGAAGGCGTGTTTGCCGTAGGTGATGTCAGAACAACTCCTTTAAGGCAGGTTGTAACAGCAGCTGCGGACGGAGCTGTTGGGGCAGTTTATGCAGTTAAGTATCTTGAAACTCATAAAGAAGTTACAACTATATAAAAAGTTTTTTTATTTATAATCTGAGCCTTGATAATATAAGTATCAAGGCTCAGATTTTTTATAATGCATGAGTTTTTTGTATTTCTTTTAATTCTTTACGCAGTTTTTTATATTTTTTATATTTATTTTTAAAATGTCCGAAGGTTATGAACCTGAGTATTTTATATATTTGGAATTTTCTGTTAATAGTATTTTTATTTAAAAGAAATGTTATTACATGTTTAAATTCTTCTTTTTGATATTCAAACATATAATCCTGCGGTGCCGGATGTTTTGTTTTTTCTTTTTCAATACTGTTTTTAAGCCATCTTATAGAGGCTTCGCTTTCTTTTTGTTTTATTTTTTCTATATTTTCATAATCTATTTTGCTGTTAATTATTTCAATAATTTTTTCTTTCCCAATGAATTCTTTAATAAACTGATTTCCGATTCCAAATTGTTTTTCAAGAGTTTTAAATCGGCTCAAACCTCTTCTTTCATTGTATACTGCCAGAAACTGCTTGTTGAAAATGATAGAAAAACACACTCCGTGGAATGAATCCGTAACAACATACTGTGCATTTTTAATTAACGCAATAAAATCTTCCGGAGTTTGTTGATTTTCTTTGAGATTTATTTTAATAACTTTGTAATTGTAAAATTCTTGCAGTGTATTCAAAATTTTATTTTTTTCATCATTTTCATCCAAAATATATACTGCAATATATTTATCTGTTTTATTATAAAATTCGGAATTTTTGGCAAGTTTATCCCATTCATTTTTATCAAGGACAAGCGTCGGATCAAGTACTTTTGTACTGTTAATTCCTAACTCATTTTTGCATATATCTACTCCGTCATATTCTCTTACCGAAACATAATCAAACAGCGTTGTGTAATATTTGAGTGCATTTATATGATAATCATTTTCCCATTCTGACAAATTGGAATGACCGAAACTGACTGCATAACCTATTTTCTTTTTATTATTACTAATATTGGGGAAGAGGTGGCTGAGATTTTTGTGTTTGATTATGCCTAAATTCCACACCTGATCAGAACCTGCAATAAATGTTTCAAATGTATTATTTAAATATTCAGGATTGCTCTCCGGCTGTGAGGTCGTATTAATATATCTGTTAATAAATTTTTTACTGACAGGGTCTGGAGTATAGCGAGATTTTACATGATATGGCAAATATCCTAAATCTTCTACTATTTTTTGCATGGAATAACCTACAAACATTGCTCCGTAGTTTCCACTGTAATATAAATTATTAATTGCGACTGCTTTGCCTCCGGTATATTTCTCTAAGCATTTGGAAACCGGCATATTTTGAATATCTTTCCAGAAATTTTCCCGATAGTACGGCTTTTCAGTCTTTTTAAGCCCGTTATGCCCGAATTTTTTTAACGGCATATTTTTTAGAACTTTAAACTCATGTTTAACTTTTTCAAGAAAGTTTTTTCCTTTTTTGCTGTTTATTAGAAGAATTGAAGTTCCTGTGTTATCGTCATATTCTTCCGGCGCTCCCCAAAAATCAGCTCCGGTAATATCGCTGACTCTGGGAAATTTTGCATATTTGCAGCTATAGCAGGATTGTCTTGAAAAGTAGCCGTTAACAAATGCTTTTACATACTCATTGTTGTAATGCTTTGTTCCGTCTTTTGTTTCTATTATAAAGTCGTATTTTTTCCAGCCGCCCCTTGATTTATCTCTAAAATTTACATAGGATATATTTTCTTTTCCGCCGTGTTCTTCAATAAGCTTTTCAAACACAAATGGCGATGGAGCACTATGACAGTATAAATCCATAGTTAGCAGATTATCATAATTTTTATATTGTAAAAATTTATTTAACCCGTCTACCTGACATGGAGTACCTACGAAAAAAACAAGTTTTTCATCATTTAATAGTTTTTTTATTACGGAGTAACAATTATTTATGTTACTTTGAACATATTTTGTGCGCCTTAATTTATCTAAATCTTTTTTATCATTTATTATAATATGATTTACTGACCAATTTTCATCAAATGCGGCAGCACAGACATAACCTCCATTTTCTAAAATATGATTTGCAAATATTGAAAATACTCCGCCGGAAGAAGATTTTTGACGAATAATATTGTCTTTTGCAACCGCGATAAGCCCGTGTGGCTTGAGTTTCGGGGGGGGGGCAACTCTCTGACATACAGACAAACACAGACCGCATCCGCTGCATTTCCCTTCGTCTATACAGGGATATTTAAAACCTTCGGAATCCGGCAGCATAGTTATGGCATGCTGCGGACAAATGTTAGAGCAGGCCGAACATCCGCTGCAATCGTTTTTACTAACAAAATTTATATTACTATTCATAATTCACACCTATAAGTATACATTTTTTTGTTTATTATAACAAAAAAAAAGTTGCCTGAGATGAGGCAACATTAAATAAACACGAGGATATTAAGAGAGAGAGAGTATAAAAATAAACCTTTTCTTTTTCATCTTATTCTAACCGTTTGAAGAACTTGACTACTTATTTAATATCCAATTATTTTTTCAATAGTTTTAAATTTCCCTTACATTTATATAAAGTATTTTATTATTTGAAAATTTACTTTGTTGCCTTTTTTGTTAAAAATTTGTTACATTAAATATATTATTGTCATAGAGCATAAAAAATGTTATAATTTTTTTTAATTAAGAGGATATTTATAGTGGAAAATTATTCAAACAGTAAATTCAATATAATAGCATTTTTAAAAAAGGCTGTAGCCATAGGTGCATCAGATATTCATCTGCAGGTTGATGAGCATCCTGCTATACGTATAGACGGAAAAATTACTAAAGTTGACATGCCTGCATTGACTGAAAATGATATTTCGATTGCTTATGATATACTTCTTCCTACTCATTTTAAAGGAAAAGTTAATGCAGTTTTTGATTTGGATTTTGCTTATGAAATCAGAGGTGTTTCGCGTTTCAGGGTTAATCTAAGCCGTCAGCTCGGCAAAAGTGCTCTTGTTATAAGAACAATTCCTTATAATATAAAACGTATTGCTGATTTAATGCTTCCGGAATCAATAGAGCAGTTTGCAACCCTGAATAACGGTCTTGTTTTAATTACCGGACCTACCGGTTCAGGTAAATCTACTACTATTGCTTCTTTGATAGATTATATAAATATTAATTATCCGAAACATATTATTACTATTGAGGATCCTGTAGAATTTATTTTTACAAATAAAAAATCACTTGTATCTCAGAGACAGGTTTTGATAGATACTCCGTCTTTCCCAGATGGTATAAAATATGCATTAAGACAGGATCCTGATGTTATATTTATTGGTGAAATCAGAGATAAAGAAACTGTTACAGCTGCTTTGAAAGCGGCAGAAACCGGTCACCTTGTATTTGCAACAATTCACACAAATGATGCAATTCAAACCGTAAACAGAATCGTTAACATGTTTGAACCGTCAGATCGTGATTTCGTTAGAGGACAGCTGGCTTCTATCTTAAGGGGAACCGTATCTCAAAAACTTATTCCGATATCAAATGCAGCGGGCCGCAGACCAGCATGTGAGGTGCTTGTTGTGACTCCGACTGTTAAAGATTTTATTGAAAAGGATAAGCTGGAAGAAATATATGAACTTGTTAAAAAAGGTTCCTTCAACAACATGATTACAATGAATGCTTCGTTATACAGACTTTATGAACAGGAATTAATAACTGAAGATGTTGCGATGTCTTATTCCGATAATAAAAATGAATTGCAGCAGATGTTTAGGGGTGTATTCCACGGAACATTCGGTCCTTCGGGAAAATAAAAAAATTTCAGGGATAGTTGTATGAACAATTTTGTGACAGATGCAATTAATCTTAAATCTTACAATTTAAGTGAGGCCGATAAGATTATTGTAATGTATTCAAAAGACAAGGGGCTTATAAGAGGCGTTGCAAAAGGAGTAAAAAAGCCCAAAAGTAAGCTTGGGGCAAGAATGGATTTACTTGTTGCCAATAAGCTTATGCTTTATAAAGGAAAAAATCTTGACAGAATTTGTCAGGCTGAAGCACTTAATACTTTTCAAAAAACCAGACAGAATATGGATAAAATTTTTTATTCAATGTATATAACAGAGGTTGTTAATAATTTCGGGGTAGAAGACGATCCGTGTTCCAAAGAGGTGTATGACCTGCTTTATAAGGCTCTTGATAAAATATCAAATGCGGAGAATAATGTTGAAATTCTGATTGCTGTGATTAAGTTTCAATTAAAAATGATGCAGATTTCAGGTCTTGGCGTGGAGCTGGATTGCTGTCTTTGCTGCGGAGAACCTGTTAAAGATAAAAATATGTATTTTTCATCAAATATGGGCGGAATTGTTTGCGGTGATTGTAATGAAACCTTTAAGCTCCATACTGTAATGCACTATAAATTGCGGGATTTTTTGAATGCCTGTTTGCAGTTTGATTTTGACTACAAATCTGAATACGATGAAAAGGCTAATGACAAGGTTTGCAATGTATGTTTTGAACTTTTAAAAGAATATATAAATATTCATTCATCTAAAAAGTTTAAATCAACGGATATTTTGCAGGAGATAAAGTAGGGTTTTGTATGTTTAAAAACTTATTTGACTTATCAGTAAAACGTACAGGAATAGAAATACTGGGATTTTATTTGTTTTATTCTGTAGCCGGTTCAATTGCCGCGGGTTTTATCTGTGGAATTTTAATATTTATACTTCATCCTCAGGCATTAATAACAAATGATATTCAAAGGCTTGCTTCATTATACGGTGCAGTAGCCGCAATTCTCTATGGGGTCGGACTGTCGCTTGCAATAATTGCTTCTAAAAAAAATTTTAATTCTTTCAAGGCGGTACTGCTTACAATAATTGCTGTTGTATTATTGTTCTTTTTTGGTGCACTTGTCGGTATGATTCCTGTTGCGTATTTAACGGCATTTGACAGTAATAATTCTACCAGTCGTATTTAATTTCCCAGCCGTCTGCTTGTATAAGAGCTCCGCATTGCCTGTTTTCACTGGAGCCTTTAGTACAATATTTTTCAAGTTGTTTTTTATTAACATCATAGCTGTAAAAACCAAATTTGTTTTTTGATAATTTCATTACAAATATATCTTTTCCGAATGTATTTGGGCCTTGTTTTCCGTTTATATCAACTATTATGTAAACTATAGTAAAATACCACTGGGAATTGCATACCCAATTACCGTTTTCATCAGTACCTTCTTCATCACAGTGCCCATCAAGTGAAAAACCTACAATTGTCCCGTTGGTTAAGGTTATAAAATATCTATCTTGACCAAGAACTATAGTATCTATACTTTTATCAAGGTTGTAAATTGGCCAATAACCTAAATTTGTAAAAGTTGTCACTCCATAGTTTTTTAATGGTTTAATATATGGCAGGAAATATGTCTCAATTACATTTTTAACAATACCTTCTTCACCTGAAGTTTGTCCATATATACTGTCTAATCCCCAGTATGACATATCCCCATAATCGGCTTTAGCTCTTTCAAACGCTTGTGACAGGATTGAGTATGTAGCTTTTAGCTGAGTAACGGCTCTTTTTTTCTGGTAGTTCGCAATTAATGACGGCATAGTCATAGCCGCTACAACACCGATAATTCCTAAGGTAATAAGAACTTCCGCAAGAGTAAAACCAAATCTTTTAAAGTGATGCATCTTGTCACTATTTTTGCATACTTTTTTAAAAAAGTAAATATACTTATTCGAATGCCTTACTATATCTGTTTTTTCGGGGGGGGGGCGATTCTCAGCTCTTCTCTATCCATAATTTTTGCCTCCTGAAATATTTAAACTCTGTTTTTATTATTTACAATTTTTCTTGTTTTGTCAATATGAATAATTAATTAAACATTAATTTCAATGACTTTTTGAAAAATAACGTTAAAATGATAGTATAAGATATTTTTTAAAGGAGTTAATGTGTATGCCAAATTTTGAAAAGTTTACTAATTATTCTCAGGAACTTCTGAACTCTGCCGGTGCAATTATGCAGGAGCATAGAAATTCTGAGATGCAGCCGGAGCATATTATGCTCGCTATGATAAAGGACAGCGGTGCTATAAAGGATTATTTGACAGAACTAAAGCTTTTAAATCAGGGCTTTATAGACAAAGTTGTTTCTGTTGTAAATTCATTTCCAACAATATCCGGTCCTCCGTCAGGACAGGTATTTTTATCGACGGTTACTTACCGCCTGTTAGATTTGGCCGGACAGCAGGCAGAAGAATTTAAAGATGAATTTATAAGTGCTGAATCTATTTTACTTGCAATGACAAGACTTGATAACAGCCCTATTCAGCTATTGTTGAAAAACTACAATGTTGATGCTTCAAAAGTTTTAAATGCAATGAAAAAAATAAGAGGTAATAAAAAAGTGGATAATAAAAATGCTGAAGAAAATATGAAAGCGCTGGAAAAGTTTTCGACTGATTTAACTGCGTTGGCAAGAAAAGGTAAATTGGATCCTGTTATAGGACGTGATGAAGAAGTCAGAAGGATTATTCAGGTATTAAACAGAAGAACCAAAAATAACCCTGTTCTGATTGGGGAACCCGGCGTTGGTAAAACTGCTATTGTTGAAGGCCTTGCACAGCGTATTGTGAGAGGTGATGTTCCGGAAAGCTTAAAAGATGTTAAACTCGTTTCCCTTGATATGGGTGCACTGGTCGCGGGTGCTAAATTCAGAGGCGAGTTTGAGGAACGTTTGAAAGCTGTTTTGAAAGAAGTTGAAAATTCAAACGGCGAAATTGTAATGTTTATTGATGAATTGCATACGGTTGTAGGTGCCGGTGCTACAGAGGGTTCAATGGATGCAGGAAACCTCTTGAAACCTATGTTGGCACGCGGCGTTTTGAGAACAATCGGTGCTACAACGATTAATGAATATCGTAAATATATTGAAAAAGACCCTGCCTTAGAAAGGCGTTTTCAGCCTGTTCTGGTTGGCGAACCGTCTGTTGAAGATACAATTTCTATTCTGAGAGGTTTAAAGGAAAAATATGAAGTTCACCATGGTATAAGAATTCTTGACAGCGCCCTGATTGCTGCTGCAAAACTTTCTGACAGGTATATTACAGACAGATTTCTTCCTGATAAAGCGATAGATTTGATTGATGAAGCTGCTTCTTCACTTCGTATAGAAATTGATTCTATGCCGGAAGAAATTGATAAAATGATGCGTCAGAAAATTCAGCTTGAAATTGAAAGGGAAGCACTAAAAAAAGAAGATGACGATGATGCAAAGGCAAAAGTTGAAGATTTAACCAAACAAATTGACCAGCTTGAAGGTAAAATTTCAAAATTAAAAGCCCAATGGGAGCAGGAAAAGGCTTCAATTACGGGCGAAGCAGGTATTAAAGAAGAAATTGAAAAAGTTAAAAATAAAATTGAAGAGGCAGAGCGAAATACCGATTTACAAACTGCTGCTGAATTAAAATACGGTAAACTTCTTGAACTTGAAAAGCAGTTAAAAGCTGTTCAAAATAAAGAAAAAACAGATAATAAACTTCTTAAAGAAGAAATAGATGATGAAGATATTGCAAATGTTGTAAGTAAATGGACAGGTATTCCTGTTAATAAGCTTGTTGAAAGCGAAAAACAAAAACTTCTTAATATGGAGGAAATTCTTCATAAACGTCTTGTCGGTCAGGAAGAAGCTGTTGATACGGTTTCTGATGCAATACGCCGTGCGCGTTCGGGTTTAAAAGATCCGAAACGTCCGATAGGTACATTCTTATTCCTTGGACCTACAGGTGTTGGTAAAACAGAGCTTGCGAAATCTCTTGCAGAATTTATGTTTAATGATGAGGATGCGCTTATCCGTATTGATATGTCAGAGTATATGGAAAAACATAATGTTTCAAGATTAGTCGGAGCTCCTCCGGGATATGTCGGTTATGATGAAGGCGGGCAGCTGACAGAAGCTGTAAGACGTAAACCTTATTCGGTTGTGCTTTTTGATGAAATTGAAAAGGCTCACCCTGATGTCTTTAACATTATGCTTCAAATTTTTGATGACGGACGTTTAACAGATTCAAAAGGTCGAACTGTAGATTTCAAAAATACATTAATTATAATGACTTCAAATATCGGAAGTGACATTATTCTTGAAAATACATTAAATTCTCTTGGTTCAAAGCAGAATTTTGAGGATACTAAAGAAAAGGTCCTTGAGGTTTTAAGAAGCAGATTTAAACCAGAATTCTTAAACAGAATAGATGAAACAATTTTCTTCAGAGCCTTGAATATGCAGGATTTAACTAAGATTGTTGATATTCAAATGGATTATTTAAGAAAGTTATTAAAGGATCAGGAAATTGATTTTGAAATAACAGATGATGCAAAAGAATTTCTTGCAACCCGCGGGTTTAACCCTGTATACGGTGCAAGACCTCTCAAACGAGTCATAAGACAGTTAATCGAAAACCCGTTGTCAAAACAAATTCTTGCCCAGAAATTCCTGCGCGGAGATATGGTCATTATAGATGTTGACAACGATGAGATAGTTTTCAAAAAAGCATAATAAAGCATAATAAAAAATCCCTCAAGAGGGATTTTTTATGCAATATAATTCTCCGTTTATAACCATGACAGGCTTAATATCTCTTAAAATATTGCTATATTCATATGGTTTTGATATAAAATTTAAAATATGAAAGTAGAGAAAACGCAAAGCAATATAAATTTCGGGTTTAGGTATAATACTCACAGAAAAATCGCTGAAACAGTTATACAAAATGAATTTCCAAAACTGGAAAAATATATGCCTGCTATTCGGGAATTTGTACAGCGTCCTGATTTTGACGAACTTGGCTTAAAATCGAATACTCATTTTTATTATCCGTTCACAAGTTACCTTAAACCCCGTTCAAGCTTTTTGGACTTTGACTGGGGACATAATGCACGTGCCAGATATAATAAGCATATTGATTTAATGTTTAAAGAGCATGAGCTTGGCCGTTTTGAAGATATGGCTGAGCAGGCAGCAAGAGCCAAACATTTTCTTGATGATATGAGTGTCGAGCTGCATGTAAAACGCGGTAATTTTATTGACAAATGGAAAGAAATGCCATTGCATAAAGCTTTTGAGGACTTTATACAAAGACATGAAGATGAATTCATTGCAAAGAGTTCAAAATCTTCTATACAATTTAAAAATCAAAGTTTTGACGATATTTTTATGAGTGTGGTAAATAACACAAAAGATAGCGAAATTCCGACAAAGGAAAATATCAGCAGATGGCCTGTTATAGCACAGGGTTCAATCAATTCAGTGATGGACTCGTCAAGAGTATTTTTCAAAAAACTGTCTGATTTTTTGTTATAATTTATCTCCCTCTGACAAAATCATGCCAGTAATCTTTTGTGGAATCCGTCGGGTGCTGGTTTATGAGAGCATAATTTGCACATGTGACCTGGTCTACTTGACCTGATACATATTTACAATTATTTTTTGAAACTGTGCAGTTATTATAATAATCCATACATGAAGGATTGTCTGTATGTTTTTGTCCCCAGGGAATAACATAACCGTCAGTAGTAAACATAAAAACAAAGTAATCAACGCCGTATCTGTTTGGAGCTTTTTCCCCGTTAATATCTATACACACTTTGGGGCCGTTTTCTCCGGCTTGCGGTGTGTTGTCAAATCCTATAACTCTTCCTTGTATATCCCAAAAATACCCGCTAAAATCGCAACTTGGCCCGTATCCTTTTTCACCTTTAATGTCGCGCCATTCATAGGCTTGACCTGATAGGATATTTCCGTCATCATCGACAGAGCCGTAAACGGTATCTGATTTTTTTATAACTCCGTTAAATACCTTAGAGAATTCTTTTTGTGTGTCTGTTGAACCGTTGCTTGAAGCATATTCACTTACAGACATGTCATGGTATACCTGAAAAAGTTTCGCGGCCTGATTTAAGTCTGAATAAGCTGTTTTAAGCTGATTTTGTAATACCATATATTTGTAATTTGAGATTACTGTTGGTATGGTCATAGCCGCAACAACACCGATAATCCCTAAGGTAATAAGAACTTCTGCGAGAGTAAATGCCTTAGAACTTTCACAAAACGCTACTTTTTCGGGGGGGGGGCGATTCTCAGCTCTTCTCTATCCATAATTTTTGCCTCCTAAAATTTTAAAACTCTGTTTTTATTATTTCTTATTTTCAAAGTTTTGTCAATCCTGTCAGGTCCAATATTCTATTTGCTTTATATACGTGAAAATAAAATGTATTGCTTTAATATTTTCAAATTTGCAGGTATAATGTAAAACTTTTATAAGGATATTTAAATTTAAATGTTTCAATGTTATAATGTAGCTATTCGAATAAATAATTATTGAGAGGAAATATATGTGCGGAATTGTAGGATATGTAGGAAATAAGTCAGTTGTTGATATTTTACTTGACGGCCTTGAACAATTAGAATATAGAGGATATGATTCATCAGGAATTGCAGTTATGTGCGAAGATGAAATCAAAGTTTACAAAGCTATCGGCAAACTCCAGAATTTGCGCGATGAACTGCGCGGGCATGAACATGAATACAATGTGTCTACAATGGGTATCGGGCATATAAGGTGGGCGACTCATGGTGCTCCTACTCTTTTGAATGCTCACCCCCATACCTGCAATTGTGGCAACCTTGTTGTAGTACATAACGGAATTATAGAAAACTATAAAGAGTTAAGAGAAGAATTAGCTAAGGATGGTTGTGTTTTTAAATCCCAGACTGATACTGAAGCCATTGCACACCTTGTAGCACGTAAATATGCGGAATGCAAAGATTTGACTGAGGCTGTCAGACTTGCTTCGGAAGAAATTGAGGGAGCTTATGCCCTTTGTGTAATGCATAATGACTGCAAAAATAAACTTGTTATAACAAAAAGAAATGCTCCGTTACTTGTTGGTATTGGAGAAGGAGAATATTTTGCGGCATCAGATGTCCCTGCTATTATTAAACATACAAAAAAAGCAGTATACTTAACGGATAATCAGATTGCGACTCTGACTCCTTCTTCAATGGCTATTATTGATGGAAACGGTAATAAAGTTGAACCGAAAATTGAACTTTTACCATGGGAACCTGTTGCCTTAAGTAAAATGGGTTACAAGCATTTTATGCTTAAAGAAATTCATGAACAGCCGGATGTTATAAGAAATATTCTGGTCGGAAGGCTTCATGCTCCTGATGAACATATTATTTTGAATGAGGTTAAACTCAATAAAGAAACTTTGAAAAAATTAAACAGAATTCAAATCATTGCCTGCGGCACATCTTTACATGCTGCAATGATAGGTAAGTATTTGATAGAAAGTTTTTGCGGTATTGCTGTTGATGTGGAAGCCTCAAGTGAGTATATTTACAGAAAAACTGTCACTGATGAAAATACACTGGTAATCGGAGTTTCTCAATCCGGAGAAACTGCGGATACTTTAACAGCAATAAAGCAGGCTAAAGCTAAAGGTTCACATATTTTAATCATTACAAACAGACCGGATAGCGCTATGGCTCGTGAGGCAGACAGTTTAATTCCCGTTAATGCAGGTATTGAAGTTTCTGTAGCTGCAACAAAATCATATATAGCACAATTGATGGCCTTTTATCTTTTATCTTTGTATATGTCTGAAATTAAAGACAGTATTGCCGCTTCAACTTTGACATCTTTAAAAGCGGAATTAATGGTTCTTCCTCAAAAAATTGAACAAATACTTGCACATAAAGAGGATATTCAAAAGGTTGCAGTGGCTTTTGCTAATACAAAAGATTTTATTTATATTGCAAGAGGTATCAATTATCCTACAGCATTAGAGGGGGCACTTAAACTTAAGGAAATCAGCTATATCAATGCAACCGGATATCCTGCGGGTGAATTGAAACACGGTCCTATTGCTATGCTTGATGAAACAATGCCTGTCCTGTCAATTTTAATGAATGGTTCTGTCTATGAAAAACTCCTTTCAAACAGCGAAGAAGCAAAAGCAAGAAATGCAAGAATGATAGCACTGACAAATTCAAAGGACGAAAAGTTGATTGATTTATTTGAACATATAATCAGGGTTCCTGATGTTCAGGAATTGTTCTCTCCGATTATAGCAATAATTCCTTTACAGCTTTTGGCTTATTATATTGCGGAATTTTTGGGCAAAGATGTTGATCAGCCGAGAAATCTTGCAAAATCAGTTACAGTGGAATAATTTTTTGATATAATAATAAATATAAAAGCCGATATAGCTCAGTTGGTAGAGCAACTCATTCGTAATGAGTAGGTCGCGAGTTCGAGTCTCGCTATCGGCTTTATTTAAAACTTATGATAAAATCTTCCGTTATAAAAATAAATAAAATAAATAATTTTGATAACTCCTATATTGAATCTGAATTAAGAAAATTATATAGAGATATTGTACGTTGGGCTGTGATAGATGTAGATGATGCCTATATTTCTATAAGTGTTTCTTACATAGCGTAATATATATTAATACATAATTTGCTTTTATAAATTTTTGGTTCTATAATGGTGCTCAATGATGTTGCCGGGTCGGAATTAAAAACCTTACCGGCAGGATTGACGGTGATATGGTTCGCCGGATCCGAAATACAAATTAAGGAGAATTTGAAATGACACCAAGAAACTTTTTATTTACTTCCGAATCAGTTACGGAAGGACACCCCGACAAAGTATGCGATCAGATTTCTGATGCTATTTTGGATGAGTTTTTGACAAAATACCCTCAATCAAGAGTGGCTGCAGAAACTACTGTTACTACAGGTATGGCGCTTGTTTGCGGAGAAATTACATCTGACTGTTATGTTGATATCCCGTCAGTTGTAAGAAGCACTATTAAAAATATCGGTTATTCAGGGGCTTCAGGCGGCGGATTTGATGCCGATACCTGTGCTGTTTTGACAAGTATTGATGAACAATCTTGCGACATCGCGGGCGGCGTAAACAAAGCTTTTGAAACAAGATCTGATAATGCTGATACTTCAACTTCGGAAACTGAAAATATTGGCGCAGGCGATCAGGGTATTATGTTTGGTTACGCTTGTAACGAAACTCCTGAATTAATGCCTTTACCTATCAGTTTGGCTCATAAATTATCATATAGACTTGCTCAGGTAAGAAAACAGGGAATTTTAAATTATCTCAGACCTGACGGTAAATCTCAGGTTACTGTTGAATATGTTGACGGCAAACCTTCAAGAATTCATACAGTATTAATTTCAACACAACATGACCCTGAAATTAACGGCGAATGTGACAACAGCAAAGTTCAGGAAATTATAAAAAGAGATATTACTGCATACGTAATTGATGAAGTTTTTGCTCATGAGGCAATTAAACCTGACAGCGATACAAAAATTCTTGTAAACCCGTCAGGAAGATTTGTTGTAGGCGGGCCTCAGGGTGATGCAGGTTTGACAGGCCGTAAGATTATTGTTGATACATACGGCGGTTATTCAAGACACGGCGGCGGAGCTTTCTCCGGTAAGGATCCAACAAAAGTTGACAGATCTGCAGCTTACGCAGCAAGATGGGTTGCTAAAAATATTGTTGCGGCAGGTCTGGCTGAAAAATGCGAAATCGAACTGGCTTATGCAATCGGTGTTGCAGAACCTGTTTCAATCATGGTTGATACTTTTGGCACAGGAAAAATTTCTGATGATGAAATTTCTGCTTTAGTATCTAAAAACTTTGATTTAAGACCTGCATCAATTATTAATCAGTTTGATCTCCGCGGCTTGCCTGCTAAAAACGGAGGTAAATTCTACCAGCTGCTGGCTGCTTACGGACATATGGGCAGAACTGATATTGATGTTCCGTGGGAAAGAACAGACAAGGCTGATGCTTTGAAATCTCAGGCTTGCGGCTGCTGTTCTTGCTCTAAATAAGTAATTGATTGTAAAATACCGGCTGACTTTAGAGTTTGCCGGTATTTTTTATCCGCAAAAAATATTTTGTTTAATTTTTATAATATTGTACCAGATTTATAAGGAGAAAAATTTATGTTACCTGTTTTACCGCAGATTACCCCTAAAAACATTATGCCAAATCCTGTAACGAGTTTTACCCCGAACAGATTTATGCCTTTACTAATGCCGAATGATGCAATTCATCCGCAGGCAAGTGTAATAGGTGATGTTATAATCGGGCAGGATGTAAACATTGCTCCTTTTGCTTCCGTCAGAGGAGATGAAGGAACTCCGATTTATATAGGTTCGGGTTCAAATGTTCAGGATGGTGTTGTTATCCACGGGCTTAAAAACGGGCGTGTAAAACATGACGGACAGGAATATTCGGTTTATGTCGGTAAAGATGTCAGTCTGGCTCATCAATCGCAGGTTCACGGGCCCGCTAAAATCGGGGATAACGTATTTGTCGGTATGCAGTCATTTGTTTACAAATCAGAAATAGGCAATAATGTTGTTATTGAGCCTGCGGCAAAAGTTATTGGCGTAAAAGTTGCGGATAACAGATATGTTCCTGCTGGAGAAATTATAAAAACTCAGGAACAGGCTGATAAATTACCTGAGATTACCCCTGATTATGCTAATAAAGATATGAATCATGAAGTTGTTGAAGTTAATAAAGAACTTGCATATTCGTATCCTGCGAATTACTATATGGCAAGTTTTGTTTAATTTATATCAATTCTTTTTAAATCAAAATCGGTTTGATGTTTTTCTTTATTTCTTTTGATTAGTATTGCCGCAATGATTGCTGTTACCGGTACACAAACAAGAATTGCTATGCTTCCTGTGAGCGCAGATAAAATTTCTGTTGCAACCTGATTGAGATTAAAAAATTTGTTCATGTCAATATTGTTTGACAGAAGTACAAGAGGAAGTGCACTACCGAGATAAACAAGTATAAGAGTGTTGGACATTGTTCCTATGATATCACGTCCTACGTTCATTCCTGATTTAAAAAGCTGTTTTACTGTTAAAGAATTATCTGTTTCATAAATTTCGTTAATTGTACTTGCGATTGAAACAGCCGTATCCATAAGTGCGCCCAGTGCGGCTATTACCATTGAAGCCGAAAGAATTCCCGTAAAGCTTAAATCAGGTCTTGCTGTGTATAAAAACATCGGTTCTTCTCCGGCAAATCCGGTCAGGTGTGCAACATATATTGCAAGCATAGATAATGCTCCAGCAAATATCAGACTTGAGCTTGTTCCGATTATTGCAGCCGAACTTTTTGAGTTGAAACCGCCGACAAGATATATTGTTATGCCTGCTGATAAAATTCCGACAAGAACAGATGATGCAATCGGGCAAAATCCGTTTAAAATCATAGGCATAAGCATAAAAAATATCAGCGCAATTGTTGATATTATAGAAATGATACTTGTGAATCCTTTTTTATGACCGATTAATAGAAGCAATGCAAAAAATAGTGCTCCAAAAATTAATATTTGATTATCTCTTTTTATGTCCGCAATAAAAAAATCCACATCATCAGGAGTTGAAACGGTATCCGAAACCGGTTCAACGTGGAGAACAACCTTGTCGCCTTTATTGAGATTAATATCGTAAGCAGGATTTCCTGTCAGCATGTTTTCAACAATTCTTTCAGTCCCTTTGAAATCTCCCGTAAGAACTCTTATTGTAACAAGTTGTTTAGTTGTTTCCTCGCCCTGATTTAAACCGTCTGAATCTTCATATTTAATATTTTCTACTATGCCTGTTTGTGACGGTAACACTATTTTATTCTCATCTGCCATACCGGTTTGTGTAAAGAATCCTATTATAATAAACAAGCCTATTATAAATTTTTTCATAAAATATCTCCTAACCACTGATAAATTTACCATAAAAAAATATTGATAACATTAAAAAATATGTTATAATAAAAATGTTGGACAGAAAAGAGGAGCAGTAATATGAAAAGATATTTAAATTCAGAATTTCGGGGGGGGGGCATTCAGAGCTAACAGATGGCTGTAAGACTGGATGTCAGTCCGTTATCAAAGAGCAAAGCTCACGAAAAACTAATTTCTATTTCCTTCCCTATAAAGGGAAGGTTAGGATGGGTTTCAATCAATCAAACAATAGAAGATTGTTACCCACCCTTGATCCCTCCCTAATCAGGGAGGGAAAATCTGCCTTCACATTGGCGGAAGTATTGATAACTCTTGGCATAATCGGTATTGTTGCCGCACTAACAATCCCTGCATTAATTGATAATCATAATAAACAGGTGGTTGTAGCCCGTATTCAAAAATTTTATTCGAGTATGAACCAGGCTATAGCCCGTGCTGAAGTTGATTACGGAGCCCGTGACATGTGGTTCGAAGATAATTCTGATTATGAGTCCCAAAAGGCGTGGTGCGAAAAATATTTAATACCTTATATGAATATTATAGACTACGGAAAATTAAGCAGATATTTTTACATGACTTTTGCCGATGGAAGTTCTGTTTTGCTAGGTATTTCAAATAGCAGAGACTGGTTCTTTTTCCCTGGGAATCCAGAAAAGTGCTTTGGAGATTCTTCTGGAATTCTTAATGGTTGTGGAAAATGTTCTTTTGCATTTTATTATAATCCAATAAAAAAAACTGATAGTAACGGATATTATGCCTGGGAATTCAGTACTTATGGCACATCAAGCTGGGATGGAAAGATTGATACATTAAAAAACGATTCTACTTATGGCTGCAATTCGACATCTGTCTGGGCAGGATACTGTACAAAATGGATTCAGGTTAGCGGCTGGAAAATACCGAAAGACTATCCGTTCAGGGTTAAATACTGATAATCAAAATAAGCTCTGTTGTTCGTTATTGTTAAAATTTTTGTAACCGAGATGTCTGTAGGTTGCGGGGGAAACTTTTCTCCCGCGCGGGGTACGTTGTAGCAGGCCTGCTTGAAGAAGAAACGGTTCGCATACATCTTCAATTGTTCTTACATCTTCCCCGATAGCCGCTGCAATTGTTTCAATACCGACAGGACCGCCGTCGTATTTTTCTATTATTAGTCTTAAAAGGCTTCTGTCTGTATTATCAAGTCCGAAATTGTCGATTTTTAAGATATCAAGTGATTTGTTTGCGACATCTTCCGTTATTTTTCCGTCGTGTTTTACAATAGCATAATCAGAAACTCTTTTTACAAGCCTGTTTGCAATACGAGGCGTGCCTCTGGAACGTTTTGCTATTGCGTGTGCGCCTTCGTCTGTTATATCTATATTTAAAATTCCGGCGGTACGTTTTATTACCTGTGACAGTTCATCTTCCGTATAAAATTCAAGTCTGTGAATAATCCCGAAGCGGTCGCGCAGCGGCCCGGACAATTCTCCTGCCTTTGTTGTTGCCCCTATCAATGTAAATTTCGGAAGCGGAATACGCAAAGTCTTTACTGTTTGAGATTTTCCCGTTGTCATATCAAGGAAAAAATCTTCCATTGCAGGGTACAAAATTTCTTCGGCAACTTTATTGAGTCTGTGAATTTCATCAATAAATAAAATTTCACCGCCTTTTAATGACATTAAAATCCCTATAATATCCCGCGGACGTTCTAATGCAGGGGCAGATGTTATTTTTATCTCGACTCCCATTTGTTCTGCAATTACTCCCGCAAGGGTAGTTTTGCCAAGTCCCGGCGGACCGTAAAATAAAAGATGATCAAGCGGTAGTCTGCGTTTTTTTGCAGCTTCTATTGAAATTTTTAATGTTTCTTTCAGTGCGGATTGACCGATGTATGTATCAAAAGTTTTGGGTCTGATGCAGTTTTCAAAATTTTTATCATTATCAAGGCATTCAGGTTTTATAACCGAATGTTTTTTCTTTTCGGAAATGTCTGAACTTTTAAAATCATTGTCATCTGCAATTATACTCATTGTTTTTCCTTTATATTTATGATAGCATAAAATTAAAGGTTAGGAAAGAATATTAAGAAGGAGAATTCATGAAAGTATCAGAACGTTTGGAAAAAATCCCCCCGTATCTTTTTGCTGAAATTGACAGAAAAATTGCAGAAGCAAAAGCGCAGGGCAAAGATATAATTAGTCTTGGTATAGGTGATCCTGATAAACCGACATTACAGCCGATTGTTGATGAAATGCACAAAGCAATTGACAATCCGAAAAATCATGATTACCCGCCTTATAACGGTACTGAAAAATTCAGAAAAGCCGCTTGTGACTGGATGAAAAAACGTTTTGGCGTTGAACTTGATTCTGATACCGAAATGCTTGCAAATATTGGTTCTAAAGAAGCCATAGCCCATGTTTTCTTCGCATTTGTTGATAAAGGCGATTATACCCTTGTGCCGGATCCCGGATATCCCGTATATCATAACGCAACAATATTTGCCGGAGGAACCCCTTATGAGATGCCTTTGTTAGAAGAAAACGGATATTTGCCTGATTTTGATAAAATTCCTGAGGATATTGCTAAGAAATCTAAACTCATGTTTTTGAATTATCCGAACAACCCGACAGGCGCTGTTGCAGATTTGGATTTCTTCAAAAAAGCCGTTGATTTTTGTAAAAAATATGATATCCTGCTTTGTTCTGATATGGCATACTCTGAGATGACTTATGACGGTTACAAGGCTCCTTCTGTTCTACAGGTTGAAGGTGCTAAAGATGTTGCTCTGGAATTCTATTCACATTCCAAATCTTATAATATGACAGGTTGGAGAGTCGGTTTTGTATGCGGTAATGCTAAGGCAGTTAAAGCATTAGGAACAATTAAAAACAATATTGATTCCGGTACGTTTAAAGCTATTCAGGATGCCGCATCTGTTGCTTTTGATGTCGATTCTAAATATATTAATGATTTAAATAAGATGTATCAGGAGCGTAGAGATGCGGCCGAAGAAGGCTTTAGAGAATTAGGCTGGGATATTAAACCTTCTAAAGCAACGTTTTACCTGTGGCTTCCCGTTCCGAAAGGAATGACATCAGAGGAATTTGCTACATTAATGCTTGAAAAAGCAAATATTGTTGTTCCGCCCGGAAACGGTTACGGTAAATATGGTGAGGGATATTTCCGTGTTGCCTTAACAAAAGATGTAGAGACTATTAAAGAATGTATCAGGAGAATGAAGGAAGCCGGAATAAGATATAATTAATATTCCTTGTACTAAATCCGGTATAGTGGTATAATTTTCTTATGGAATGTCCAAAATGCGGTTTACAAATTGATGATAATGCAATGGTTTGCCCTAATTGTAAAAAGGTGCTCAAACTTGCTTGTCCTGTCTGCAGAACGATTAATGATACAAATACCTGTAAAAAATGCGGATATGTTATTATCACTAAATGTCACAACTGCGGAAAAATAAACCCGACAGAGAGTAAAAAATGTAAAAAATGCGGTTTTGATACTGAAAAAAGCGTAATTTTGAATGAGGCAAATTCAGATGAATTTGTTATTATGACAATTGATTTCCCGAATATTGATGAAATGAAAAATCTTTTGGGGTCGGTGAAACTTTTGAATAAATTCAAAATTAATATTGATAAAATTATTCAAAATTATGCTAAATCTGTTGGTTTAAGACGCCAGATTATCGGCAAAACACATGTTATCCGATTCGATAGGGATTATACTTTCAATTCTTCTGCTCAGACTGCTGTGAAAGCTGCGATTGATATCCTAAATCAGATAACTGCCATGAACTGCAGGCTTACCCAAAAGAAAAATGCAACAGTAAGATGCAATATGTTTTTAATGAAAAGAACTGTTGATGATAATCCCAATAACCTTGAATCAGGATTTAATATCAGCCTTTTAAATCAGTCAATAAAAAATAAAGAAGATAAAATTTTGAATACGTTCCAGGTTTTAACTGACGATGATGTTTGCAGTGCTCTTGACGGTGAATATAGATTTTCTCCGCTTAATTCAGTTATGGTCGGCGATGAGATGGAAATGTTTTATGAGCTTGATATAAAAGAGTTTGTGAAAGTTGAGTATCCAGAAGATGAAGATGATGAAATAAAGATTCCTAATTTTGTTCAAAATATGCTTGTAGAACAAGACAAACTTGATGGCGAGGCCTTAAATAATCTCGATTCAAACGGAGATCCTGATGCTATTTACGATATTGAAACCATAAATTTTGAAGAAATTAATGCCGAATTTATGCGTACGGAAAATGTTGATGTTTTATTTCATATTTTGAATAAATTTCAATCAGTTCCTAAAGGGATAGTAGCTATAAAGACTGATCAGCTCTACAAACCATATACACTGAGGGTCTTGAATACTCTTTCGGATACTTCACAGTTTAGTAATATTATTACAATAACATGTTATGATGAGATGAAATATTCTCCATATTCCTTTTTCAGAGATTTGGTCTCTGCAATCTTTGAATATACGGTTTCTCAAAAATTGTTTTCGCAGAATGATTTTTCGATGTTTAATTCCGTTGATCCTGATGGTTTAATAAAAGATTTAATTTGTTTAAACAAGCGTGAAACAGAAAATACTGAAGATACCAGATTTATATACTTTGATATATTTCTTACTTTGCTTCAAATTATTCCCAAAACAGTAATTTATATAGAAGATTTTGATAAGATTGATTCAAGTTCTTATGATGTACTGAAATTTATCTTTGAATCTTTCGAACAGCTGGACATAAGTTTTCTGGTTACGTACAGCAAATCTTTCTCTCTGCACAGAGATTGTCATTTTCTGCTAACAAAACCATATTATACGGAAATTACACTTAAGCCGACTTCATTTGAAAAATTAATTGAAGATAATAAAGTATATTATCGCAATGTTCTGGATAATTTTTATTTCCAGAGAGTTGCAAAATATTCCTGCGGGAGTATGCTGTTTATTGATTTTGCTATACAGTATTTAATAGAATCAGGTGTTTTTGCGGTTGATGAGGACTGTATTACAATGATTAACCCGAAAACAATTATCATTCCGTCTAATCTGGACAGACTTGTTGCAAGAAGATTAAATCTGCTTCAAGATGAAGCGGATGTTATGAAGTTTTTAACGTCAATTGTTCTTCTGGGTACCCGTATTGATATGAATACCGTTGCAAGTCTGGGGTATGAAAATCAGACACAGATTATTGAAAAACTTTCTGATATGGGTTATGTTTTTGAATATAATAACTGTTTATATTTCCCGAATTATAACCTTTTGAGGGATAATCTTTTAACTACAATAAGTAAAATTTATCTTGAGGATGTTGCGCATGACCTTTTTGGTAAAGTATTTATTGAGGATATGCCAAGCTCTGTGAAAGCTTATTTATACGGTTTGCTTGAAGACACTGAAAATGAGAGAAAACAATGGGAGGAACTTGCCCAAATAAATCTTTCTTTAGGTGATTTCAGTTCTTATTTAAATTGTACAAACAAAATTTTACAACTTCTTGATTTAAATGTGGAGCCCGAACAAAAAGAAGCTCTGACAGAGTACAAATTAAACTTGTATGAGGAAATATCAAATAATCTTTATGAGTACGTTCCGGAGAAAACGTCTGAAATCGCGGTGGAAACTTTGAAAAATCTTGAAAAAACAAAAGATGTTGAGAAAATAATTCTTCTGTGTAATAAAATGATAAATGGGGCTTTGAATACGGGAGATTATAACCATGCGTTAGAACTTACGCATAAAGTTCTTTCACTTCTGCCGGTGTCATCTTTAAATCCGGAAGACCCCAACTTTAATACATACTTTTTCTTAATGTCATTAATTCATATTCAGATTTTATTTAATGTCGGCGCGTTGAGGGATTCTCTTGATGTCGGATATAAAGTACTTAATATGGTTAATATGCAGTCACTTAAAGTATTAAAACCCGATTATTTCAGTGAAGATGAGTTTAAGGCATTGATTGCAGATTCTGTAGGTTATGTAGCTCTTGGTAATGTTTTAATATTGTCAGGAAATGTCGGACAGTTTTTAGATATTGTTTATGCTGATTTAGACTTCATTCCAAAATCTTACAGCTTGTTTGTAGCTCTTGAAGATTTAATCCATGGGCGCCCTATTTCGGTGAAATGTGAAAACGTTGATGAAAACGATAGATTCGGACATGTTATATTAAATATAATAAATGCGTTTCTCATGAACGATGGTGATTATTCAATGTTTGCAGAGCATATTTATAAGGCGAAAATTGCAGCTAAAATTAGTAAGCTCCATCAGTTAGAACTATTCTGTGATTTACTAATTGGATATGCTTATATGAAGCTCAGGTCATTCAAAAAAGCAGATTCTATTATTTATAAAATAATAAAAACTACAAATAATAATGGCATGACGACACTTTTATATGTGGCCTGGTATGTAATGAGTGAATTACACTTAAAACAGGATAAATATGAAATTGCTTATGGAATTATAAATAATTCTCTCATTCAATTGGAAAAAAATAATATTACAAGTGAGTATCTGTTAATGTTGTTTAAATACAATATGTTTAAGGTTATGATGTTTGACAAACAGCCAGAGAAAGCTGAAATTTTAATCGCTCATGCACGTTATATTGCTGCAAAATACGGTATTAACTTTAATTTTGATACGGATCCTAATCATTATATTGCTGCGGAAGATTCCGTTCAGGAGCAGGATATTGTTCAAGAAAATCAGTCAAACGTGCAATTCGTTTCAGATAATGTATTAGAACAAGGAGAGTAAAAATGAAAATTTTATTTGCTGCTGCAGAGGTTGCACCTTTTTCAAAAGCAGGAGGGCTTGCGGATGTTGTGGGAAGTCTGCCTAAATATCTGGAAAAAGACGCTGAAATTGCTATTTTTACGCCTTTACACGGTCTTATAGATGTAAATAAATGGGGTATTAAAGAACTTGAAAATTCTGAAATGTGGCTTACGTTTGACAGAATGGGGCATAAGTTCCGTTTGTTTATGTGTAAACTTCCCGGAACAAATATTAATGTATTTTTTGTCCATAATGATTGGTATTTTACTTGTTTTAAGGAAGTTTATCCTAAATGGCTTGACCCGAAATATGAACATGAAAGGTATATTGCATTTTCTCTGGCGACTCTTGAGTATGCAAAGTTATTGAACTTCAAGGCAGATATTATTCATGCAAATGACTGGCATACAGCTATGATTCCTGTCTATTTGCACAGCAACTACAGATATGATGATTTTTGGAAAAATACGAAAACTGTTTTTGAAATTCATAACCTTGCATATCAAGGTGTATGGTTTGAAGATGTTCTGGATTTTGCAAATATGCGCAAGGATATTGTTTATAATGAATGTGGAGTAGAGCATTACGGAAAAGTTAACTGGATGAAAGGTGCAATTAATTATTCTGATAAAATTATTGCCGTATCTCCTACTTATGCAAAAGAAATATTAACAGGCGAATATGGTGAAGGTATGGATTATACCCTTCGGATGAACCAGAGTAAGCTCGTCGGGATATTGAACGGAATTGATTATGAGGCTTTCAATCCGAAGACGGATAAAAATATTGTAAAAAAATATGATGTTAAATCCTTAAAACATAAAGAAGAGAATAAGAAAAAGGTATGTGAAAAATTCGGACTTAAATATAATCCTGAAAGACCTATGTATGCAATGGTTTCCCGTCTCGTTGGACAGAAAGGGATTGACTTGATAAGGCAGAGTGAAGGCGAATTAAAAAGTTTAAATGCAGATTTTGTCTTTTTGGGTAGCGGTGAAAAGGATTATGAGAATCTTCTTATATGGCTTTCGAACAACACTTCAAATATACGTGCATATATCGGTTATCGTGCTGATTTGGCCAATCAGATTTATGCCGGAAGTGACTTTTACCTTATGCCGTCAAAATTTGAGCCGTGCGGTTTAAGCCAGCTTATTGCAATGCGTTACGGAAGTTTGCCTGTTGTTAGAGCTACAGGCGGGCTTGAAGATACTGTAACAGGTTATCCTCTGAATGATTCTACGGGATTTAAATTCTGGGGATATTCCGGTTGGGATATGATGCAGGCAATTTATTGTTCATTAGGTGTATACCAGGATAAATATACATTTAATGCTATGAGAAAGTCTGCGATGGAAGCTGATTTTTCCTGGAGAAGAAGTTCTGCATTGTATTTGAGTATGTATAAGGAATTGACGGTCTGCTGATTATTTGCCATAAATTGCACTTTATGGGCATAATATAAGTATGACGGATAATCAAAGAAAAGAATATATAAAATTGCATATTTCCGTATTACTTGCAGGATTAACAGGTGTTTTGGGCAAGTTAATTACTCTTGATGCTTTTTATCTTGTATGGTACAGATTATCTTTTGCTTTTATTTTATTTTTTATAATGCTATTTGTATTAAAAAAGCTGCCTTCGGAAAAATTCCTTGAAATATTAAAAATAGGCGGGCTTGGTGTTTTGTTGGGACTGCATTTTTTGTTCTTTTTTGCGAGTATAAAATTTGCAAATGTTGCGATCGGAGTTGTCTGTTATTCTCTGGAAGGATTTTTTACTGCTATATTTGAACCTTTAATATTCAAAAAGCCTTTTTGCAGGGAAAATCTTTTATGCAGTATTATCGCCGTTGCGGGTATTGGTTTAATATTTCATATAGATACTCATTTCCGTTTTGGAATAATTCTGGGAATTATATCTGCTGTGTTAATCGCACTTTACACTATTTTAAATAAAGTAATCGGTTCTGATAAAAGTTCAAAAACTATGTTATTTTATGAATTGTTAGGCGGAACATTATTTTTATCAGTGCTTGTTTCTGCAGGGATAATATCAGGGGTAACTGTGTTAGAAATTCCATCTCTTATGAATTTTGTATATCTTTTTATACTGGCTTTTTTCTGTACTATAGTGCTATATATATTACAGATACATGTACTCAGGACCCTTTCTGCTTTTACGGTAAGTTTGTACGGAAACTTTGAACCAATATACGGAATATTGCTTGCAATAATCTTTCTCGGTGAGGGGCAACAGCTGAATATATCTTTTTATATAGGTATGATTTTAATACTGTTGTCAGTATTTCTGCAGTCAATGGTTTCCGCAGACAAGGCTGTTGAGAAAACTACTTAAATCTTAACAGCTGTTATTTATTCATACAGGAAACATTTTACTTTATGACTGGCACCTTTGTCCTGCGGGATGCAGGTTTTGCATTTTTCCATAATATAAGGGCATCTCGTGTGGAATTTACATCCCTGAGGAAGGTCGGCAGGAGATGGTAAATCTCCTTTTAAAACAATCTTTTTTCCGCTTTTGTTAATTTGCGGAACTGAGCTTAATAGGGCTTTTGTATAAGGGTGAAGCGGGGAAGTAAAAATATCCTCGGTTTTGCCTGTTTCGACAATTTCGCCGAGATACATCACGGCAACCCTGTCTGCAAGATACTTAATCACACTCATATCATGTGTAATTAATAAAAAAGTAAGCCCTAGTGATTTATTTAATTCTTTTATAAGGTTAATGATTTGAGCCTGAATGCTTACATCAAGAGCGCTTACGGGCTCATCTGCAAGAATAAATTCGGGATTAAGCATCAAAGCTCTTGCAATAGCTATTCTCTGTCTTTGACCGCCAGAAAACTCATGGGGATAAAGCTCAAGACATGACTCATCAAGTCCTACAAGTTTAATTTTTTCTTTTATCGTTTCAAATATTTTTTCAGGGGTAAAATCTGTATTAATTTCAAGCGGTTCTTTTAAAATATCTATAATTTTCATTTTTGGATTAAGGCTCGCATAAGGATTTTGGAAAACCATTTGAGCTTTTTTACGGAATTCTTTTAAATCATATTTTTGAAGCGTAAGTGTATTTTTATTTTCAAAAAATATTTCTCCTGATTTTACCGGTTCAAGCTGTATTAAGGCTTTTGCAAGCGTTGATTTCCCGCAGCCGGATTCTCCTGCTATCGCAAGGATTTCCCCTTTGTGAATTTTCAGAGAAACGCCGTTTACGGCATGGATAGTTGTCTTTCCGCCGAGAATTCCTTTATTGGCATGGTATTCAACATATAAATTGTTAATTTTCAACAAATTTTCTGCCATAAATGAATTTTAGCTTAGTTTCGGATTAAAATCAATTATACAGTAATACAAAAAGTTCCGTTAATATTAAAGTTAACGGAACTTCAATTTATGCGATTTGCTTTTTCGGGCTTGTTAAATCTTTTTAATTGTTGCTCAGCACAAGTTTGAAAGTGGCAAGATTTTTAATAGACAACATAGTGTGTTTGTTATGCTGGCTTTCAGAAATATTAAAAATTCTTATAATACGTTGAATTTCTTCCAAGTCTTTTCTTGAATTAATTTTGTAAACATTATTTATGGGGTCTGAAACTACAGACATCAAAGTATTCAATTCCTGTTCTTTCATAAAACCTTTATCCTCTTTCCTGTATATTTATATAAAGGATTTTTTTATAAAGAAATTGCTTTTTTAGGGTAACTTAATTTAACATTTGTTAACAATTAATCAGAGAGATTTTCCTTAGCCCGCTTCCATAATATATCATATTCCCTGAAATTATATTCTTCTAACGGTTTTTCTGCTAATTCTTCCATTTTGCGAAAACGCGCCATAAACTTTTTATTTGCTTTTAAAAGGGCCTGTTCCGCATCAATTTTGTTCCATCTTGCAAGGTTTACCACCGCAAATAAAATATCTCCCATTTCTTCTTCGGCATGTTCGGGATTATTTTCTTTTACAGCCTCTTTAAATTCGTCGAATTCAGATTTAATACATTCATAAAGTGTATTTTCATCAGGCCATTCAAAGCCTTTTTTTACTGCACGTTTGCTTATTTTTTGTGCGCTCATCAATGCTGATTGGGATTTTGAAATCCCGTCCATTGCTGATTTTCTGTGCGGTTTTTCTTCTTTTTTTAATTTATCCCAGTTATCTATAATTTCATCTGTTGAATTTACTTTTATATTTCCGAAAACATGCGGATGGCGGTGAATAAGCTTTTCATTAAGCCCTTTAGCCACGTCATCAAGATTAAATTCACCTTCATCATCGGCTATCTGAGAATGAAGAAGAACCTGTAAAAGCACATCTCCGAGTTCCTCTTTTAAATGTTTCATATCGCCTGAATCCATGGCATCGACCGCTTCATAAGCTTCTTCAAGCATGTTCGGGCGTAATGTTTTATGAGTTTGTGCTCTGTCCCATTCGCAGCCTTGAGGTGAGCGCAAAATCCTTACTGTTTCTATCAATTTATCTAAATTTTCATATCCCATTTTTCTATCCTCTATGCATAAATTTTACAACTAAAGTATAAGAAATTCAAATAAGAATACACCAAAAGGTTGAGCCAATATAAAAATTATGATGATATCCTTATAAAGTCGATAAAGTTATACGAAAGGATACAAATATGGCAAATTTATCAATCCCCGCAATTCGTGAACGTTTATTCAACACAAGCAAACACGAAAATGCGACACAAAGAAATTCTTCAAATCCGTTTGCAGCTTCATCTTTCAAAGGAAATGTTTTGACAGCTGACGTATTTGAATCTTCAACAAAGAAAAATGATCAGATTAATTTTACAGGAAAATTAAAAGCAAGTGCTTTAGTTGGTTCTATTTCAGGTATCGGCGAAAAATTCCAGAACATGATTAACTCAGTTGTTTCTTTTGGTAACAGAATGAAAGAAAATGTTGTTAACGGCTGGAACAAGCTTAACGGTATAGAAATATCTTTTACTCCTGCGAAAGAAAAAGCAGTTTCTATATATAATTCCGTAAAAGATGCTTTAGGAACTTCTGTAACAGATTTAATTTCAAACGGTATTACCGCAAGATCTGTTGCAAAAATGGATGATATGACAGCTGCAAGACAGTTGTTGTCGGATAACGTAGCTGCTTGGGAAGCTGCAGTATAGTTAGGGAGGTTTTAATAAGATGACAGATAAGAAAATCGTAAAAAATGTTACCAATATTATAGAAGGTTTGGGTATGAATGAAAATCCCGAATCAATATCAATTCTCGAAGATGTAGGAACAAATTCTAAAGTTGATGCAATCAGAGAAATGACATCCCGTGCATTAGTTAAGAAAAATGTTCATGACGCTTTGAAAATTGTTATTACTAACAAAGGTAAAGGTATTAATGATATGTCAACTGTTGTTGCAATGAGCACAATTAATGAATTGTTGTCATTGAACGATAAATCCGAGGCTATTAAAATTCTTGAAGATACTGTAAATATGCATTCAGATGAAGAAGTAAGAGATAATGCAAGATCTGTGAAAGCTTTAATGGCACTTTCATAAATCAAATTCTTGTCAGGCAAGAAGCATTATATTTAAATTTGCCAGATTTTATATATATGTAAACCTGTCTTATTAACATAAGACAGGTTTTAGTATTGTATTTATATAAATAATATGTTATAATAAAAAAGTTAATATTATATAGGAGCAATGGATGAGTATGAAAATTTTTGCGGAATTTAATCCCGTCGGGGGGGGGCACTCTAAGCTCCTCTAAAGGGTTTCAGCCTGCATACACCCTGGCCGAAATAGTAATTGTTATGCTGATAATTTCAGTTGTAGTAGCAGTAACTATAGGTGTAACAAAGAAGAAACTTGATTCAACGATTTCATACAGTTATTATTCGGCTTATGAGTCCTTAAAAGATGTTTCACGGGCATTGTTGACGGATTTCAATCCTCAGAATGAGAACTATAAGGCACTGAATTTGGTTGAGCATTTGGCTCAGGCTTCAGGTCATAGCAGTTATTTTGCCTTGCTTGACAGTTTATGGGATGAGTCCGCTTGGGCGTATGAAAATGGTTTAATAGATGCGCCTACAAATAATAGTGGTGGAGTAACTGGTACAGGAGGCGTATATTGCCCTGGTTTACAGTGCCCTAAGGGACAGTACGCCGATATTGCTTCTTGTACTTGCAAAAAAGACAGTACAGCTTCTGTTTGTGATCCTTATAATGATCCTTTTTGGTATGCTAAAATGACTTCTTGTGAGGGACAAGGTGGTACCTTTAATTTTGCCTCATGTTCTTGTATTCCAAAAGGACAAAACGGAGGTGTTCAATTAGATCAATGTCTAACCTTGCAATGCCAAGAAGGTTTAATTAAACTAAAAAATAATGTTACTGGTGAATGCTCTTGTGTTGAAGAAAAATTTGGTAATGCTGTAGTTCCGGGCGGCGGCGAAGAAGGGGATGAACCTGTTTCTGTATGTAATCCCGGTGATACCCCGCCCGTCTGCGGCCAGCAGTGTGTAAACGGACAATGGGAGGCCATCCCCGGCTTTAGTGATACATGTAGTGATACTCAGGAATGGCGTGACTTACCTGATTGTAAATGTGTACCAATAGCCCGTACCTTGCCGCGTAACG
>CALUQH010000011.1 GCA_944322885.1 Candidatus Gastranaerophilales bacterium | reverse complement strand
AGTACGAACGTACCAAACCGCACGTTAACATCGGTACAATTGGCCACGTTGACCACGGTAAAACAACATTAACAGCAGCTATCACAGCTGTATTGGCTGCTGCAGGACAAGCTGCATTGAAAAAATTTGATGAAATCGATGCTGCTCCTGAAGAAAAAGCAAGAGGTATTACCATCTCTACTGCTCACGTAGAATACGAAACAGCTGCTAGACACTATGCTCACGTTGACTGCCCGGGCCACGCTGACTATGTTAAAAACATGATTACAGGTGCTGCTCAGATGGACGGAGCTATCCTTGTTGTAGCTGCTACTGACGGTGCTATGCCTCAGACTCGTGAACACATCTTGTTAGCTCGTCAGGTTGGCGTTCCTAACTTGGTTGTATTCCTTAATAAATGTGATATGGTTGATGATCCGGAATTGTTAGAATTAGTTGAAATGGAAGTTAGAGAACTTCTTTCTTCTTACGAATTCGACGGCGACAACATTCCGTTCATCCACGGTTCAGCTTTGAAAGCTCTTGAAGCTGCTCAAGCTAACCCGAAAATCCAACGCGGTGAAGATAAATGGGTTGACAAAATTTGGGAATTGATGGATGCTATCGATTCTTACTTCCCGACACCTGTTCGTGACTTAGACAAACCGTTCTTGATGCCTGTTGAAGACGTATTCTCTATCACAGGTCGTGGTACTGTTGCTACAGGCCGTGTAGAACGTGGTGTTGTTAAAGTTGGTGATGAAGTTGAAATCGTTGGTTTAGGTGAAACTAAGAAAACAACTGTTACCGGTGTTGAAATGTTCAGAAAATCTCTTGACCAAGGTCAAGCAGGTGACAACATTGGTGCATTGCTTCGTGGTATCGACAAAACTGATATTCAACGCGGTCAAGTACTTGCTAAACCTGGTACAATTCATCCGCATACAAAATTTACAGCTAACGTTTACGTATTGACTAAAGAAGAAGGCGGTCGTCATACTCCATTCTTCCCTGGTTACAGACCTCAGTTCTACATCAGAACAACTGACGTAACAGGTTCAATCAAATTCGACGGTCAAATGGTTATGCCTGGTGACAACGTTGTTATGGAAGTTGAACTTATCGCTCCTGTAGCTATCGAAGAAGGTATGAGATTCGCTATCAGAGAAGGCGGTCATACAGTTGGTGCCGGTGTTGTTGACAAAATTATTGAATAATTTTTGACAATCGACATTGAAGGATTAAAAGAGCTATGATTTTCATAGCTCTTTTTTGTTTATAAGACTACAAAAACGGCTTACAAATTTTTGCAAGCCGTTTACAGATAATTGAATTTTCCCCTAAAAATTTTTCCTTTTTCCCAAAATAATCTATGACCTTGACTTTTTATTTCGCAATTTGAAGTTTTTGAAATTTTGAATTTTCTTTAGTTTGTTGTAAATATTTGACCAGAGATTTTGCAACAAGTTCAGAACGTTTTTTATTTTCTCTGTCTAAAATTTCAAAGTATTCATCAAGTGATGACATAATGTATTCTGTATTTTCCATTTCTTTTTTCCCCTTTAAAATTTTGTTATCCGAGCAGTGTATCTAAAATTTCTGCATTTTTTATTGCCTTTTGAGAATTTCTGATTTGGTTTCTGTACATATATGTTCTTAGAGCTTCTCTGATTAATTCTGAACGTGTACGATTTTCATTTCCTGCAACTTTGTCTATTTCATCTAAAAATCTTTCCGGCATTGATATTAAAACTCTGGCCATATTGTTCTCCTTTTTTTATCCCTTTGTAAATTCCCCTTGTATATATATAAAGGAAATTATTCATTAAAAATTGCTTAAAGTGTATATATTTATTATAAACTTCTTAACAAAATTTAATATAAAGAGTATTAATAGCGTCTGACATAGTAGTTTTGGTCTTTTTTTAATTCTTGTTTAATTGTTAACAAATCTTTATTATTATGAATTTTTGAAAGAATTTTGGCTGATTTTTCTCGGATTGTGTAATCTTGAATATTTTTAGTTTGAGATAAAATTGTTGTTAATGCATGTTCTTCAATAAATTCACAGAATTCATAAATTGTTTCAAGATACCAGTATAGTTTAAATACCTCTTTGTTAATTTTATATTTACCATCCTGAATATCAAATGTTCTAATTTTTTCAATAATAGGATTTATCTTTTTTACAAGGCTTTTGCAGAAATCAACATAAAATTCAGGATAATTTTTAAGACATTGTATAGAAAATAGAATATTTCTGCAGATATTGCCATTTATATCAATCAGGGCATCAAGGATTATATCTTGAAATTTTGTATAAAATTGAGGATTTTGCGGTATAAATTCCTTTAATCTGAATGATACGGCTTCCCGAATTTTTCCGTCGCATCCGGTAAGGTTCATCATTAATATTTCAGCTTCCTGTTGTGTTTTTACAGCATCAAGTTTTAGTGCCGCGGCTTGTTTTTCTGCAACGGAACCGTTTTTTAAGAAAATTATCAAATCCTTATGTGAATATTCTTTTTCATATATATTTAAAGCTGAATTAAAATCGCTGTTATAGATTATATCATTATCAGTGTTCAAATTGTGCTCCTGCGGCTTTTATATCAATAATATAACATAAAATACAATGTTTTTTGAGTTGAAAATAGATTTAATGAATGATATAAATATAATACAGAAGGTTATAATATTTTCAGGAGAAAACTTATGAAAGAATTAATTGCATTTTTTAAAGACATTTTTATGATAAGCGATCAGAATTCAAGCATAAAGGTTGGTCTATCGCAATTTAAACAGGAAAAAGCAGAAAAGAAGCAGCCTGTAAAAAAAGTTAAAAAAGAACAAAAAGAAGTAAAACTATCTGATCTTATGAGAAGAAGTGCGTAATATGATAAATGTAAGAAAGGAGCAGAATATTAAAAGATTGTATGATGTTAAGAATGTCGGGGGGGGGGCAATTTAGAGCTTATCCCACAAAGGTTTCAAGGAGGAGTATTTAAAAAATTAGTGTCGGGTCAAGCGACACGCTTGGGATTTACTTTAGCAGAGGTCTTAATAACTTTAGGAATAATCGGTGTTGTTGCAGCTTTAACTTTACCAGCATTAATTAAAAATTATCAAAAGAAAGCAACAGCAACAAGTGTAAAAAAAGCTTATAGTGAATTAAATCAAGTTATTCAGATGGCAAAAGCTGATTATGGAGATCCTTCTGGTTGGGATTATTACGAACAAGATAATTTAGCAAAATGGGTTCAAACTTATATAGAGCCGTATGTTAAAGTTGTTGCGCATAAAAGTTGTGGAACGAATGAACGTTGTCTGGGGTTGGCTTTACCATTTCCATTAAAGTTTGCAAAACCTGGATCTGTAAATACTACTGTAGGACAGTATGTTGTTACAAAGGGTGGTGATTCTATAGCATATGCTTTTTTTAGATATGGTGGAGTATATGAGCCAGTTACACGTGTAAAAGTTTATATTAGAAATCCTAAAAAATATGCATTTTTAGGAAAAGATGTATTTACTTTTATTTTTGATAAGCGTGAGACTAATCCATCTTTTAGACCGTATGTTCCGCATAATTATAATGTCCCTAAATATAATTATGATAGAGCTTCTATTTTAGGAACAGGTTGGGGTGCTTGTAATCCAAAAGCTTCTGGTAGTGGTTACTGGGGAGCAGGTGATGCTTGTTCTGGATTGATAATGTTGGATAATTGGGAAATTAAACCTGACTATCCTTGGTAAATAATTAATATTCAATCCCCTTGCGTGCAGCAATACCTGTATCCCAGTAATGTTTAACAGGGTGAATTTCGGAAACCAGATGTGCTATATCAATAATTTTTGGATTAGCGTTTCTTCCTGTTAAAACTATTTCCATTTCTTCAGGTTTATGTTTTAAAACTTCCACGACTTCATCAACATCTATAAAGCCCAAATCTATTGCGATATTTGCTTCATCAAGGATTATAAGATTATATTCATCATTTTTTATTGCTCTTTTTGCAAGTTCCCAGCCTTTTTTAATTTCTTCCTCATCATTTTCATTTTTGTTGTCGGAATAAACAATTCTATCCAGACCTGCTTGAACAATTGTCAGGTTTTGTGAAATTTGTTCTGATAAATTTCGGAACGAGATAAGCTCTCCGTAATCATCCCCACCTTTTGTAAACATTATAATAAGGACTTTCCAGCATCGCCCTAAAGCTCGCATAGCAAGCCCCAGCGATGCAGTGGTTTTCCCTTTGCCATTGCCGGTATAGACTTGAATGTATCCGTGTTTTGCCCAATTAGGATTTATTAAATCGTTGTTGCATAAGTCTTTCATATTTTTATTATATACTAAAATTATGGATAATAAAACAGACTTAAGAGTACATGCAAAAACTATACGAAAAGGGCTTGATATTACTTCGATTAGTGCAAATATAGTAAATTTAATAAGGGAAAATAAAAGTTATTTAAAAGCCCGAAATGTGATGCTTTACTATCCTATGAAGTATGAAATAAATCTGCTCTCTCTTTTAACAGACAATAAAAATTTTTATCTTCCTAAAGTTTTTGGAAAAGATATACTTGTTTGTCCTTTCAAACAAGGTGACAACCTAAAATTATCCGAATTCAGAGTGAACGAACCGTGTTCAAATCCCGTAAATCCTGAAATTTTGGATTTGATTTTTGTACCTGCCCTAATGGCTGATAGGGAAGGGCTCAGGCTTGGCTACGGCGGCGGGTTTTATGACAGATTCCTTGAAAAATATAAAAATATTAAGACTATAACCCCTATTTCTTCAAAACTCATAGTTGATAAGCTGCCTGTGGATGTATTTGACTGCAGGATTGATGAAATTCTCTCATGTTAAAAAGGAGCCCGCGTTAAGCGAACTCCTTGAAAAGGTTAGTCAAGGATAGGGGTTAGATTAAACCTTATTAATATTCAGGTTTCAACAATTTTATAGATTCTTCTTCACCCTGTTTTACTGATTCATATTCTTGTTCAATCATTTTTAACTGGGTTTCGATTTTTGCTTTTTCTGCCTGAATTTGTTTTTCTTGTTCATTTAAAAGTTTTGCTTCTTGCTTTCCGATTGTTTCTCGAGCCTGATTATACAAACTTTTAAAGATCCAATTTTGATACATTGCCTGATATTGCGGATTTGGCATTTGCTGCATCTGCATTGTTATCATAGGCTGCATCATTGCCATATTTTGCTGCGCACTCATCAATGCTCCGTTATGCGCATACTGCATGTACATCATCTGTCGACCGAACATTGAACCCGGAGTGTTCATCATATCGCTCATAGATACGGATCCATCGCCTATATTTGCAGAGTATTGCTGCAAATCGGACAATTTTTTTGTCAGATCCATTAAACGATATTGTAAATCGTTCCGTTGATGGATGAGCTGCAATTTTCGATACGCGAAAATTAACATTTCCTTTACTCCTACCTAATTTGTTATAACTAACCTTTTTTAACCTTACATTTATATAAAAACATGCAATTCCTTGAAATTGCATGTTTTTGACCATATTGTTAAGTTTTGTTAAGATTTTATCTTTCGCTTTTAGTTATGACCTTATCAATAAGTCCGTATTCTAAAGCTTGTTGAGCTGTTAAGAAGTGATCACGTTCGCAGTCTTCTTTAACTTTTTCAACAGGCTGTCCGGAATTTTGAGCAATAATATTAATAAGCATATCTTTCATTCTCAGGATTTCTTTTGCTTCTATTTCAATATCCGTAGCCTGGCCTTTCGCACCTCCTAATGGTTGATGAATCATTACTCTGGCATTTGGAAGCGCCATTCTTTTACCCTTTGCGCCTGAACAAAGAAGAAATGCTCCCATTGATGCGGCATCCCCCAGACAAATAGTAGAAACATCTGCTTTAATAAGCTGCATTGTATCGTAAATTGCCATACCTGCAGTGATTACACCGCCGGGGCTGTTAATATACAGCATAATATCTTTTTCCGGATTTTCGCTGTCCAACAGGAGTAATTGTGCAACAATTGAATTTGCAACATCGTCATCAATTTCTGTTCCTAAAAATACTATTCTTTCTCTTAAAAGTCTGGAAAAAATATCAAAGGAACGTTCACCTCTTGATGATGCTTCAATAACTGTCGGGACATAGCCCATTATTTTCATGTAAGTTTCCTGATCCATATTTGCTCTCCTATATAATATATAATTATATTATAAAAATAAATAAATACATAATAAATATTATCGGAAATAAATTAAAGCCCTCCGGCTTTTATTCTGCGGGAACTCTGCGTCCCCGCACCCCGCACTTAATTTCTTTCTTTTTATTGCGATGTAAAAAGAAAGAAATTAAGCAAAGAAAGAAAAACACGCAGACAGTTTAATCTGCACTAAATTCAACCCGAGCGGATGAACTCGCTATATCTTTCCGTCATTCCGAACTCGTTTCGGAATCTCTTTACCGCTCAAACAACATCCGCTTTGTTATTGTTTCATTAAGTGCAGATTATTGGAATTTTACGTGCGCTCTAGCGCACCATTATGACTTAACGTCTTATTAACTTCCTATAATATTTATTATGTTAACAAATGTAACGAAATGAACCTTTTTTGAAATCCGGATTTAACAAAATTGTTTATATATGTAAGAGAACTAAAAAAGAAGAGAGGCGAAATCGATGGCTATTTCAAATATTCATGAAACATTGTTATTGTACACAAAACAAAAATCTATGATTAATGATAAATTGTCATCTGTTATGATGGATATGCTGAATGCTTCTAAGCAAACTGCAGAAAATCAGGCTAAATATAACGATCAGCTTAACAGTATTTATTATGAGTATTATGAAAATGATCCGGATACTTATGAATTGCTGACTGAACGCTGTGAACAGGAACATGAGCTTGAACTGGCAAATATAAATTCCTGGGAGCAAGAATTAGAGCTTGAAAAAAATAATCTTGAAACCCAGTTGAATGAAATCAATACTTATGAAAGTTCCTGGACTAAATTGCTTCAAACAAACGTTAAAAATGATTTTTCATACGGTGGAGCACAACAATAAGATTAATAATCAAATTATTTTCCCAAAAAAGCAGTTTCTATACTGCTTTTTTGGTGTATTATAAAAATATGTTAGAAAATGGTGAAAAATTAGGTGCTTTTATTGTTCCGACAGGTATTGGTGCTTCAATCGGCGGTTATGCTGGTGATGCAAGTTCTTATGCCCGTAAATTTGCTAAAGTGTCTAAACTTATTGTTAATCCCAATGTCGTAAATGCGGGTTGCTTTTCTGGCATAACTGATAATATGCTTTATGTTGAGGGGTATTCTTTAGACGAATTCTTTAAAGGAAATATAAATTTATTACCTTCTCATGACAATAAAATTGGTGTTGTTTTTGACAGAGCTATTCCCCGGGATGTTTTAAATGTTCACATCAATACGATAAATGCTGTGAAGGCTGTATACGGAATTGGTGTAACGGAATATACAATAACAAAGGGCGATGTTGGTGTTGAGTTTATAATGGAAAACAGCGGTATTTCTACCGGAATGGTTAAAAATATAGATACCATAAAGGAAGCCTGTGCAGATTTGCTAAATAATGGCTGTGATGCAATTGCTCTTGTATGTATGTTTGAAGATCCTGAAGATGAAAATCCCGGTTATGCAAATGGGCAAGGTACAGATCCGGTGGGTGGTGTGGAGGCAATTTTATCTCATTATATTTCCAAAGAATTCTCTGTTCCTTGCGCTCATTCGCCAGCTTTTGCGGATTATCAAATATATTCAGATTTGGTTGACGGAAGGGCCGCTTCTGAATATATTACACCGACTTTTCTTCCTTGTATTCTTATAGGTTTAAGTAATGCTCCAAGGCTTGTTAAAAAAGGCGGTATAAATATAAATAATCTTGACTATCTTGTTATGCCTTATGATTCTTTGGGGGCTGTTCCTGTTTTTGAATGTATAAAGCGGGGAATAAAAGTTTATGCAATAAAGGAAAATACTACGGTATTAAACGTTACTCCGGATAAAATAAGTGATAAAATTATTATAGTTCCTGATTACGAAACTTGTCTGGAATATATTAAAGGTTCACAACTTCAGGAAGTTCATTAAGCTTATAAAACATTTGTGATGCCGTTTTAAAGTTCTCTGGATTTGAGCTTACGAAGAATTTTTCGTACTCAAATTTGTTGTTTAATAACCCAGACTTTGTTAAATCATCTTTTATATTTTTTGCAAAATATAAAGACGGATCAATAAATTTTTCCTCCGGCATAAATTTTTTTAATACACTCATAAGATATGGATAATGTGTGCAGGCCAGAACAATTTTATCCGGTGCAAAATTGTTCATTATATCAATAATTTCTTTAACCTGCATAATGCTTTGAGGCTGATTAATTCTATGTTCTTCTACTATTCGTACCCAGTTGGGAGCAGCCTGCTCAAAGACTTGCATATTCTGATTGTATTTTTTTATTTCTTTAGAATAGCTGTGAGAATTTATTGTTGCAGGAGTTGCAATAATGCCGAGCCGTTTAACATCAGGCATTTTTGCGAGCGTAGAACACACAGATTGAATTATAGGGTAAATTTTAAAATTGTAATTATTTTTTAGTTTTTCGTAAGTTATGGCCGATGTTGTGTTGCAGGCCATTACAACAGCTTTTGCATTTTTGTTTTCAAAAAATTTGAAAATTTTATCGGCAAATTCAATAAGCTGTTCTTCTGTTTTTTCGCCATAAGGCATATTTTTTGTGTCGCCGAAATAAAGGTAATTTTCATCAGGCATAAGTTTCTTTACTTTCTCAAAAACAGTAAGTCCGCCTACACCTGAATCAAAAAATGCTATTGGTCTGTTATTATTTATATTGTTTAAAATAATTCTGTACTCCGTCTGCTATTGCTTTAGCTGTTGCCTGCTTACGTTTTTCCCCGACCAACTGAGTTCTTTCATTACTGTTGGATATAAATCCGATTTCGACTAAAATTGCGGGTGATGTAGTATGATTTATAACATAAAATTTAGATTTAAACAATCCACGGTTTGGAGATTGTACGGCACTGGCAAGTGATGAATGAACCGTTTGTGCAAGGGCTATACTTTCCTGATGATAATAATGTGTTTCAACTCCTGTAATTTCAGGTCTTACACTTGAATTTACGTGTATACTTACAAAAATATCAGGGTTTGCATTTTCACTTATTGATACTCTGTCCTGTAGTGAAACGTAGGTGTCGTCATCTCTAGTCATTACAACGCGGTAGCCTTTTTGTTTAAGTAGTTTTTCGACACGTTTTGCAACATCCAGCGTGATATCTTTTTCGTTTATGCCGCCTCCGATAGCTCCTACGTCTTTTCCTCCGTGTCCGGCATCAATTACAACTTTTTTTGTTCCTGAATTGTCTGTCGGGACCACAGGATTTAAAATTATTGAGGGTGTATGATTTTCTGTTTTCTTTTTGGATTCTTTTATTTTTACCTTTAAACTTCTTCCATCTGCACCTAAATATGAACTTACTATTGCATCTTGTTCAATAGGTATAGTCAATTTTAAACCGATTTTAGGCATTAAATCAATAGTTGCGTCTTCAAAAATGGTTCCTTTGTATGCTGCTTTAAAGTTTACATCATTATATTTTGAAACATTATATAAATAGAAGATGATTTTGTCATTATATCTGTCAAGCCCGTGTACTACTGGGGCATCAAATTTTAAAATCATTGACTCGGTTAAAGAGTCTATTTTCTCTTTATTGTATGCTATTGCATTACTTGATGAGTTATATAATGTAGAATTATTGGTCTTTTGATAATTCGCTATTATAAGTGATTGGTTATCGCTGGAATAAATAGGAATATAGTCCTTGACCGCGTCGGTTGTTATTACTATTCTTGCCTTGTTTACGGAAAACTGACCGATTTTAACTGTTTCGGTATCACTTATTCTGTATTCTTTATTTCTTATCTTCATATCAACAAGAGTATTTGGCAAATCGTAAATAATTCTTGTCGGGTTATAAAGAATCATCGGCCTTTCAATAGAAACTGAACCAAAACCGTTCAACAGGACCATATTAGGCTTAGGTGTAATATTATTTAAATAGTATTTTGTATTGAGTTTTAATTCTTTTCGTTCAAATAGCTGTTCGGTCTGTTCATTAAAAGCTTCATGAATTTGTCCTACAATGGAATCATTCGGTTGTTCCGCGGGTACTGAAATTGTCATATATTCATAGAAATCGCTTGACGATGAATGTTCATCCCTGTAAGTATTGAGAAAATATTCGTTATCGCACATTTCATCATCTTTTAGTTTTATGATTATATTGTTTTTAAGCCTTAAAAATTTAATATTATCTAGATTAAACCCGTTTTCATAATACATGACAACTCTAACAACATCCGGAGATGTGGAAAACTGGGTGATTTTAATTTCTTTTATCGGTCCTGTTTTAAATACCCAATCCTGTTTAGGGAAGGTAATAATTGACGCATTAATGTCAAAATATGCTCTGGATGGGTTTTGCATTTTGACAAGTTTAATTTCCGGCAAAATATTACCGGTTTGTGTATCTTGTCCGGAAAGCACAATAATAGAATTTGATGTATCAAAATTGGCATCTGTGATTTTGTACAATTCTGCTGCACAAGCTTGGCGGACAAATGTAAATAATATAAGTATAATTAATGATAGTAAAATACAAAATTTTTTCATAAATCTAGTCTCACCCATTATTATATAACGAGTCGTGTTTACTATCAAATTGTAACAATTTATTATTCATCAAGCATATGGTACATAACGGCTATATAGATTGCGTTTGCTCTATTTTTAGCTTCCAGCTTTCTTATGATAGAGCTTATATGTGCTTTAACAGTATGTGTACTTACAAAAATTAATTTACTGATTTGAGTATAGCCGTATCCTTGTGTAACAAGTTTTAGGACTGTTTTTTCTCTTTGTGTTAATTTTTCCATATCTTTACCTCTCAAAAAGAGGATAACATATTTAATTTTAGAAACATTAATTATATTGCCGTTTTTAGAATTTTTTTAAATAACTTGAAAAAAAATCTTTTTTTGTTAATATAGTTATTGCCTATAACTTATATATGCGCCCGTAGCTCAGCTGGATAGAGCGTTTGGCTACGAACCAAAAGGTCGGGAGTTCGAATCTCTTCGGGCGTAAGGTTTATAAAATAATAGCGATAAGACTTTTGGGCTTATCGCTATTTTATTATTAGTTTGAAATTTTATGGTTTTGGGTGACATTTGTGTGGACAAGTAGCATAATAATTTGATATTATTACTGGAAAGCATTTACTGCATACAAGAAAAGTATTTGATAATTATTTAAAAATGATAAATAATAAATTATAAATTCGGAGGTAAAATGTTAAAAAAAATATTTGTCTTAAGTTTGACTGTTATTTTATTACAAACAAATTTTGTGTTCGCAAACACATTAAATCAAGGAGATAAAAATATGACAAGAACAGATATTTGTAAAAAGAATTACAAAACACTATTTAATGGAGAAGCGTTAACTCCAACCGGTGATGATCCCGAGATGATGGCGATTTTGCAAAAATACATTTTCGGTGAAGTCTTTACGGTAGGGGATTTGGATATTAAAACAAGAGAAATGATAACGGTAACTTCTCTTGCGGTTCAGCAGACTTTACCGCAGTTGAAAGCTCATATTAACGGAGCATTAAATGCAGGGGCAACTCCGATTGAATTAAGAGAAGCAATTTACCAGCTTGCTCCTTTTATCGGGTTCCCGAAAACCTTGAATGCTTTAGGAGTGTTAAACGAAGTGTTAAAAGAAAGAGGAATTGAAACACCTCTTAAATCAACTGCGACCGTTAAAGAAGAAGAACGTTATGAAAAAGGTTTTGAAATTCAAAATCCTTTATACGGTGATGAAATAAAACAGGCAATGAAAGGACTTCCAGCAGATATGGGGACAGATGTTGCCAGGTTCTTAACAGAAGTCTGCTTTGGTGACTTTTATACAAGGAACGGACTTGATATAAAGACAAGAGAATTGTTATTTATTTCCGCTCTTGTAACAACAGGTAATACTGTGACTTTAAAAAGCCATATTAAAGGGAATTTAAAAGCCGGCAATTCAAAAGAAACAGTAACAGCAGCTATAATTCAGTGTCTGCCTTATGTCGGGTTCCCGAATACACTTGCATCTCTTAAAGTGTTGAAGGAAGTTTTAAATCAAGAGTAAAGGAGTATAGAAATACATAAAATAAAAAAGGGAGATATTTAATCTCCCTTTTTTATGTACAAATTCTGAGCATAAAATATTAGAGTTACTCTCAATTAATTGTTTTTATGATAATATATTTTCAGGAGGATTTTTATATCTACACAATAAAAGAAGTAGCCGAAAAAATGGATGTATCCGAACATACTATTCGTTTTTGGGCAAAAAGCGGCTTTTTCCCCTTTATAAAACGAAGCCAAACTAATATAAGGTTGTTTGATGATAATGATTTGGAATGGGTCAAAATTGTAAAATGCTTAAGAGTGGTAGGGGTAGAGAGCAAAGCTGTAAAAAGATATATAGACCTTTGTGTTATAGGTGATTCAACAATAGAAGAACGTTATAAAATTATTACTGATACTAAGGTTAAAACACAACAACAAATTAAAGAATTGATGGAGCAGTTAATTCTGCTTGAATACAAGGAAAAATTTTATCAAAATATTATAAATAATAATTTGGAGGATACCTGGAATCCAATGAATAAATTATCTGTTGAAGAAAAGGTTGTAATATAATTTAAAAAAAAATTATTGACTTAGAGTCGCTCTCATTTTTTATAATTATATAAGCCAAAATTTAAAATAAGGAGAGAAAAAATGAAAAAAAGATTTTTAGGTCAAAACAAACTTGAAGTTTCATGTATCGGCTTGGGTTGTATGGGCTTAACTCAGAGTTATCCGCCGTTTCCGGAGAAAAAGGATTCAATCGCAACAATCAGAAAAGCAGTTGAACTCGGCGTAACATTCTTTGATACAGCAGAAGTTTACGGCCCGTTTGAAAACGAAGAAATTTTAGGTGAAGCACTTGAACCGTTTAGAGATCAGGTAAAAATTGCGACAAAATTCGGTTACGATTTTGACAACTATAAACTTGATGCAAGCAATCGTCCGACAGGCCTTTCCAGCCGTCCTGAAACTATCAAAAAAGCTGTTGAAGGCTCTTTAAAAAGATTAAGAACCGACCATATTGACTTATACTATCAGCACAGAGTCGATCCGAATGTTCCTATTGAAGATGTTGCAGGATGTGTTAAAGAGCTTATTGAAGAAGGCAAAGTTCTTAATTTTGGACTTTCAGAAGCCAGTGCAAACACAGTTAGAAAAGCCCATGCAGTATGTCCTGTCTGCGCCGTTCAGAGTGAATATTCTATGTGGTACAGAAAACCTGAAGAAGGGCTGCTTGATACTTTAGAAGAACTCGGAATCGGTTTTGTTCCGTTTTCACCGCTTGGCAAAGCCGTTTTAACAGGCAGATTTGATAAAAATACAACATTTGATAAAAAGGATTTTAGAAGCACAATTCCTAGATTTAACCACGAAAACTTACAAAAAAACATTGTTCTTGTTGACTATGTAAAAGAACTGGCAGAGAAAAAACAAACAACTCCCGCAAGAATTGCGCTCGGCTGGCTTCTGGCACAAAAACCGTGGATTGTACCAATCCCCGGGACAAAGAAAGTCGAAAGATTACAGGAAAATATCGGCGCAGAAGATGTAACTTTTACACCTGAAGAATTGGCAGATATCAGAAAACACATTGAAAGCATAGAAATTACCGGTGCAAGATATCCCGAAGAACAGGAAAAATTAACAGGACTGTAAGGAGAAAATATGAATAGACGAGACTTTATAAAAACTTCAAGCCTTGCGATTATGTTTGCGGGACTTGCCGGAAGGGCTGAAAATATTATGTCAGAAGATAATACTTTGAAACAAACCAAAAGAATGGAACACAGAAATCTTGGCGGATTGAATGTTTCCGCAATCGGACTCGGATGCTTGCCTATGGTCGGTTATTACGGCGGTAAATACGATAAAAATGAAATGATTGCATTAATTCGCAGAGCCTATGAAAAAGGTGTAACTTTCTTTGATACGGCGGAAGTTTACGGGCCATATACAAGTGAAACCTGGGTGGGCGAAGCCCTAAAACCGGTCAGAGGACAGGTAAAAATCGCCACAAAATTTGGTTTTGGGGTGGAAGAAGGACAGCCGACAGCTTTGAATAGCGAACCTAAGCATATAAGACGTGCTGTTGAAGGCTCATTAAAAAGGTTACAAACTGATTACATTGACCTTCTTTATCAGCACAGAGTTGATCCTAAAATCCCAATGGAAGATGTTGCGGGTACTGTTAAAGAACTTATTCAAGAGGGCAAAGTTTTGCACTTCGGCTTGTCCGAGGCCAGTGCAAAATCAATCAGAAAAGCCCACGCTGTCTGCCCTGTTTCAGCTGTTCAAAGTGAATATTCCCTAATCTGGAGAGAACCTGAAACAAAAATATTCCCAACTCTGGAAGAACTTGGAATAGGGCTTGTGTCATATTGTCCTTTAGGCAGAGCACTGCTCACAGGTGTTATCACAAAAGACAGCAGATTTGAAAAACCTGACAGACGTGCAACTCTTCCGATGTTTACGCCTGAAGCGCTTGAACATAATATGGAAATCGTTAAACTAGTAAAAAAATGGGCAAGACGTAAAAATGTAACACCTGCACAGTTTGCACTTGTTTGGATGTTATCCGAAAAAAACTGGATTGCACCAATCCCCGGTACAACAAATCCTGAACATCTTGATGACTTCTTAGGTGCAGCGGATGTCAGAATGTCAACGGATGAATTAAATGAGTTTGAAAAAGATTATGCAAAAATTCATCTTGTCGGACACAGGGCTGATCCGTTTACAGAAAGCCAGATTGATAAATAATTTTTATCCTTTTTAGGTTAAAGATTTTTTTAGATAAATCATATCGACTAATTGTTTTCCGTTCTCAACGATAGGATGAGAATAATTATCGGTAAAGAAATTCTTTATTCTGCGGGTTTCAACAAACCCGCGTTTTTTATAGAAATTAAGCGTTGTCTCATTTTCGCCTGTTCCGAGGATTACTGTTCTAAATTTTTCTTTATATCTGTTACATACATAATCAAGTAATTTAGAGGCATATCCTTTATTTTGAAATCCGGGGTAAGTTGCAAGATTTTTTATTTCAACGGTTTCCGTATCAATCTCCATAACCGCACAGATTGATGTCAATATATCATTATCGTACAAAGCAAAAATGGTTGATTGTTCTAAGTATCTGTTAATCATTGATACCTCTTCATCGCCGACTAACAATATCTCCATAAAATCAGTTTTATTAGAATTTACTTCTTTAATTTCCATCTTTAAGCCTACTTGTTTCACTTACTTTTCCATTCAATGATAGTATAAAATAAAAGCGGGTAATTACAAACTCAATGAACAATTTATAAAATATAATCGTTAAAATAAATACAGATGCATCTAATCGGAAAGGATATTCTATGTTAAAAAAGTTGTCACTTATTGTTTTGGTTCTAATATTAACTGTAAATTCAGCGGGAGCTGCAAACGAACGTATTAATCCGGAAGCAAAAACATTTAAATACAGTACGACCGTTGAAAAAGAACGGCCTCAGCTTGATGAAATAACCAGAAATCTTATTGCCGCATACCAGAAAAATCCTACGGAAGCAAACAAACAGGCTTTAAGAATCCAAATAGCCGTAAATTACGATAAAGTTGTTGCAAAGAAAAAGGCAAAACTTGAAGAGTTGCGACGAACTGCCAAAGACCAATCAAAGATTGACGAAATGCAGGTGATAGTTGATGAGATGCTAAGGGACAGAGAAAATCGTATAAATCAGACTTTGAGCCGTTTCACGGATTCACGTCTTAAACCAGGAGTTCGTGAAACAAAAGACGGGTATCTCCCGGTTCTCGGTGCCGCGCAAAATGTTTCAATCGCATATACTCCGGTCACGAATGGTGAATATGCTAAATTTCTACAAGCAACAGGCCGAAATGCCGCCGCTTCTGCTCTGCTGAGTAAAGCAAATTATCCTGTAGTAAATGTTTCATATAATGATGCGGTTGCATATTGCAATTGACTTTCTCAAAAAGACGGAAGCGCAGTGTACAGGTTGCCGACAGAAAAGGAATGGGAACAGGCAGCCGGTCACATGCCTAAAGATGCGGATTTTAATGCCGGTGAAAACAAGGGGATTACACCTGTAAATGCATTCTCGAGAACTCTTTCTGCCTCCGGCGCTATTGATATGTGGGGTAATGTTTGGGAATGGACTTCTACTTCAAGAACTCAAAATACAAAAGCTGTTAAAGGAGGCTCGTGGAATTCCGCGAGAACCGATTGCAGAACGGAAGAACGTACAGAAAGCAGAACTCTCGGCAACGGTTACGATAATGTCGGATTTCGTGTCGTCAGAGTAAAATAAAATATAGTTAAAGACATCATATATTTATATATATGATGTCTTTAAGGTTATAATATTTCCATAATCGTACTATATGTTTCTCCCTAACTCGTAAGCCTGTTTCGGGTATTGTGTATGATTTACATCTCCTTCTGTCCAGACTCCGGATGCAATAACTTTTCCTGCATCAGACCAGCCGAGATAATTCAACAATGTTTCGTAGTGGTTTATTATGGGTTGCGCTTCTTTTGCGGAGGTGTCCGCATAGGTCATAATTAAAACAGCTTTTTTAGGAACATGTATTTGTCCGTTGATTGCATAAAATCTGTCTATAACGGCTTTTATTTGGGCTGAAATTCCGAAATAATACATTGGAGTGGCAAAAACAACCGCATCAGCATCCACAATATTATTTCTGATAAATTCAAAATCGTCTTTAAAAACACACTGTCCGTTCATTCCGCATTTGTTACAGGCAACACATGGGTGAACATTTTTAAATGCCGAATCAAATCTTACAACATTATGTCCTGCTTCTTCGGCTCCTTTTATAAAATTGTCAGCTAATGTGTTTGAATTACCGTTTTTTCTCGGACTTCCCGTAATAACAAGTATCTTCATTTTTTTATCTCCTTTTAAAATTTTATTACTTGAAAAACCTGCTGCCGTTCCAATAACAGCCGCACCGGCAGCAGTGATAAGTGTATTTTTTATAAATTTACGTCTATCCATTTTTTTAATTCCTTTTTACTATATTAATACTTTAGAGCAACTCTCAGTCAAGCATTTATTTAAAATTTTTTATAATAAAATTTTTAATAAAAAAGGTTGCAATTTAAAATTTAGCGATACATAATAAATAGTAAGAAAAAAGTATCGCGGGATGGAGCAGTCTGGTAGCTCGTCGGGCTCATAACCCGAAGGTCGTTGGTTCAAATCCAGCTCCCGCAACCAATTTGAAAAGAGAAAAGATTTATATAAATCTTTTCTCTTTTTGTTATAATAATTAAAACAGGGTTTCTGAATAAGTGATGAACAATGTGAAAAAATTTTTTATAATATTTTTGTTAATTTTTGGAATTATTATATCCGCTTCCTGTAGCTCTTTTGCTGGCGGAGTACCTAAATATAATCCCAAAGATCCTAATCCAAAGCCGGGATTGTATAGAGTTGAAGATATGCATTGTGCAAGAAATTCTCATAAAGCAACATTACTCAATGACGGCAGAGTTTTAATTACAGGTGGATACTCTCATAATGTTGGAGATAATGCAAGAGAAACTGCTGAAATATTTGACCCTAAAACAGCTAAATTCGAAAAAATTGATATGTTATATAAACATTATGGTAGTGCCCATAACGCTATTTTATTGGATAATGGCAATGTGCTGATTTCCGGAGGAATAGATCATTTTTATGAAAAAGCAAAATATGAAATATTTGATTATTTAACATCTAAATTTTATGCAGGTCCTACTAGTGCTTTATATTTGGATCATTCAAATTCAGGTTGGAACAGATTATATAAAAATAATGATGGAAATGTTTTCTCTTATGGAAGAATTCAAAAAATAGTACAAGGAAAATATAAACCATATAAAAAATATTATAGTGCTATGGAAGTTTATAACAGCAATAATAATACAGTATCCTCTCTTATAACCATTGATGATAAAAATTATAAGAAACCTCCTATTATGTCAAATCAAAATGAATATATATCTATTAAAAAATTGTTTGGCTATCCTTTTGATATCTTAGCATTAGGTGATGATCTATTTTTTATTGTATCACGTGGCGAACTTGATTATGGCTTAAAAATAAAATCCTTTGATGAGAGATTTGCGTCTAAAAAAACTTGGTTTTCACCTATATATTTATATAATAAAAAAGAAAACAAAGAAATAATGACAAGTGAATTTATAAGAACTTTTAATCCGATAATGATAAAATTAAAAGACACAAATAAAATTTTAATCACAGGTGGTGTAATTCCTTCATATATTAAAAATTCTAATGAGGATCCAACTAAAATACCACTAAAATATAGAATTAACCGTGGATATGCTCTAAAAGCAACTAGATATGCCTGTATTTTTATTTACTAAATTTTTCTGAAAGGGGAAAACTATTATTACAACTGCAACTCCCTATGCTGTTTCAAGGCTGATATTTTATTAAATTTATTACCATTTACCATAGTGCATTTTTTCTTCTGCACTGTATTTTAGCTGTTCAACCTCTATATTATCTTCAGAAGCGTAGCCAAGCCCAATATAGCAAGGCAATAGATAATTTTCAGGTGCACCCACGATTTTTGCAACATTCAGCACCTCTTCTCCAACAGGAATTCTCATAGAACAAGCAAGTCCTTCCGCGGTAGCTGCAAGAAAGATATTTTCAATTACGCACCAGATGGAAGAAAGCGGGTTTAAGGAACTTACTGAAGTTGGACTCATGACTCCCGAATTTGATTTAAAGAAAGGCAGGATTATATGTGATGCATTCATCAGCATTGAATATTGGCGGGGCATGGCAACGGAGTACATTTTTTGTTGGGGTGTTCCGTTTACAAGAGTTTGCTTTAGGATTTCAAGAGTTGGCTCGATGCCCTGTTTTACAAACTGCAAGGCTCTTTCTTTATCCTCTTTTTCTTTTAATACTACAAATTCCCAATTCCTTAAGTGATCATGAGTGGGTGCTTGAGCCCTGCATCAATAATTCTTTTTAACGTTTCATTCGGTACGCTTTTGTCTTTAAAATCTCTTACAGTGCGTCTTTTATAAATGGCTTCATATAAGTCCATTATATTCTCCTTTCTATATTAGAAATTTCTATATCATCAAATTTATTTTTCATATAATTAGAAAAAATTGTTGTCAGCCGGACAAGTTCTTTAATATCATTTGAGTTAAGTTCTCCCATTGCATGTATTTCTGCATCTGCAGCGGGAGGAATTATCTTTTTTACATAATCTATACCTGAATTTGTAAATCTGACAACTTTATTTCGCCGGTCGTCCGATGATACTTCAAGTGATATATATCCTCTTTTCATAAATTTTTTTATAATAGCACTGATTGTTTGTTTAGTTGCAGATAATCTTTCACAAATTTCTGACTGAAGGCAGCAGCCGTCAGGTGCAAACCATATTATGTCCAGAACAAACAGTTCTCTTGCAGTAAGGTTATGTTTACGTGCATACATTTCATAAGCGGCGAACTGTATATCTCGAAGTTTACAATATTTATTAACGTATGTTCTTACTTCTTCAAATTTCATAATTAGTCCAATATTTGATAGTCTAATATTAGACTAATTTTGTTTTTTTGTCAACTCCTCAAAGTAGTTGTGTTAATTCGGCTGTAAGACGCAAAGTATTAACTCTTATTATTTTGCATAAATCAACAACTTACAAAATAAATATTTTTAATATGCTTATTGGGCATATTAAACTATTTAATATAAGTATTTGCTATTTTTTAAAAATCGTAAATAATAATATATAATAAAGGGTTTTATATGGATTTGAAAAATGATAAAGACATACTGCAAAATCTGAAAGATGCTGATTGTTCCAGTGAATTTATGGAAGAGTTTTTTAAGATTAAAGAATTTGGTCCAAGCAAAAAGCTCGTTCAACTATTATATAAACATAAATTCAGCCTTCTGGATTCTTTGCACGATTCTCAAAAGAAAATCGATTGTCTTGATTATTTGATATTTCAAATTAACCAAGTTGTTAACAAGGGAAAAAAGGAGAAGAAATATGACAAATGAAGCAGTAAAATTTTTGTATGACACACATTATACAGAAGGCAAAAAAGTTACTTTTAAAAAACAAGGTTTAAATATTGCGGGCTTATTGTTTTTACCTGACAACTTTGATGAAAACAAGAAATATCCGGCAATCGTTGTGACACATCCGGGCGGTGGTGTTAAAGAACAATGTTCATCACTTTACGGCTGGAACCTTGCAAGAAAAGGATATATTGCACTAGCATTTGACGCAAGCCATCAAGGCGAAAGCGAAGGAGAGCCCAGATATATTGAAGATCCAACAAGCCGCGTTGAAGATATCCGCTCTGCCGTTGATTATCTTGTATCACTTCCTTACGTTGACGAGGATAAAATCGGTGCAATGGGCGTATGTGCCGGCGCGGGTTACACAATGAGTGCAATTCAAACAGAATACAGAATCAAAGCCGCAGCCGGTATTAGCACATGGAACACAGGACACAGCGCAAGATTCGGAAATCCGGGACTGTATGATGAAGATAATTTGAATAAAGTTTTAAAAGCAGTCGCTGAACAGAGAACCAAAGAAGCAAGAGGAGCTGAGCCTTTGTATGTCGGTTATGTCCCTCCTACAGAAGAAGATTTCAAAAATGAATATTATGGCAACAATGTAATTATGCGTGAAGCATTTGACTATTACAGAACTCCGAGATGCCAGTATCCGACATCTGTGAACAAAGTTCTTTTCACAAGCCTTGATAAACTTGCTGCATTTGATGCATTTATGCACCTGGAAGCTGTAGCACCTAGAGCGGTATGTTTTATTGTCGGTGAAAAAGCTGATACTCAATACTTCAGCAGAAATGCTTATGATAAAGCACTTGCCCCGAAAGAATTCCATATAATCAAGGGGGCAAGCCATATTGATTTGTATGACAAACCTGAATACACATCTCAGGTTGTTGAAAAACTGGGTGCATTTTTTGACAAACATTTGAAATAAAGTAAAAATTCTGCCGCAGATTTTTTCTGCGGCAGGGAATTCAATAAAGGAGCGGATAGACTATGATAAAGATTATTTCGAACCAAACATTTGATGAAGAACGTTCTTTGTACAATATAAAAAACACAGAAGTGCTGAACTGTAAATTTGAAGGGCCGGCAGACGGGGAGTCTGTTCTAAAAGAGTGCAGAAATTTTTCGGTAAACAAATGTTCTTTTTCGCTCCGCTATCCTATGTGGCACGCAAAAAAATTTCTATTGAAAGCTTCATCAATGGATGATAAAACAAGAGCACCGCTATGGTATTGCAGGGATGGTGAAATAACAGGTTGCGACATTCAGGGGATTAAATGCCTTAGAGAATGCAGAAATATCTCTGTTGATAAATGTCATATTGTTTCGCCTGAATTCGGCTGGAGATGTAAAGGGGTAAAAATCACAAATTCAACGATTGACGCAATGTACTTTTTGTTTGAGTCAAAAGATGTTGAGATTGAAAATCTTAATATGACAGGGAAATATTCCTTCCAGTACATGAAAAATCTAAGTATTAAAAATTCAAACCTTGATACAAAGGACGCTTTCTGGCACAGCAAAAATATTGTTGTTGAAAATTCCATTGTAAAAGGCGAATATCTCGGCTGGTTTAGTGAAAATTTGACGTTCATTAACTGTAAAATTATCGGTACACAGCCCTTGTGCTACTGTAAAAATTTAAAATTAATAAATTGTACGATGGAAAATACTGACCTGTCTTTTGAATATTCAGAAGTTGAGGCTGATATTATAGGACATATTGATTCCGTGAAAAATCCAAAGTCCGGCACTATTGTTGCGGATTCTGTAGGAGAAATTATCTCTGAAGATGCAATTATGAAATGCAAAGGCAAAGTATTGATAAGAGAAGAAAAAATGACTGCGTAAAATTATTTTGTTAACAGTTTTAATCCTGTTATTCCGCATAAAATTAATGCTATACAAAAAAGTCGTAAGGCTGTTGCAGGTTCTTTAAATAGAATAATTCCGAAGATTACGGTACCTAAAGTTCCTATCCCTGTCCATATTGCATAGGCTGTGCCAAGCGGAAGGCTTTTGAGTGCAAGTGCAAGAAAATAAAAACTTGCAATCATACAGATAATTGTTAAGATTGCAGGAATTATTAAAGTAAAACCATGAGAGTATTTCAGGCCTACTGCCCAGCTGATTTCAAATAAGCCTGCTATTAATAAATGAATCCATTCCATATCGTTGTTCCTTTCTTTTATGTTCATAAAATAAGGGAGATATTATTATATAATATCTCCCTGGTTTTTATCCTTCCGTGTACAAAGGTTTTATCCTTTGTGTTTTCTCTCGGACCTGTCCGGAAAAATTCCGCGGAACCCTAGAAAACTTTTATTATTGAATTTTTATTAGTTATTTGGTTTAGGCCCTGCATTGATAATTTCTGCAGGCATGTCAGGATATTTGGCCGTAAAATTTTCAACAAACATTTTAGCAAGTTTGTTTGCCTGTTCATCGTATGCTTTTTTATCCATCCACATTCCTTTGGCATCAAGATTTTCGTCAGGAACCCCTGGACACGATAACGGATAATCCACATTGAAAATATCATGATGTTTATATTCAACGTTATCAAGTAAACCATTCAAGGCAGCTGTGACCATAGCCCTTGTGTAGGCAAGTTTTATACGTTTAGCTCCGGAAGAAGCACTTCCGCCTGCCCAGCCGGTATTTACGAGATAAACTTTTGTCCCGTATTTTTCCAGTTTTTCACCAAGCATTTTTGCGTATACGGAAGCGGGCATTGGCATAAAGGGTTCTCCGAATAATGTTGAAAATGTTGGTTGAGGCTCTGTAACACCGCGTTCAGTTCCTGCAAGTTTGGAAGTAAATCCGGTTACAAAGTGATACATTGCGGAATTTTTATTCAATCTGGATATCGGAGGTAAGACCCCGAATGCATCGGCCGTTAAAAATATTACAACTTTTGGAATATTGCCCACTCCGGAGATTTGGGCATTTTTAATATAGTTAATCGGATAGGCCGCACGTGTATTTTCCGTAATACTTCCGTCATTATAATCCGGTTCACAAGTTACAGGATTAATCGTTACATTTTCAACAAGTGAGCCGAATTTTATTGCATTATAAATTTGCGGTTCGTGTTCCTGTGAAAGGTTTATACATTTCGCATAACAGCCGCCTTCAAAATTAAATATGCCGTCGGGTGACCAGCCGTGTTCGTCATCACCTATTAATTTACGATTCGGATCTGCGGAAAGAGTTGTTTTCCCTGTTCCTGAAAGTCCGAAGAATATAGCTGTTTCGCCTGTTTTTAAGTCCATATTTGCGGAACAATGCATTGGCAGGACATTTTTCTTTGGCATAATATAATTCATTGTTGAGAATACGGATTTTTTAATTTCTCCCGAATATTTCGACCCGCAGATTATAATCAAATGTGCTTCATAGTCTATAATTATTGCAGCCTCGGAATTTACTCCGTCGAATTCCGGACTGCATTTAAATCCGGGAACACAAATTATTGTGTAATCTGCTTGCCCGAAATTTGATAGTTCTTCGGGGTTAGGACGTATCAGCAGCTGGCGGATAAATAAGTTCTGGCTTGCAAGTTCATTAATTATTCGAAATTTTTGCTGGTAATGCTTATCAGCGCCTGCAAATCCGTCAAATATAAAAATTTCCCTGTTTTGAAGGTAGGCTGTAACTTTATTTTTAAGTGAATTGAATTTTTCACGGCTTATAGGTTTATTGACATTACCCCAGGCAATTTCGTTGTGAATTTCCGGAGTATCTACAATAAATTTGTCTTTAGGCGAGCGTCCGGTGTATTTCCCTGTTGAAACAACAAGAGCCCCTGTATTACTTAAGGTTCCTTCTTCACGGCGCAAAGCAGCTTCAATTAGTTTTGCGGGGCATAAGTTCCTGTAAACAGCTTTTGGGTTAATGATACCAAGATTTTCCAGACCATAAGTTTCCATATCTATCTCACCTCATAATATATAAATACAGTTGTACTTCAAATTAAATAAAAATTCAAGATGTTATACCTCCAATAAAAATATAAGCAGATATATTGAAAATCTTACAATTGACATAAGTATTATATAATAATATAATAAGTTATTATGAAGAAGATTAAAGTATATGTTATTGTTTTAATATTAGCTTGCTTATCAGCAGGTATTTATTTTGTTTCAAGCAGAGAAGTTACATTTTTATATCTAAATCCTTATACAGAAACTGCCGGATTTTCAAAAATTGCTCCGGTAATTAAAAATCTTGATAAAGCTTTTGATTTTGCAAAAGCAAATTCTAGTAGGGATGGCCATAAATTCCAATATGTATTTAAAAATGCTTACGGCTCGGGCTTTTTGAAAAATAACCCTGTCCCGAATGATTTAGATTTCGCGGTGGGGATTTATCTCGGTGAATATATCTATAATGGAGATAATGCCGAAGAAATTGCAAATTCCGTTGTGGATAAAATGGATTCTTTTCAATATTTGTTTAATTCTTACATCAATACATTGAGAGATAAATCTTTGTATACGGATCAAACTGCATTTCAAGTCCTTGGAAATACCTCGTCGGTACATAAAAAAAATGTGAAGGTTATAGCATCTTCAATTCCTGTTGTATTGGAAGGAAAAGATTATATAAGATATACGCAAAAGACAATTGACGGCACTGCGCAGGGGGAGAAAGTTGATTTGCCTTATATTCTCAAATCAAATGAAATTCTAATCGAAAACTATTCTCCAATAAATTTGTTCAGTGACTATGTTTCATATAATGATGAAATGCCTCTCTATATGAGAACTATATCTGTAATTCCTGAATTTTTTGTAAAAATAAAAACAAAAGACAATGAGGTAATGGCAGAAATTGTTCCCGAGGCTTTTTTAGGAGAAAGATTACAGTTATCAAGAAGATTTTTTGCTTCAACTGTGTTTGTTGATTTAGGGTCTGCAAAATATTTAAATAATTTATCATATTTAAAGAATGATGAAGATTATTTATATTACAGAATGTTTTCATACAAGAGACATTTACAGGAAATTTCTAATTTAGCGCTTATAAAAGCCAGACCAGTAAAAATGTTGAAAAGAATTATGCAGACTGCCGACATAATTTCTCCGGTGCTTGATGATACTGTTTATCAGGAAATTTCTGATGTTATTTCTGAAAATTTGTCTGATAAAGATATTCAGTTATTAAATGAATATTCCAATATTTGTGTCAATATATTTTTTATTCAAGACTCTCCACCATTATTCCTTCGTCTGGCAGAAGCTCGTAAAATTAAGGTTATGTATGATACTATGACCAAATGTCTTGATGAATTAGAAATGAGAGGTAATGTTGAACAAGATGTTATTGACAGCTTGAGAGAATTTCAGGTTTCGCAGCTTCAAAAAATGTTCTTGTTGAAAAATTCTTCTGAAATTTTTGCTTTTAAAAATCTCGTTATGGGACCGCAGTTAAGCAACATTCAGGATACTATTAATAAAGCTGTATATGCCAGATTGCAGGATAAGGATAAACTTAATTCTTTTGTTCAGTTATTTAATAAAATTTATACTGATGCCGGCTTCCATAAAGTTACTTTATATTGGCTGGACAGAAATACCATGGGTGTTTCAAATGACAGCTTTACAAGAAATATTAAGGACTTAAAGCAGTTTGCAAAATCCAATAATCTTGCTGATGTAAATTACAAGTTATTGAAACCCGGTGAGATTCCTCATGTACCGGTTAAATATACTGTATGGACAAGATATAATCCTACAGAGATTGAGGAAGCTAATTATCAAAAATTAAGACAAGCATTGTTAGATGATAAAAAGAATTTTAAGATTAAGCGTAAATTTATTTTTATAAACTAAGCTAATATTTTATCTTTAAATTTAAAGCACACTGCATAATAACAAATTATGTAAGTGATTATTTTTGCAATATAAATATATTTGTTGCTGTTGAATGGAAGGAATATCAAGATTGATAATCCGTAAATTAAAA
>CALUQH010000010.1 GCA_944322885.1 Candidatus Gastranaerophilales bacterium | reverse complement strand
TCGACACAAAAGATATGAAAGACCATCTTGACATGCTTAAAAATATGGAAATGAAATCTGAGACCATAATTAAGCTTGAAAAAGATTGGCATGATAAATTATTGGAAGTTGAAGAGCAAGAAAAACTTTTAGGCAAAAAAGAATTTATCAAAAAAAGTCTTAAAAAAGGCGAAATAGATATTGTTGCAGGAATTATAAAAATTCTTGAAAGCAATATGGAAAAAGCCGGTTTTATATCTAAAATTGCAAATTTCACAAGTTTAGGACAACTTAAGAAAATCCTTAATCTTAAAGACTTTGAAGTAGATTATGAAAACTTAGGAAAATTAAAACAAGAACTTGATTTCGCAAATATGGAATGGTCTTTGAGAAAAATCGAAGCCGATATTCAAAAAACAGGCAATCTCCATATGCTATCAGAACAAATCCGTACAATGAAACGCAAGCAAAAATCACTTGCTATAAATATTCTGAAAAATAAACGCAGAGAAGCCCTAAAAAGTTTATTGAGAGATGAAAACAAACGCAGAAGACTAAAAGTTCATGCAAAATCTCTTGTTACAAACAGAAAACGTCTGCAAACAAACATTTTGGAAGAAGAAGATTTCAGACCGCTATTAGAAGCATTCCCATGCTGGTGCGTAACAACTTATGCAGTATCTGATTCACTCCCATTAAAACCTGGAATGTTTGATGTTGCAATCATTGATGAAGCTTCTCAATGTGATATAGCAAGCTGTTTCCCAATCCTTTTCCGTGCGAAACGTGCTGTAATTGTAGGTGATGACAAACAATTACCACACCTTTCATTCTTGGAAAAAGCAAAAGAACAATCTTTCTTAAGCCAATATGGAATTCCTGACAAATATCAGCTTATGTGGCGTTTCAGAACAAATTCAATGTTTGACCTGGCAGATTATTATTCTATGAATTCAGTTATGCTTGACGAACATTTTAGAAGTCTTCCACCAATTATTAACTTCTCAAATCACGAATTCTATAACGACAGAATTCGCGTAATGAGAAAAGATAAAAGTGATGAAAAAGTACTGGAACTTGTAGAAGTATTGGACGGAAAAGTTGATTTCGATGCAACAAGAAACTTACCGGAAATCGAAGCTGTTGTAAAACGCTTGCATGAAATAATTATTGAAGATGAAAGACAAAATCCTGATAACCCTGTATCTGTCGGTATAATTTCACCATTCAGAGCACAAGTAGAGCAATTAAAAGTCTCCGTTTCAAAAGTTCTATCAGATTACATGATTAAAAAACACCAAATAGAAATCGGAACAGCTCACACTTTCCAAGGTGATGAACGTGATATTATGCTTATTTCTTGGGCAATAGCAGATAACAGTTATAATCAAAGTTTGATATTCTTACAAAAACCAAACTTATTTAACGTAGCTATCACAAGAGGAAGAAACAAAGTCATCAACTTTATTTCACGTAATCCTCGCGAACTTCCAGAAGGACATTTCAGAAACTATGTTTCATATATGCAATTATATCAAGATAGAAAACAAGCAATGCTATCTGGAGAAATTGACGAAAACATATATAAAAATTCCCTAGAACGCGAAGTAGCAGAAAAAATAAGAGAATTAGACCACAGAGTAGTAGCAGGAGCAGATATTGCAGGCTTAAGCGCAGATTTACTTGTAGATGACAAGTTTGTAATCGAAATTGACGGCTTAGATGACAAAATCAAATCTCACATTTCAAATATGAAAAAACAAGCAATAATTGAACGCTCAGGGTATAAAGTGAAACGTATAACATTCAGAGAATGGCAATATTCACCAAAAGCTTGCCTTGATAGAGTTCTAATTGAAAATTAACAAATAAAAAAGACCGTTATTAAAACGGTCTTTTTTTTTATTATAAATAATCTAATTTATTTCACGTCTCTGATGACAACTGAAGCATTTTGTCCGCCAAATCCAAATGAATTTGACAATGCAACATGGATATCTGCTTTTCTAGCTTTATGAGGTACATAATCTAAGTTACCAACTTTTTCATCTTGATTATCAAGATTGATTGTAGGAGGAACAATACCTTCATTAATAGCTTTTACACAAGCAATACATTCAACTGCACCAGTTGCACCTAACAAGTGACCGTGCATTGATTTTGTTGAACTTACTAATAATTTTTTATTAGTTTCTTTATCACCAAACAAGCCTTCAATAGCTTTAGATTCAGCAATATCACCTAAGCCTGTGCTTGTACCATGAGCATTGATATAATCAACATCTTCAGGTTTCAAACCAGCATCTTCAAGTGCAAATTGCATAGAATGAGTTGCACCTTGACCTTCAGGATCTGGAGCTACAACATCATAAGCATCAGCTGTTTGACCATATCCAACAACTTCACCATAAATTTTTGCACCACGTTTTTTAGCATGCTCATATTCTTCTAAAATAAGAACACCAGCACCTTCAGACATAACGAAACCATCTCTTTCAACATCCCAAGGACGAGAAGCTTTAGTTGGTTCATCGTTACGTTTTGATAAAGTTCTTGCACTAGAGAAAGCTCCTATACCAACATCGCAAATAGTAGCTTCTGCACCGCCTGTAACCATAATATCTGCGTCACCATACTGAATAGCACGGAATGCATCTCCTACAGAATGAGTACCTGTAGCACAAGCTGATACAACAACTTTATTAATACCTTTAAATCCATATTTCATTGAAATACGACCAGATGCCATATTCACAATCATCATAGGAATTGTAAACGGAGAACATTTGTTAGGTCCTTTTTCCAAAATTCTAACATGATTTTCTTCAAAAGTTCTGAAACCGCCTGCTGCAGAACTTACAATAACACCTATTTTATAAGGATCAACATCCTTAACTTCTTCTAATTTGGCATCTTTAATTGCTTCATCAGCTGCAATTACTGCAAACTGAATATATCTGTCCATTTTTTTAGCTTCTTTAGGATCAAGATACTCCTCAGGATTAAAATTTTTGCATTCTCCTGATATTTTTACAACGTGCTTACTGATATCAATAAGCTCTGATGTACTAATTCCACTTTTTCCTTCAACAAGACTATTCCAAAATTTATCAACACCGACACCAAATGGTGTAACCGCTCCAAGTCCTGTGATAACTACTCTTCTTTTTGTCATCTCTTTACCTTTTTAAAACTATCTTTGAAATATACGAGGGGAAAATCAATATTAAATTTTCGCCCTCGCAACTTTTTATAAAATCTCACCAAATATCTTGAAAATCAGCGGATATCTAAGTGACTACGAAATGTAGTGCTTATTTGTGAGAGTCGATGTAGTTAACTGCATCTTGTACAGTTTGAATCTTTTCAGCTTCTTCATCAGGAATTTCGCAACCGAATTCTTCTTCGAAAGCCATAACTAATTCTACTGTATCTAAAGAGTCAGCACCTAAGTCAGCTGTAAAGCTAGCTTCTGGAGTAACTAAAGCTTCATCAACGCTTAATTGATCTACAACAACTTTTTTTACTTTTTCAAATGTACTCATTTCTAATTTCCTCATAATTTAAATTGTATACTATACTATTTGTTCTCTAATATTATACTTAGAGCAAGATTTTTTTGCAAGGAATTTACAATCCCGTGTCCATATTGTTAAAAATCTTTACTTTTTCAGAAGTGAAGTGTGAAGAGTGAAAAAGTGAAGTGAACCATTCACCCTTCACGTTTCAATCTTATATAATCAAAGCTCCTGCAACTTCAATTGCCTGACCAGAAACGTAGTCTGCATCAAGAGCAAGGAATTTAACAGTTTTTGCAATATCTTCAGGAGTTCCTAATCTCTTCATCGGAATAGCTTTTAAGTATTCTTCAATATTAGGAAGATTTGCAGTCATAGCTGTTTGGATAAATCCAGGACATACTGCGTTAACTCTGATATTTCTTGAACCAAATTCTTTTGCAAGAGTTTTAGTCAAACCTACCAAACCAGCTTTAGATGCTGAATAGTTTGCCTGACCGGGGTTTCCGTGCAAGCCTACAACGCTCGACATATTGATAATTGAACCCTGACGTGCTTTCATCATGTGTTTGATAACAGCATGGGTTACGCAATATGCGCTTGTAAGGTTAATTTTAATAACTCTTTCCCACTGTTCCATATCCATTCTGATGAATAAACCGTCTTTTGTAATACCTGCATTGTTAAGCAAGACATCAATTTTTCCGTGTTCAGCAATCATTTTATCAACATTAGCCTGAACTTCTTCATCATTTGAAACATCAAATCTGTAAAAATAAGCATTTACACCGCATGCTTTTATTTCATCAAGAGCAGGCTGAGCTTTTTCAGCTTCACAGATATCGTTAATAATAATGTCGCATCCTGCTTTTGCAAGTTCCAACGCGCAAGCTAAACCGATACCGCGGGAACCGCCTGTAATCAATGCAATTTTTCTTTCAGTCATTAATCTTTCTCCTTATTTTTATACACACATTAATTCTTCTTTTAAAGAAGCAATTGCAGCATCTAAAGATGCTTTATCATAAATATTAAATACTTTAGCATCTGGTGCAATCTTTTTATTTAAGCCTGCAAGAACTTTGCCGGGGCCAATTTCTACAAAGATTTCAACGCCGTCTGAAACCATTTTTTCTATAGTTTGCGTCCAGTGAACTGATGAATAAATTTGTTTAGGCATTTTTACCTTAAAATCAGAACTTTCAGTAGTTGCAGAGGCGTCAACATTGGTAATAACAGGGATTGAAGCATTGTTTAAATCTAAAGAACTTACAAAACTTTCAAACTCATGCCCTGCATTTTCCATAAACTTTGAATGGAAAGCTCCTGATACTGCAAGAGGAACAACACGTCTTACGCCGTTTGCAAGCAGGTAATCAGACGCAGCCTTTACTGCATTTTCATCGCCGGTAATAACAACCTGAGCCGGAGAGTTGTAGTTTGCGACATCAACATATCCAACCTTTGAACCCTCTTCCAATCCTGCTTTAAGCTGTTCTTCAGATGCATTCAAAATAGCAGCCATAGCTCCGCCGTTTGCAGAAGCATTCATCAAATCTGCACGTTTTTGAATAGCTTTCAAAGTTGTTTCCAAAGACATAACGCCTGCTTCATACATAGCACAATATTCCCCAAGTGAATGCCCGGCAACATAGTCAGGTTTAATATCCAATTGAGATTTCAAAGCTTCAAGCGCAGCAATTGACATTGTAACGATACAAGGCTGAGTGTTCACAGTCTGTTTTAAAGCATCTTCAGGCCCTTCAAAACACAAAGTCGTAACACTTTTCCCTAAAACTTTGTCAGCCGTATCAAATACATTTTTAGAACTTTCAAAACTTTCATACAAATCTTTTCCCATGCCGACAGCCTGAGAGCCCTGTCCGGGAAAAAGAAACGCAATTTTTTTTGTCATAAATTATACTCCTTAAAAATTAAATTTAGCAAATACCTTCACGCAGCCTTATAATAGCGCCGCCCCAGGTCATACCTGCACCGAAACCGCAAAGAACTGCTGTTGTTCCAAGTTTCACATTGCCTTTTTCAACGCTTTCAGCTAAAGCAATGGGAATTGAAGCAGCAGAGGTGTTACCGTAATACTTGATATTAGTCACAACTTTTTCATCAGGATATCCGAGTCTTTCCTGAACAGCCTGAATAATTCTGATATTTGCCTGATGAGGAATTAAATAATCAATATCTTCAGGTTTCAGACCTGCATTTGAAATCAAATCTTCAACATAATGCGGAAGAACCTTTGCGACAAATGTATAAACACCGCGTCCGTTCATTCTTATGCCTTTGGGTTTTTCTTCATACTGCTCAACAAGCGGACAATTTTTACCGTCAAAAGAAAGCTCAATTAGGTTTCCGTAATTTCCATCAGCCTTAATGTCAATTGCAATAATATCGTCAATACCATCTTCTGCCTGAGTTACAACCATAGCACCGGCACCGTCGCCAAACAAAATTGATGTGCTTCTATCAGCCCAGTTTACAAGGCGTGAATTATTATCTGTTGCTACAAGCAAAATATTTTTGTACATCCCTGATGCTATATAAGCTCTGGCAATACTTAAAGCATAAATTAACCCCGAGCATGCCGCAGTTATATCAAATGCAGGAATAGCTTTTGTAATACCCAAACGTGCCTGAATATGACATGCAATCGCAGGATATAAATCAGGCGGAGCAGATGATGCTGCCAAAATTAAATCAATTTCTTCAGGGTTCATCTTAGCTTTTGCAAGCGCTTTTTGAGCTGCTTCCAAACCTAAATCAATAGCATTTTGTTCACCTGATACAACACGTCTTTCTTTAATCCCCGTACGTGTATAAATCCACTCGTCAGATGTTTCGTATAATTGAGTTAAATCATCATTTGTAATAACTGTTTCGGGTAAACTGTATCCAACCCCTGCAATTCTCAACGGAATTAATTTATCTGTCATGTTTATTCCTCATAAAACTTAGCTATTTTTTCATTTATACCGGTTTCTACTGCAAATTTAGCAACTCGCACTGCATTTTTTATTGCATAAGCTTTACTTCTGCCATGGGAAATAACTGTAATACCCTTAACGCCCAGCAGCAAAGCTCCGCCAAATTCTTCATAGTTAATTTTTGTATATATTCTTTTCATAAACGGTTTTGCAAGCAAACCAATTATTTTACCGAGTAAATCTGCCTTAAATTCCTGCTTAAGCATTCTGAAAAGCATCTGTGAAGTACCTTCAGTAACTTTTAACGCAACATTGCCGACAAAGCCGTCACAAACAACAACGTCACAAACACTTAAGAAAATTTCTTTTCCCTCAATATTACCGACAAAATTCAATTTGTCCTGCTGTTCTTCCAACAACTTGTATGTGGCCTGAGCAAGTTCATTACCTTTGCCTGCTTCTTCGCCTATATTCAAAACTCCAACCCTCGGATGTTCAATACCTAAAACATTTTTAGAAAAAGTTGCGCCCATAATAGCAAATTGATGAAGCATTTCAGGTGTACAATTACTGTTTGCACCGCCATCAATAACAACTATTGGTTTTTTGACAGTCGGTAAAGTAACTGCAATTGCAGGTCTATCAATTCCGGGAATTCTGCCCAGACCGAACAAACTCGATGCCATAGCAGCTCCTGTAGAGCCTGCCGCAACAACAGCATCGGAACTGCCCTGTGCAACAGCGTCCACTGCAAGAACAATAGATGACTTTTTCTTTTTACGAATAGCCTGGCCCGGAGCCTCACCCATCTCAATAACTTCTGAGGCATGGGTAATTTTTATATCAAGTTTAGAGGTATCAATTTTAACCCTATACTTAGCGGCACCGCCCTTGCCATGGTCAGTCATAAAACCTTCTTGAGTAATTTTATCAAGTTCCTGTTCTATTCTGTCTTGTTTGCCGACCAGTTCAATTGCCACACCGTATTCTTTTGCAGCCCAAACAGCTCCTGCTACTATTTCGTGCGGAGCATGGTCGCCGCCCATTGCATCTATAGCTATTCTTGTCATCTTATCCCTCTCAAATCTAGTTTAACGGTTGATAATTGAATGGTTGAAAGATTGAAACTTCCAACCATTCATTGAAAGTTATTTTTCTTCAGTTTCAGAAGTTTCTTCAGATTTTACTTCTTCAGCAGAAGCTTCTGCTTTAGTTTCTTCAACGGTTTCTTCTACCTTAACTTCTTCAACTTCAGCTTTTTTAGTTGATTTCTTCTTTGCCGGTTTCTTTTCTTCTTTAACCGGAGTTTCTTCAACTCTGTCTTTAATGCTTACGGGTTTTCCTTTATAAGTTCCGCAAGCTGTGCAAACTGTGTGAGTTAATACTGTTGCTCCGCAATTTTGACACTTTGTAGTTTCCGGCTTTGTAGCTTTCCAGTTACTTCTTCTGTGTCCTTGAGCGGAATGTCCTGTTCTTTTCTTAGGTACTGCCATTTTTCTTTTTCCTTTTTATTTTGTTATACTACTTATATTTCTTTCTTGTCTTGAATTTTGATGTTTTTAAATACATCAAGCCGCGGATCAGACAAATTTTCTTCTTTCAAAAATTTGTCCCCATTACAATTTATACCACAAACTTTTTTATTTGGTAAATTTAATATTACAGATTGATACAATAAGTCATAAATATCAATTTCATCCTGTCCGTTAAGGTCTGTTATAAACTGTCCGTCTTTAAGTTCGGTTTCCTGTCCGTATTCATCCAGTAACGCATTTTTTGCATACATTTCATCAATATTAAAATCAAACGGATAATCAAACTCTTTCAGACACAAGTCACATTCAAGTTTTAAAGTTCCCTTAACATTACCTGTAACTTCTACAAATTCCCCGAGTGATTTTACCTCCAAATCAGAGATTATCGGAGTAACACAATTTAGTCCCTCTATTTTATCTTCAAAATGAAAATCAATAGTTTTGGACGGAGAATTTTCAAGATCTTCGATTGAAATTTTATAATCCATGTTATCCTACGTACTGTTCTTCCTGAATTGCAACAGCTGCAATCTGATTTGAAATAAAGCATACTTTTTTAATAGGGCCGAGAGTTTCTTTTTCTATCAATGCAGCAGCAGAACTCTTAACTGCCTGTTGAAGTTCCGCATAAAGTTCCTCCGGCTTTTCAACATACAATACCAAAGGCGCTGTTGAACCTTTCAAAAATACCAAAACAGAAACTCTTTTTTTAATATTTTGTGCATTAAATTGCTGTGCCATTTCACACTCCTTCTATTTACATAACAATCATAAAAAAGTATAAAATAAAAAGAGAGATAATGCAAATTGTTAAAATACAAAAAGAGAACAGGTTTTGCTGTTCTCTTTAAAGAATTATTTTGCCATAATTTCAATTTCATTACCGTCAGGATCTTTCAAGAACGCAATACGCATATTAACCTCCGGCATAAAATACGGTTCATAAAGATATTTGTAACCGAATTTATTCATCTTATCGGTAAATTCATCCATTGATTTAGTTTCAAAAGCTAAATGTCCGAATGCATTTCCGCTTTTGTATCCTTCTTTTGGTGTTTCATTATTGTAAGTCAATTCAATTTGAGTCTGACCGTCTTCGTCACTCAGATAGTACAAAGTAGAATCATCAAGTTTGACTTCTCCTGTTCTGTTTAAATCAAGAAGTTCCGTGTAAAACTTCATTGATTCATCAATGTTTTTAACCCTAATCATTACATGCGCAAATCTCATATATGCCTCCTTTTGATTTTAGTTTAGCACAACAAAAATTTTTATTGCAATAATTTTTTAATCAACATGAGATATAATACCGTTTGAGGCATTTTTATCAATTTCAATAACATGCCTGATAATTGTATGCGCCATTAAAAGCATGTATGGATTAATTTCATTTGTATCAGACATATTAATTTTGGCCTGCGGCTTTTCCTGTTTTTCATTAACCGTAGTTTGCGCGGATGTTTCAAAAGAGAGCACAGATGACATTGAATAATGTTTTTCATCACCTTCAATTCTTCTTGTCAATTCTTCTTTCGGAAATTCTTCTGCACACTCAATATTTACATGAACGGAATTTGAACTTTCCAGAATCAAGGTTGCAATAACATTTCCGAAATTCAAAGTAGTAATAGTTATAACAAGAATACTGTCTGAGCCGTCATCTTTTGCACCTGCCTCAATATCAAGGTCAAATCCGACACCTTCCTGCAGAGGAAGCCATGGTAGATACAAAAGCATAAGTAGTTTCATTGTTTGCGCCGAATCATTCTGCGAAGCCGCTGCAACGCTGGCATTAATAAGTTTTGCAGTATCTTTCATCTGAGATAAATCGGTTATACCGAGTTTTGCTGAGTTTGCCATTGCTGTAATTAACTTTGCAACGGCATCTTTACCGTTTGTTTGAATCATTGCCGCAATTTGAGAAAGATTTATCAAACCGTTTGACGAAATCGCAAGATTTTTTATGGAATTTTGAAGCTGTGCCAATACAGCTTTATTTCCCGTAAGAAGCATATTTTGCGCCTCGGTGAGCGACAATCCCTGAAGCTGCGCCAAAATCTGCGCCTGTGTCTGGGAAAGCGAATTTCTTTGAAGTGCAAATTGACTTGAAAACCTTTGATTAAACTGTGCCAGAGTTATATTTTTTTGAAGTATATATATTAACTCATTAAGATTTTTAGGCAGGTTCATCATTTCTTTAACATAAACGGACTGATCGGCAGCGGCCATTACCCCCATTTGCGGAGCAGGAAGAGAACTTTTTGCGGTTTGGGCAGCGGAAGAAGATGGCGCAGGAGTAAATGAAGTCTGTCCAACCGGTTTTGCAGACGTATTTTTTTGAGCATTAAGCGCCTGATAATTTACAAACTTTGAAATCAGATGACCTAAATTTAAATCTGCCATAGGATTAATTATAATGATTTTTCAATCTTTGTCCAGAGTAAAAATTTACAAAAGACTTGAAAAATTAAATAAATAGGTTATAATAAAGTATAGGGAAACGGATTAAGCTCCGTGTAAACTTAATCCGCTTGACGTACCCTATATGAAATTCGAAATTAAATTAAGCAAAAGTCCTATTACCCGTAGGACTTTTCTTATATTTTCTCGTTCCATAATTTACCTCCTCTCTCGCCCTATTGACGTAACATAGTTTGTGTGCGCTTTGGAGGTATCGGGCGTTTCCCTGTATTTTATTAACAAAGTAAATATTATTAAAAAATTAATCTTTAACCGGCAGGTAAGCCTGCGGATAATTATAATCTTCTTTAAACCCGAGATGTCTATACATTTTCAATGCCTGAAAATTATTTGTTTCAGTTGTAGTGTTAACTTCCGTAATTGGTTTTTCACCGCTGTCTGCCCAATCAAGGAGCTTGTCAACGGATTTTTTCAGCATGTGCTTGGATAATCCTTTGCCCTGATGTTTCTTTCTTATAGACACAATAGGAATATTAGCAATTCTCCCGCCTGTTAAATTCATAAAACAAAAACCGACAGGTTCATCATTATAAAGCATAACAGATGTGGCTTCCGGAAGAAATTCCGCGTAAATATTTTCAACAATTTTGGATATAATATCGCGCGTACCTTCAATTGTTTTAAATCTCGGGTCAAACAGAGCATCCGCAGATGTTTCAAAACCTTCCTGCACAACCTCTACCGCATCTTCGATATATTTATTATCCCATTCGACAAGTTTGTATCCGCTTTCCAATTCTTTCAGCTGGGCCATTTTTAAGATATCGCGGGAATTTGTACCGGCCGTCATAAATCTTAAAACCGCTATGCCGACAAATTTAAACCCGAATCTTGCAATATCCGCAATCAAATCTTTTTGTGCACCGAGCATAGGATAGCAGACTATTTTTTCCGTTCTTTCAGCTTTTGTAAGCTCTAAGAATTTTTTCACAAGATACATTGATCTTATTGTCATATCTTCCATTTTGAAAGAATGTATTATATTCAATTCAACAGCCTCAGAAATTGCCGTTGTATAAACAAGAAACGCAACAGGAATTGTATTTTCAAACAATACAAGGCAATCTATTAAATTCTTTTCCACCGAATCCGTAAAATCTTCAAAATCCAGAGGTTCAAGTTCAAACTTATATTCATCGCATGCCCTTGTTCTGAAATCATTATAAACAGGCGCAAAACCTTTATAATCCTGAGGAGTCAGCAGTCTTGCTTCAAAATTTGTATCATTCTTGTCATTTTCGCTGTGAACATAAGGGAGCATATCTTAATTCCTTATTTTTACAATTAATTTCAACGGGGAAATTATTATAACATGTGGTGCATTTTTTCTTTTTTAGTTTCCATATAACGTCTGTTATATGAATTTATCTGCGGTTCTATTTTAACTATATCATGTACAGTTAATCCGTAACCGTTCAAACCGACGATTTTTTTAGGATTATTTGTAATCAGGTTAAAATTATTAAATCCCAGATCAAGAATAACCTGCGCCCCCATACCGTAATCTCTCAAATCAGGTTTAAACCCGAGAGACAAGTTGGCTTCTACAGTATCCTGACCTTCTTCCTGAAGATGATAAGCCTTAATTTTATTAATAATCCCTATTCCTCTGCCTTCATGGCCTTTCATATAAACAACCGCGCCTTTTCCGTATTTGTCAATCATCTGTAAAGCCGTATGAAGCTGATAGTTGCAGTCGCATTTAAGACTCCCGAAAATATCACCGGTCAAACATTCACTGTGGACGCGTACAAGAGGAATTTTATCAGAGCCGTCATCTTTTACAAGAGCAACGCACTCCTGCCCTGTTACATGATTTACGTACCCGTAAATATCAAATTCTCCGAATTGTGTCGGCAGATGTGCCTCGGCTTCACGTGTTACGATTTTTTCAATTTTTAATCTGTAAGCAATCAATTCGGCAACAGAAATAAATTTAATTCCATATTTTTGTGCAAATTCGTAAAGTTCATCGCGTTTTGCCATGTGGCCGTCTTTACCCATAATTTCGCACATCGGCCCCGCAGGAATATGACCGCAAAGCCTTGCAAGGTCTACTACAGCCTCCGTGTGTCCTGTACGGGTCAGAACTCCGCCTTTTCTGGCAACACAGGGGAACAAATGTCCGGGGCGGCGCAGGTCAGACGGATGTGCATCAGGGGCAAGACAAACCTCAATTGTTTTGGCCCTGTCAAAAGCTGAAATGCCCGTTGTAACCCCGTATTTTTCAGCTGCATCGATACTAACGGTAAATGCCGTTCTCATAGATTCGGTATTTTGGTTAACCATCTGCGGCAAATCCATTTTTTCCGCAATCTCCGGAGAAATTGCAAGACATATAAGCCCTTTTGCATTTTCGGCCATAAATTTTATAATTTCAGGCGTAACCATTTGCCCCGAGCAGATTAAATCTCCCTCGTTTTCTCTGTCCTCATCATCGGCAACTATTACCATTTTTCCGTTTTTAAAATCTTCTATAGCGTCTTCAATTGAATCAAATTTAAAGTTTTCCATTTTACATAAACCCGTTTTCTTTCAAAAAATCTTCCGTAATATTATTATTTTTCGTTGATAAAAATTTTTCAACATACCGTCCTAAAATATCTGTTTCAATATTTACAAGGTCGCCTGCTTTAAGGTCTTTAAGGTTTGTATTTTCAAGTGTATGCGGGATTATTGCAACGCTAAAAGTGTTATTTTGATTTTTAGAAACTGTCAGACTCACTCCGTTCACTGTGATAGAACCTTTGTAGACAATGTACCTGTCAAGTTCCATTGAAACTGCAAATGTCATATCCCCTAAATATTTTGCTGTTCCGTCAACATGCCCCTGAACAATATGACCGCCCATTCTTGTTTGGGGTGTCAAGGCGCGTTCAAGATTTACACGCTCACCCGCTTTAAAGCCTTTTGTAATTCTCAGGGTTTCTGTGCTGAGATCAGTTTGAAAAGAATTTGGCGTCATAAGAGTAACAGTCTGACAGCACCCGTCAATTGCAATACTGTCGCCTATTTGCGTATTTTCAAGCACTTTTGCGCACTCAACAATAAGTTTTTTACCGTCAAAGCTTTTTATAAATCCTGTTTCTTCTACAATCCCTGTAAACATAAGTTCATTGTAGCATGAAAAAACTACTCTAAAAAAAAGATTAATTTTTAATAATATTGACTTTTTCTCCTCAAAAATATAAAATAACTAAAGGGTAAGCCCTTGATATCATTAACTTGCCTCTGCGGCGCAAACTTCAAATTTGTTAAACCGGTAGAGGAAAGGAGGTGATAAAAATGATTGTAAATACAGAAGAACTAGTAATAATCTTTTTGATACTACTAGTTCTAAAACAATCATAACATAGGGCTTTTAATGGGGCAAGCTGGAACTTGTCCCGCCCTTTTTTTATATTATAACCCATGTTTTTTCGAATTTCAAGTCTGTTTCTGTAAGATTTATATCGTAGTTTACACTAAACAACATCTGAAATGTCACCCCTGAAATGAATTCAGGGCGCGCTCTGAACTTGTTTCAGGGTCTAAATAATATTAGATTCCGAAACAAGTTCGGAATGACATTATAAGTGTATTCTGTATACATCTGGTGTAAACTGCGATATAAATCCCGTCACTGTCTGATTGCAATAAAATATTTTCTTCATATAATATACATGTCAATTGTAGTAAAAAAGGAGAGTTACTATGACAAGAAAACCTATTATTGCAGGAAACTGGAAAATGAACTTACTTCGTTCAGAAGCTAAAGAAGTTTTTGAAGGTGTTAAAAATTTCGTAAAAGATTATACTGCTGTTCAATTACCGACAGTTGTAATTGCACCTGTATTCACTTCAATTTCTGCTGTTGAAGCTGTTAGATGCGACTGCGGATGCGGCGGAAACAAAATCTCTATCGCAGGTCAAAACTGCCACTGGGAAAAATCAGGGGCTTACACAGGCGAAATTTCTGTTGAAATGTTGAAAGATGCAGGATGTGACTATGTTATTATCGGCCACTCAGAAAGAAGACAATACTTCTCTGAAACTGATGAAATGATTAACAAAAAAGCAAAAGCAATTCTTGCAGGCGGTTTAATCCCTATCATCTGCTGCGGCGAAACTCTTGAACAAAGAGAATCAGGCGTAACAGACAGCTGGATTGCAGGCCAGATTAAAGCAGCACTCGAAGGAATTTCTTCAGAAGATGTTGCAAAATCAGTTATTGCTTACGAACCTATCTGGGCTATCGGAACAGGCAAAACTTGCGACGCTGACGAAGCTAACAGAGTTATCGCTATGATTAGAAGCGTTGTTAAAGAAGTTGCAGGCGCACAAGCTGCTGATTCTATCAGAATTCTTTACGGCGGCTCAGTTAAACCTTCAACAATCGAAGAACAAATGTCTAAATCAGACATTGACGGCGCTTTAATCGGCGGGGCCTCATTAAAAGCTGACAGCTTAAACGAAATCATTGAAAAAACAATGAAATTAATGAGCAAACAAACAGCCGGAGTTTAACTTATATTCATATAAAAATCAGTCTGCGAAAAATAATTTCGCAGACTGATTTTTTGCTTTATTAGCTGAATTCTATCCCAAAAGTTCCAATGCACCTAATTTGTCATTAATTTCATTCATTAAATTAACATCATCCGTTTGGCGTGCATAATTTTGTGCTTTTGCCAAAAGACCTTTTGCTTTTTTCACGTTACTGTATTCAACCATAATATCTGCAGCTTTTGTGTAATTTTGTGCAACTTTCAGAGGGGATTCCGCATCAGCGTAATGCTTTACAGCCTTTGAGTAAGATTTTAAGGCCTTTTGAGATTCGCCGAATTTTTCATAAGCGTTGCCGAGGCTTGATGATACAAAGCCTTTAACTTTTGAATTATCGGTCTGCGAGGCAAGATCATCAGCTACGGAGTAATAGTCAAGGGCTTCATCATCATACATATCCGTAAAAATATTACCCATTTTAGTCAAAGAGGTAGATTGTGCCGCCAGATTTTCAGCTTCACCTGCATAAGAGATAGAATTAAAGTAATGATCAAGTGCGGGTTTAATCTGGTTCACATCATCGTAAATCTGCGCCATAGAGTAGTGTGCTTTTGTTTTTACGTTATTGTCGTTTGTTGTTTGGATAGAATTGTTATAACTTTTTAGAGCCTGAGCATAGAAATCATGGTCATCATAAATTCTTCCGACTTCATAGAAAATCTTTGATTTTGTTTCGGTATCGCCGACTTCATCAGCTCTTGCCATTGCTTTTTGGAAGGTTTGTATTGCCTTTTCTGGTTCGTTTGCGTAGGCAAGTTTTTTGGATTGAATAAAGAGTGATTTTAATTCTTTATCCTGCGGAATTAAAGATACAACTTTTGAATCTGTATCTATTTCAGTCTGAACGGGTTCTGTTACGGTATCCTGAACCGTTGTTTTATTTTCAGCTTTTTCCTGTTTATTAGTGCTTCCTTCAGGAAATTTTACAAGAAACTGCGGATTTATATCATTTTCATTGTATTTAAAATCAATCTGCTGTAAAAATAGTGCATCAACCCAGTTTTCAACAACTTTAGACTCTTTATTAAGAGTTTTTGAAATATAATCATCCAGAATAGTTGACGCATTTTTAAGATTTGATTTAATAAGTTTTGTATTCGGGTTATCTTTTTTTACCTGAGAAGCAATAAGAGAAAGATAACCGTCAACTTCAGCTTTTAAGTCCTCAGGCGTTCCGATAGCTATTGCGGTGTTGTTAAAATCTTTTAAAATTTGTGCAATATTTATAACTGCACTGCGGTTTTGCACTGTGTTCTGGGTAACGGCAGAAGTTGGAGCTGTCTGCTGCAGGTTTCTTTGTTGAACCTGACTCTGAATTTGTGAGCGCATCTGGCGCCAGTCAACCTGTTCACCGTTATTTTGCTGATAGGCAGGGGTATATGAAGGCTTCTTCTGTTCAACATATTGAAGTCCCTTACTTCTTGAATTCTGATCAGCCTGTTGTTCACGCCGGGCAGAAGACGCGTTTTGCTCTTCGTCTTGCTTCTGTTTTACAAGACTGCGCCCGTCTTTATTTAAATAAGGCCGTTGAAATATACCGTTTAACACAAATTCTACCCTCTGGTATTTTCACTATATACCAAAACCTGCTATCCTGCGTCATACTTTCGTATGATATCTACATAATTTATTTAAGGGGATTTTTGTGAATGTCAACTTCTATGTTCATAATAAAATCTATACCCTCTCTTACTCCCTCCCTAATTAGGGAGGGAAAGGGAGGGTATTAATTTATTGAATGTAAAATTTAACCCGATAAATTATAGTATAATAAAAATATGGAAAAAATTTTTTTAATGACACCGGACAAAATAAAACTTGCGCTAAACCAATACAAAACAGGACATGATAAAGTTTTAATAATTGTACACGGCTGGTTTATGACAAAAGACAGCAGGGCATTTGCTTCAATGGCAGAGAATTTTTCAAAATATTTTGACGTAATCAGTCTTGACTGCAGGGGACACGGAAAAAGTTCGGGGTTCTATACATTCACCGAAAAAGAAAATATTGATTTAAAAACCGTTGTGGATTTTGCAAAACAAAATTACAAAAAAATATATCTTGCAGGATTTTCATTAGGCGGTGCAATCGTTTTAATCCATAGTGCGCTTTATAATGATGTTGATAAAATAATAGCAGTTTCTGCACCTTCCGACTTTAACAAAATTGAAAATCAAATGTGGAAAAAAGAAGCCTGGATTCCAACCTTAAAAAAATGTGAACCTGCACGCTGGTTTTCAGTACGTCCGTCTTTTATGTCTTTAATCAGGCGAAACAAAATTAAACCTGTTGATATTATAAAAAAAATAAAAGCTCCCACACTTTTCATCGCAGGCGAAAAAGATCCGACAGTGCACCCCTGGCATACTAAAAAACTATATGAAGAGGCTGTTTGCGAAAAACAATTTGAAATTTTTAACAGCAATCACTCAGAAGATTTGTATCTCGATGAACCTGAAAAATTTATGGATTTATGCGTTAACTGGCTGAACTCTTTTCCCAAGCCCTCTCCCAATAGAGGGGAAGTATAATTATTCGGCTAAAATTATCATCTCGCAATTTGCACAATCAAACTTAAGAGGATACCCCTTTCCTTTCTCATCAATGAGAAAAAGTTTTTTAGGAGATTTGCACATATTGAACGCAAATTTCAAACAGTGTTTAGTCCGCATCAGCTCTTTTGGGAAAGACCCGCTCTCGGCAGACATCTCAGAGACCTCACATCCGCAATCTTCATAAAAAGATTTTGCCTGCATGTTGTGAATATTTGCTCTGTAATCAACTTTTTTAAGAGGAAATTTTGCATATTTTAAAGGATTTTGAATTTCACGTTTGTAATTTTTTAAACGTTCAGCCATTAACATATCAAGGATATTACGGCGAAGCTCATTAATTTTTGAAACAGGCATAAAAGTCAATTCCCCGCTCAGCTCAATACTATCAACATAAAAATCGCTTTCGCCTGTTTTTTTAAGCTGATTTATAAATGTTTCTTTCATTTTTTCGGGATTTTTAGGGATTTCACCTGCCGGTAAAGAAATTTTTACCGCATTTCCGTCCTCGTCTTTTGCATTTAAAATTCCGTCCGAATAAATAAATTTAACCCCGATTTGACGTTTTACTCTGGAAGTTTCAAGCTGTTTTTCAAATCTACTGTCAAAATTTCTGTAAACTTCCAAACCAGCAGAGATACCATCCATTTTGTTAGGATAAATTTTATTTCCATCAACTTTATTTACAAGACAGCCATAACCGTTGAAATAAAGCCCGTCCTGTTTGGAAACATCTGCATCAAGCTCAAAATAATCTTTACCTACACGCGTAATTCGACCTAATTTTTCACCTATGGATTTCGGGGTGTCAAAATTAAAACATCTTTTACGACCGTCTAAAAAGTAGTCAGTAAAACCTCTGTTAAAACTCTTTTTTACATCCGGTTCAAAGTCCAAAAAGATTTTTCCTGAAGATGTTTTTTGTGCAAATTTATCAATTTCGCATCTATAATATGCAACAACATTTTTCACATAATTTTCATCTTTAAGCCGTCCTTCAATTTTAAAAGATTTAACACCTGCATCAATTAATTCTTTTAAATGCGGCGATGCGTTAAAATCTTTCATGCTCAAAAGATATTTGTCTTTTGCAATAATATTGCCGTTTTCATCAACTAGGGTATATTTTTTACGGCAAGCCTGAGCACAATCGCCTCTGTTTGCAGAACGTCCGCCTATATAATGGCTGAAATAACATTGACCGCTGTATGAAACACATAAGGCGCCATGTACAAATGTTTCAATCTCTGCCTTTGAAAGTTGGCAAACTTCTTTAATCTGTTCTAATGAAAGCTCTCTCGCCAAAATTATCCGCGAGACTCCGATTTCATTAAAAAATTTAACCTTTTCAAGAGTTCTGTTATCACACTGGGTGCTTGCATGAAGCACGATGGGCGGGAGTTTGCCATCTATTGCACGTTTTATAATCCCCATATCCTGAACAATTATTGCATCGACTCCTATGTTATACAACTTTTGAATAAGCCTGCATGCTTCATCAAGTTCCGCATCCGTTAAAATAGTATTAATGGTTACATGAACTTTAACATAAAACTTATGCGCATAATCCACAATTTCTTTTATATCTTCAAGAGAATTCGGCACCTTTTTGCGGGCTCCGAAATTCGACGCACCGATATAAATGGCATCACATCCCGAATTAATTGCGGCAATTGCCGTATTCTTATCTTTTGCAGGAGCTAAAAGTTCAATTCTTTTCATAAAAATTATTATAAAACAAATTTTTTTCTTGTAGTATAATAAAAAATGCAGAAATTTTTTGAAAGAGAAAAAATGATATACCCTGTAACATTCAAAGCAAACACACCTAATAATTTCAATACAAAAAAAGACCAAAATACTATGGCAGGTCTAAAAAACACACCTGTGCCAAAAGCCAACCCTATGAAAGCGGGGCTTAATACAACAGCTGCATGGTTTGGCTTTGGGATAGTATTAGACAGAGTCGTAACTTTTGCAGGAAAATTCCTCAAAACAAAACCGCTGACAACATCAATTATAGCAAACGGAGTAATTGCTGCCGGTGCCGGAACTTATACTTACATAAAAACTCAATCAAAAAAATAATTACAAAAAAAAGCCTCTGCAAAATACAGAGGCTTTTTTAATTTAATTATCAAAACATTACTTACAGCGGTTTAACCGAATTTCTGTAAATAGTTTCAACAACTTCTCTGCCGTTTCCTGAAGGACCTATATCAATAAGCCCGCCAAGTGACGGAGTTGTATATACAAGATCTGTAAGTTTTTCAACATCAGCATCTGTAAATCCTTCATCTTCAAGTTTTTCTTTAACATCGACAGAGAATAACCAATCCTGAACTAATTTTGCAGCCCTGTCAGCATCTGATGCTTCAGGTTTTAAACCGGGAGCAATCGGAGCAAGAATATCAGCCAGTACATGCGGTCTGTCTTTGTAAATTGTTTTAATAACAGCCGGCAGTAAAATTGCTAATCCCAAACCATGTGCAAGTTCAGGTTTTACAGCACTCAAAGGATGTTCAAGCGCATGTGTATAGTGCAATAATCCGTTATCAAAGCTTACACCGCCCATCATTGCGGCATAAGCCAGATAATAACGAGCCTCTAAATCTTCAGGATTTGCAATAGCTTTCGGCAAATATTTTGCAACAAGCTCAATTACCTGTTTTGCAAGCGAAATTGAATATGGTGAAGCAACAGCTGATGTTGCGGCTTCTACAACGTGATTAACAGCATCAATTGAAACATATCTTGTCTGTTTCGGCGACAATTTTGTCATCAATTGAGGATCGTCAATTGCAAACATCGGGTAAATACAATCGTAAGCAATCGCAGGTTTAAAATTCTTTTCAAGGTTAGTTACAACAGCAAATCTGTTTGTTTCCGTACCTGTACCGTGTGTCAAATTAATTGAAACAATCGGAGCTGCTTTTTCAGGAGTGAATGCAAAGTCATACAATTCTTCAGCAGTTTTTTCAGGATACTCAAGTAAAATTGCAACAGATTTCCCTGCATCAGTCGGAGAACCTCCGCCAATTGCAATAACAGCTTTTGCACCGAAATCCTTAGCAAGCTTTGTTGCATCATTAACATGATGAGTATTCGGGTTCGGTGTTACTTCTGCATAATTTACGTAGCCGATACCGTGATCTTTCAAAGCTTTTTCAACGTAATTCCACGCACCGGTTGCTTTGTAAGCGTTTCTGCCTGACATTACGATAACTTTATCAATTCCTTTATCTTTCAAAACTTTAGCGATATCATCAATTTTCTTGATAGCACCAACACCAAAATAAACTGTTGTTCTTGTGCGGATTTCTTTAACTTCGTTAATGTTAATATCCTTTTCCCACATAATAAACTCTCCTTTCTTTTCCAATATTATTTTAATATAAAAATTTGATTTTAAAAACTCAAGCATAAAGATGATTTTTAATAATCAAATATATTCTAAAATTAATGAAAATAGGAGAATTTTATGCCTTTAAGAATTTTATTTTTGCTTCTTGCATTTGTAATTTTTACAAATTTGATAATAATGCTTTTGAGTTTGATTATGAAAAAAAATCTTTACAAAACTCATGGGAAACTGATTGCAAAATGTTACGGCATTTTTGCACTTGTTATTATAATACTTTACACAGCACTTTCGCTTGCAGGAATTGAATAGGAGGAAATATGGCAAATAAAAAAGAAGTGGATTTTACCAAATTTTCAGAAGAAAACAAATTTATTGCTCCGGTTATTATTATAACTCTGTTAATAGTTTTTATTGCATTTTTTAATCCGATCGCAATTGTAGGAGTTGGAGAACGAGGAGTAAAAGTTACACTTGGTAAAGTATCACCGACAAGCTATATAGAAGGCATTCACTTTGTAACCCCATTTATTTCTTCAATTAAAAATATGAACGTAAAAACTCAGAAAAATTATATTGAAACTTCCGTTTATACAAAAGATATTCAACAGGCAAAAATAACTTACGTTCTTAACTACAACCTGCAACCCGAAAATGCTCACAAAATGTATAGAGAAGTGGGAATGAATTATCTTGATACGATTGTTACTCCGGTTGTGGAAGGAACAATAAAAGATGTTATAGGAAAATGGAACGCTCAAGATTTGGTTGCAAACAGAGAAAAAGCAACTCAGGAAATCCTGATTAAACTCCAAAATCACCTTACTCCAAAATATATTAACGTAACCGATTTTCAGATGACTGCAATAGCATACTCCGGTGTCTTTGAAAAAGCTATCGAAAGTAAAGTTACTGCAGAACAAGAAGCTTTAAGGGCTAAAAACAAAACCGTTCAAATTCAGGAAGAAGCCAAGCAACAATTAATTTCTGCCGAAGCAGAAGCCAAATCAATGTCTATCAGAGCACACGCACTTTCACAAAACAAAGCGCTTGTAGAATACGAAGCTGTACAAAAATGGGATGGTAAACTCCCGGAATATATGATGGGCAACTCAATACCGTTTATCAACTTGAATAAAAAATAAAAGACGGTATAAATCAAAGATAAAGAATTACAAGACGTTTCTGAAATATTCAATAGTTTTCAGCAGCCCGTCACGAACATGAACGGTTGGTTCGTAGCCGAGTTTTTCTTTAGCAAGGGTTAAATCCGGACGACGCTTACATGGATCATCCGAAGGAAGCGGCTTATATACTATTTGAGATTTTGAACCGGTTAATTCTATTATAATTTCAGCAAGTTCTTTAATAGTGTATTCACCGGCATTACCGACATTCACAGGGCCCATAAAGTCCTCTTTTTCCATTAAAGAAATCATACCGCGTACCAAATCGTCTACATAACAGAAAGAACGTGTCTGAGAACCGTCACCGTTAATTGTTATATCTTCATTTTTTAATGCCTGCAAAATAAAGTTTGACACAACCCGCCCGTCATTTTCAGCCATACGGGGGCCGTATGTGTTAAATATCCTGATAATCCTTATATCAACATTATGTTGTCTGTGATAATCCATCATCAAGGCTTCAGCTACACGTTTTCCCTCGTCATAGCAGCTTCTCAATCCTATCGGATTTACATTTCCCCAATAGTCTTCTCTTTGCGGATGAACAAAAGGATCCCCGTAAACCTCGCTTGTTGAAGCCTGTAAAATTCTCGCATGCGTTTCATCTGCAAGATCAAGCATATTTGCAACACCGATTACATTTGTTTTGATGGTTTTGATGGCATTATACTGATAATGAATAGGGCTTGCAGGGCAGGCAAGATTATAAATCTGGTCAACTTCAAGAATAATAGGTTCTATAATATCATGTCTTATAAGTTCAAACTCTTTGTTATCTAAGAGATGATCAATATTTTTTCTTGAGCCGGTAAAAAAGTTATCAAGACAGATAACGTGATTTCCTTGCTCAATAAGTTTTTCGCATAAATGCGATCCTATAAAACCTGCACCACCTGTTACAAGAATATTTTTCATATATGCCCTCCATAAAATTACTATAACACAAAAATAACCCTCACCCCCCCCCTTCAGGCACCCTCTCCCTTTGGGAGAGGGTTGAATTTCAATTTGAGAGAAACGAAAATTAGAAATTCGGGTGAGGGTGAAAAAGCCTGACTTACGACAGGCTTTTCAAACTATATAAAGCAAATTTAAAAATTTAAACTTACTTTTCGTCTAATGCAGCAACGCCGGGCAATACTTTACCTTCAATAAACTCAAGAGAAGCACCGCCGCCAGTTGATACGTGTGTGAAATCTTCTGCTTTAAAGTATTTTTTAGCAGCAGAAACAGAATCGCCGCCGCCGATTACTGATACAGCACCGTTTTTAGTTGCATCAACAATTGCCTGCAATACAGCTTTTGTACCTTCTGCGAATTTCGGATTTTCAAATGCGCCTACAGGGCCGTTCATCAAAATTGTTTTTGAATTTTTGATTACTTCAGCAAAAGCTTTCTGGCTTTCAGGACCTGCGTCTACACCTTCAAATCCGTCAGGAATTTCATTGATAGGAACAACTTTATTTGTACCGTTGCCTGAAAAATCGTCAGCAGCAAGAACATCTGTTGCCATAACAATTTTTACACCTTTATCAGCAGCTTTTTTCTCAATAGCTTTAGCAACTTCCATCTGATCATCTTCACAGATTGAATTGCCGATTTTACCGCCGTTAGCTTTTACAAATGTATAAGCCATACCGCCGCCGATAATCATGTTGTCAACTTTGTCAATCAAGTTTTCCAGAACACCGATTTTAGATGAAACTTTAGCACCGCCGACAACTGCAGTGAACGGTCTTGTAGGATTATCAAGAGCCTGAGATAAGCATCTGATTTCCTTTTCCATTAATAAGCCGGCAACAGCAGGTTTTAAGACATGTGCTAATTTAGCAGTTGAAGTGTGTTTTCTGTGAGCTGCACCAAAAGCGTCGTTTACATAAAAGTCCCCGAGTTTTGCAAGTTCGTTTGCAAAAGTCATATCATCATCTTTAGCTTCTTCCGCTTTGTAGAAACGAATATTTTCCAACAATGCAACCTGACCGTCTTTTAAAGCTTCCAATTCTTTATCAGCGCCTTCACCAACAGGTGATTTAACAAATAACACATCTTCACCTAAAACTTTTGACATATATTTTGCAACAGGTTCAAGGCTGAATTCCATATTCCATTCACCTTTAGGTCTGCCTAAGTGAGCCATAAGAATAATTTTAGCTCCCTTTTCCTGCAATGCTCTGACAGTCGGAACTATTGCCTGAATTCTTGTGTCATCGGTTACGTTTTTGTTTTCGTCTAAAGGTACGTTAACGTCAACTCTTACAAGAGCGCGTTTACCTTTTACGTCGCCTAAATCTTTAATTGATTTTTTCATATTTTCTCTCCTTTTCGGCTTATATAAACGGCAACTGCCGTAAATACCCGAGTTTACATGTACTCGCAAATTTATAATACAAAAAACATGAAATTAATCCAAGTAACCAATTAAAAATTTTATAATCTAATTTAATCTAAAAACAACAGAAAGGATTTACTATTATGAAGAAAAAATTATTGGCAACAGTTTTAGTGATAGGAGCATTTGCTGCAGGATATTCAATTAACAATATTGCGGTTTCCCATGCAACACCTGATTACAAGGTCGCAATTGTTGATATTCGAAGGGTTGTTGCAAATTCCAACGAAATAAAAGCATTAAAGATTGAACAGGAAAAAGAAATTCAAAATATGCAATTAACTATTAATAAAGCAAGAGAAGCAATCTCTAAGGAAAAGGATCCCGCAAAAATTGCAGCCCTTGAAGAAAAATACAGGAATGAGATAAATAATCAAAAGCTTGCACTTGATGAATCTTACAACAAAAAACTATCTGCCATTGACAGCAAAATTAAAACTGCAGTGGTCGAAAAAGCACGTTCAATGAATTACAATATAGTACTTCCGAAAAACACAGTTCTTTTCGGCGGGGATGATATTACAGATCAAGTCGCAACAATTATAAATTAAACATTACGCAAGCTGAGATAATCTTTCAACGCCGCCTGCCAGCTTCTGCAAATACCGTTATTCTCCATAACACTATGGGCAGGGCGTTTTGCAAGACGGGGAAATTCTTCCGTAGTACAAGGAAGTAAATTCACATTCAAACCTGATTGAACAAAAATCTCTCTTGCAAACCCATACCAGCTTGTAGAACCTGAGCCGCAAACATGGTATGTTCCGTATGGTTTTGAAAAGAGTTTTACAATTCCGTTTGCAAGCTCGCATGTCCAGGTAGGACATCCCACTTGATCATCTACAACCTTAATTTCCTGTTTATCAGCTAAGCCAAGCATTGTCTCTACAAAATTTTTGCCGTGATGGCCGTAAAGCCAGCTTGTACGAACTATATAATATTTATCACATAAGCTTCTTACAGCTTCTTCGCCCTCATATTTTGTCATACCGTAATTATTTATCGGATTAGGTCTGTCATCAGGTGTATAAGGCTCAAGCTTTGTTCCGTCAAATACGTAATCTGTTGAAATATATACAAGCGTAATCCCTGTTTTACCGCAAACTTCCGCTATATTTTCTGTTCCGGTAACGTTGATAAGTTCGGCGGTTTTCAAATCCTCTTCAGCTTTATCGACATTTGTATATGCGGCACAATGAATAACAATATCCGGCTTATTTGCCGCCAAAACATTCCTGACTATATCTGCATTTGTAATATCAAGCGAATCAACATCTGTTTCAATGACTTCATACCCGTTATCTTCCAGTATCGGGCATAAATCCTGCCCGAGCATTCCGTTTGCACCAGTTACCAATATTTTTTCCATAATTATTCGCCCTCGCTTATATTCATTCTTTTCTTCAAATCCGGTATATATTTTTGCATTACATAATCATACGAGTATTCCGGAAAATTTAAATTTGTATCAAAAAAAGTTCTTTTAACTGTACTGTCTGCATTACCGCGTTGTGTTTTTTGTATATATTCTTCTTTTGATTTCGAATGATAATGATTTATACGAATTTTTTGTGATGAATGAGAGTTAGTAAACACACCGTAAATTACTTCAAAATTTTCATTAACCGCATATTGATTTTTTTCATATTCAGCATAATGAGGATTATAAATAGCAATAACCTTTTTGGGGTCAACTATTGATTTAATATGGCAATTAGTCCTACAATCATAATTTTTCATAACTCTTGTATAATTAGCAGTCACAAGCCCACCCTCAGAAATCGGTTTCGTTTTATGTCCGTTGCTGTCAAACATCACCCAATTTAAGCCTACTGCCGGATACTTCTCATAATCTTTCAAAAAATCAGGAATATTATCTTTTTCTGTCGGAACTATATATTCATCCAAATCTATTATAGCCATCCAGCGTGTCTGATTTTTATATTTCACAATTGCATCTATATAAGCCGGAACTTGAAGGCATTTGCCTTTTATGTAGTTATAAATAACCGTACCATCTTGGATATAAGGCTCCAAGACTTCACGAGTATTATCAGTTGATTCATTATCATAGAAATAAAAGCGTTCAACACCAACTAATTTATGATATTCAATCCACTCTTTTATATAAGGCCCCTCATTCTTTGCAATACTAACAATTGACAAATATACCGGTGGACAATCTACATGAAATTTATTTAAAGGCTTTAATTTTTTATATATCGGAATTTCAAATTGTAAACCAAAAATCCTTATAACTTTTACTCTTATTTCAAATTTATTGAAATGATTTTCAAAAGAAAATATTTTCTTAAAAAAATTACTCATTTTTATACTCCAACCATCTTCCCTTCAATACTTTTCATCCAGTCTTGATGCTTTAAATACCAGTCTATTGTAATTTTAATTCCTTCCTCAAATGTCAAAGAGGGTTTCCAGCCGAGTTCCGATTGAATTTTATCATTGCATATTGCATAACGCCTGTCATGCCCGAGTCTGTCCTCAACGTACTTGATAGAACTTTCATCTTTCCCCATAGCATCAAGAATTAAATGGGTAATTTCCATATTTGTTTTTTCGTTATGTCCGCCGATGTTGTAGACTTCCCCGACTTTTCCCTTATGTAAAACCGTATCAATTGCAGAACAGTGGTCATATACATATAACCAGTCGCGGACATTTAATCCGTCGCCGTAAACAGGCACTTTCTCACCTCTCAAAAGTTTTGAGATAAAAAACGGTATAAGTTTTTCAGGATACTGATAAGGTCCGTAGTTATTTGAACAGCGGGTTGTCAAAACAGGCATTCCGTAAGTTTCATGGTAAGCTCTTACAAGCATATCTGCAGAAGCTTTTGAAGCAGAATAAGGACTGTTAGGAGCGAGCGGAGTAGTTTCCGTAAAATATCCGGTTTTTCCCAAAGTTCCGTAAACCTCGTCTGTTGAAACCTGTAAATATCTTTCCGTCTTAAATTCACGTGCAGCCTGCAATAAATTCAAAGTTCCCTTAACATTTGTTTCTATAAAGATTTCAGGGCCTGAAATCGAGCGGTCAACATGAGATTCTGCAGCAAAATTTACAACCATATCAACCTGTTCTACAAGCTCTGGAACAAGCTTTTTATCACAAATATTACCGTGAATAAATGTATAATTAGGATTATCTTTCACATCATCCAAATTTTCAATATTTCCGGCATAAGTCAAAGCATCAAGATTAATAATTTTGTAATCAGTATGATGTTTTAACATGTATCTTACAAAACAGCTTCCAATAAATCCGGCACCGCCTGTCACAAGTATTCTCATATAAGTTCCTCTTTATTTATATCTTTTAATAACGGCTGAACGCCGTCTTTTTCCGATAAAACCGGTTCAAAATCTATTTCCCAGTCAATATTTATATCTTTATCACACCAGAGAACTCCTCTGTCAGCCTGCGGAGCATATTCACCGCTTGCTTTATAAAGAAGTTCGGCTTCATCTGATAAAACCACAAATCCATGTGCAAATCCTTCCGGAATAAAAAGCATTTGTTTATTATCTTCTGAAAGTTCAACTTTTACATACTGACCAAAAGTTTCAGACTCCGGTCTTATATCAACTGCAACATCAAAAATTCTTCCTCTTGAACATCTGACTAACTTTGCCTGTCCATAAGGTTTTGCCTGATAGTGAAGCCCGCGCAAAACATGCGCTGAAGATTTTGAATGATTATCCTGATTAAATTCAACATCAATACCGTTTGCAAAAAACTCTGATTTCTTATAACTTTCCATAAAAAATCCGCGATTATCGCCGAAAACTTTTGGTTTAACAAGTATTACATCTTTTATCTTCTGCGGAATAAATTCAAACGGCATATATAACTCTCCTTATAAATAAAATTATACAATAAATAACCCTAATTAACAAAACGGGTAATAGATTTTTACAAATAACAGGGCAATAATTTTGAGAGTAATTAAAAGAGGAAAGGATTATTTATGAAAAATTTATTTAAAATGTTTCTTGTTTTAATCAATATTGTTGCTCTAAGTCAGTGCATGGCGGTTGCACAAATTGATAAAATCAAATTTGACAAACAAACCTATCTTCTTTCAAATCCCGAAAGTAAAACAAAAAGTTATGATTACCTGTTAAAAGATGACAATGCAGGAAGTTGGCATACAAAAATTCAAATCTCTAATTTTCCCGACCTGACGAACCCGACAGACGCGTCCGCACAATACGCACATGAAATTCAGGAAAAAACAAAAGGCGCCTCAGTTCTTTTATATCCTGATGCCGCAATAGTCGGATTTTTAACCTATCCGGAAAATAAAGAATATTATGAATATAATACGGCAATTTATCAGCCGGCAAAAACAAAAGGTCTTGACAGATTTTCGTTTGCGAAAAGATTTTACGCCTCAGAACTCGGCGGAGCAGAAGAAGCCCGCAAAAAGGCAATAGACTTTGCAGAAAAAAATAACAAAAAATATATGGAAATGGTAAGCAAAGAAGCACCAAAATATAAAGTTGACTAATAACTTATTCTTTGCGGATAGTCTTTTGGTATTTTCCAGCCGTTCAATTGAATTAGCGCCGTACAGTAATAAGCTTCTGATGATGAGGCACAAGAGTAATTTGTACCCGTATACAATTTTTTAATATCGCCATCCCATGCATACTTATAAGGTTCCAATCCTTTATTATAATGGTATTTCCAAACCTCACTGTTACTGTCAGGCTTAAAATTAAACAAAAATACACACTTGCCACTGGCACGCATAACACTTAGACCATACCTCTCAATACATTTTTGCGGATTTACAGGGTAAAAATACCAGTCTCGTGTACTTTCTTTCCAGATCCGGACTGCACTTCCGTCAGCAAAATAAGCCATAAAAGATCCGTCAGAAAGAATTTCCTTTTTAATTATTTTTAAATACGGTGCAAAATATTTATTAAACCATTTTTCAGCCTCAGAACTTCCGGAGACAGGGTTGCCTTCATCGTCAATATCAGCACCCGCAACACTTTGATACCATATTTTTTTATCATCATAATCACTTTCGGCCATAATAATAGCCTGATTCATTGTGGAATAAAACTTTTTCAGCCTTGCTTCAACAACACTGTTTTTATGATTTTGAATCAACGTGGGTATAGTCATAGCTGCAACAACGCCAATAATACCCAGAGTTATTAAAACCTCAGCCAACGTAAATGCTGATTTATTTCTCATTGCTTATCCTCAAATAATTTTGTTTATTATCTAAATTATTAGTTTATAAACCTATTTTAAATTATTATAAACTATTGTTATGTTCTAGTCAAGACCATAAAATTTGATTATGGACAATAAAGAATTTCTAAAAAAAATAGGACTTAAGCTCAAAGTAATACGTTCCCTTAGAGGAATGTCACAGGATGACATTGTTAACAAACTTGATATTGACAAAAGTTATTACAGCAAAGTTGAGCGGGGATTAACCAATCCAACACTGCTATATATGAAAAATCTTGCGGAAGTTCTTGACGTAAATTTGGAAGATTTAATTAATTTAAACATTAACATATAGTTGAACAGTTAATTTTTTAATGGTATACTGTTTATTATAGAGGAAAATTTATGGACAACAATATTGACATTTATTTTGAAAATCAAGACGAAAAGTCAAAACTTATATACACAATAGGACTTTTGTGGGGTAAAATAAGCAGCAATCTTGATGAAATTTTGCAAAAAGAAAAGCTTAACATATCAAAGTTCAATATTCTAATGATTATAAAACATACGGGAGGATATGACGGCATTCAGCAAAACGAAATCAGCAAAAGACTTTTAGTAACCGCATCAAATATAACAAAACTTCTTGATAAACTGGAAAAAGAAGGGCTTATAACCCGTAATTCAAAAAAAGATGACCGCCGTGTAAAACTTATCAGAATAACAGATTACGGTTCAAATCTTCTTGACAAAATCTGGCCTGAATACAAGCAGGCAATTGAAAAATTAATGTCCAAATTCCCGTCAGATAAAGCTTTCGCTGTTGAAAAAATATTACTTGAATGGTTAACTAATATTAATTAATGTAAAAATTGATTTTCAAATACTTGAATATTTAATAATTGAATGGTAAACTATTTATATAAAGGAGTTTGCCATGCTTAAAAATTGTTTAGAAAAATTTTCAAATTCATTATTTTTCAAATTCGGTGCATTTGCCGGATTTGTACAATTAATCATTATATACTATGTATTTCCGATATTACAAGACTGTCTCAATCACCCGGGTTGTGGTCTTGGGTTTATGCTGATTATAGGAGCACCCTGGCTAATGTTTAGCGGAATCTGCGGGTGTATCAGTTTAATTCTATTAATTTTTATAAAATGGACACCTAAAAAGAAATATCATAAATTCACAAAGATTATAGATATCATCTGTTGGATTTTATTTATCATATACTCAATAATTACAGGTTTTATGGCATTTATGGTTCTAGGGTCGTATTTATTAAATTAAAACAATAATGATAAGGAGAAAAAAAATAATGGACATGAAAAAAATATTAAACGAAATAACATCTTCAAGAACATATAAATATATTGTTACCATAGGGCTGGGACATGCAAATGCGTTTTTAATAGGACTTTTTTTAATTTTTGTCGGACTTGCAGACGGAATTGTGACAAATTCAATAAGCGCATCGGGAGGAGCCGCAGAAATTGGAGCCCTTTTTCTTTTTTGCATGTTTGTTATGCCAGTTACTGTAATTTTGACTTTAATAATTCCGATTATAATCCTTGTTGATTTATTCAAACCGGCAATTAACGGTAATACGGATTTTCTTCCCGCATGGCTTCAAATTATCAGTCTGATATCGTATTTAATAACAATTATTTTGATTTGTAAAATTTTTATGTAAAGTTAAATATTAACAAATTACCCAATTACATGTGTTTGTGATACAATATTATCAAGGGAAATAAACCTTTAAAGAAAAGATAATAATCATAAATATGAATAAAGAGGGGTAGAACAAAACATGAGCAACCAGCAAAGTATGTTTAGTGACGGTAAAATCGTTCCTGTAAATATTAGAGAAGAGATGAAGCGTTCATATATTGACTATGCGATGAGTGTAATCGTAGGGCGTGCGCTTCCGGATGTAAGGGATGGTCTAAAGCCTGTTCACAGACGTATTTTGTATGCGATGAATGAGCTCGGCATGACTCCTGACAAACCGTTCAAGAAATGCGCCCGTATCGTCGGTGAAGTTCTCGGTAAATACCATCCCCATGGCGACACTGCTGTTTATGAAGCATTGGTTCGTATGGCTCAAGACTTTTCAACCCGTTATTTGACCGTTGACGGTCATGGTAACTTTGGTTCTGTTGACGGCGACGGCGCTGCGGCAATGCGTTATACAGAAGCAAGAATGCATAAAATTACACAATCAATGCTTGCTGATATTGACTGTGAAACTGTTGAATTTGAACCGAACTTCGACGGCTCGCTGCAGGAACCTTCTGTGTTACCTGTTAGACTGCCGATGCTTTTGCTTAACGGCTGCTCAGGTATTGCAGTTGGTATGGCTACAAATATTCCGCCCCATAATGTTTGTGAAATTGTTGACGGAACAATAGCATTAATCGATAACCCGAACATTACAGTATCTGAACTTATGGAATACGTTAAAGGTCCTGATTTCCCGACTGCGGCAACAATTATCGGACTTAACGATATTAAACAGGCTTACGAAACCGGCAGAGGCTCAATTAAGATGCAGGCTGTTGCAAACTTTGAAGAAATTGCAGGCGGCGGCGGACGTCAGGGGCGTACGGCAATAGTTGTTACCGAAATTCCTTATCAGGTAAATAAATCTGTTCTAATTGAAAAAATTGCAGAACTTGTTAAAGATCAAAGAATTACGGGAATTTCAGATATCCGCGATGAATCCGACAGAGAAGGAATGCGTATCGTAATCGAACTTAAACGCGACGCTAAACCTGATGTTGTTAAAAATAATTTGTTTAAGTATACACAATTGGCTACAACTTTCGGCGTTAATATGCTTGCTTTATGCGGTAAACAGCCGAGATTGATGAATTTATACGAAGTTTTATCCGAATTTGTTGAACACAGGGTTGAAATCGTTACAAGAAGAACTATTTTCTTCCTCAAAAAAGCAAAAATCAGAGCTCATATCTTGGCAGGTTTGATTATTGCACTCGGGTCAATTGATGAAGTTATTGAACTTATCAAAAAATCAAAAACCACTGATGATGCAAGAAACGGCTTAATGAGCAGATTCGGGCTTGATGCTGATCAGGCAAACGCAATCCTTGAAATGCAATTAAGAAGATTGACAGGATTGGAACAGGATAAAGTTAAGGCAGAATATGACGAACTCGTTAAGAAAATCGCAGAATACGAAGATATCTTAGCAAGCCGCCAAAAAATTCTTGACATTATCAAAGGAGAACTTCTTGAAGACAAAGAAAAATACGGCGACGACAGAAAAACTCAAATTCTTCCTGAACAGGGCGAAGTTACAATCGAAGATTTAACCCCGAATACTCCGATGGCTGTATTTATTACACATCAAGGATATTTGAAACGTATCTCGCTTGATACATTTGAAAGACAAAACCGCGCAACTCGCGGCAAATCAGGAATGAAAACAAAAGAAGATGACGATATCCAGCACTTCTTCACCGCAATGATGCATGATAAAGTTCTGTTCTTCTCATCAAAAGGAACTGTTTACAGCCTGAATGTCTATGACTTCCCTGAAGGCGGACGTCAGGCAAAAGGCTTGCCGATAGTCAATGTCCTTCCGATAGATCAGGATGAAAGAATTACGGCAGTTGTTCCTGTAAGCAATTTCTCACATGATTTGAATTTGATTATGCTGACAAAAAAAGGCTACATCAAACGTATTGAGCTTGATAACTTCTCAAATATCCGAAGAAACGGAATTATCGCAATAGGTCTTGAAGAAAATGACGAACTTGACTGGGTAAAACTTGCAACAGCCAGAGATGAAATCATTATCGGAACTTCCTGCGGTATGGCAATCCGCTTCCCGATTGAAGATTTGAGACCTTTAGGCAGAAGTGCAAGAGGCGTAACATCAATGAAATTACGCTCAGGCGATGAAATTGTGGGATGCGACATTGTTCCGAGAGATTATGACGCTGATTTACTTGTTGTAACATCTGACGGTTTTGGCAAACGTACTAAATTATCAGAGTTCAGAAGCCAGAACAGAGGCGGAATAGGTCTTATCGCAACTAAATTCAAATCAACTTCATCAAAACTCGTTGCGCTGACTATTGTAAAAGAATCAGATGACATTATGATGGTAACCGCAAACGGTGTTGTAACAAGACTGAATGCAGGTTCAATTTCCCGTCAGGGACGTCCTGCAACAGGTGTCAGAGCACAAAACTTAACCGATAATGACACTGTTGTATCGGTAAATAAAATCGTAAATCCTGATGAAGACGATCAAGTAAAAAAAGACGTTGCGGCAATGGACGCACAGGATGCACAAAATAATGTGTCCCAGACAAGTCTTTTAGATAATAATTCAGAGGAATAATATGGTTTTGGAAAATAAACTCGGTATTACTGACTCTGCTGAACTTGCAAGACATGAAGAAAAAATAAGCAAGAAAAAAGCCATTGAACTCTTTGAAAAAGGATTGCTTGATTCTCTTGAAGCAGGGACTTTTAAAACATTATCTAAAATTCATAAATATTTGTTTGATGAAATTTATTACTTTGCAGGTGAAATCAGAAATGTTAATATTGCAAAGGGTAATTTCAGATTTGCACCTGTCATGTATCTAAAACCGGCTCTGGAACATATTGATACAATGCCTCAGTCAACTTACGAAGAAATTATTGAAAAATATGTTGAAATGAATGTTGCACATCCATTTAGAGAGGGTAACGGCAGATCTGCACGAATATGGTTAGACCTGATACTGAAAAAAGAAATCGGAAAGGTAATAGACTGGCATAAAATTGATAAAGAAGATTATCTGCTTGCAATGGAACGAAGTCCGATTAAAAGTGTAGAAATAAAAGAACTCTTAAAACAAGCACTTACAGATAAAATAAACGACAGAGAAGTCTATATGAAAGGTATAGACGCAAGTTACAATTATGAGGGTTATTTTATCTATAGAACCCAGGATTTATAAATACGTTGATTAACAGGTTAATAAAAAGGAGAACTATATGCAGAACATCCGATGGGTTCAGCGTTTTGAAAATTTTGAAAAGGCGGGCAAAATGAAATGGAGATTAATATTTTTTACCGGTATATAATAATTTGCCATCTCTTATAACAACGACTGTTTCAGGATTATCCCTGTTTAAAACATCGTAAATATAATTATCATTATTGTTCTGACCGTTGAAAAATTCCAGTTCTTGTTTATCGGGTTTAACTTCATCAAATACAATATTCCCTATATTACCGTTATTTACATCGCCATTTGGAATCATTTGGAATACAGGAATTGAATCCATCGGCGCTAACACTAACCCGTTATCGCCCCCGAGGGTATACTCTTTATCCCCGACTTTGATTATATCGCCAGCTTTTAATTGTATAGATTGACTTTGAATATTTTCAGGCAAACCGATATGTTTTAAATGCTCAACTGTCAAACCTGCATTATTTAAACCTTCGGGGTAATTTGTATAACCGGATACCCAGTTATCAATATCATTTTTTAACAAATCGGGGTTGTCAAGATAACTTGTTACAGGGTTGTTTGGTTTACCATTATTATCTCCGCCATATCTGCCGTAATCGTCATAACCTTTCAAAACTCCCTTTTTAATTAGAACGGCAGTAGTCATTAACCCGAGAGTTTCACATGCCCGTTCCTCTTCTTTTGTATTAAGCCTTTTTCTTGCAACCGGATTTCCGTTTGAATTTCTGTGCCTTAAATCTCCTGATTCCGAATCTTCCGGATACATATCAAGGTAATTTTCATCACAGTGATTTGCCTCATGCATTAATAGTGTAACCATATTTGCAAGATTATCTGTATCTTTGCATTGTGTGCTGAAAACAATTCCGGCACCTTTAGCCTGAGCAGAATCATGGTCGGTATCATAAGTTATGTTTTTTAAATATTCCAATATTCTGTCGCGTTTAGCTTCGGAAATACCCATAGTACCCAAATCTTCCTTACTTAAATTTGTCAGCTGATTTGTCAGGTAGGTTTGAGCCTTTTCAACATTTTGTTTTAACTCGGCAGGTGGTTCAACCGCACTTGTTGTTCTGGTTTCAGGAACAGAATTAACTTTATTAACATCTGCGGTTGAAGAAACATTTTCTGTTGTAATCGGACTCTCAGCTTTAACAGTTGATTTTCCGCAAACTATTGAAACAATCTTATTCCACAGATTTTGAGCAATTTGTTTAGGGCCTTTATCAACAACAAAATTTTCATGACCGCTGCCAAATAAATCACTTCCGCCCCGATAGATTGCCTCCTTACCCTCTTTTAAATTTTTCGCATTTTCTTTAGCAACCTCTTGCATAACCTGCGTCCAGATACTACCTGTCATTTCGCTTGTATCATATCCTTGCTCGTTAAGCTTTGCTTTAATTGCGCTTGTTATACCCTGATTACTATTTATATATATCTCGACCATAGCTCTCTCCTTGTATTTATAAAAACATACTGTTTAAAATAATTGCTATGGGCGCAATACATCCTATCCTATCCTATCCTATAAGGCAGTATAACAGGATTTTAGGTATTTTTAATTTATATTTACATTTCGCAATACTTATCTGATAAAATTAAAATACATTATTAATTTACACTTCTTATAGTTATAACCTGTCTTTGTCTGTCTGCGTAATAATCCAGTTTTTCCAATATATCACTGCCTATAATCCCGTCAAAAGCCTTATTTTCAACAGGCATAACAAATGTTTTTACCTCTTTAAATTCCTGACTGCCCAATTTTATATCCAAATTTACAACAGGAGTAACCGTTTTTGTTCCGTTGGCCGACTGGGAAATCCCGAATATATTAGTTTTTACGGGTATATGCTTACTTTTAATAAAATTAGCATAAACAACAGATGTCGATGCACCTGTATCAATTAAAAACTTTGCAGGAATTCCGTTAATAGAACCATTTACAATCATCAAACCGTTAAGGTTTTGATACGGTATACTTTCATTTTTAAACTGCGGAGCACTATGGTAAGGCTTTCCGGTTATTTCAAAATATTTGGATTTTGCATCAGTATTGCCGTGGATATCAAGTTTTGCGGTCTTTGCATAGTATTCAGCCGCCAGAGCTCTCTGACCGAGTTTATTATACAATGCTGCAAGCATGTAAAGATCATAGGCATTATTGCTGAATTTTTCCGCAGCTTCTTTACGGTATTTCAAAGCATTATCCAGTTCTCCCCTGTTTTCATAAATTGATGCTATACTGGCATAAGCAATCTCATAACCCGGAATTAAGTCTTTAAGCTCCTCAAATAATTTTATAGCTTCGTCATCTTTGCCAATTCCTGTGTAAAAATTTGCAAGGCTAATTTTATAATCCACATTATCCGGGGCAAATTTAACCGCATTTTGAAGATACAATTCCGTTTTTTCTCTATCACCCGTATTGTAATAAATAAGGCTTAACAGATAATTGCTGAACGCATCTTCAGGATTAAGCTTTAAAAGTTTAAAACATGTTTCTTCCGCCTGATACAGTTTGTTTGAATTTATTTGAACATTATATTTTAAGATATAAAAATCTCGTGCAATGTCACGCGGCGGATTGCCTTCAAGAAGTTTTTCCGCCTGCACCAAATTAGCATTTCTGAAAGCATCCTGAGCCGCTATGAAGTTTTTATGTATTTTAATATTTTCCTGATAAGTTGAATAGCCGAGCAATACACCTACTATCCCTAAAATAAGAATACAGCTGACTATCAAAGATTGTTTAAAATCCATTATAAATATTCTCCATAATTTTTGTTTTATTTCATAAAAATATTAATCATAATAGGTCTGGATCCTTTATCATGATCATCACGCCAAATTTGATTGGATATCTGTTTTTGCTTAATATCTTTATTATACTGCTCATTCACAAATAACTGACGTTCTATCAGGGCTTCGTAACAGCTACTATTAAGTCCGCTTTGAATCTGATCGCATTCAGCAAGATTTTTTTTAAATTCTTCACGTCTCTGCGCCCAATAATTATAAATCTCCTGTGTAGATTTTGTTCCCTCAGGCCAGAACCATTGAACCTCTTTATACTCAGCATTTTCAAGGCCTTTCGGACAAAAATCTTCCCAATCAGGACGTTTCTGTGCAGCAAAAACAGTTATAAACAAAGAATTTACAAATACTAATAAAAAAAGTATTAAAAATCTTTTTCTCAATTCCATCATCATCTTTCTTAATTATAATTTATGCATTTATTTTTTTCAATCCCGTACCCGTAAAGTAATCCTATGTTATAATAAAATTAATGAACAATGATTTGAAACAAACATTAAAGCTTTTGCCGTCCCTTCCCGGATGTTATATTTATTTTAACAAAGACGGAGAAGTAATTTATGTCGGGAAAGCAAAAATTCTTAAACGTCGTGTCATGAGCTATTTCAACAGAAAGCATGACAGTGTAAAAGTAAACGTTCTTGTATCACAGATTGAACGGCTTGAGTACATAATTACCAACACTGAAGTTGAAGCGTTAATCCTTGAAAGCCACTTAATCAAAAAATACAAACCCAAATATAATATTCTTTTAAAAGATGATAAGAAATATCCGTATTTTTTAATAACAGATGAAGATTTCCCGCGAATAACCATTGTTCGCAAAAAGAATATGAATCCGGAAAAAGGTAGATATTACGGGCCTTACACAGATATCAGGGCAATGCATGCAACCCTAGATTTCTTAAAAAAGATTTTCCCGCTGAAACAATGCAAAACTCCGAAATTTAAAGACCGTCCATGCCTTTATTACCAGATAGGACGTTGTATGGCGCCGTGCCAGAATAAAGTTACATCAGAAGAATACAAAAATCTGGTCAAACAGGCAGAATTATTTTTGTCAGGAAAACAATCCGAACTTTTAAAGCAGCTTAAAGAACAAATGCAAAAATATTCCGACAGTCTTCAGTTTGAAAAAGCGGCAAAACTCCGCGACAGCTACAACGACCTTGTAAAAACCCTTGAAAAACAAAAAGTTGTCTATGAAAATACAAAACTGAATGAAGATATAATTTCATTTATGTCTGATGAGGGTATATTTGTCATTGTAATTTTAATGATAAGAGAAGGCAGGCTCATTGATAAAAAAGATTTTGTCTATGAAGTTGAAGAAGAAGACAAAACCGAATTTTTTGCAACATTCTTCAAAGAATACTACAGCACCCTCAAACTTGAATATCCTGACAAAATTGTTTCAAACGAACTTGAAGCAATAGGCGAAAAAGCTTTATATGAAGAATGGCTTGAAATTCTTGCGCAGAAAAAAGTTAAAATCAGCTACGGCAAATCAGCTCAAGGCAAAGAACTCCAAATGCTTGCGGATAAAAATGCAAAAGTTGTTCTGGATAACGCAAAAATTTCAAAAATGTCTAAAATCAGAGATGACTTTAATGAAATAGGCTCTTACTTAGCCGAAAAATTACAGCTTAAAAACTTCCCGCACAGAATGGAATGTTACGATATTTCGCATATTCAGGGAACAAATACTGTTGCTTCAATGGTAACCTTCATAAACGGCCTGCCTAAAAAATCAGAATACAGAAAATTTAAAGTACGTATGACAGAAGGTAAACCTGACGATTTTCTTTCAATGAAAGAGGTTTTAACACGCAGACTGTCGCATCTCGGGGAAGCAAAATGGGAAAAGCCCGATTTAATTATAATTGACGGCGGTAAAGGCCAGCTTTCAAGCGTTATGGAAATCATAGAAGGCTTAGGCGTAAAAGGTATAGATGTAGTGAGTCTTGCAAAAAAACATGAAGAAGTATTCCTGCCAAAACAGTCAAAACCTGTTATTCTGCCGAGAAATTCAAGCGCACTATTCCTTTTCCAGAGAATAAGGGATGAAGCACACAGATTTGCAATAACATATCACAGAAAATTACGTTCCAAAAGTATGATAAAGAAAGATTAATTAAATTACCCGCGTCCGTTTTCTCTTGCCATTGCATTCCAGCAGTCATTCAAATCCGGCAATGTATCAGCTCTTCCAAGCCATCTGAATACATACTTTTCATCAGGCCCAAGCCCGCCGGTTCTTTTGTCCCCCGTACGTATATCAAATTCAGCTTCCGACATTCCTATACTTATAGTAACATGAGGGCTTGCTTTTTTAGAAATATCCATAACAAGTTTCAAATTATTGTATCTTTCTTTGCGTAAGTTTCCCTTATTGTGGGCATCGGACTGCTGGTCAATAACATAATCTTTTAAAGAATCTGCAAGTTCTTTTAAGTTTCTTCCCATTTCACCATCTTTCATTTAATTATTCAAACTGTGTATAGGAGCAGGAATTCTACCACCCCTGCAGACAAAATCTTTTGAGGACAATTTATTAACAGACATTATAGGAGCTTTTCCGAGTAATCCTCCGTAAACGACTTCATCTCCTATATTCTTTCCCACAACCGGAATAATTCTAACAGCAGTTGTCTTTTTGTTAATCATTCCTATAGCCATTTCATCGGCGATAATTCCGGCAACGGTTTCAACCGGAGTATCACCGGGAATTGCAATCATATCAAGTCCTACAGAACAAACAGAAGTCATAGCCTCTAATTTATCAAAAGTTAAATAACCTTTTGATGCTGCTTCAATCATTCCCGCATCTTCGGAAACAGGTATAAATGCTCCGGATAAACCGCCCACATGCGAACTTGCCATAATTCCGCCTTTTTTAACAGCATCATTCAGCATTGCAAGCGCCGCTGTAGTTCCATGTGCTCCGGCGTGCTCCAAGCCCATTGCCTGAAAAATTCCCGCAACACTGTCACCCTCAGCAGGAGTAGGTGCAAGAGAAAGATCAATCACTCCGAAAGGCACATTTAATTTTTCCGCAAGTTTTCTTCCCACAAGTTCACCGGTTGTCGTAATTTTATACGCAATATGTTTTATTTTATTTGCAAGTTCACTCATATCAGCATTTTTATCAAGCGCTTCAATAGCCGCTCTGACAACCCCAGGCCCTGAAACACCAACATTTAAAGCACATTCCGGCTCGCCAATTCCGCAAAAAGCTCCTGCCATAAAAGGGTTGTCACCTGGCGAATTGCAAAATACAACAAGTTTTGCCGCTGCAAGTCCGTCAGCATCCTTTGTTAACTCGGCAGATTTTTTAATAGTTTCCGCCATTTTTAAAACAGCATCCATATTAATTCCGGCCTTTGAAGATGCTACATTGACGGATGAGCATAATCTTTCGGTCTGCGAAAGAGCTTCGGGAATACTTTCAATCAAAAGTTTGTCCCCTCTTGTCATTCCCTTTTCAACAAGAGCCGAAAACCCTCCGACAAAATTAACTCCTACATCTTTAGCAGCCCTGTCAAGAGTTTTTGCAATTTTTACATAATCCGGTTTTTTGCAAGATTCCCCAACAATGGATACAGGCGTGACGGAAATTCTCTTATTTACAATCGGGATAGAATAATCATTTTCAAACTCATTTGCATACTCAACAAGATGTTTTGAATAAGATGTTATTTTATTATAAATTTTTTCACAGACCGCATCAATATCAGAATCCATGCAGTCCCTTAAACTTATTGCCATAGTAACCGTTCTGATATCAAGGTTATACAGCTTTATCATATTTATAGTTTCTAAAATTCCGGTTGTATCTATCATAAATGTTGTATCCCGCTAAAGAAAATATCTGTAATATCAAGTTTTTTAACTTTCAGACGCATTTCAACACGTCTGCTTTTATTGTAATCTTCCTTACCATCGGTCAAGATCGGTTCAGAATAACTTTTACCTTCGACCACAAGTATTTTTTTCAACTTTTGGTTGTACTGCTTATCGATATCGGTATTAAACATATAAGCAGCCACAGAATTTGCCCTCTGCAAGCTCAATTCCATATTTTTTAAATATTGTATATCAGGATCTTTAATCCCTGAAAAAGACTGGCTGTCCGTATGTCCCTGAATAATAATATTTTCAATTTCACTAATCAATTCCTCTTTAGAAAAAATAGTGTTTATATAAATAGGAACGAGTTTATTCAGATATTCCTTTCCTTTAGGCGAAAGGTTGTAACTTCCGACTTCAAAAAGCTCCAAATCGGAAATTTTAATATCTCCCGTCATAGGATCGACTTCCGCATCAATGTTTTCTTTTTTGAGGTTTTCGATTAGCTCTTTATTAACTTCAATCTGGTGTCTTTTCTGGTCTAATGACTGTTGAGTAAAACCCGTCATTGCAAGGACAAACAGAGTCATAAAAATAATTGCCAGACCGAGGAGCAAGTCTGCCATTGTCGTCCAGAATATATTGTTATCGCCTTCTGACTGAGAAGATTTTCTGAGCATTAAAGCCATAATAGTCCCCCCCGATTAGAACAAATCGTCAACATCATCCCCTCCGCTTTTTCTGGCAACTTCTTTCATATTCTTATTCATCTGGTTTATACCAAAAATCAAATTTTCAAGATATGGAACAAGATTGCTTGCAATACCTGAGTTCAATGCAACTTTAAATTGTTGTGGCATTGCAGTAATCAAGTTTGAAATTGAATTATTCTGAATTTTTGTTTCTTTAAGAAGTTCAAGCAGGAATTTTTCCGAGGAAATATTATCAAACAATTTCCCCATTATATCTTCACAAGCGGAAAGAGGTCTTTTGCATAAAAGCTGAAATGAAACTCTTTCAAACATCAAAAACACAAGAGAAGAACCAACCGCAATAACTGATACTAAAGCCGCTGTCTGCATGCTTGACATCAAGCCGGCAACTGATGCAATAGTTTTTTCCTGAGAAGAAAAATCGATTTTACCGAAAGCAATAGCAATGTTCAAAAACGTAAACAAAGGCCCGAAACCTGTAAGTATTGTCGGAACGGTCTGCAATAATTTGTTATTAAATTTTGAAGTAACAAGAGTTTCTTCATTGAAAAAATACAGCGGATCAACTGTTGTCTGAATATTTTGAACAGTCGAAGAAACTTCCTTGTATGTTAAATCATTGTTCCTTCCTTTGAGAGCGACCGATTCGGAGAAAACAAGAGTATTTTTGAATTCGAGCCAGAATGCAGATACATAAGGGTTAGCACTCATCCACTCATCAATTTCCTTAAACCTGAAATTCAAATCTGTCTTTTTGAATCTTGAAATAAAAGCCAAAAATATTCTCAAATTTCTGTTTACGAAAATATAATTTTTCATACAGTAAATAAGCGAAAACAAAAAAGTAAATAATACAATCAGGATTGGAATATCCGTAAATATGTGTACTAAGTTCATAATCTCTCCATCATCTTCTCTTATTTGAATTATAGCATAATCTTCTGAATAAGGCAAAACATTAATAGACTTCACCCTTCATGATTAGGGAGGGCGTGGTGGGTATTGATTAAAACACATCCAAACCTTACCTAAACATGGAAGGCTTTTCTCTTCATGATTAGGTAAGGTATTTTTTCATCACTGATTAAATTTGGACGGATCACAAAGAAAAACCCGCATTTTTCAATACGGGAAAGGAATGAAGTAAGCATACCGCATTTTAGGTATACTTATTTCTGAATAAAATTTATTTAATCTTTGCCTCTAATTTTTCTATACGGGCTTCAAGTTCATTGATACGTGCTTCCTGTGCCTGATATTTTGAATCAAGTTCTTTAATTGCATTTATCATTGCAAAAAACATATCTTCAAAACGTATTGTTAAAAATCCGTCTACTCCTTTTTTTACCGCATCAGGAAAGACTTTTTGTAAATCCTGAGCTATTACACCTACATGAGGAGTTTTCTTCTCATCCTTTTTAAAGGTATAGTTGAATACTTTTAGCTCACGGATTTTATCCAAACCAGATGTACTTTCTTGCCCAACGTATTTTAAGCGGCGATCAGATTTTGTTTTCATTTCATCTACGTAATCTCCAAAAAATCTGTTACCAGATGCAGATAAACCTGTCGGATAAGATTTTGCAAAGTTATCATCATCACCGTGCCAATCTTCACTTCGAGCAAGTGCAACTACGGACTTGGTACTTTGACTTGATGTAGAACCTTTATGTGCCGTACGAAGATAAACATAACTTTCCTTATCAAGACCTAAGAGTACATGTCCTTCAACTACTATATTCCCCGGAATATAAACCGTTGTACTGGAATTACCCAAATACAGCATATCAGATTTACCTCTTACAGATAAGGATGACCCGAATGAAGGGCCAGAATTCTTACCTATACAGATAACATTACTGCCTCCTGTTGCATTAGCACAAGCATCAACCCCTATTCCAATATTATTTTCTCCCATTGTTTCAGCTCCACCTATGGCGACGGAATTTTTACCCGAAGCTATTGAATTATGACCTAAGGCGACGGAATTTTCACCCAAGGCCCTTGTAAAGTGGCCTACAGCAGTAGCGCTATCATTGGAAGCCCACGCATAATAACCTAAAGCTGTAGAATATAGTTCAGTAGCTTCGGAATTATATCCCAAGGCCACTGAATTAAGACCTGAAGCTTTAGAATTATAACCTAAGGCCACTGAAATATTACCTGAAGCTTCAGAATTCATTCCAAACGCTGTAGAGTAAGAACCTGAAGCCAATGAACTCGCCCCCAAAGCGGTTGAATAATTGCCAGTAGCTTTTCCACTATATCCCAAAGCAGTTGAATTTAAGCCGGTGGCCTCTGATGCATATCCTAAGGCACTGGCAAAACTGTTTGTTGCCTTTGCTGTATTCCCTATCGCTGTTGAATCACTGCCGCTGGCAATAGAATCAGCTCCTAAAACTGTTGACTTATAACCGGAAGCTTCAGATAATTTACCTATAGCAATTGCATCAGTATTTGTTGAGGAGGCTTGCATACCGATTGTTATACCGGAAGCAATTGTCGAGGAAGACTGTGAACCTATTGCGATTGTCCCTTCTGCACCAGCTGATGCCTCATCACCTATGGCGTGAGAATAATTACCTGATGCCTGAGCACTATAACCTATAGCGCTTGATTGAGTGCCAGAGGCTACAGATGAACTCCCTAAAGAGGTAGAATCACTTCCAGTTGCAGTGGAATTTACACCTACAGCTGTTGTATTATTGTTAGATGCACGGGTATTTAAACCAAATGCAATTGCATTACTACCTAGATTCCCGCTCGCTAAACTGCCTAATAATAACCCGCTGTTCT
>CALUQH010000009.1 GCA_944322885.1 Candidatus Gastranaerophilales bacterium | reverse complement strand
ATAAAAATTAAGAAAGGTAATAATTATTAAAAGATAAATTATAAAAACAAATAAATATTATGTTGAACGGCAAATAATATAATCAGTATAAACAAGATAAAAAATTTTTATGTTTCCTTTCCCTTTTTCCTATTGATTTTCCTACGACAAGCGCAAGTTTGTCGTTTTTTTTTGGGCAGCGTGCCGCTGCACCCGTCATCCTGAAACTATACTAACTTACAAAGTCTTAACTAAAGAATAAGCGTGCCGCTGCACCCGTCATCCCGAAACTTATACCAACTTACAAAGTCTTAACTAAAGAATAAGCGTGCCGCTTTCCCGCCACACAGAAATTTGGATAAAATCAACTTTATATTATTTATGCTAAAATATTTTTATGAGCTTTCAGGAAAAATATACAGAAATTATTTCAGTTATACAAGATGATATAAATAAAGTTAAACAAAGACTGACATCTGATATAAATATTAAGGAGCCTTTAAAATCAAAACTTTCTGCAATTCTTAATGCACCATCAAAACATATAAGAGCAGCAGCCTCATTTTTGTATCTTAAAGCTCTGGAACAAAACATTGATGAAAAACAAATTCTGCTCCAAATTGCAATTGAACTTGTTCATAACGCGTCTTTAATTCACGATGACGTAATAGATGAATGCGGAATTAGACGGGGGCAAAAGACTCTCAACAGTGAATTTGAAAATAAACTTGCAGTAATTTCAGGGGATTACCTCCTTTCAATCGCATTAAAAAAAATATGCCTGATTAATTCTGAAAAACTAACTGAAATGTTTGCACAAACTCTGGATAAAATGTGTCAGGGAGAAATAAACCAGCATTTTGACAGATTTACAATCCCGACGTTGGACGAATATTTGAGAAAATCAGAACAAAAAACTTCGGCTCTTTTTGAAAATGCAATATGCGGAGCAGTCTTATTATCAAAGGCAAAAACAGATGCTCTTGAATTTGCAAAAAACTTTGGAATAGCATTCCAGATAAGAGATGACTTAATTAACATAAAAACAATAAATACGGATATTAAAGACGGTATTTACACAGCCCCCGTAATATTTTCGGAAGATATTTCCAATCCGCAAAAAGGGATTGAAAAAACTGTTCTTTTGTTAAATAATTACGTTAACAAAGCTGTACAATCACTTGAAAATCTTGACGATAATATATTTAAACAAAAATTAAGGGAGCTTACGGAACTTTTAGCTGATGAATAAACTTAAAGAATTCATAAAAAAAATAAAAAACGAGTACGAAAAAATTAACCCTATGGCAAGAGAAATAATAGAAACAGTTGTTTTTGTTGTTGTAATGGTTATTATAATCAGATTTTTTATCGGAGAAATACGCTGGATTCCGTCAGCGTCTATGCGTCCTACATTAATTGAAGGTGACAGAATTGTTGTAGAAAGATTTTCAAGGTTTTATAAAGCTCCAAAACGCGGAGATATAATGGTATTTTATCCCCCGTTTGAAAAACTACCCAATACTCCATGGCGTATTTTTTCACGATTAACAGGATTTTTCTGTAAAGATATTGCCTATATTAAACGTGTAATCGGAGTTCCCGGTGACAAATTTGAAATAAAAACCGATAATACGGGAAAAAGTACTATATATATTAATGACAAACCGCTAGAAGAAGACTATATAATGAGCGATTACTATGAAAAACCGTGTACCGAAGATATGCTGTGCGGTCCTATGGTTATTCCCGAAAATAAATATTTCATGATGGGTGATAACAGAGGGAATTCATACGACAGCAGATGGTGGGGCTTTGTTCCTAAAGACAGATTTGTAGGCAGAGCCGTCCTGCTTTTCTGGCCGTTTAACAGAGTAAGGACATTTAAATCAGAAAAATAAAAGCTTACATCAACATGTGGTAATATTTCATATAATCAGCCATAATCTGGGAACTTGTCGCATTTGCAACAGTTGCTTTAATATCCTGATTTTTGTCATTTTCCGTGTTTTGTTGAACTTTATCCGTTTCTTTATTTTCAGGCTGGTTTTGCTGAATTTTTTCCTGCTGCTGGAGTTCATTAACATATTCCTCAACAGCAAGCTGAACTTCTTCCATTCTTGCCTTATCTCCGGCATAAGATCCCGTAGACTCAATACCGTTCGCTGCAAATTCTTTAAGAATTTCCGCCCATTCATTATAATTGGTTATAGAAGTCCCCTGAGCCTGTGCAGCCGCCTGAGCTTTTCTCAATTCGTCTTCCGATTCTATACCGTCTACTCTTATAGCCATATATATCTCCGAAATTTTATACTCTAAATATATTAAGTATATTATTCCCGCCGTATTTCAGAAAATAAAAAACTTGTAAAAAAAGTTAACAATTGACAATTAACATAAAATAATAAATAATAGATTTATATAAAGGAGGTAGAAAGTATGTTTATAAAAGAGCTTAGAATTGCCCCCCCCCCGCAAAAGCTTCTCATATTAAGGGTATTGAGACATTTACATTAACAGAAGACAATGCACACGCAGTCCCGCTTAACATTCGTTGTCAGAAAGCTTTTACCCTTGCTGAAGTTTTAATAACTCTCGGTATTATTGGTGTAGTTGCCGCAATGACTATGCCAAGTTTAATTCAAAACTACAGAGAAAAAGAACTTGTAACCTCCTACAAAAGGGTTTATAGCATTTTAAATCAGGCATACTTAAAACTGATTAATGAATACGGGCCATACACAGATTGGGACAGAACAGATGAAGATACATATAACAAATTTAAAACCCAATTAAAATTATCCGCAGACTGCCCGCCTGGGGAAGCAAATACAGCCTGTATAACTGACACAACATATAAAGATCTTAACAATGAAGATATTAACCCGGGCATATTAAACACAAGCAGAAAACAGCCGGCAGTAAGGCTAATTAGCGGAGAATCAATTTTATTTTACAATTATAGTAATGGAATACATTTTATTGTAGATTTGAACGGAAATCGAAACCCTAACAGACTTGGGGAAGATTTACATTTCTTTTCATTTAATGATGGGAAAAATTATATGACAATTTTACCCGGCCCTGCCTGGTCCGATAGCGGAAATAACAACCATGGGGGAGAATTATGTCAAAAAGAACCCAGTTGGAATTGGTTTGCCGGTTCAACCTGCGGATACTGGATACTCAGCCATGGAAATATGGAATATCTGCATTTAATAGATAAAGAAATATTAGATAAATGGTAGTAATTGTTTAATTAAATATAAAATAATTAAAAATATTAAGAAAAATTTACAAACCTGCGAAAACTTGCTTAAATAAAGATTTTTTAAGATACAAGCAAATATTGTTAGTGTGCCATTTTTATAAAAACAATATATAAACATTTATAAAATTGTTTGCTTTAAAACATGTCAAACCCCTTGCAATTGAATATTTTCCAAGTATGATAAAAATACACCTATAATAGGTGTATAATGTACAGCCGAAAAAGAGGAATATATGTCAAAAGACGTAATTGAAATAGAAGGTACAATACTTGAAGCTATGCCTAACGCAATGTTTCGTGTAAAGCTTGAAAATGATCACGAAATTCTTGCCCACATCTCCGGCAAAATCAGAAAAAATTTCATCAGAATTTTGCCCGGCGACAGAGTTAAAGTCGAAATGACACCTTATGATTTAAGCAGAGGCAGAATTACATTCAGACTTAAATAATAAAAAAAATAAAAGTACAAAACATAAAGGAAAAAACAATGAAAGTAAGATCATCAGTAAAACCAATGTGCGATAAATGCAAATGTATTAAAAGAAAAGGCAGAATCGCAGTAATTTGTGAAAACCCTAAACACAAACAAAGACAAGGTTGATTTTTGCGTAGAGTGGAGTGAACGTAAGTGAACGAACTCGAAGAAACGCGAAACGGAATGAGCGGAAATTTTATGGAATAAAATGAAGCGAATGACAGTGTAGCGTGAAGCAATAAATCAGAATAATCATCAAATAGTTGAATTGACGGACTTAAACGGTCAATGGTGAGGAAGTATTTAAGCCTCATACACAAAAAAATCTAACAACAAGGGGGCGGTAATAAAGGGGTCACGTAGAAATAACAAACCCGAAGCCGCACCAAAAGCCAAGAAAAGGAGAAATTAAAAAATGGCAAGACTATCAGGGGTCGATTTACCCCGTAACAAAAGAATGGAAGTAGCATTAACCTATATCTACGGAATAGGACCTACAAGAGCCAAAAAAATTTTAGAAGCTACTAAAATATCACCGGATTTAAGAACAGACGATTTAACAGATGAAGATATTAAATTATTAAGAAACGAACTGGCTAATTACCACATCGAAGGTGACTTGCGCCGTGAAGTTTCATTACACATCAAACGTCTTCAGGAAATCGGTTCTTACAGAGGTTTGAGACATAAACGCAACCTTCCATGCCGCGGTCAGAGAACTAAAACTAACGCAAGAACAAGACGCGGTAAAAAAGGTTTGGCAATCACTAAAAAGAAAACAGTATAGCGGATTTTGGCAAGTGTGCCGTATGAGCTCGGGCAAGCTGCTGAATTTAAAACCTGACATATCGGAAATACAAAAACAGCGAGCAACAACAAAGCGAACTCAGCACGTCTTAACGAGAAACTTGATGAAAAGTTTCGAGTTGCCAATAATCCAAGACAAAATGAAAATTCAAAACAACAAAACATAAAGGAAAGTAAAAATGGCAAGACCAGTAAAAACTAAGAAAAAAGAAAAAAAGAACGTATTGCAGGGTGTTGTACACATTCAGTCAACATTTAACAATACAATCGTAACTTCAACAGATACTCAAGGTAATGCTATTGCTTGGGCTACAGCAGGTGCTACAGGCTTCAAAGGAGCAAGAAAAGGTACTCCTTTTGCAGCTCAATCAGCAGCTGAACTTGTTGCTAAAAAGTCAATAGACCAAGGCATGAAAAAAGTTGAAGTACACATCAAAGGACCGGGCTCAGGCAGAGAAACTGCAATCAGAGCAATCCAAGCCGCAGGTTTGGAAATTACATTAATCAAAGACGTAACTCCAATTCCTCACAACGGATGCCGTCCGCCTAAAAAACGCAGAGTATAACAGAAGGCAGACTGAACGGATGGCAGGAAGGCAAGCTATTTACCATAAACGGCCTGACATCTTGACCTCCGGGCTTCCTGACCTCATATTAAACGCAGGGGCTTGCTTTATAAGCCAAAAAGTAAACCATAGATGCCCTGCACAAAAGTAAAGGAGAAAATAAAAAATGGCTAGATATACAGGACCATCAAACAAATTATTCAGAAATAAAAAAGTTAAAGATTTGTCAAACAGAAAATTAACTTCTTCTATGAGACAAACAGCTTCAGGCCAACACGGCGCTGTTAGAAAAAAACTTTCTGAATACGCTATTCATTTGGCAGAAAAACAAAAAATCAGATTTACATATCTGGTAAGTGAAAAACAATTTGCAAAATACTACAACGAAGCAGCAAGAAGAAAAGGCGTAACAGGTACAATTTTGTTACAAATTCTTGAATCAAGATTAGACAACGTTCTATATAGAGCAGGCTTAGGTATCACACGTAAACAAACAAGACAAATCGTTAACCACGGTCATATTCTTGTAAATGGTAAAAAAGTTGATATCCCATCATATCTTGTAAAAGCTGGCGATGTTATAACTGTAAAATCAAGAAGCAACGCATTTTTGAAAAGCGTTACTGAAATGATTGATATGGCTTGCGCTCCTGCCTGGATGACAATCGACAAAGAAGCTCTAAAAATAACTTTCGACAGAATTCCAGAAAGAGAAGAATTAGATCCTGAATTCAAAGAACAGCTCGTAATCGAGTACTATTCTAAGTAACGAAAGATTGGAGGCTGAAATAAACATCAGTTCCTCCTATCCTCAAAAATTAGTTAACAACAACTAGGAGATTTAAAAATATGGAATTGAAAATTAAATGTGTTAATACAACAACAAGTTCTGACGGATCACAGTACGGTAAATTCGTAATCGAACCGTTAGAAAAAGGGTTTGGTACAACAATCGGGAATTCATTAAGACGAGTTCTTCTTTCAAGCCTTGAAGGTACAGCTGTTACTGCTGTAAGAATAGAAGGTATTACTCATGAATACACTGCTATCCCCGGCGTTTTGGAAGATGTAATCGATGTTATGCTTAACCTTAAAGGATTGGTTGTAAAAACTGATTCCAAAGAACCTCAAACATTAAGAATAGATGTCGATCGTCCGGGCGCTGTTCTTGCAAGCGATATTCAGCTTCCTGCAGGCGTTAAAGTTGTTAATCCGGACTGGCTGATTTGTACAGTTGCTGACGGTGGAAGTTTCCACGCAGACATTACTGTAGAAACAGGAAAAGGTTACGTTGCACATGATGTACCAAGGGATTCTAAAGGCGTTTCAATAGATGTTCTTCCTATAGATGCAACATTTATGCCTATCAAAAGAGTAAGCTACAATGTAGAAAGTACTCGTGTAGGAGATTCTATTGACTTTGATAAATTAACTCTTGAAATTTGGTCAAACGGTTCAATCGATGTAACTAATGCATTAAGCCAGGCTTCAAATCTTTTAATTGAACACTTTATGCAGATTGCATCAATTGCGGGACAGCCTGTTGTAGCTCCTTCTATGGTTGTTGAAGAAGAAAAGGAAGATGATTCAAATACTCCTTCTATGACTATTGAAGAACTTGAACTTTCAGTTAGAGCTTACAACTGCTTGAAACGTGCAAGCATTAATTCAATGGCAGAATTATTGAAAAAATCAGAACATGATTTATTAAATATTAAAAACTTCGGTAAGAAATCTTCTGACGAAGTTATCGAAAGACTTCACCACTTCGGTTTAGATTTGGCTCCAAATCCTGAAACAGAAGAAGAAGTTGGATAGCGGATTTTGGCAAGTGTGCCGTGTGAGCTCGGGCGAGCTGATGAATTTAAAATCAGGAATATCGTAAATTAAAAAACAGCGAGCAACAACAAAGCGAACCCAGCACGTCCTAACGAGAAACTTGATGAAAAGTTTCGAGTTGCCAATAATCCAGGACAGGATAAATAATTTACACAAAATAAAGGATAAAAACAATGAGACACCAAACTAAAAAACATACGCTCGGAAAGGCAAAGGATCAAAGAGATGCTTTGTTACGCTCCTTAGCGACAGAACTTTTTGTACATGGTGAAATCAAAACAACTATGGCAAGAGCAAAAGCTTTGAAGCCATACGCTGAAGAAATTATCACCCTTGCAAAAAGAGGCGACCTTCACGCTCGTCGTCAAGCTGCTAAATTCATTTTTGACAAAGAAACCGGCAAATTTATGGATTTAGCTACAGGAGAAGTTTTTGAAGCTCCTTCTGCCGATAAAAAATTGGCTGAAGAAACTGTTTTAAGAAAACTTTTCACAGTAATCGGCAAAAAATATTCAGACCGTCAAGGCGGTTACACAAGAATATTCAGACTGCCTCCAAGACGCGGTGACGCATCAGAAATGGCTTTAATCCAGTTGGTATAAGCTAAAATGCGTTACGCTCTTCAAGTTCAGTATATCGGAAAAAACTATGCCGGAAGCCAAATTCAATTCCAAAACGGCAAAGAAATAGATACTCCGACTATACAGGGAGAACTTGAAAAAGCACTTTGTACATTAATAACCGGTGGCAAAAACACCGAAAATAATAACCGGCGATTTAAAACGGTCTTTTCCGGACGTACAGACAGAGGCGTAAATTCTCTCGGACAGGTTGTTCATTTTGATACGGATGAACCTATTGTTGCTTCAAAGTTTGTCTATCAGTTGAATGAAATCCTTCCAAAAGATATTTCTGTCAGCGGCTTGAAAGAAGTTGATAATCATTTTCACGCTCAAAAATCAGCCAGAAGCAGACATTACAGATATGTTTTTATTAACCGTAAATGTAAAAACGCTTTTGACGGTGATTTGATGAGGGTAAAATTTGATATCAATATTGAAAGAATGCAAACAGCCTTGAATTATCTTCTGGGCGAACATGATTTCTCAAGCTTTAAGAGTTCCGGAACGCTGAACCCGAGCAAAGTCTGTTTTATTAAAAAAGCCGAGTGTAAAAAAGACGGCGATAAAGTAATTATTGATATTGTCGGGAACAGGTTTCTCTACAATATGGTAAGAACAATCGTCGGCACCCTTTTAGAAATAGAAGGGCACAACCGTCCCGCAGAATATATGAAACAGGTTCTTGAAGCCTGCGACAGAACAAAAGCTGGACAAACCGTCAGCCCCTACGGACTGACTTTGATTGAAGTAACATATTAATGAAAATACCGCAGCTGGTATTTTTATATAAAAAATGGAGAATAAGCATGAAAACATATTCAGCAAAACCTCTGGAAGTAGAAAGAAAATGGTATCTGATTGATGCTGAAGGCGAAATCCTCGGCAGATTGGCTACCAGAGTAGCTAATATTCTAAGAGGAAAAAATAAACCTGAATACACTCCAAACGTTGATACAGGTGATTTCGTTATCGTAATCAATGCTGACAAAGTTTTGGTTTCAGGTAAAAAAGAAACTGATAAAATTTATTATCACCATACAGGTTATCCGGGCGGATTAAAATCTGCCAGCGTAAAAGAATTACGTGAAAAAGATGCCACATTATTAATCAAAAAGGCAGTAAAAGGAATGCTTCAGCATAATACTTTAGGTGATACTCAATTCACAAAATTAAAAGTATACAACGGACCTGAACATCCGCACGCTGCTCAAAAACCAATCGTACTTGAAAAAGAAGGAGGTAATAACTAATGGCTGATAAAGAAATTATGGCTACAGGAAGAAGAAAAACCTCTATTGCGGTTGTAAAACTTGTTAAAGGAAAAGGCAGAATTTTCGTTAACGGTAAAACATTAAAAAACTATATCGGCAACAGACCTGCTATTGAAATGTTAGTTTACAGACCTTTAGTATTAACTGATAATCAGGAAAAATACGATGTAAGAGTTAAAGCTGTAGGCGGCGGTGTTGTAGCTCAATGCGGAGCTATCAGACACGGTATTTCAAGAGCATTGGTTAAAGCTAACGAAGAATACAGAAACGTTTTACGTTTGGAAGGACTTTTAACCCGCGACCCGCGTGTTAAAGAACGTAAAAAGTACGGACGCAAACGTGCAAGAAAACGCTTCCAGTTCTCAAAACGTTAATATTAAAAAAAACTATAAAAAACCGGCTTGTCAGCCGGTTTTTTATTTTATGATAAAATAATATTATGTTTAAAATTCAAAGTCCTGAAAATGATCCGAATTATGCTTTGTTTGAAAGGTATCTCACAAAGTCGTTTTCGTTTGCCGTCACAGGACTTACGACACTTTTAAGACTTTTATTAATCCAGAAAATTCAAAAAATAACAGAAAAAAAACTTCTTGTTATAACATCTACCGAACAAAACGCACTCAAATATCAAAACGACTTAAAAAAAGCTTTCGGTCTTGATGCGGATTTAATACCATTCCAAAATATTTCAATGTATGAAAGCGTTCCACCTAACCGCTACGATTACGCAGAACAGGTCAGAATTTTACTTGAAAAACCCGATATTGTTATTGCTCCCGTAAAAACATTGCTTGAAAAATTTCCGGCAGAAGATTTTTATAATAAGAATTCAATAAATTTTAAAGTCGGTGACGAGATTGACGTAAAAGAAACAGCGCAAAAATTTATTGATCTCGGCTATAAACATTCCACAATGGTCAGCGATATAGGTGAATTCAGTATAAGAGGGGATATTATAGATATATTCTCTCTTGATAAAAATGCTGTCAGAATTGAGTTATGGGGTGATGAAATTGTTGATATAAGATATTTCAACAACGAGACTCAGAAATCAATTGAAAAAGTTAAATCCGTAAAAATTATGCCGATGTACAAATTTACACTGAAAAACGGCATACCTGAAATTATAAAAAGAGAAGATGAAGAAGGGTACTTTGAAGGAATTGATGTTTATCAAAGTTATTTCAATGAAAATTTAGTCGGGATATTAGACTACTTTAAAGATTATATTCTAATTTATGATGAAACATCAGAGCTTTATGCAAAATATGAATATGTAGATAAAAATTTTGAAGAACAGCTGCAGGAAAATTTGAAACTCGGATTAAATGTCGAGCTAAAAAGCCGCAACCACATAACTTTTGAAGAATTTATTCAAAAAAGTGCGGGCTTTGTAAAAGTTGCACTAAATAACTTTTTAGACAGCGAAATGGAAGAAGTCGTTGAATTTAACTCTCTGCCGGTACAGAATTTCGGTGCAAATCTTGATGAAATAGCGGATTTTATAAGAAAATACACTCTCAAAACCGGTGAAAATACCGGCTACAGGATAATAATAGCAACCGATTACCCCGAAAGAGTAAAAGAAATCTTATCCGAAAGGGACATCTTTGATGTTGAATATAACGAAAGTATTTCATCAGCCGGCTCAATACTTGAGGACTTTAAAACCGTTGTCCTGACAGACAGGGAATTGTTTAATAAAAGAACAAAAGAAGTTACATCAACCAAGCGTTCATATTATAAAGAAAAACCTGAATATATTGAAAATATAAACGACATTAAAGAAGGCGAATATGTTGTTCACAGCGTCCATGGTGTCGGTATTTACAAAGGTCTGTCACAACAGGAAATTGACGGGCAGCTGAAAGACTATCTTACAATTGAATACGCAAATAAAGACAGACTTCATATTCCCGCAGAACAGATTAACCTTCTTGTCCGTTACCGCGGTTCGGGAGCTATAAAGCCTAAACTTTCCAGAATGGGCGGTAAAGACTGGGAAAATACTAAAACCCGTGTAAAAAAAGAAGTGGAACAGGTTGCTTACGACCTTTTGAGGCTTTACGCGAAACGAAAAATGCAAAAAGGCATTCAATTCCTGCCTGACACAACATGGCAGGTGGAAATGGAAGAAGCATTTGAATATACTGAAACTCCTGACCAGATGAAGGCAATAAGTGATGTCAAAGCTGATATGGAAAGCGAACAGCCGATGGACAGACTTATTTGCGGGGACGTCGGCTTTGGCAAAACAGAAGTTGCAATGCGCGGAATATTTAAAGCCGTAACATCTGGCAAACAAGTTGCCGTAGTTGTTCCGACAACTATTCTGGCGTTTCAGCACTTCCAGACAATCTCTGAGAGATTTAAGCCGTTCGGGGTTAATGTAGAACTTTTATCCCGCTTCAGAAGCCAGAAGGAACAAAAAGAAACGGTTAAGCATCTTGCAACCGGTGAATGTGACGTTGTAATAGGAACTCACAGACTTTTACAGGACGGTATAATTTTTAAAGACCTTGGCTTGCTCGTAATAGATGAAGAACACAGATTTGGCGTAAGACATAAAGAAAAATTAAAACAATTGAGGGAAAATATTGATATTATAACAATGTCAGCAACACCGATTCCGAGAACCCTTTATATGTCGTTATCAGGGATTAAAGATATGTCAATTATCAATACCCCGCCTAAAAACAGACTTCCTATCAAAACCTATGTCGGCGAGTGGAATGAAAACATTGTAAAAAATGCCATTATTCACGAGCTTGATAGAGAAGGACAGGTGTTCTACCTTTACAATCGTGTTGAAACTATTGACGAATTCAGAATGCAACTTCAAAAACTCGTTCCGAATGCCAGAATTGCAATAGGTCATGGTCAAATGGATGAAAAAACACTTGAAAAAGTTATTATTGATTTTGCAAACCACGAGTATGACGTTCTTCTGGCTACAACCATTATTGAAAACGGCATTGATATCCCGAATGCAAACACAATGATTATACATAATGCCGATAAATTCGGACTTGCGCAGCTTTACCAGTTAAGAGGGCGTGTCGGACGTTCACAAAGACAGGCATACTGCTATTGTCTTTATACAAAGTCAAAAGAGATTACACGCGACGCAGTTCAGCGTCTTAAAGCGATTAAGGAATTTACAACACTCGGAAGCGGCTACCAGATTGCAATGCGTGATGTAGAAATCCGCGGAGTCGGAAATATTCTGGGGACGAAACAGCACGGACACATGGTTAATGTCGGTTTTGACACATATTGCCAGCTTCTGGAAGAAACAGTACACGAACTTCAGGGCGAAATAGTTGATAAAACTCAGCCGACTATTGTTGATATCAATGTAACGGCATTTATTCCGGATGAATGGGTCGGTTCTGCCGAACAGAAAATGATTGAATACAAACGTCTGGCAGATGTAAAATCCGAGGTTGAACTCGATTATATTACGGAAGAATGGAAGGATCGTTTCGCAAAACCGCCGGAAAGCGTTGAAAACCTTATAAAATTAATAAGATTAAGACTTGCGGCAACCGAGGCCAAAATATCTTTAATACGCGAAACAGAAGATAACATAAGAATATACACACCATATTTGCAAGCGGAATGGAAGCTTATACAGCAGAAACTTCCGGGAGAAATTCTCAAACGGATAAAATACATAATTGCTCCAAAGTCTTGCCTTGAAGGTAATTCTATTCTGCTTTTAAACAATGCCTATATGAACTTTAATGAAGTATTTAACATTTTAACAGATTTGTTTTATTATATAAATAAAACACGCAATGAATTTATATAACAAACAGTAAAAAGACTAAATATACACAATATAGTAAAAAAAGGAGAATTTATGAGAGGGAAAAAATTATTGGCGGTACTTGCTGTTTCAGCAGTAATGTTTGCAGGATGCGGGCTGAAATCGCATGAAGCCATTATAAAAGTCAACGACAAAGCTATTACCCAGGCACAATTTGACGAAATGATGGATAAACAGGCCGGCAGCGGAATGTTTGCAGCAATGGGTATTGATGTAAAGAGTGATAAAAACAGTTTTATTTATCTGCTTTTAAAAGACAGAATAGTCAATGAACTAATCGTTAAAACATTGTTAAATGAAGAAATAGAAAAACGAGGAATTAAAGTATCCAATGAGGATGTAGATGAAGCTATTAAAACAATTATTGATAAGGTAGGCTCTAAAGAACAACTTAATACATTGTTAAAAGAAAACGGAATTTCAAATTCTCAATTCAGAGATGATTTGAAAGAAGAAGTTAAAATGAAAAAACTTGCCAAAGAATTAGGAAGTTCTGCAGTTTCAGATGCTGATGCAAAAAAATTCTATGATCAAAATCTCAATAAGTTTAAATACCCTGATAAAGTAAGAGCTTCACATATTTTGATTTCAGTTAACCCTGCGGAAATTACTGAAATTGTAAAATCTGATGCAAAAAATAAAAACCTCGATGAAGCGGGAATAAAAGCTAAAGTTAACGAAGAAATAAAAGTAAGAGAAGAAAAAATTAACAAACTTCTCGCAGAAGTAAAAAAAGACCCTACACAATTTGCCAAACTTGCAAAAGAAAACTCTGAAGATAACGCATCAGCTGTTAAAGGCGGAGATTTAGGCTTCTTCTCAGCAAAAGAAATGGTTCCTGAATTCTCGAAAGCCGCTTTTTCAATGAAACCTAACACTGTTTCCGACAAACCTGTAAAAACTCAATTCGGATATCATATCATAATGGTTACAGACAGAGTTGCGGCAGGGCAGACACCTTACGAAAAAGTTAAAAATGATATCAAAAGTTATCTTGAAAACCAAAAACAGCTTGAAATGCTGGATAACTTGACAGAATCATTAAAGAAAACAGCTAAAATTGAATACGTAAACAAAGATTTTGATCCTTCTTATGTAAAAGAAGAAGTTCAGGAATCAATTAAAAACAGTGCCGAAACAGCAAAAAAACTTAAACAGGAAGCTGAAGCTAACTCAAAAAAATAAAAATACTAAATATACTAAATATAAAAAGTCCCTCTTTTAAAAGGAGGGACTTTTTATATTATAAAGCAACTCATAAGCCGTGTTCTGTTTCTAAATAATCATCTGTCTGGTATTGAAATTACTTTCAATCTCTAGCGGTTCTTTCTGAGGTTGGCGGACAGCCTTTATAACCCTCAACTCAACCTTGCATTCAACAGGGGGTTGCCTGGCCGGTATTTCTCAATACCGCCGGTGAAGCTCTTAACTCACCGTTGCACCATCGCTCGTACTTAAAAAAGCCGTTAGCAGTATATTTTCTGTGGTCCTATCCACCGGCTCACGCCGTCCGGGATTTCCCCGGCTGTCTGTCCTTGAATGCACGGACTTTCCTCACCTGAAAAGGTTTCAGGCGCGATTATTCGATTGCTTTAACTAATCTCTTATAGAAGTATTAATAGTTGCATATTCTATAGCTTTTTCATCATCTTCATTAATGCGGATTTTTCCGTTTGCAAGAACTTCTATTCTATACTGGTCAAAATTTTCGTCATCACAGCCGTTAGCCGTGTCTGTTTGCACGCAATCAGGGCCGTCTCCGCCCTGATCCTCAATCCCGTTCACATCTATTAATATAGTACCGATACCGGCATCTTCCACACCGCCTCTTTCTCCAGGATTCCATGCACCAATAGTATCTGTTAAATCCCAGGTTACCCCATCATTTGTTGTTACGATATAATCATCATCAGCTGAACCTGATTTAATATTTAACATACTTTTGAACAAACCGGCAAACTTGTCATCTCCAACATAAGTTTCGCCCTCATGTCTTACTGCTCCGTCATAATCAAACCCCCAGGCACATTCATAATCAACGGCTCCTTCATCCAAATCGCATGCGAGATGGTAATCAGGATACATTCTTTGATCATTTATAAGTGTACTCACAATTTGTTCTGTAGTATAAAATGTTTTCTTAACCATCATTTTATTTTTATTAGGTCTCATACGAACAATAGCAGGTGTAACAACCGCAACGATAATACCGATTACTGCAAGAGCAACCATCAATTCCGTAAGTGTAAAGCCTTTAAATCTTCTCATAAATATCCTTCCCTGTTATTTTATAAAATATAATATTATAATAACATATTTACAGCTTTTTTTCAAGGATAACAGCTCATACAAGAAAAGGAGTTAATAAAATATTTATTAAATTTATGTAACATTTTATTAAAATTGTAGCAAAATAATCCGTTCAGACGAGTTAATATACTATTAAATCTGATATTATTTATCAGGAATTTAATAAACACACATAGAGGGTTAGATTATGGTCGATAACAGATCAGCAGGATTCTTCGGAATCGGCGGTTCCTTCAAT
>CALUQH010000008.1 GCA_944322885.1 Candidatus Gastranaerophilales bacterium | reverse complement strand
CTAGGATTGTAAATTCCTTGCAAAAAAATCTTGCTCTAAGTATAATATTAGAGAACAAATAGTATAGTATACAATTTAAATTATGAGGAAATTAGAAATGAGTACATTTGAAAAAGTAAAAAAAGTTGTAGTAGATCAGTTAAGCGTTGATGAAGCTTTAGTTACTCCGGAAGCTAGCTTTACAGCTGATTTAGGCGCTGATTCTTTAGATACAGTTGAATTAGTTATGGCTTTTGAAGAAGAATTCAGCTGCGAAATCACTGATGTAGAAGCTGAAAAAATTCAAACAGTACAAGATGCTGTTAACTACATTGATGCTCACAGCAAATAAGAAGATTGATGGCGTTAAATGAAGCGCTGACTAAATAATTTTATGCGAGGGGCGAAAATTTTATACTAATTTTCCCCTCGTATATTTAAAAGATAGTTTTAAAAAGGTAAAGAGATGACAAAGAGAAGAGTAGTTATCACAGGACTTGGTGCCGTTACTCCTTTTGGTGTCGGTGTTAATAAATTTTGGAATAGTCTTGTAGAAGGAAAAAGCGGAATTAGTACGTCTGAACTTATTGATGTTTCCAAGCATGTTGTAAAAATTTCAGGCGAAGTGAAAAATTTTAACCCGGAAGAATATCTGGATCCTAAAGAAGCTAAAAAGATGGATAGATTTATTCAGTTTGCCATGATTGCTGCTGATGAAGCTGTAAAAGATGCTAAACTAGAAGAAGTCAAAGATGTCGATCCTTATAAAATCGGTGTTATGGTAAGTTCTGCGGCAGGCGGTTTCAGAACTTTTGAAGATAACCATGTAAGAATTCTTGAAAAAGGACCTAATAAATGTTCTCCGTTTACAATCCCTATGATGATTGTAAATATGGCTTCAGGCAGGATTTCTATGAAATACGGTTTTAAAGGTATAAATAAAGTTGTTGTTTCAGCTTGCGCAACAGGTACTCATACAATTGGCGATGCTTTCCGTTCAATTCAATATGGTGATGCTGATATTATGGTTGCAGGCGGCTGTGAGGCTACAATTTGTGATGTAGGTATCGGAGCTTTTTCAAGTGCAAGAACATTATCAAAACGTAATGACGAACCTACAAAGGCTTCTCGTCCATGGGATGTTGACAGAGATGGATTTGTAATGTCTGAAGGTGCTGGCGTTCTTATTCTTGAGGAATATGAACATGCCAAAAAACGTGGTGCAAAAATTTATGCTGAAATCGTAGGCTATGGTCAAACAGGTGATGCTTATGATGTTGTTGCACCTGATCCAGAGGGTAATGGTGCTACTAATTCTATGAAATTTGCTCTTGAAGATGCAGGTTTAAAACCTTCTGATGTTGATTATATTAATGCACACGGTACAAGTACGGGACTTGGCGATGTCGCTGAATCTAAAGCTATTGAAGGTTTGTTCGGAAGCAAAGATGACAATAAAAAACTTCTTGTAAGTTCAACAAAATCAATGCATGGACACTTGCTCGGCGCTACAGGTGCTGTAGAGTGTATTGCCTGCGTAAAAGCAATTAATGAACATCTTGTTCCTCCGACTATTAACCTTGATAATCAGGATGAAAAAGTCGGCAACCTTGATTATGTTCCTCATAAGGCAAGAAAAGCTGATATTCATGTTGCATTGTCAAATTCATTTGGTTTTGGCGGACAGAACGCTTCTATTGTTGTAAAAGAAGTAAAATAATAGATATATAATCTGAAAAAATACAGCGGTTTAACAATTTTTGTTCCCGCTGTATTTTTTGTTTTATATTTATTCTTCAATCAAAACTCTGTCAAGGCATGCTTTCTGTGAATAGTGCCATTCACGGAAGGTTATACGTTTGACTTTAAAGCCTGAACGTTCAATTATTGCCTGTTTTTTTATATTGGAAATGTGAGATTTGATTTTATCTTCAAGCCCGTCAATTTCGATTACAAACTTGTCATCGACAAGCAAATCTGCACTCAAGCCAGCAATTTCCGCTCCTGCTATGACTTTATGCCCGAGTTCTCTAATTTGTTCTGCAACTTCACGTTCAAGCGGATTTTTATAGATATTTTCGTCTATTTCACCTGAAAGCATTGCCTGTTTGCGGTCTTGATATAACTGCATATATGATACGTAATTTCTGAAATGACCTTCAGGGAGTTCGCGCGGGTTGCGTGATATGAAGTTGATAACTTTATTTCTTCCGCGTGTAATTGCTACGTTAAACAGGTTCGGTTTTTGCATAAACATAAGGCTTTGTGTATAGCTGTTATCTGCGATAGCCCATGAAATCATCATGATATCGCGTTCATCTCCCTGGAATGTGTGTGCGGTACCGATTTCTATCTGGTGTTTCTTTATCATATAGTCTGAAAGAACTTTTGAAACAGAAATTTTCAACTGTTCAACCTGAGCTCTGAAAGGTGATATTATGCCGACAGAAACAGGGTTATCCGGGTTTTGTCTTTCGTCTTCTATAATTATTTCGTGTAATCTTTTAACAAGTGCTTCAATTTCAGGAAGATTTCTTGTCGCGTCAAAGTCAACTTTTCCGTCAAGAACTTCAACGAGTTCAAGAACTTTTTCATCTGTTTTGTCTTTTCTCATAACACGAATTCTGTCATTGTAAAATTCGTGATTTGAGAAGTTGATGATTGGCGGAAGGCTCCTGAAATGTTCATCAAGCATAACGGAATTCATAGAATAATAATCTGCCAAATCAAACATCGAATTTGTTCTGAAACGCCAGATTAGCTGGTATTTGTCAGGAATTCCGTACTGGCTCAGGAAAGACTGTTCTTTAGCTTTTTCAAGGAAGGATAAATGAGGAAGCTGTTTGTCATCTCCTACGATTACGGCGCGTTTTGCTCTGAATAATATCGGGAAACAGCTTGCGATGTCGCATTGTGAAGCTTCGTCAATAATTGCAACATCAAACATCCCCGGTTTTAACGGTAATGAATCAGATACTGCATAAGTTGTTACACACCAGCAGGGGAAGGCTTCCAATAATGGTTTAAAATCTTCTTCTTCCAGAATATTTGTCTGCAGGCGTTTTCTGTTTGTTACAAGGGATTTTGCATGAACTTTTAATCTTCTGCGTTTATTTTCATCGCGTAAAAGTCCCTTCAAAGCTTCGCGGCGTTTGTTTTTCAAAATATTTGTCGCAAGAGTTTTTTGCTTGCGTTTCATTGTTCTTATTTGCTCCGAGAGCATGTGGAGATTGCCTGTTTTTTGAATATCTGCTTCGATTTTTCTCAAAGACCATTCTATATTGGCAAAATCCAGCTCCTGTTTTAACCTTCCGAGATTTTCGTAATTTACTTCAAAATCTTTGAGGTTAAGTATTTTTTTGAGCTGACCGAGGCTTGTAAAGTTTGCAATTTTAGATATAAAGCCCGCTTTTTCCATATTGTGTTCAAGAACTTTTATTATCCCTGAAACAATTTCAATTTCTCCTCTTTTAAGACTTTTTTTGATAAATTCTTTTTTCCCGAGAACTTTTTCCTGTTCTTCAACCTCAAGCAATTTGTCGTGCCAGTCTTTTTCCAGTTTAATTATGGTTTCTGACTTAACTTCCATGTTTTTAAGCATGTCAAGGTGGTCTTTCATATCCTTTGTGTCTACAAGAAGAATATCTTCAACACCTTCATCCAAATCGCTGTTTTGGGAAAGAAGGTTGTTTAATTCTTCGCTTAACTGTCTTTGATAATTCAGACGCCCCGCGCGCAGCGCCATGTGAGATGCACCCAGTTCATTCAAACGTTCTGCGACAACATCGACAGCCTTGTCCATACGTGAAGCTACAAGAACTGTTTTTCCGTTAGCAACAAGGTGGGCGACGAGGTTTACTATTGTCTGAGATTTACCTGTTCCCGGAGGCCCCTGAACTGCAACAAATTTGCTGTTGTCAATATTTTTGATAACCTGAAGCTGGCTGTCACTCAATGAAAGCGGGGTTATGGGGTAAAAATCCGTAATTTTATTCATATCTTTAAGCGGTACGGATTTTTCTTTACTTTGAGCGTATTCTTCATTGATTATGCTTAAAGCTGTTTCTCTGTAAATTCCTGAAGGTTTTTCCGCAATTTGGGTTAATTCATGGAGGACACCTGCGGTTACAGAGGGGCGTTTTGTTAAGATTATCGCGCTTTGATAAGTTACTGCAATTTTTTCCAGTTTAACTTTTTGTTTTTCCTGTTCGGTTTCTTCTTCAATGATTTCATCTAAATTTTCGCCGTCGATTTTTTCTTTGTAAAAATCTTTTGCTTTTGTTATGTTGTCATCTTCCTGATAATCCCCGAGATTTTCAGCAATTTCTATTTCGGGAACAAGTGATTTCAGTGTTGTTAAGAATATATCGAGTTTTTCTTTTGTTATGGGCAAGTCAGGTACGACATCAAGTATACCTTCAAGTAGAAGATCCACTTCATCTTCATCATCATTTTTTCGCATAAGAGCTGCTAGAGCTCCTGTATTCAGAGATAAAACTTCATCAAGCGGAAAGCAGTTTATATTTACGCCGTTTCTTTCAAGTTTGCAGGGCATATATAAAAGCGGCGTTAAAAATTCATTTTTCTTTTTTGATTTAGAGCTTTTACCCACTAAAAAAAGATAGCCGTAGATAAGATATTTATCTTTTTGCCCCAAATCACTCTGTATCATTAATTCAGTAAGCTTCGGGTCGCTTCCGTCAAGTGAAATATATTCGGCGCCTGTTGAGAATAGCTGTTCATCTCCTTTAAGGAAAATCCATTTGTTATCTTTATCGCCTTTCAGGTTTCTGAAAGTTGAGCTTTTAACTTCTTCTCTGACACAGTCGTGCAGATACTGGCTTAATTTTTTTATAAAACTGTTATTGAATGCTGAATTTATTGCTCGTGAAGCTTCCTGTAGCATAGTAACCTCTAAGTGAAGAGTGAAATGTGAACAGTGAAGTGTCTCACTCTTCACGCTTCACACTTCACTTATTTACTATTCTTACATTTTACGCTAAAATGCTTTACATGGAAATCATCAATATAAAGGATACTTCAAACAAATTGTTTTATATTGGCGGTGTTGTTCGTGATGAACTCCTCGGCAGGAAATCTTTTGATATTGATATAACGTATGTCGGTAATGCTATTGAATATTGTAGCAAGTTTGGAGAGGTTATTCAGGAAAATCCAGATTTTGGCACTGTAAGGGTTAATGTTGGCGGACGTGAGGTTGATTTTGCTTCGACCCGCTCGGAAAGTTATCCGCGAAAAGGGCATTTGCCTGTTGTGGATAAAATAGGATGTTCTTTAAGGGAAGATGTTATGCGTCGTGATTTTACAATAAATTCGCTTGCAAAATCCGTTACAACCGGAGAAATTATTGATTATACCGGCGGACTTGAGGATTTGAAAAATAAAAAACTCCGCGTTTTACATGACGAAAGTTTTATTGACGATCCGACAAGAATTATAAGAGGTTTGAAATTTTCAGTTCGTTTCGGTTTTGAATTAGATGAACATACCAGAAAACTTCAGGAAGATTACCTTGAAAATATTAATTATGATATGAGTTACAAAAGGGTTAAAAAAGAACTCATTGAAACTTTTAACCCTCGTTATTCCGCGTCATCTGCTTTTCAGGCATCTTCTCCCGCCATCGGAGGGAAGGGAATGTATCAACTTGCCTTTGAAAAATTTATTAATGAAAAAATTTATAAACTTGTAAGCCCAAATGAAGTAGAAATGCCTTCTGTTAATATTGAAAAATTTGTTAATGATTATTATTACTCCTCATCCGCCTTTCAGGCACCTTCTCCCGCCATCGGGGAGAAGGCAGTATATGTTTGGTTAATTTATGTCGGTGTGCTTGAAGATTTATCCAGACTTCCTCTTACAAAAATTGAACAAAAAATTCTTGATGATGTGCCGAAAGAAAAATTAAACGGTGATTTTGAATTATACAAAGCTTTTGAAAATGCACGTCTTGAATCGGTTTTACTTTACGGAATTTTAAAAGATGAAGCGGGTGCAAGGCATTACCTTGATGATTTGAGAAAAATAAAAGTCGCGGTAAACGGTGATGATTTGCAAAAACTCGGCATAAAGCCGTCGCCGAAATATCAGCAGATTTTTGATGAAATACTGAAACAAAAACTTAAAAATCCAAATATGACAAAACAAGACGAAATTGAATACTTGAAAAATATTGAAATATAAGTTTTAATAAAAATATCGGGGTGGTAGCGCTAACTACCGTAACCTGTTTAAGAAATCGAAGTGGCGCTTATCCTTTTATGTAAGTGCCATTTCTCATTATGTACATAATTAATATATTTGTTCGTTTCTTTCTTTTTGTTGCGATGCAAAAAGAAAGAAACGGAACCAAAGAAAGAAAAACACGCTGACTGCTTAATCTGCACTAAATTCAACCTGAGCGGATGAACTCGCTATCCATTCGTCATTCCGAATTTATTTCGGAATCTTTTTACCGCTCAAACAGCATCCGCTCTGCCGCTGCTTCATTAAGTGCAGATTATCAATAAATTAAATCATTAACAGTTACCTTTAATGCTTCTGCAATTTTTATAACAGTTTCTAATTTTGGACAGACTTTTCTGTTCTCAATATAGCTGATTTGCTGCTGGTTAATGCCAGTTAATTCAGATAATTTGTCTTGCGATATTCTAAGTTTTGTCCGTTGTACTCGAATATTATCACTTATATTCTTTATTAAAATATCTCTTTCCATTAAAAAAATTATATATCATTTGCAAATAATTTTTTATGTGTTATAACAAATATATTATCATCTATAAATGATAAAAATTGCCAAAGGAGATATTATGGAAGAAAAAGAAAGATTACAGCAAATTATGATGGAATTGGGATTTATACATTGCTATACAGAGGTTTTGAGGGATTGCTGCGAATTGAATGATGACTGCAAACAAATAGGGCTTATTTTACCGCTTCTAAATCTTATTTGTTCTGAAAACAAACGTGTGTATAATGAACTCGATAGGTTTGAAAGCAGCTTATAAGTTGTCTATGTTCTTAACGGTTTCTTTTATATACTGTTTAACAGCCGGTGTAATCAAAAGGTCGGGCTCTGACATGGCAAACTCATCCAGAACAGTTATTCCGCGTTTCGGATTCCCGCTTTCAACATATAAAAGCCCCAGCATTACTTTATTTAACGGATTATCTTCATTCCTGTATTCTGTGATTTTTGAAGGAATCAGCCCCAGTGCCTTATAACATTTTGCCAGATCTTTGTAATACTGAAAATTCAGGCTGAACTGTTTTACAGCATCCTCGTATGGCTGGCGCGCCATATCAGGGTAGCCGATTGTCATATAAGCATCCCCTAGGTTTTTGTAGTAAACTGCTGTTGCCTGTGCAGAAGGACTTAAGCTGATAGCAATTTTAAACTCCTGAATCGCAGCATAATAACAATGTTCATCCATATAACGAAGCCCCATGTTATTGTGCAGATAAGCGTTTTTTGTCGCATCAATTACATATACATCAGGTTTTCTGTAGCCGGATGTAACAAAACTCAGTAATAATAGAAGCAATAATAATTCTTTTTTCATACTTATTAATTTAATTGAAAATTACATCAGGTCAATTTTAAGACCTTCAAAGGCAAGTATGATATTTTCATCCTGCTTGTAATTTTCTTTTATTGAATTTAGTTTCGTATCATCATAACCGGGATCATAGTGGAAAAATACCAGTCTTTCAGCACCTGATTGATTTTTAGCTTCAACTGCCATATCAAAAGTTGAATGTCCGTATCCCTGTTTAGGGGAGAACGAATCCATATAGTCTTCCGTTGTATACTGCGCATCATGGATTAACAGATTGCATCCGCGGGCAAAATTAATGAGTTTTTTATCGCCGCCTGCGTAGCTTTCTTTATCTGTTGCGTAAACAAGAGATTTATCCTTGTAAGAAATTTTGTATACCAGAACGCCTTCCTGCGGGTGAGCATAAGAGCGGTAGCAGGTTATTAGTACATCTTCATTTTCGACTTTTGCATCATTTTCGTTTTCTATTCTTTTAATTATCGGATCTTCTCCGTGGCGTAAAATAATTCCTTCGGTTTCGGATATATCTCTGATATTTAAATTCCCTGCAATATCGCCTAAGTCCAGCGGGAATGACTTCCCGAACAAAAGTTCCGCGAGTTCATCAGACAGACTTTCGTTGTAATTTACATTTCCGAATACATTTATATGTGAAGACGGGATATGCAGAGGTCTAAAAAACGTAAACCCTTGAAGGTGATCCTGATGTATATGTGATATAAGCACTGTTGCACGAATCGGAGTTCTTTCCGAAGTATTAAGACCTGATGAAATGTAATCTTTCATAAGTCTGTTGCCGACTTCAATCAAACCTGTTCCGGCATCCAGAATAATAAGATGTCCGTTGACGTTAACCTCAACGCAGGAAGTGTTACCCCCGTACTGCAAAAAATCTTTGTTTGCTATCGGATAACTTCCTCTTACTCCTCTAAATTTTACGTTAAATTCACTCATATTTTTATCCTTCTTTAATTTAATTTATACCGGTTGAGTTTTGTATGAAGCGGTACGCTTTTCTTTAGTTTAGACTTCTCGGATTTTATGCAAACCCTGAGTCCTGGGTTGAGCGGCACGCTCCTATTTTTTTATTGTAATTGTTGCATTTTGATCATTTTCTGATCCTGTGTAAACACTTGTACCGAATACAAGCAGTTTAGCGAGTTTTTGAATATTTTTCAATCCTGTTTCTTTATTTTCGATATTAAATACCACTTTATTTCTGTAGTTTGTTACAGTAACCATTCTGAAAGCATTAGGATAAGTTACCATAGACGGACAGCTTACGTAGAGAATGTTTCCCTTTTGAGTAATTTTGGCACCATGGTAATGCCCTTGGAAAACTCCTATGGGATTTTTATATTTTGCGAGAATATCTTCCATCTTATATGCATCAAGCAGCCTGTGATTTGGGGCTACATAAGGTTCTATAACGGGTATGTGCATAAATATCAATACAGTATCTTTTTGAGAATTTTTTAACTCATTATCGAGCCATTTTAGCTGTTCATCTCCTATTCTGCCGTTAGATGTAAGTCTGTCACGGATTATTGTATCCAGAACGATTACTTTAAAGCCTTCCTGCGGGGTAAATGAATAATAACTTTTTTCAAATTTATAATTTTTGTTATATTTGTTTACCATTTGCATAAAGACAGAAGGTGTCAAATATCCGCCCTGCATTGTGTCATGGTTGCCGAAAGCAAAATACCATGGTACATTCAGCTTTTCTGTATGCGGTAAAAATGAACTCAATTCTTTTTCAAAAGCTTTATCTATTAAATCTCCCGTGAACATTACAAAAGATACATTCGGGGTTGTATTAATCTGTTCGATTGCATCATCAAGCAGTTTTGGCGATTCGGCAATCATTTTATATGTAGTGTTATTAGAACCTGTGTAATAATGGACATCACTGACCTGAGCAAATTTTAAAGATGATGTGCTTGTGCTGTAGCATTGAAGCCCGAGAAGCATTAAAGCGGCAAGCAGAATAGAAATTGTCCAGTTCTTAATTCTTGTCATTGTCGATTCTCTTTTTATTACATGTTTTGTATGTTTTTTTGTCATTTATTTTCCAGTTTTGATTTTATCTCATTATACGTTGTATTCAAATTATTGTCTTCATCAGAGAGTATGATTGCTTTGTCAAGATTAAGCAACGCATTTGTATAATCGCTTAGTGCATAATCGCACAAACCTAAGTATTTGTAAACTTCTGATGTCTGTACATTTTTTGATAAAATATTCAATTTTTCACGTGCGGTTTCATAATCACCTTTGGAATAAAGAATTTTTGCTTCGATTAGTAAATATGATATATTTTCTTCTATAGCAAGAGCTTTATTTATATCATTTTCAGCCTGTGTGATATTTCCGAGCTGCAAATTAAGTTCTGCACGTATTGCATAAGCGATGTCGGCATTTTTATCATAAGTCAGATATTTATTAATATTGTCGAGTGCATTTTTATAATCTTTTATTCCTGTATAACTTTGAGCAAGTCCGAGATAGCTTTGTGCGTAGTTTGGTTTAAGATTAATTGCTTTTTTATAATATTCTATTGCATTTGTAAAGTCATCGTTTTCCATATAGAAATCCGCAAGCAGATAGCAAGACCAGAAATCATTCGTGGTCGCGGATAGTGTAGAAATCATCTTATTTTTATTTCCTTGTTTTTTTAAAGAAAAAGCATTTCCGACATTTTTGTTATTTACGGAGAGATATGATTTGGTCTGCGGATTTGTCACCCTTAATATTACATTTTTTAACTCAATTGCGTCATAATTTGAAGGTTCAACAGATAATATTTTATTTAGATATTCGCCTGCTTCTTTATATTCTCCGTATGTAGCATAGTTAGAGGAAATATCAAAATAATCTTCCGTAACTTCATTTGAATATACCGAAATACAGGGAAATAATAAACATAAAATAACCAGTTTCTTCATACTTAGAATTATATCATAATTTCATTCGTATGTATGAAATTTTTAAAGTTTTATACATTTTATCCGATAAAATAACCATGTTCAAAAATTTTTTTGTTAATCCTATAGAGCAGAAAAATAACCAGAATAACTTGGTTCCGTCTTATGTGAAAGAGGACGGAACAAAGGTGTATGAAAAGGATGATCCTGTTGGACGTGTAGTTTACGAAATCAGCCCCGATAAGGTGTATATTTCAAGGACTTATAATCATGCAGGCCAGCTGATTTCTGAATACGCTCGTAATAAAAATTTAGAAATCGGACGTCAGTATGATGAATTTGACCGAATAGCTTTTCAGATAGATATTGTGTACGATGAACATAATGTACAGGCTATGAAAAAAGAATATTCATATACTTATTATGATAACGGACAGAAAAAAACAGAAAGCGTAACAAAGTTTCCTGAAGACGTTACAAACGTTTCCATGTTTGATGAACAGGGTAAGTTAACTGCTTCGTATGAGCAGCGCGGTACAGTAAAAACCTGGTTTGACGAAAACGGCAAACCCGTAAAACGCGAAATAGACCGCGGTTCAGGCGGTATAATTACAGAGGATTTGCGCGGGGAATAACAGTCTTATATTTTCATTGCTTTTAAAATTTCTGTCATATCGGCTGATGTCTTTTTAACATCGGAATTTGAATATTTTATGGCATTATCAGGATCTTTTAAACCGTTACCGGTTAAAATGCATACGATTTTTGAGCCTTCTTTTACTTTATCTTTTACTTTTATTAATCCCGCAACTGATGCTGCACTTGCAGGTTCTGCAAGTATTCCTTCTGTAGAAGCAATCATTTTATAAGCTTTTACAATTTCTTCGTCTGTAACAAAGTTAATCATACCGTTGCTTTCATCACGTGCAGCTTCTGCCTGCTTCCAGCTTGCCGGATTTCCTATCCTGATTGCAGTTGCAAGTGTTTCCGGTTTGAAAATTCTTTCGCCTTTAACGATTGCTGCGGCTCCCTCGGCTTCAAATCCCATCATTTTGGGCAGAGCAGAAATTTTGCCGAGTTCATGCCACTGTTTGTAACCTTTCCAGTATGCCGTGATATTTCCAGCATTGCCGACAGGTATAAAATGATAGTCAGGCGCCTGGCCGAGAGCGTTGCATATTTCAAATGCACCTGTTTTCTGGCCTTCAATTCTGTATGGATTTACTGAATTTACAAGAGTAATCGGGTAATTATCAGAAATTTTTCTAACCATTTCAAGAGCTTCATCAAAATTCCCCTGAATTGCAATAATTTCAGCACCGTACATCATGGCCTGAGAGAGTTTCCCGAGTGCGATATAGCCATCGGGAATTAATACAAAAGTTCTCATTCCCGCTTTAGCACCGTATGCGGCGGCAGATGCCGAAGTATTTCCGGTAGATGCGCAGATGATTGCTCCGGAGCCTGCTTCTTTAGCTTTTGAAACTGCCATTGTCATCCCGCGGTCTTTAAAACTTCCGGTCGGGTTGCAGCCTTCAAATTTTAAATAAATTTCAGCTTCAAGCCCGATTTTTTTTGCAAGATTTTCAGCTTTGATTAAAGGTGTGTTTCCCTCGTTTAAAGTTATAACCGGAGTTTTATCAGAAACCGGTAAATATTCTCTGAATTTGTTTATTAATCCCTGATAGTACATGACTTTCCTCTTAAATTTTATACCTGAACTCTTATAAGATTTTCTACTATATTTCCGTCCTTCTCAATCTGTTTTATTGCATTTTGCATATTTTGTTCTTTGACAAGTTCGGTTATGACGGTAATATCGGCAGTATTATCCTCAGAAACACATTTTTGCACTATACTTGCAAGGCTTATATCATTATCTGCACAAATAGTTCCGATTTTGCCTATAACACCTTTGTTATTTTTTGCTTTGATAGAAATATAATATTTGTTAATTGTTTCTGAAATGTCAAGCATGCGGGCGTCCGAATTGTGTTTACATCTCATCATCGGCAGAATATAATCAGTTTTTCCGATTTCTGCCGCGATTGCCAGAATATCACCGACAACAGAACTTGCTGTCGGGAATTCTCCCGCCCCGGGGCCTGAAAGCGTTACGCTCCCTATCGGGTGGCCGTTGAGCATTACTGCGTTTGTGACATAATCAATATGTGCAAGAGTTGATTTTTTTGAAACAAGCATAGGATGAACTCTTACATCTGCGTTGCCGTTGTCATCAATATTAGCAGAAGCTATGAGTTTGATTTTGTATCCCAAATCATTTGCGGCTTCCATATCTTTTGCGCGTATTTTGGTAATTCCTTCTCTGTAAACTTTTTGAATATCTATTCTTTTGTTAAAAGTTATTGAGGCAAGGGTTGCAATTTTATATGCCGCATCAAAACCTTCCACATCACCTGTTGGGTCGGCTTCTGCATAACCGAGTTCCTGTGCTTCTTTTAACACATCCGAATATGAAGCTTTTTGTACATCCATTTTAGTCAGAATGTAATTTGTTGTTCCGTTTAAGATAGCTTCAATGTGGGTAATTTTGTTGCCGGCAAGTATTGTTTTTACAGGCATGATAATAGGTATGCCGCCTGCAATTGCTGCTTCATAAAGAATTACTCTGTTGTATTTTTCCGCAAGTTTAAATATTTCTTCTCCGCGTTTTGCGAGAAGTTCTTTATTTGCGGTAACTATATGTTTACCGTTTTTTATAGCCGTAGAAATCAGGTCAAATGCGGGTTCAATTCCGCCGACCAATTCAGCTACGATATCAATTTCGGAATCATTAACTATTGTATAAGCGTTATCCGTAATGATTGAATTATCTAATCCTTCAATATCGCGTTTTTTATTAATATTTTTAACTGCAATTTTTGTAACTTCTACGTTATCAAAGTTTTTCAGAGTTTTAAAAACTCCCGAGCCGACTGTTCCCAGTCCTATTAATCCAATTTTAATTTTTTTATCCATATAAAAATAATAACATAAAATCCAATTTATTGGGTATATATATCGCAGTTTACACCAATTATGTGTGAAAACGTCATGCTGAACTAGTTTCAGCATCTCATAAAGTTAGACCCTGAAACGAGTTCAGAGCCTGCCCTGAATTCATTTCAGGGGTGACAATTTAGATATTGTTTTGTGTAAACTGCGATATATGACCATTATTGTTTAATATATGAACAATAAAACGCATACCAGTATTTCGGGTTAAGGAAACAAAGCGGGCGTTTTTTCCAAAAATTAATGCGGCTTGCTTTTTTATTTTCATCATACCAGTATTTTTGTTCTTCTTTGGTTAAAGCCCACGGGGTTATTTGCAGATATTTAAAATACAAATCTTTGAAAAATGTACATGACCCGAATACCCATGGCTTATAATATCCGATATAATGTATAATTTTCGGATGTCTTGTGAACGATGTTCTGCTTGCAAAACCGCTTACCTGAACATTCCATTCATCAGGCAGTATTTTTATTCTGCCTTCAAGTGTACAGTTTATTATCTCTTGATCACCCGTTTGAATTTTGTTGGTGTTATTTTTTGTATATTCAATAAATTGTTGCTCAATATTTTCTTTACGGATTTTTTCAAGGTCAAAAACGACCATGCCGGAATTAATATATTTGGTATTTTTCCACTTCTTTTTGTGTTTTACTCTTGCATCTAATACTCCGGCTATTATATTATCTTCAAGGTCAGTTTCAAATAAATTTTTTAAGCTTGTATTAACGACAATATCGCAATCAAGATAAATAATTTTTTTTACATTAGGCAAAAGTTTTTGCAGCATTAATCTGTAATAGGCCGGCAGGGTAATGTATTCATGCGTATTTATTTGTTTATATATTTCAAATTTACTTTCATCAACTTCAACAAATTCTATTCTACATGGTTTAATTTCTTCAAGGCTTAAAATTTTTGTTTTGTTTTCAGATGAGATTTTTCCATCCAGAATATAAAAATGCAAATAGTCATCATTTCCCGTGTTATATAGTATAGATGCTATTACAACAGATGCATACTTTGAATAATTATCATCACATGAAATACATACATTTATCTCTGTCATTTTATCCTCTTTTTGTATGTAAAAATATTGATTTTCCCGAAAAGAAGAACATATTCGGTATTTATGCTCTCTCGTATTGCAAACAGGGTTTTGCCGAATATTTTAAATCTTGATTTTTCGGCTCTGTATAATCCATCGGGCACATTTATATTTTTTTCTTTGATAAAATCTAAGACCTGACGGCGGGCAAGAATATAATGTTCGTCCTGAAGTTTGTTTCCGCCTTTTTTTACAATGGATTTTTCATTGACAAAATAATAGTAATAAGTTTTTGGAACAGTCACAAGCTTATTAGAATAATAAAGTGCGCGTGCCGTGAAATCCCTGTCTTCATAATACATTCCAGGAATAAACTCAAGATTTATTCCTTTTAACAATGTGGTTTTATAAATTTTATTCCAAACGCAGCCTTCTCTATAGGTTTTGCAGGCTAAATATTTATCCTCGGGCTTTGTATAAACTTTTTCTTCCGTAATATTAAGCCTGATTTTTTGTTTTTTCGGATGCTGTCTTATAAAATCCGCTGCTGCTATATCGCAGTCATATTTTTTTGCCGAATTATAAAGTTTTTCAAAAAAATCTAAATCCACCCAGTCGTCAGAATCAACAAATCCGATATATTCTCCCTGTGCAACACTCATACCTGTGTTGCGGGCGCAGGATATCCCCTGATTTTTATTCGTAATAATACGAAGTTTCGGGGGGGGGGCGATTTCTGAGATTTTTTCAAGAATTTCTAAAGAATTGTCGGTAGAGCCGTCATTAACACAGATTATTTCAATATCGCTCAAAGTTTGATTAAGCAAAGTTTTCAAGCATCTTTCAAGATATCTGCTTGTATTATAAACCGGCACTATTACACTCACTTTAATCATCTTATATTCAATAATACCACAGATTTAAAATTTGTGAAACAAGCTTACTGCTTTGTTTAAAATGTTAAAGTTTGAAAAATTTTTTCAAATTGATAATAATTTCTGCGACAAATTTTGCAAACGAGAATTTTTCTTCGGGCATTTCCGGTTCTTTTTCAAATCCAAAAGTATCAACTTCCGGTTTAGATGTGAAAATACTTTCCTCTAAATATTTCTTTTCTTTTTTTTCTTCCCTGCCGCCTTGAGCCATATAACCGAGGTTGCCGCCGCCGCCGTCATTTTGCATGGATGCTGCTGCTTTGATAACCGGTTTTGTGCTCAAAACATTTACATCGAATGACATTTTTTTACCATTGCTTACGACTGTCTAAATATGATTTTCAGATTGCCGTAATCCTTTCATATTTTTCCCTTACATATATATAAAGTATTTTTCATGAAGAAATGTTACAATTTTATGAGGTTTGTAACAAAAAATTTACAATATGTTATTCACTGAATAATAAAACACTCTGGCATTTAAAACCTATTTCAAATAAATCACGTTTTCTTATTGCGGTTTTTATATCCGGTTTATTGTTAATGTCATCGGGAAGCAAAATAAATTCTGCAATACTATTTTTTTTATCGTAATTGATTGTTATATTTTTGAAATGTTTTTTATCATCTTTACACAGCCCGTCTGCAAGCTTTAAAATTCCGCCGAGACGCTTTACGGTTTTTCTGTCTTTCTTTTCAAGTGAACCGTAGATTTCGTGTGACTCTTTATCCGGCAGACCGCCTCTGTGATATCTAGCGATACAGCCTATAATTTTTGTTTCTCTATCGTCGAAACCGTACAGCCCTTCTTTTATAATCATTTGCATAGAATGTTTGTTATGGCTTTTTGCTTCTATAAAGTAGCCTATATCATGTAATAGGGCGGCAGCTTCAAGATATTCTTTTTCAAGCTCCTGCATTTCGTAAATTTCTCTGGATGCTTCGTCAAAAATAATTAGGGCAAGACGTTTTACCTCATTTGCATGGGTTTTGTCTTTTGAATATTTTTGAAGCATTTCATCAACTGAAGGTTTCATAATTAATATTAAATTTAGCAAAAAAATGGATTGTCAGCAATATTTCTGCTATGATAAAAATGGTTATGGAAAATAGTGATATGACAGATATAAATTTTGATTTACCTTCAGATGTTTTAGATGAAATTCAGCATAATATTCAAAGTATTATAGAGAGTTTTGATATTCCTGACGATAACAAATTTGAAGTTATCAGAAAGATTAATTTTATGTACACTCAGACAAAGCAGCTTTCTATAACGGATGCTTTGACAAATCTTTATAATCGCAGATATTTTGAAACTACTTTTAAACGGGAATTTGCGAGGGCAAAACGTTATAATTCCGATTTATCGCTTGCGGTGATTGATATTGATTTTTTCAAACAAATTAATGACACTTACGGACATTTATGCGGTGATTATGTTTTGAGAGAATTGAGCTGGATTATGGTTGACAATTTCCGTCAGACAGATATGGTTTTTCGTTACGGCGGGGAAGAATTTGTTATCTTGCTTACCGAAACCCCTTTTGATACAGCATCAATTCCTGTTGAAAGATTAAGAAAAGCTGTTGAAAGCACCAGATTTAAATTCAAGGGGACAGAATTAAATGTGACAATAAGTGCCGGAATTTCTTCCAGTAAAGATGTAAATGATATCTCTGAAATGTTTGAAAATGCGGATAAAGCGCTTTATATGGCAAAAGAGGAAGGACGCAACAGAGTTAAGACATTCGGGTAATGGAAATTTTGTTTAAAATTATATAGGATGGTGTTTATGATAAAAAACTTATGTAAATTATTTGTATTTATTATGCTGTTGAGCGGGGTTGTGTATGCTGAAGAATATGAAACTGTTCATGCGGAACATATTCTTGTAAAAACGGCTGTAGAGGCACAGCAGATTAAAAAAGCGATTGATGAAGGCGGGGATTTTGAATACTATGCAAGGATGTATTCAATTTGTCCTTCCGGTCAGAACGGCGGGGACTTGGGGTATTTCGGGAGAGGACAGATGGTTCCTGAATTTGAAAGAGCAGCGTTTTCAACTCCTGTAGGCGAGGTTACAAAGCCAATTTATTCACAGTTCGGATGGCATTTGATTAAAGTGTTGGATAAAAAATAATTTGTAAGATAAAAAAATTCCCTCTCTGTTTCGGAGAGGGAATTTTTTATCTGTTATTTTTGTTCCTGTGCCGGAGCCTGAGTTTGAGCTGCAGGTACAGGAGCTTGTTTTGCCTGTTTTTCGAGATCTTTTCTCAATTTTTTTGTAATAACAACTTCGCCCTGCGGTTTGCTGTAGTCCTCAACATTCAATGTATACATTCTTTCCCAGCAGCCGGGGATGTTTGATTTTGTATCACAAATGCAGTTTCTCCATGTAACACCTGTTTTTTTGTCGAGTAATATAGTCATCATATTGCTGCCTGTGATAACTTTGTATCTGTCATTTGCATTTTGAGTTGTAAATTGTATCCACATTGAAGCAATAATAACGATTGCAAGAGCAATTAAGATATTTTCTTTCATATAAAGTCCCTTTCTTTTGTTTAATTGACCTGATAATTATACACTTAACGGTTAGGATTAGCAAGTTTATTATTATGCTTTAAGACAATGAAAAATTTATTGTAAACTTTTAAACTTGTATATGAGAAAGGAAAAAAGTGTTATGGTATTACTTATAAGATGGATATTCTTCACCCTTGCAATTCTTTTTGTTGCATGGCTTGTGCCGGGAATTTTTGTTGAAAATTTTCAAAGTGCAATGCTTGTGACAGTAATCATGGCTCTTATTAACATATTTATAAGACCTTTAATCGTGTTTATAACGCTGCCGATTAATATTTTAACTTTAGGTTTATTCGGTCTTGTTGTAAATGCACTTTTATTTATGCTTGCGGGTTATGTTGCGCCGGGATTTTATGTAGACGGATTTTTAGCAGCGTTTTTGGGGTCTGTGGTGCTTTCATTCTTAGGTCTTATTATAAATATGATTACCTTAAATGATGGTAAAGACTAATAAAAAAGCTCCTTTTAAAAAGGGGCTTTTTATGCTATTATTTATGTATGAGAGCACTTGTTTACAAAGATACAGGTAAAATTGAACTGGTTGAAAGACCTATGCCTGCAATTCAATCAGAAAACGATGCTGTTGTAAAAGTTGAGATTTCCTCAATTTGTACAAGTGATTTGCATATTTTAAGGGGTTTTGTTCCAAGGGCGAATAAAGATGTTGTTCTAGGGCATGAGTTTGTCGGAACTATAGTAAGTGTCGGTTCTGCCGTAAAAAATTTAAAACCCGGCGACAGAGTGAGTGCGAATTGTGAAACTTTTTGCGGAGAATGCTGGTTTTGTAAAAGGGGGTTTGTAAATAACTGCGAAAAAGGCGGATGGGAACTCGGATGCCGAATTGACGGATGTCATGCCGAATATGTCAGAGTGCCTTATGCTGATACGGGACTTACAAAACTTCCCGATAATGTCAGTTTTGAAAATGCCTTGTTTGTCGGAGATATTTTATCAAGCGGATGGTGGGGTGCAGAACTTTGTGAAATTAAAGAAGGCGACACAATAGCCGTAATCGGTGCAGGGCCCGTGGGACTTTGTTCTATGCTCAGCGCAAAACTTCAGGGAGCCTCAAAAGTTGTTGCGATAGATATTAATGACTCAAGACTTGAAATTACAAAACGGGAAGAACTTGCCGATTATTTTATTAACCCTGCAAAAGAAGATGCCTGTAAAATTCTGAAAGAATTAACTCAGGGGCGCGGAGCAGATTCTGTAATTGAAGCAGCAGGCGGAAAAAATACGTTTGAGCTTGCTTACAAAATTGCACGGTCTAATGCGATTGTTGCTGTTGTTGCAATGTATGAGGAAAATCAAATTCTCCCGCTGCCTGAAATGTACGGGAAAAATTTGATTTTTAAAACCGGCGGGGTTGATGCTTCAAAATGCGGCGAGCTTGTAAAACTTATATCAGAGGATAAGATAAATACTGACTTTTTAATTACTCACAGGTATAAGCTTGATAATATAATTGAGGCCTACAAATTTTTTGATGCAAAAGCTGACGGATGTTTAAAAATTGCCGTAAAAAATTAAGAGGTGAAAGTCACCCCTTAATTGTGCAGTGCATGTTTCAGAGTTTTACAAATAAGTTTATAGGCAGATTTAACGCCTCTGCTTTCTCTTAAGCCGTTAAGAAGCAGAAAGTCGTGGAATGTGTTGTTTATTCTGACACATCCTGTGTCTACCCCTGCTTCAATAAGCTTTCTTGCATAAGCTTCACCTTCATCACGCAAAACATCATTTTCCGCCGTTAAAACAAGTGCAGGTGCAACCCCTTTCAAATATTCAATTTCGGCGTTTAACGGCGAAATATAAATCCCGCTTCGTTTATCTTTGTCAGGTAAGTAGCAATTCCAGAAATATTCCATTGCTTTTTTGCTGAGCCACGGGCCGTCTTTGAATTCTTTGTATGAATCTGTTTTCATCTCTGCATCTGTTACGGGATAAACTAAAACCTGAAACACTAATTGCGGTCCGTTTTCTAACTTTGTCCTTATAGCAGTTGCAGCGGCCATATTCCCGCCTGCACTGTCGCCCATAATCGCAATGCGGTTAGGATTAATCTTGTAATCTCCGCCGTTTTGGCTGAAGTGTTCAAGTACGGCATAAATTTGGTTAAGTGCAGTCGGATATTGAAATTCGGGAGCTCTTGAGTAATTTACGAATGCAAGAGCTGAATGTGTGTGGTTTGAAATGGTTTTAATTGTCATATCAAAGTCATCTGCACATCCCATAACCCAGCCTCCGCCGTGACAGTAAATTATCAGCGGAAGATCTTCTTCTCCTGAATAATCTTTGGGACGGATTAATCTTACACTCACTTCGCCCGCGGTTTCATCAGATATTGTTATATCTTCAATCTGTGCATCAATATCTTTGTACCCTTTTTCCTGAATAAAAGTTAAAAATTTCCTTGCATCTTCTGGGTCAACTTCATAAAGCGGTTTGCTGTTTTTATCAAGACTTTCTAAAAAGTTTACGGATGTATTGTCAAGATACGGTTGTTTTGATGATGGTTCGCTCATAGTTCCTCCTTTTTAAATAATGTTATTTTGAGAAATATTTTTTGAGAATTGCCTGAATGGCTTGTAAAATTACAGCCGGTTTATTTAACCCAAGCGGAACTGTTATTTTTTGAAAAAATATATAATTATTTATTTGTTATGAAAAGACTACTGTTATTATTGTTAATTATGTTTGTTGGAGTTGCTGCATATTCACAAGAATCTGCCGAGCAGGTTATTGCACGTGAACACATGTTTTGTGAAAAAGGGGCATTGAGTAATGTTGTTACCATAACGAATTTGCGTAACATAATCTGTAAAGGTAATGTTTTTAAAGTTGCATTTGATTGTAAATTTTGGTCGGAGTGTGCAAAAGCCGGCGAAAGAGTAAATTTTTCCGTTCCAGGTGCTATTTATACACAGGAGGGAACGTTGTTAATTCCGGCGTGTTCAAAAGTTGTTGGAACTGTAATAAGAATAGAAAAACAAAGAATTCCAAACAAAAATGCACGTGTGTATCTTAATTTTGAATACCTAATACTTCCTGACGGCACAGCAATACAAATGTCTGCAAAACCCTTAACAAAAGATTCATCTTTAAAAGAAGGTCCCTGGCATACTGCTGGAAAACTATTTGCTTATACGTTAGGTTTAGGTATAGTCGGCGCCGGCGCAGGTACCGGTTTTGCATTTATTCCAAACCCTGCAAAACTCGGAGTCGGTTATGCAATTGGTATACCGGTGGGTACAACTGTAGGTTTAATTACAGGACTTATTACCCCGGGACTTAAATACCACGCAAAAGCAGGTGAAGAAATACCGATTATTTTATGTGAAGATTTGTGTATAAATAAACAGTGCCAATAATTTTTTTTGTTGTAAAATAATAGTAGAAATTTTATTGACCTGAAGCGGCATCGTCTAGAGGTAAGGATAGCAGATTCTCATTCTGTTGACACGGGTTCAATTCCCGTTGCCGCCGGTAATGTCAAATTGAGTCTCAATATGGGGCTCTTTTTTAGTATTCGTAAGTGTTTCTAGGGTTCTATATTCTTTAATTAGGGTAATTCCCTCGGGTAAATTTTTATATGTTTTTTTTGCATTATTTAAGCGGGTTTTCAGGGTTCTATCTAAAGTTTTTTTATTCGCAAAAAATTTTTGTTTTTTTTGACATTTTAATTGTCTGAGATATTCAAAGATTGGTTTGAGCTTTACATATAAAGTCATTTTATCTTGATCATATTCAATGCTGTCTGTTATTGTTGCAACAATTAACCGTTTTTCTTGCGGTTTTGCTTTTAGATATAGTTCTGGCATTCTGTTGGCAAAGTCTGCGAGTATATTCATACGTGTTAAAGTTTCTTTTGTATTTGAACTTAATTCTGATATTTTGATGGCCAGTTCATCTTTTTCTGCCAACCATTTACGCTGCAGTTCATTAAATGTTGTCTCATCTAAGTTAAGTTCTCCGCTGATTTTTTGTTTTATACTGTTTGATATTATATTGGTAATTTTATTATATTGTTTTGTGAGCTCCTGTAAGGATTTATATTCATATGACTGTAATTCTTTTACAGCACTTAGAATTTCTTTTTTAATTGTTTTTAATTCATTATCACTTATATCAAAACTTTCTAATATCTCCTGCATTGCTTCATCAATTAATTCTTGTCGGATATTTTTTTGTTTGGAATGTGCTCCGCTATAATTAGAACAATGGTAATAAATATAATTTCCGCTGTTATGGGCTCCATGTTTAAGATAGGCAATCATAGCATAGCCACACTGTTTACATTTAATATAATTTGTATATACAAATTGTTCATTATTACTTTTTGCCTTACCGGTTTCTTTAAACATCATTTGAACTCTATGAAATAATTCTTTAGTTACCAATGGTTTATGTAAACCCTCAAAAATTTCATTACCCCACGTAACTTTTCCAACATAGACGGGATTATGTAGTATTCTTTCAAACATTCGTGGTGGGTATGGTTTATTATGTTTATCTGATAAACCTTGTTTGAACAATTCTTCTCCAACTCGCTTATAAGAAAATTGGCCTGTTGCATACAATTCAAATGCTCTTTTTATATAATGAGCTTTACTTGGATCTGGAACAATTATACCGTGATTATGTATATCTCTCTCATTTTTATAACCTAAAGGAGCTTTTCCTAGTTTATAACCTTTGGCAGACCTATTTTTCATAACACTTTGAGTTCTTTCTTTTGTATTATCAACTTCATCTTCAGCTTGTCCTAAATATACACCAAGTAAAACCTTTTTTACTTTACGAATATCCTCAAAGTTTTCTGTGATACTTGCGATGGTACTTCCGTATTTCAAGATTGTAGGTTTGATTTTTCCAAAAAAGTCTTCCTGATTCCTAGATAGTCGGTCAAGTTTCCATACTAAAACGCACCTGGTTTTATTTGTTTTTATATATTGTAACATAGATTGTAACCCTGCTCTTTTCATATTAGTCCCTGTTTTTCCGGCATCTTCAAAATGTATTATTTCATAATTTCTACGCTTAGCCCATTTATCAGTTTCTTCTTTTTGCATATTGAGGCTCAGTCCACCATTTGCTTGTTCCGCCGAACTCACTCTATGATAGGCAACTATTATATTTCTAACTTTATTTTTTATATTTTTTTGTTGTTGGGTGGTCATTTTGTATTTTCCTTTTTAGTTCTTAGACCGATAATTATAAATTGTTGCATCAGTTGAATAAGTAGGCCTTTGTCTTCTATATTATTTTCTTGTTGTTCTATTGGAGCATAGACTATTTTTAATTTATTCATCTATACCTCCCATAGAGATTGTATGTATTTCTTTTAAAGTGATAAGCTGATTCATCTTGTTTCAAATTAAACAAGAAAAGCAATTAAAAATAATCACTGAAAAACCGTGAAATTTTCTTTAGAAACTACCCCGCCTTAAAATTATATAGCGGTTTGAGATAATCAATAATTTCGGCAGTCGGGGATATTGCTAGAACAATTTCATCAGGATTTTTGTATGCCATCGGAGCTTCATCAAGTGTGCCTGTTGAAATGCAGGTTGAATATATACCCTTCATTCGGGCTTTGTAATCAGCCATTGTAAAAGTCTCTTTTGCTTTAGTGCGGGTTTTCAATCTTCCAGCACCATGCGGAGCCGAATTATTCCAGTTTGCATTTCCTTTTCCAAGACAAATCAATGAACCGTCTGCCATGTTCAGAGGAATTAAAACTTTTTCATCTTTTTTAGACGAGATTGCCCCTTTTCTAATTATTTTGTTCTCTCCAATATATTTGTGAACGGTTTCAAAGGTTTCATCAGCCTTCCAGTTCATATTGGAAAGAATTTCCTTTGCCATAACTTTTCGATTCCAGTGTGCATAATCTCTGCATACATCTGCACACATCAAATAATCTTCCGCACCTTTACCGGTAAGAAACGACAGTTGCTTCAAATAACCTTCCCCGTAACAGTTCTTTTCTATCGCTATGGTTTGAAAATAAACTGCAAGCTTATTCCCGAAGTTTCTCGAACCGCTGTGGATAATCAAATAAGTTCCGGTTATACCCTTTTCAATTGAGATAAAGTGGTTTCCTCCGCCAAGTGAACCTATCTTTAATAAATCATCCCTAGAGCCTTCTTTTAAAAAGTCCATAGAAATTTCTTTTATTTTTTCCTGTAATTCATTTGGAACAATATTACTTATTTCTTTTCTGCCTCTTATTCCTGTCGGGATGTTCTGACGGATTACTTTATCAAGTTTTGCATAATCATTCAGGGTTCTGGCTTTTTTTATTTTTACGACACACATACCACAGGACTGATCAACACCTATAATATTCGGGATAATTTCTCCGCCTTGTGGTATTTGTGAGGTAAACCCGATTGTACAGCCTTTTCCTTTATGACAGTCCGGCATAATCCTGACCTGACAATCTTTGAAAATCGGGTGGTTACAAATATCTTTTGTCTGCTCTATTGTGCCCTCATCTATTGTTGAAGCAAAAATTTCAGCAGATGTGTATTTCCCTTTTATAAGCATATTATCTCCTGTGGGTTTTGTTATACTCGGAATTTGTCATTTTATCAGATAACTCAAGCCCGAGGGTTTCGATTGTAAACTTAAAGCTTCCAAAATCCGTATCAAACTTTTTTGCATTTTCCTTTACCCAGAACTCGTCTTTGTATTTTTCTTTAACGTATTCTATCAATTGCTTTTTTGAGCCAGAGGCTTCTACCTTTTTGTTTCGTAATAAATATTTCATTATAAATCCTTTCTGTTTCTATTTTAAATAACTTGTATGTCAATTTCGGTTATATCTCAAAGTTATTGTAAACAGCATCTATGTTATCCTGAGATATACCTATATATATAAGTGTTGTAGACGGGGAGCTGTGGTTAAATATTTTTTGAAGCATCGCAACGTCTTTAAACTGCAAATAAAGCCAGTACCCAAAAGTTTTTCTGAGGGTATGAGTTCCAACAGCATATTTAATTCCTGCTTTTCGGCAAGCACTGTTAATTATTCTGTATGCCTGCTCCCTGCATAAACTGCCGTGCTTTTTGCTTTTGAAAAGAAAGTCCGTGTCTTCTTTATTCATAATATAGTTGTCTAATAGTGTTTTTAGTTTTGAGTTAATAGGGAATTTTTTAAGTTTACCTGTTTTCTGTTCATGAATTTCGATATGAGTTTTGTCTTTAACATCTGCAATCGTAAGTTTCAAGATATCGCTTATCCTAAGTCCGCTGTTTGTACCTAAAACAAACAACAGTAAGTTTCTTGTACCCTGTTCGGCTAAAATTGTTTCAATTTTCCTGATTAAATTTTTGTCCCTGATTGGCTGAACTGTATTCATGTAAATCCTTTCAATATGTTGCATTAAACGTCATACTCATAACACGTTATGTTGCATCGGGTAATGTCCGGTTTTAAGAAAATTCTTTAAAACACTATTATTACTGCTTTATACAGTTTTCTAGTAATGTCACACAATAGATATTGTGTTGCATTCCCGTCATTTTCATTATGAATCGGATTATTTATTATTTCAATTATATAGTTGACAAATTGCTGCAATTTGTTACAATTATTTTAGGAGAGAGATAAATGCAAACGATAAAGATAAGTAAAGAGAGGGTTGAGGAAATAAGTTCCCAGATATTCGGGCTTATGAAGCAGGAGAAATGTTCGGTTGGCGGGTTGAATAAGCTGTTGGGGTTAACAAGCAGCCGGCAGAATCTGCATAAAAAGATTAAATCAGGAACACTTAGATATTTTGAAGCTCTTGATATTTTCGATAAGCTTGGGTATGAAGTTGTGGTTGTTCGTAAAACTGATAGTTCCGAATAGATATATCTGGAGAATTTTTATGCTACAATGAATAAAAATAAGAGGTATTTTATTGTGGCTGATGGGTTTAATGTAAAAATATATCATATTATTCATATTGACCGATTTGCTTCTGTTTTATCTGATGGTTTTTATACTGTGATGCGGAAATGCTTCAAAAACAAACTAAAGGGCCTACAATAGGGATATCAAATATTAAAGAAAGAAGGTTAGTCCATCCTTTAGCATCATTCCCTGAGCTGACAGTAGGTCAATGTGTACCTTTTTATTTTTGTCCGCGTTCTGTTATGCTCTATGTGATTAAGTGTCGGAATCATCCTGATTTAGCATATTTAAACGGTCAAGATGACATTATTCATCTTGTTTTTGATTTACAAAAGATTTTAAACTGGGCAATGGATAATAAGTTAAAAGCTTGTTATACAACTTCTAATGCAGGAAGTAAGTATTTTGAAGATTATTCTGATTTTTCAAAAATTATAGATTTAATAGACTGGCATTCTGTAAATGCAACACACTGGGCCGGCGATGGTATTGATAATTATGTTAAAGAAAATAAACAGGCGGAATTTCTTCTTGAAAACAAAGTTCCGATAAATTTGTTAGAATTTGTAGGGGTTTATAACTTGCAAAATTATAAGAAAGTAAATACAATACTAAATAAGTACGGTGTTTCTGCTAAAGTTGGACAGAAACAGGATTGGTACTATTAATAAGAGGTTAAAATGTTTGAATACAAAAAAGGGAATATACTACAAGAACAGACTGATGCCATAATCAACACCGTTAATTGTGTTGGAATTATGGGGCGCGGTATAGCCTTGCAGTTCAAGCAAACATATCCAGAAAATTTTAAAGCATATAAACAAGCTTGTGATAAAGGAGAAGTTCAGCCCGGAAAAATGTTTGTATATTCCTTAGGTTCGCTGTTTAACCCAAAATATATTATAAACTTTCCAACAAAAAGACATTGGAAAGGAAAAAGTAATATACAGGATATTAAATCCGGTTTAATGGCTCTCAAACAAGATATTCAAAAATATGAAATTAAATCGATTGCAATTCCTCCGTTAGGATGTGGACTCGGCGGGCTTAACTGGAATGAAGTAAAAACTCTTATAGAACAGACCTTTATTGATATGCCGGATATTACATTTATTATTTATGAACCATCTAATAATGTAGAACAGGTGAAAAATAAAGAGGTTCCTAAATTAACATTAAGCCGAGCTGCATTAATTGAGCTTATAAATCGATATCTGCAAAGTATGCTGGATCCGTTTATTACATTGTTAGAAATTCATAAATTAATGTATTTTCTGCAAGAAGCCGGACAACCTTTAAAATTACAATACACAAAAGCTTATTATGGACCTTATGCAGAAAATTTAAGACATGTTCTTAACGTATTAGAAAACTATTATATAGTTGGATATGACGGAGAAGATTCTCCCGATAAACATATATCATTATTGCCCGGGGCGATTGATGATGCACATTCTTTATTAGACACTGATTCACAAATATTGAATAAAATAAATCGGGTATCTGAACTTGTAAATGGTTTTGAAACATCATTTGGATTAGAATTGTTAGCTACTGTACACTGGGTGATGAATAAAGAAAATAAGACTAATCTTGATGAAGTAATTAACGGTGTTTATTCTTGGAATAAGAAAAAACAAAAGTTTTCAAGAAAACAAATAGAAACTGCTTATAACACTTTAAGCACACAAGGTTGGGACAATTCTTCCAGTAGAATTCCAAGTATTTAACTGAATGCTGGCGTTATTAAAAAAATAAAAAGGACATGCGTCCATGTCCCGTTTGTAATTACCCCCCAATTCAGAAATTATTCTTCATATTGAAAAATTATTACATCCATATTTTCGTATTTGGCTTTCCAATCCTGAATAGTTTGCAACAGTTTTCTTCCATTTTTATCTGAGTATTCATCCCAGACAATAAAGCCTGATGACGGGTTATAAATGCTGTATAAATCTAGTATATTCAATTTCAGGAAGCTTAGCTTTGCATCGCGAATTTTTTCTTCAAATATAACTGATTTTTGTATGTATTCAGGCATTTTCTCGTCGTCAAACGGAGCTTCAAATGTAATTAGGGCAATTACATCACTTGATTCAAAAGCCAATTTGAAAGCATCTGCTTCAGTAAAATCATCATCAATACCGTCAATGCATTCACGTATTCTTAGGGCTGTTTCCCTGAAGGTTAATGGTTTTGCAAAAACTCGCTTAAATTCGTTGTTTAGCCTTTTGATTGATAATTCTTCTTCTGATTTTTTCATATTTTTCCTCCTTTATTTAATATAAAAATTAATCCAAATTTGCCATAGCAGCTATTATTTAATAACTACTTTCTTTAAAATTGATTTATATGCAAAAAAAACACTTATTTTTATTGAATTGTACAAGTTTATAAAACTTGATAACTTTTAATCAAAAATATGCAAAACATTTTAAGCAGAAGAAAAATCCAACCTAAGCCGATTGTACACTGTACTAACATAGACGCTAATCTCCGAGTCTTTTTCTGTGTATATCTCACAGTTGTAATAAATTATTTTGTAATAGTAATAATTAAGAAATACCTATTAATAAGGATAGAAATAATTTCTTAAAAATCTTACATTCATATTTTGATTAATAGTTCCAGAATGACGGACATTAACATTTTGGTTTCTTAGTGCATCTGCATAATTATATAAAGCATAATTTTGTTGATTCTGCATTTGTTGTTGAATTTGTAAATATCTCATTTTAGCTTCTATTTCTTTTTCATATGCAATTTCAGATTGAATATTATTTACTGAACGTGCAAGACAAGAATGCAATTCCTCTTCAGTTTTTGTAGCCTTAATACAAGCATTATAATAATTTGTAAATTTAGTTTTTTTATCCATCCAATTCTTCAAAGGGGAGTTTAATGCATTTATCTTTCTTTTTGTACTACGACTTAATTTATTTGAAATGGAAGATATTCTAGAAATTCTATCGTACAATAAATCTAAATCTTCTTTGTCAGTGTATATCTGATGCCAATACGTATTAAATAAAGGTTTTTCAACTTTTTTGGGGATACAAACTAAAGATTTAATTAAAAAATAATCTTTTTCTCCATTTAAATCACTTTTTACTGATAAAGTTATATTTTCGCTATAATCAAATAAATTCATCACATCATTAATGCTTTTAAAATTTTTAACTTTTATATTATTTATTTTAATAATCTCATCACCTAACTTTAGGCCTTTTTTGTCTGCAGGAGAATTTTTTAAAACATCAATTATAAAAACTTTTGAATTATCACGTATTGGCATAATTCCATAATCCATCCCACAACTTAAATCATCGTTTCTACTGTGAAAATCTGCAGATAGAACAACAGACTGCAACATAAAAAAAGATAAAACTATTCTAGTTAAAATCAAATGTTTCTGTTTCATAAATTAATCTCCTAAAAGCTATTTTTAGTACTTAAATATATAAATTAATTAGTGTGTAAAAAATTTTTAAGCTCTTTTATTATATTAGCTATCTGTTCACATACTTTTCTTCTAGTTTTTTCGTCTGAATTATCCACTTGTTTTTGTAAATTTATTAATGTTCTAAGCTTATTTAGCATATTTATAAAAATATTTGTAAGCTCATCATCAAAATATTGCTTATACTTCACATAGTGTACTTCCAATATTTTTAGATCTTCTTCCTGAACATATACATTGTTTACAATCTTTTTAATAACCTTTTGTAATTCATGCATTCTTAACATTTCCTTTCTTGTAAATACATCAAAATAGTTAAAAACGTGTATTTTCTTTTAAAACGTAAGATACACATAGCTTTTACGTGCAAATGATTTTATATAATTCACAAAAAATACAACAAAAGATGTAGCTTTTTTGCTTGTAAAAACCCTGAAAATATGCTATAAATGTAAAAATTACTTATTACACACATCAAATT
>CALUQH010000007.1 GCA_944322885.1 Candidatus Gastranaerophilales bacterium | reverse complement strand
TATTGTAGATGTCTAATTATACAATTATATAAAGAGGTAAAAAAGTGGAAAATTTCGTATCAGATATCTTTGCTAAAAAAGATGAAACAACAAGCAATGATCAAGCTCAAAGGTCTCCTGTTAACCCTACAAAAATAAAAGTTATAGGTGTTGGCGGCGGCGGTGGTAATGCCGTTAACCGAATGATAAAAGCCGGACTTTCAGGTGTTGAATTCTGGTTAATGAATACAGATTTACAGGTTTTGGAATACGGCCAGACTAAAAATAGAATCCAATTGGGTGCTAAATCTACAAACGGTCTTGGCGCTGGTGGTGATCCTTCAGTAGGTGAGAAAGCTGCTGAAGAAGCTCAACAGGAAATTACAGAAGCTTTAGATGGTGCAGATATGGTATTTATTACTGCCGGAATGGGTGGTGGAACAGGTACCGGTGCTGCTCCTGTTGTTGCTAAAATTGCTAAAGAATTAGGAATTTTAACAATTGCAGTTGTTACAAAACCATTTACATGGGAAGGAAGAAAAAGACAAAATCAGGCTAATCAAGGTTTGGAAAAACTTAGAGAAGCTGTTGATGCAGTTATTGTAGTACCGAATGACAAATTATTACAGGTTGTCGACAGACAGGTGTCTTTAACAGAATCCTTCATTATTGTTGATGAAGTTCTTTTAAGAGGTGTTCAGGGTATTTCTGACATCATTACGGTTCCCGGACTTATTAACGTTGACTTTGCTGATGTTAAGTGCGTTATGCAGGCTTCTGGCTCCGCTCTTATGGGTATTGGCCGCGGTCAGGGTGAAGGCAGAGCTGTTAAAGCTGCTGAAATTGCTATCAATTCACAGCTTCTTGAATCTTCAATCAACGGTGCAACCGGTGTAATTGTTAATATTACAGGCGGTCCTGATATGACTTTACACGAAATTTCTGATGCTGCAAATATTATTCACGACGCTGTTAATGATGATGCAACTGTTATTATCGGTACTGCTGTTAATGAAAATATTCAGGGTGAAATTCAGATTACTGTTATCGCAACAGGTTTTGAATTAAAAAATTCTTCTAAACCTGAAGAAAAAACAGATGTAAAACAGTTGAGTGCTTCTGATTTCTTTGCAGGAACATTTAATAATTCACCTGTTTCTTCTCAGCCGCAGGTTAGAAGATCTTCAATGCCGGATGTTTCACCTAGCTTCACAAACATTGAAATTCCGGATTTCTTAAAGAAATAAATCACACTAACAACAGCTGGAATATGAAAAAGATAGAAGGAGAATCGATTGTTTAATCGGTTCTCTTTTCTTATTTTCAATATAATTTGTATATTGTTACGAATTGTAAAAATAAATTTAAAATAGCCTAAAATCCAGTATAGGATAGGATCGGACAGGATATGGATGGGGAGCTTTTGGGCAATTATTCAAGCCTGAATTTTTTATTAAATACATAGGGGATTAATCTTTTAAAGAGAAAACAATTTATCTTACAGCAAAAATGATGTTTTTTGCTGCGGGGTAAACCTGTACAAAAATTTATTAAACGAGGAAAACAGAAAGGGGAAATTAAGATTATGTCCAGATGGAAACTTGAGGGAAATGCAGATTATTACACTAGGTACAGAAATTATGAGACTTATTTAAGAGCAAATGCTGAAAAATTAGGTTTGTCGCCTGCCCAAGTAGAGGAACAACTGGGCCGTTATTCATTAGGCTTACAACAAAAGATGCAGGTCGAACCTGATCGTATTCAGTTCGGCAAAGATGTCGCAAAAAATCCTCAATCTTACGTGGTAACAAATCCAAATCAGCTTAATACAAAACTTCAAGAAGCTCAAAAACAGTTGCAGAAGTTAAATACAGAATTAGGAAATGGTGCTACATCAACTACATATTTTGGGACACCGGAACAACTTAGAGAAGCTGCACCTCTGGGTAATATTGCTCCGGAAATTCCGGTGAAGTCCGAATTTGAAAAAGCTTTTGAAAAATCTCAGTTATATAAATCAACAGGCGGAAACTCCGTTGATAAATTAGGGAAAAGAAAACAGGAACAAATTGCAAAAGAAATTGAAAAATTATCAAAATTAGCTAAAACACCTGAAGAAAGAAAACTTTTGGAAGAAAGAGTTGCAAAATTCAGAGGCGGAAATGATAAAGCTGTATTTAACAAGGTTTTACAGGAAAATAAACCTGCAGTTGTTGAACCGCAAATAAAAGCAGAACCTCAAAAACCTGAGGCTCCCAAGACTTGGAAACAATATGCAGAAGCCCATGGTACAAATTATAAGGCACCGGTTAAATCCGGCATAATAGAAGCCGAAAAAAGGGCACAAGAAATTATTGCAAGAAATGAACTAGCATCAAAGATTCCGGCTGAATCGAAACCTCAGATACAGGAAGCTCCGAAACAAATTATCGACGACATAGCAAAGCCAGGAGCTAATTTAGTTGATGATGCAGCCGTTAATATAGTTGATGATATAACAGATGATGCAGTAAAATCATTTACAAATACAGCTGACGATATAGCTGACAATTTAGCAGACGACGTAGCAAAAGGTGCAGAACATACAAAATCTACAGGATTTTTGTCAAACGTTAAAAATGCTATGAAAGGTAAAAAAGGAAAAGTTGCCTTAATAGCAGCAGGAGCAGCTGTATTATTGGGTATAGGTATAAAAGCTTGCAATGGTTCAGATGATAAAAAAGCAGCTACACAGGAACTTCCTTCTGTTCCTGAGGCTAAGCCGGAAACTCCGGTTGATACGGTAGCAAAGCAGCCCGAACAGCCTGTCAAAACAGAACAACCTGCAAAACCTGAACAACCTGTTGCAGAAAAACCGGAGCCAACAGAACAGCCTGAAACTGAAGAATATATAGTTAAAAAAGGTGATCATTTCTGGGGATTAGCCGAAAGAAAATTAAAAGAAGCTCATAAAGATGAACCGGATTACAAACCAACAGACAAAGAAATTTTCAAATTAGCTGAAAAAATAATGAAAGATAATAATTTCAAGTTAGATGAAAACCACTGGTTCCCTGATCCAATGCTAATGCCGGGTGATACTATAAGGATTGCAGCATAAATCAAAACAGTATAAATTAAAAAAGACCGCTTTAAAAAAGCGGTCTTTTTGTATTAATGAGCGGATTAAATGCTCCCAGTCTTAGTCCGTACTAATCGAGTTTTATCCAAATCCTGATTGACGGGTGGAGCGGCTACGCTCCTAGTCTTTAGCGTGACCTGCTGTTCCCAATACATCGCGCATTTTGTGCATAACCATTTCTTTAACAGCAGTTCTGCCCGGTCCCATATATTCTCTCGGGTCAAATTTTTCAGGATGTTCAACAAAGAATTCTCTGATTGTTGAAGTCATTGCCAATCTCAAGTCTGTATCGATATTGATTTTAGCAACACCGTGTTTAGAAGCGTAGTTAAGCATTTCTTCAGGAACACCTTGAGCATCAGGCAGTTGACCGCCGAATTTATTACATTTAGCAACGAATTCTGCAGGAACAGATGAAGACCCGTGAAGAACCAGCGGATAATCATATCCTACAATTTCATTTACAGCTTTTTTAATTTCTGCAAGTCTTTCAAAGTCTAATTTAGCTTCGCCTTTGAATTTGTAAGCACCGTGAGAAGTTCCGATAGCAACAGCCAAAGAATCGCAGCCTGTTTCTTTTACAAATCTTGCAGCTTCTTCAGGGTCTGTGTATGTTGAATCTTTAGCATGTACTTTTACATCATCTTCATCTCCTGCAAGTTTACCGAGTTCGTCTTCTACAGAAACACCGCGTTGATGATCATAATCAACAACTTCTTTAGTTACTCTGATGTTTTCTTCAAGCGGGAATCTTGAACCGTCAATCATAACAGATGAGAAACCGCCGTCGATACAAGCTTTACAAATATCGAAATCAGCACCGTGGTCTAAGTGTAATGCGATAGGTACAGTAGTTGTAGCTAAAGCAGCTTCAACAAGTTTGATTAAGTAAGTTTGGTTTGCATATTTTCTTGCGCCTGCAGAAACCTGTAAAATGATAGGTGATTGAGTTTCTTCAGCAGCTTCTGCAATACCTTGTAAAATTTCCATGTTGTTAACATTGTAAGCACCGATAGCATAACCGCCTGCGAGTGCTTTTTTGAACATTTCTCCTGTTCCAACTAATTTTCTTTCACTCATTTGAGTTCTCCTTCTTTTATACTATATCCTGACAAAAGTCAGCTTCTAAACAGAGATATTACAATAGCAGGTTACAACAAACAAAAAAAGGGCGCAAGTGTAAAGAAATATTAATATCGTATATACTATTTTACAAAATCTGAAATGACTTGCTATAATACGATTATAGGGGAATTAATGAAAATACGGCTGTCAAAAAATATTTTGACAAGTCTTAATTCTATATACAAAAAATGGTGAAAATAAAATATAAAGTGGGGTAAATTATTATGACTATTAGACCAATTACATCAGTTTCCTATGGCAAAAATTACAACAACCTGGCGTTTGAAGGAAAAAAGGACAGGCAAAATAATCACAGGCCGTCCTATGTTTCAAATACAATAAAATCCGTACCGCTTGCGGCAATATTGGCAATGAGCCCGTTGAATAGCAGTATGAATGTGTATGCACAAGAACCTGTGCAAAAAGAAATTGTTATGTCAGGAAAAGTAAGAAATGCAACTCCGCCTGATGCTGTTGGTAAATATGGTGAGTGTGATATTGATTTTATAAGTACTGACGGGAATAATAATAATGCAGAGATTATACAATTGATGTTTTTTGATCCTCAAAAAGGTGAGGAGTTTATCAATGGAGTCAGAACTGAATGTGAGTATACTTATACAACGACTATGGAGCTTAAAGCACTTGAACTATGTAAAGAAATAAGAAAATATGATGGTGCTCCTGATAAACTGAGTGAACGCTATTTTGTTATAGGACCCGGTTCATATGCAAGATCATATTTTTATGATTTAGATGGTAACTGTTATAATACCGGTAATTTTGATAGAAAAGGCACTCAAAAACAAGAAGTAACAAAAGAGTTTTATGACTATCTTGCAAATTTGTTAAAAGATGCTGATATGGTTGAATATAAGACAACAACAAAAACTATTGACGGAGATGAGGAAACGGATCAATTTTTAGATGCTCTTACTGGAGGTAGTTTTTATTAATTTGTAAATTTTTGTAAACATGAGAAAACATGCTGAAATCCATGGTTTTGGCATGTTTTTATATTGGTAAGAGAGAAACTAAGAGAAATATAATCATGTCAGTTGAATTTAATAATCCAAATTATAATATTAATACAGGAGCTGTAGGCTCTGCCGGACAATTGGTTGGTTCGTCATCAGTATCCGGCAGTGGATCTAATGCTCCAATTGACTTGGTAGATGCTAAAAAGCAGGAATTATTAAAACGTTTAAATCTAACTTCTGATGAATATGCTGCAATTGTTAAGAATAATCGTGACTTTCCGACTTTAGATGAAGCAAAACAATTAGAAATTGTCGAACAATATAGAGAAAAACAAATCTCTGCTCCGACTGAAATATCTGTCAAAGAAGACGCACAGGTTGCTTCTTCAGAATTTGATAGAGCTGCATACAATTCAAAGAGTAAAGACGAAAAGTTTGATAGTTTAAAATATGAATTTGCAAAAAATATATTTATTTATGGCATCAAAGACAAAGACGGAAATACAGTTGCAGGTTTGACTCCTCATTCTGTGGAAGAATGGGATAACATGTCAGAAGCTCAGAAACAACAGTTTATCACTCATTTGATGGATGGTATGAAGAATGATGCTAATTTACAAGAAATAGGAAAATCTATCAAAAATTTTGTCCAAGGTATGTCTGAAAGTGCGCAAATTGGTTTAATAGATTCAACTATGCGTACTGTTCAGGTCGCAAATTCTCAAAATTTATCATTTTTAGAATTTATGGGTTTAGACGAATATGACAAAATAGATGCCACGGAAAAATATTTGAATAAAAATAAAGATACTTTAAATGCAAGCGATGAAAATTATTTAAATATAAATAATTTTGTTAAATCAGAGATGCTTAAATCTCTAGAGAATCGCGGTGTGGGTTTACGTGAAGAACCTTCTATGTCAGAGGTAGCAGAATATGCCCGCCTGTGTAACCTTGATCCTACAGAAGAAGCTTTGCGAAAATTAAAGACTAAAAAAGAACAATCCGGCCTGTCTAAGGAAGAAGAACAGTGGTTTAAAGAATTAAGCAAATTTGGTACCGGTAATGGTAAACATATTATAGAAAAATCAAAAGCTGCTAATTTAATAGAACTACAAAAAGAATTTGACGAATTAAATGAAAAAATGGCATCAGGCCAAGTACTTGATGTGGATGACCAGGGCAAATATAATACCCTTTCTCAATATTTAGGTTCAGATGAAGCAAAATATTTAAGGGAAGAAGTTATCCCTAATTTACCTCAGCCTGAAACTGAATATGAAAAAGGTATTGCAGCTGAAATAGACGAATTAAAAAGCAAGTTAACAGCCTATACAAATGACAGCAGATTAATAAATGCATTTACTAATAAATACATTGAAAACAAAACTTCCAGTATGAGTCAGGCAGAAAAAGAAAAGTATATTCAGACTTTTCTTAAATTTAACAATGATACTACATCTGTTTCAATTATAAAACATTTTGGTGACAAAATTCCGAGTTTGTATGGAGATACAAATACCATTTCTGAAAGTATTGCAGCAACAGATGGAAATACAAGTGTTGAAGCATTAAATATGCAGTCTAAAGCTTTGGCAGGAGCTGCATCTTCTGGTAATTCCTATATGAAGTCCATAGCTATGGATGGAGCTATTTATAGAGCTGATAAAATAGTAGCAGATGGAAATGATGATCAGAAATCTGTTGTTTCTACAAATATGATTGATATGGCAGAGTTGGGTGTATACTCTCAGGACGAAAATGATACATTAGCCTGTAAAGCAGTAGATTTGAACATATCAATTGATGATGTAGAGAAAGAACGTCAGGCTCAGGCTAATTTAGAAAAAAGTTCTGTTTTCAACACTACTGTAAGAAATTATACAACTGATCATATCGGTGAGTTTCATACAAAAAATCAGCTTGCAACTTATGAAGCAGCAATTACCGGAGATAAGGATGCTGCAGCGCATGCTTCCGAAAACGGTTCTGTTTCTAAAATGGCTACTGAAAATCAAACTGAAGGTTTTGATTTATTATATAACAGATTAAATGAATATTTTGAAGGTGATGAAGCTGTAAAATATTTAAACAATTTATCTGATCAAATTCCTGATTGTGCTAAAGAAAATCAGCTTGATATGCACAATCGTATGATGGGCTCACAATACTCCGAAGTTCAGGAACACGCTGCAGGCAATATCGGAAATTATGATCCGGGTGTTCAATCTGAAGCAATGGATTCTGTCTATGCTACAGGTAATCAGGAAGCAATTGAATCGGCTTGGAGCAGTTTAGGTTCTAATACAACTTCTGAAACACGCGGTTATATTCAAAATGAAACTGAGCTGCCCGGAACTATAAAAAGTGCAATTCTGGATAAGGTGTATTCAGGAGCACAGCTGACTCCGCAGGAATACGCATCATTATCACACCGTGAAAAAATCGAATATCAGGCAATTTATTTCAAAAACTTATCTCCAGCTAAACAAATTAAACTCTTGGCTTCTATTTCTGACAGCAACCAGAAAAAAACAATTTATCAGTTAATAATGAACAGTAACAGCGCTTTATTCCAGAGTATTGTTGAAAGCAGCGCAGATACAGCTAAGTTTATTTATAATAACATTGATTCTGCAAGAGGAATTGTTAAACAGACTGCAGAAAGAAAAGCCGCTTCTGATATATCTTTCAGCGAATTATTGAAAGAGATTAACAAAGATGAGTTTGAAAATACTCAGAATTTGTCGTCGAGAATGGCAAAAGAAAATGTATCTTATACATCTTCTCCCGAAACTTTAGGACGATTAAACTCTCAAAATCCTAAATATGATATGTATCCTAAAGACCGTTATGGAAATATCCTTTCTTGATGCTTGATTTTTGCGGATGTTTATATTTAAATAAACTTACAGCGATAATTTTCGCGAGTTCATTTGAAAGAAGACAATTACAAATTGCCCGATAAAATAGCAAAAGATATTAAATTAGCAAAATATGCAGGTTTCTGTTACGGCGTGAAAAGAGCCGTTGAAACAGTTAAAAAATTAAAATCAGAAAACCCTGATAAAAATGTTTTTGTGCTTGGAGAATTAATTCATAATGCTCACGTTATTCAGGAACTTGAAAAACTCGGTATCAAAACATTAACGGAAATTCCTGAAAAAGGTGAAGGAATTTGTGTTATCAGAAGCCACGGTGAGAGTCCGGAAGTGATTGAAAAAATTAAACAGGCAGGTTTTGAGCCTGTTGATTTAACCTGCCCCGATGTTAAAAAAGTTCAGCAAAAAGCTGTTGAACTTGCTAAAGACGGTTATTTCCTTGTAATAGTCGGTAAGGAAGAACACCCCGAGGTTATTGCAATTAAAGCGAATGCAAAATTGTGGTCAGATAAAGTGATTGTTGCTGCAAATACCGAACAACTTGCTCCTTATAAAGACAAAATAAAAGCTCATAAGCGCGTCGGAGTGGTTGTACAGACTACGCAAAGAATTTCAACATTAAACTCAATTGTTGAATATCTTACATCTGTTGCAAAAGAAATTCATATTGCAAATACTATTTGTCAGAGTACCGCTATGCGTCAGGCTGAAGCAAAAAAACTTGCTCAGGAAAGCGACCTTGTGATTGTTGTAGGTTCTAAGAAAAGTGCTAATACAACACATTTGGCAGAAATTTTGAAAGATATTACAAACACTATTCATATTGAAAATGCCGGGGAACTTGAAAATTATAAAGATTTAATCGCAAAGTCAAATAAGCTTTCGGTTACTGCAGGAGCTTCCACTCCGCAAGATATTATAGAAAAAGTTTTAAATACATTGAATTTATACTAAGAAAGGAAAAATAAAATAATGACAACAACATTAGAAAAAACAAATTTAGATGAATTTGAAAGATTATTGGAAGAATCTTTTTCAAAATCTTTTTCAGTAGCAGATATCGTTGAAGGTACTGTTATGAAAAAAGAAAATGACGGCTATTTAATAAGCGTTAAAGGTGCTAAAACTGAAGCATTTTTACCTTTGAAGGAAATTTCTTCATCAGAAGGTGCTGAATCTTTAGAGATTGGTGATGAAAGAGAATTTTATGTATTAAAAGAAGAAAATGATGAGGACGGAATGGTTCTTTCTCTGAAAAGACTTGCAAATGCTCAAGCTTGGGCACAGCTTAATGATGCCAAAATTCAGGGTGATACTATTTTGGCAAAAGTTGTTTCAATCGTTAAAGGCGGTGTTCTTGTTGATGTAGCTGATTTGAAAGGTTTTATACCGTCTTCTCAATTAAGAACCGGCACTCCTTTTGACGGTTTAATTGATACAAAAATTGAAGTAAAAGTTTTGGAAGCTGATCCTAAGAAAAATAAACTTATTCTTTCTCAAAGACAGGCAGTAGCAGAACAAAGAGATCAGGTTGTTGATAACATCTTGTCAGAATTGGAAGAAGGACAGGTTGTAAAAGGTGAAGTTGTAAGAATTGCTGATTTCGGTGCATTTGTTGATATAAACGGTATTGACGGATTGCTTCCGATTTCGGAAATTTCATGGTCAAGAATTAAACATCCTTCTGACGTGATTTCTCTTGGCGAAACTATTGAAGTTAAAATTATCAAAATTGATAATGAATTGAAAAGAATTTCTCTTTCTTTAAAAAGAATGGGTGAAGATCCATGGCATCAAATTGAAGGCCAGTTTGAAGAAGGACAGGTTATTAAAGGAACTGTTAATAAGGTAACGGGTTTTGGTGCATTTATTAACATATTCCCGGGAGTTGAAGCATTGCTGCCGGTTTCTGAAATGGCAGAAGAAAATGTTAATCCTTTTAACACTTTCAAAGTTGGAGACAGTGTAGAAGTTCTTATTAAGAAATTCACTCCGCAGGAACACAGAATTGCATTGAGCATTAAAGATATTAACAAAGATGCTGAATAGTTTACAACTTCTAAATACCGGGCTTGAAAAGCCCGGTATTTTTTGTTATAATAAATAACAAAAATGAGAGGAGAAGTAATATGGAAGTATTAAGATTTATTAAATCGGGGGGGGGGCAGCTCTAGGCTTCCAAAACGCATTTACTCTGGCTGAGGTTTTAATAACTCTTGGTATTATCGGTGTAGTTGCTGCAATGACTATGCCGACATTGATTTCAAAACATCAACAAAAAGTTCTTGAAGCTGCTTTTAAAAAAAGTTATGCAAATCTTTATAATGCTGTGAATTTGACAATTTTTGAACTTGGAGCGCCCAATATGGCACCGGATTTTGTCGCTTATAATAATAATGAGTTTTATGTCAGTATTTATACTAAATTAAAAACTATTGAAACTATATCGGATAAATATTATTCGACAAAAATTGATCTTAAAGGTTATACTAAAAAATCTATAAAAGGGGCGTCACCAACACAATCGCAAACTCGAATTGGGCATATACTTGCAGACGGTAGTGCGATTGGAGGGATGAAAAATTCAGGAGGCTGGTATTTTACGATAGATACAAATGGTCCCCAAAAAGGTCCGAATGCATACGGACATGATCTTTTTATATTTGTTATTAAATCTGCTGCTTCTCCTAGATTGGAGGCCGTTGACAGAGAGCTTGCACACAAGACTGACGATGACGGAAATTCCTTTACGCCTGATGATGATGTTTATTTTGAAACATCCGGAGAATGCAGTAAAACTAGCACAAAACTCTCTAATGGTTTTGGCTGTACACCTTATGCAGTAAAAAATATTTGTCCTGACGATAATTCAAAAACTTACTGGGAATGTTTACCGTAATAAAAAAGGAGATTAGATAATCTCCTTTTTTATTCTCCAAAATAGTTTTTCAAACCGACTGCAAGTTTCTTGTTTTTGCAAAGTTTTTTGAGTTTTGCAATTGCACGGTTTTCGATTTGTCTTATACGTTCTCTTGATACTCCGTATTGCGAGCCGATTTCATCTAACGTCTTTTTCGTCCCGTTGTTATCAAGCCCGTAACGTAATATCAGAACATCCCGTTCTTTAGGGCTTAACTGATTAAGCATTTTTCTTATATCTTCAAACAAATTTTCCTGAGAAACCCTGCTGTCAGGAGTTATAGAGTCCTCATCAACAATAAAATCCGCGATTTTGGAAGAATCCTCCGAAGAATTTGCCGGAGTTTCCATACTAATTGTTGATTGCGCAGATTTAATAATCTGGGTTAATTTATTTACGGGAACTCCAAGCCTGTAAGCAATTTCCTGTTTTGTCGGAGAATGACCGAGTTCTGTTGTCAAATCTATTGTTGCACGGCGGATTTTTCCGAGTGACTCTATCATGTGGATAGGAAGTCTGATGATTCGTGCTTTATCAGCAATTGCGCGTGTAATTGACTGTTGAATCCACCATGTTGCATAGGTTGAAAATTTGTAGCCTTTTGTATAATCAAATCTTCCGGCAGCCTTCATCAAGCCCATATTCCCTTCCTGAATTAAATCAAGAAAAGACAGTCCTCTGCCTATATACTTTTTTGCAATACTTACAACAAGTCTTAAGTTAGCGTTAACAAGAAGATTTTTTGAAAATTCATCATGTTCTTCATATATTTTTTTAGCAAGATCGAGTTCCTGTTCAGATGATAAAAGCGGAATTTTTCCTATTTGCTGTAAATAAATCCGAACACTGTCATCTGAGCTTACGCTAGAAAGATTTTCTTGAACCTTTGGATCTTCAACTGATTCAAGTACATCTTCATCTTCATCGGGAATTTCTATTGAGTGAAAATCAACATTTTCATCAGATATATCTTCGGTTAAAAGTCCGTATTTTTCTAATTCTTTTTTCATTTTGCAAATTCTCTCTCTTAATCTTATAATACAGATTATAATAAAATTTTGCAATCAAATATTTGGACTATATTTTATTTTTTTGTAAGTTTCTGTCTTACTGTCTCAAAAATTATTGCGCTCAGGGCATTTGACACATTAAGGGAGTTAAAATCTTTTAGCATGGGAATTTTGACCGTAAAGTCCGCAAGTTTTAGAAGTGATTTTGAAACTCCTGCATGTTCTGCGCCCATAATGACTGCAAAATTCATATCATTATAGTTTATATCATAATAATTATCTTTTGCTGAGGCGTCAGTTGCAACTACCCACCAGTCTGAATTTTTTAAACTTTGGACTGCACTGACCAGACTGTTTACTTTTATAATCGGAATATGATTAATCGCTCCCGCGCTTGTTTTTTCAACGATTGCGTTAACCTGAACATTGCGTCTTGAAGGTATTATTATACCTTCAACCCCTGCGCATACACATGTTCTGATAATTGCTCCCAGATTGTGAGAATCTTCAACGCCGTCAAGAATTACAAGCGAGGAATTTTCATGTGGTTTTTCTAAAAATTCATCAAGATCTTGATATTTTACGGGGGATATTTGGGCGATTATACCCTGATGGTTAAATTCAGTATAAGGCAGGAATTTTTCTTTTGCAACAAACTGAAAAACAATCCCGTTAGCTTTTGCAAGTTCCTTTATTTTATTAAGTTTGTTATCGGAATGGATATTTTTTGAAATAAGGATTTTGTTAATTTCTCTGTCGCCGGCAATTAAAGCTTCCATTACCGAATTTTTGCCGAAAATTATATCATCCATTATTTCACAGCTCCATTTTTGGACACATCAAGCATTCTGTTTATACAATTTAGCGCTTTTGATGCAATATCTTTATCTACATCTATTTCATGCTCTTCTTTTTCAAGCGCATTATAAATATCAACAAGTGTATGCCATTTCATATTCGGGCATATTATGTTATCTTTAATAAGAATAAACTCTTTTTCAGGATAATCTCTTTCAAGCCTTTCGACAACCCCTTTTTCTGTTGCAATAATAAAACGTTTTTTGTCGCTTTCTATTGCATATTTCATAATCCCTGTTGTCGAACCAACATAATCCGCAAGCGCAGTAACCGACTGATGGCATTCCGGATGCGATAAAACCGGTGCGTCCGGATATTTTTTTCTGGCATTTTCAATATCTTCAGGTCTAATCTGCAGATGTGTCGGGCAAAATCCCGGATATGTAATAACTTTTACATTCCCGAGCTGTGCTTCTACCCATTTGCCTAAATATGTATCCGGAAGAAATAAAACTTTTTCGGCATTAAGACTTTTAACTATTTTTACCGCATTAGAACTTGTGCAGCAAATGTCGCATTCGGATTTAACTTCTGCTGTTGAATTTATGTAACATACAGTCGGAATATCAGGGTTTTTGCTTTTGAATTCTCTCAATTGGTTTAGTGAAATCATATCTGCCATTCTGCAGCCTGATTCAAGACGGGGAAGAAGGACTTTTTTATTTGGACAAAGAATTTTTGCGGTCTGCGCCATAAAATATACACCTGCAAAAAGAATTATATCTGCATTTGTCTTTGCGGCCATCTGGCTTAAGTAAAGAGAATCCCCTACAAAATCAGCAACTTCGTCTATTTCCGCATTCTGGTAACAGTGTGCCAGTATTACTGCTTTTTTTTCTTCTTTTAATTTATTAATTTTTTCAATCAGCTCTTTCATTCGGGTAAATTCTCCTACATTTAGTGTAAATTTATGTTAATTTTACGAACTTTGTAAAATATATTGTATAATAAAAATACGAGAGAGTAAATAAATTATAAGAAAAAAGAAATTATGGATTTAAACGGAATACTTTCACAATTAGGTTTGGGTGCTGGAAAGGAAGTTGTTTATCTTTCAGTTACCCCCAGTGTAGGACTGGAACTTATACAATTAGATATAAATTCACGTACGGTTAAGAATTATGCTTACCGTCCCTTAGAATATAACGAGTCATTAAGAGAGATTGCAAGTATAGATGAATTTAAAAGGGGCGTTGAGGATCTTTTTGCGGAACTTAGAATTAACCCTAAAACTAATGTTGTTTTAAACTTGCCGATGGTACTTTTCGGAAGCAAAGAACTCCCGCTTTTACTTGCGGATGATGCAGTAACCGAAGCATTGACGTCTGAAGTAGAGCAATCATATATCTTTAAAAGATATGAACCAATAGTCAGCTGGTGTGATGCTACTGCTTCCCAATCGGGTGATTCAAGAAGGTTATTTTATTCTGCTTTGCAAAAAAATGCAGTTGATGAAATTAAAAATGCTTTGGCAGAACTCGGAATAGGCCTTGCCGGTGTTGAAGTTTCTTTGACCTCAATTTTGAAGGCTCTGGCATTTACGGGCCTTGCTGAAGCTCAGATGAAAGACAATGTTACTTGGGATTTAATGCTTATCAATCAAAACGGATATTCAATATGTTCAATGGTTGGTAAAAATATTGTCGAATACTATGAAGAACCTCTTGCTATAAAATCATTTGAGGGGGATGAAATTTACAATGCAATTAACGCTTCCGCTCAAATTACATTAATGAGCTATCCTGCTAACTATTTGTATATTATATCAACTACAGATATGGTTAGTGCGGAGTTGCTTTCAAAACGGCTTAATATTGACGCCATGATAAGTTATTATGACAATAATGACTTTAAAAAAGACAATCCGCTTCCTGTAAGTCTTGAGGTTATAGAAGATACAGCGCACAAAATTTCTTTAGAGGCTATTGGTATAGCTGTCGGTTCAAATGCCGGTATGCCCGTGAAATTTAATTTTCTTACAAAATCTACAGATTCGGGTGTGGAAGATCCAAATGAGCCTTTCCATGTTGAACTTGGATCGCATGAATTTGATATTTCGCCAAATGCTGCCAGAAATATATCATTATTAATATCAATATTACTTTTGATACCTGTGTTAGCAATATATATTGTTGTTCCGATGTTTGAGAAACAAAAGCAGGCTCAGCTTGATGATATAAATTCTAAGCTGGAACAGACAAATAACGAAATTAAACGAATTCAGGAAGAACAAAACAGATTGAATGATTTTGATGCAAATGCAGAGATTAAGAAAGTTCTTGGGTTTAATCGATCAAAATTGATGGCATATACTGCATTAGGAGAGTCAGTTCCTAAAAATTTGTGGATTACGTATTTTACTGCAAAAGATGATGCTAAGATTGACATAAAAGGTCAGTCGGATAATGTAGAAGAGATATATACTTTCTTCAAAAACATGAAAGATTCATTAATTAATACAAAACTAAGACTGCATAAATTGGAAATGAAATCTGATTCTGTAGACGAAGCCGTCACGGTGGATCCTAATATGCCTACGGATTATGAATTTGAAATAACCAATATGACAGATGCAGAAGTAAATGCTCTGGTACAACCTGCTGCTAACGCTCAGGATAATACTCAAAATAAAAATGCTACTAAATAAAATTTAATAATATAGATAGGAAATATAAAACGTGGAAAAGTATAATATATATTTTAAAAAATTTCAAATTGCCATATTGATTTTTGTTGGTGCAATACTAGCAATTATTTTTCTAATATATAAAACTGTCCCTGTTGTTCAAAAAATAATTGATATACAAGAGCAGCAAAAAACTCAATCTGCGGCTCTTGCTGATGCTGAAAGAAAGCTGGCAAATCTGCGTGCAGATTCGGAAAGACGAAAAGTTGAAAATGAAAATCTGCCAAAATTGTTTTTCAAACCTGTTAATATGGGACTGGATACTGAAGCCGCCATATCAGAAGAATTTGCTGAAATATTACAGCTAATCAGAGAAAATAAAATCAAAACTCGATCAATTGTTTATGAATATGATCCGAAAGATGATAATTTCGTTAAAAATGTTCCTGAAAAATATCAGGTATGTCGTATAACCGCGGAAATGATTGCTAATTACAGTAATTTTGAGAATTTTTTAAGAGATTTATATAAACATGAGCACTATCTTGAAATTGCCAAAATTGAAATATTACCTTATGAAAAAAATAAAAGAATATTGCTTATAAATATGCAGCTAAAATTATATGCCCAGAGAGATCCTTCAACTTATATTCCTCCTGCGGCTCCTGCGGACAGTAACGCCAAAGCCGGTGCAGACGGGGCTAAAGTGCCTTCGCCTCAAAAAGTGGATACATCAGGCGGTATTTCTCCGGAAGCTACACAATAGCTTTATTGAAACAATTTATAATTTATTCCGAACAATTTTTCTTTATTGTTTATGCATGTTGTGCAGAATGACGTTTCAAGAGAGTTATGTTTGGCATAATCTTTAAAATCTGAACCGCACCTTCCCCTGTGATCATTTGCAAGAAACGGACATGTGTAAACCCCTTTGGCGGTTAAAATCCTTCCGTATTCGCAATCTAAACTGTTCCAGTCCAGTTCCGGAAAATCTTCAAATGGTTTGTTTTTGTCATAGAACAAGTTTATTGTAAAGTTACTGTCTTTAGCATTAAATCCCGCTTTAAGGCAAACCTGTTTAAACTCATTGATAAGAGTTTTTTTGTCTTCGTTATAATAATTTGTTATGCATATTATCGGATTAAAACCATATTTAACAAGGCTTTTTATTGCGTGTATACTTTGCCTGTATGAGCCTCTGCCCCTAATATCATCATTTTTAATTTCATTGTAATGATCAATACTTAGTTTAAATATAATTTCAAAAGAACTTTCTTCTTCTACACGTTTTAAGAAACGGACTTTCTTTTCGTTTATAAAAGTTCCGTTGGTAAAAATACACACATTTGAACGTTTTAGACAGGCGCGTAAGATTGAGTTGAAATCGGGATGTGTCATTGGTTCTGCCCCTGTAAGGTATATACATTCAATATTTTCGTTTTTTGTGTCAGCAAGTGCATTTTTTACGATATCAAGCGGAATAAAATCTTTTATATTTTTGCTTAGCGGAAAATCTATATAACAGTGTTTGCAATGCTGATTGCAGTTTTTTTCTGTCAATTCAATAAAAAGATTGTTTAATTCTTTTAGTTTACAGGCGGGTGTTTGGAAAATCGCATTTTTCATATAATATCAACTCCTCTTTTTAGTTATTGATATTTTAGTTTTGTAAAACTTAAAAAAAAATTCTCCTACAGGGTAATTATTTTTGAAAATCGTCGGGCTTTTTATCTTCCAGCCATTTGCTCATTATATAGTGTTCATAACTTTGGGCGTAATTATATAGAGCATTTACAAGGGTTCTTCCGCTTTCTGATTTCCCCACTATCAAAAAATCTCCCGATTTATTTTGGGCAAGCATTATTTCTCTGTGAACAATTTTGTCAGCATGATTTTTGGGATTTTTATTTATAACAAATTGTATCCACTCGCATAAAAGTTTTGTGCAAGTTGTCCTGTTGTTTATTATGTCGTCTGTTTTTAATTGTATATATTTGGAAAATTCTTTTAGTATCATAATATTAATTTTCAAACGGGGTTGTTGCTGCCAGACATACTATATCTGTTATTCCGTTTCCGGTAAGTTCTTTTATCATTTCTTCAAATGTTGAGCCTGTTGTACAAATATCATCTATGAGTAAAACTGTTTTTCCTTTGTAATTTTCTTTGTTTACTTTAAAAGCATTTGAAAGATTTAGCATCCTTTCTGCTCGTTTAAGTTTGTACTGAGGTTTTGTATCTTTAACTCTTATTATCAAATCTTTGTTAAGTTCATTTGAAGTAAGTCTGCAAAATTCTTCTCCAACAAGGTTCATGTGGTTGTATTTTCGTTTTTTCTCCCGTTTAGGGTAAATTGGTACGGGAACAACTTCAAAGTCTTTTTTATCTGTTATTTTTTCAAAACACTCTGCCATAAATTTGGCAAGGTAATATGCTAAATCTTTCTGGTTATGATATTTTAGTCCTCTGATAAGTTTTTGCAGGTTTTTTGAGTAAACTCCTGCGCAGTAAACTTTTTTACCGTCAATAATTCTGTTTACTCTGACCGGCAGATAATCAAGAGTGTTATAGCAGGCTGAGCACATTCTGACAGCTTCTTTTGAACTTTTGCAAAAATAGCATTTCTTTTTGTATATCCAGTCTAGAAGATTTATTAAGCTTTTAAACATAATAAAATTATACTACAAGGATTTTACATCGGGAGTTTTATACAAAATTCGGTTCTGACATTTTCTTCGCTTTCAACAATAATTTCTCCGCCGTGAGATTTTACAATTTGCTGTGAAAGATAAAGCCCCAAACCTGTTCCTATTTTGCGGAATTTTTTTGCGGCAGAGTAGTATTTGTTAAAGATAAGTTTTATTTCCTCAGGGGGTATTCCCTGACCGTAATCTATTATGGAAATTGTTATATAACCGGGAATTTCACCCGTTGTTATATCTATTCTGTCTTTTGTATTGCTGTGTGATATTGCGTTTGATATAAGGTTTTTAATAACTCTTTCAAGCTGAAGCGGGTCTGCCGTTACTTTAATATCACGTGAAGGTGTAAAGTAAATTGTTATGCCGGAATTATTTGCAATAGGCTGTGTGCTTTCAACAATTCCCGAGATGAATTTATTAAGCATAATGTTTTCTTTTAAAAGTTTTATACCTGTTTCTTTGATTTTGTAAGTATCAAGAATTATCTGTACAAGTTCTACAAGTTCTTCATTTGATTTTTTCATGTTATGCAGGGCTACTTCCTGTTTTTCCGTAATTTCTCCAAAAGTGCCGTTCAGAAGAAAATTTAAAATATTAGATTCTGCTACAATCGGAACTTTTAAGTCATGTGTCAGAGTCGCAACAAAATCTTCTTTTAAAGTTTCAATTTCTCTTTCTTTTGTTACGTCTTTTATCAGGATTACATAACGTTTTTTATCATCATCAAGCGAAAGTTTTATAACATTCATCACGAAGTTGTTTGTAGGGGTGTGTTTAATAAAAACGTCTTTATTTTTTACTCTTTCAAGCGGGGTGTCATCGCTTATTTGTATGTATTCAAATATATTTGTGCCGACAATTTCCTGTCCTTTTAGTCCGAACCATGTTCCGACTTTCGGGGTTACACGTAGGATATTGTATTTATCGTTTATGATTAAGATACCATCAGAAAGCGAATTAATGACTGATTCAAGAAGTTTATTCTGACGCATAAGCTCTGCCTGATATTCAACAATCATTTTTTCTCTGTCATTGAGGGTTTCAACCATCCTGTTAATACTTTCTGTAACATTTTTGTATGACGGGTGATTTATTTCTTCAATTTTTGTCGATAGGTTTCCGTAACGTACGGAATTTACGGTATTTGTAACCATGCCTAAATAATCATTAATTTTTGACCAGCGTCTGTTTGTCTGTCTTGCCACTAAAAACAGAACCAGAAATATCAGGATGATACTTAAATTTAAAATATACCAGAGCATTTTGTTTTTCCCTCTCTTTATGTTAAAATTATACCAGATAAGGGATATTTTGTATATGGGAAAATTAAAATTACCTAACACCATAAAAATGGTTATCACTGATTTTGACGGAGTAGTTACTGATAACTGTGTTTATATAAAAGATGATTTTACGATGGCAAGAAGGCTGAATTTCAAGGATATTATGGCTTTTTCTATTTTAAAAAAGAATGGTTATAAAATCGGGATAATTTCAGGAGAAGGAAATGCGGCAATAGAAATTCTTGCTAAAAAATTTGCAATTGATGAGGTTCATCAGAATATCAGAATAAAAATTGACGTTTTAAAAAATATTATTGAAAAATATAAGCTTTCAAAGGATGAATTCCTTTATATAGGTGATGATATCAATGATATTGAGTGTCTTAACTTCGCAAAGTACAAGATTACCGTACCGCATGCTGTTGAAAAAGTGAAAGGTCTGGAAGGTATTCAGATTACGCAAAGTAATGCCGGCGATGGTGCTTTTAGAGAGGTGGCAGATTGTTTGATTGGTTAGCTCAGATACTAAATAAGATTAAACAGATAAGCGGTTCTATTGATAAATACAAACAAGACACTATAATTCAATCTTTGCCGTCGTATTCCTGCGTGAGCAGAGCCAAAAAACTTATTGAGCAAAATAAACTGGAAGATGCAAAAACTGTTCTTGAAAAAGCTCTTTCACTTCCGCAAAAAGACGCACTTGTTTATAAATATCTTGGCGTTATCAGCGAAAAACTCGGAGATAAAGCCTCGGCCGTAGAAAATTATCAAATTTCCGCGGATATTGAACCTCAGGATAAAGAGATATGGAAAAAGCTGGGATTTGCATTAATTTCTGCAGGGAAATTTGAGCAGGCTGAAAAATCTTTTGAGAATGCTGATAAAATTCAAGGTTCAAACACAGATACTTTTACGGGCTGGGGCATGGCTTTAATGAAACAAAAAAAATTTGCTCAGGCGCGCGACAAATTTATGAATGCAGTTAAAATAAACAGGTATAATTTTTCTGCTGTTTTTTTGTGCGCTGTTGTTGAAATAAAGCTTGAAATGTATGATAAGGCCGAGGTAAAACTTACATTTCTTGCAAATGTTTGTCCTAACGAGAGCAATACTTTTGAATATGCAAGGCTGAAAGCTTTGAAAAATGACGTTCAAAATGCTATTCACTATGCTAAAAAATCGTTGGAATATAATCCTGATATGCTTCCTGCATATATTTTGTTAGGACAGTTATATGCACATAATTTTGATAAAGAAAAGGCATTTGAATATTTTGTAAAGGCCGAACAAAGAAATCTTATTAGTTCTGCTCTTTACCTTGAGTGGGCAAAGGTTCTGGAAAAGTTTGGGGACTATGCTGATGCAAAACAAAAACTTTTGAAAGCTTTTGAATTGGATAACACCAATACAGAGGTAAAGGCAAACCTCGGGTTATGCTGTGTGGCCGGAAAAGAATTTGAGGAAGCACGTCCGCTTCTTGAACAGGCTATTGAACAGGATGCTGATAATGCTGTTGTAAAGCAGGCTCTTGGAATTATTGATTATGAAAACAGTAATATTGATAAGGCAATAGAATTGTTTAAAAGTAATGATGAAGATAGTACAAATTGCTATTATCTTGCCAAATGTTATGAAAAGAAAAATAACGATACAAAAGTTAAAGATTATTACGAAGCCGCTATAGACCGTAATCCCAAATATATAACTGCATTCATAGATTATGCAAAATATCTTATATCAAAATCGGAATTTGATGAGGCTCGTCGTAAACTGCGCAAGGCTTTGAAGGCAGATGAAAATAATATTACGATTCTAAACCTGCTGTTTTTTGCAAGTTATGTACTTGTCAAAGATGAGGTTTATGAATATAATGTAAAAGAAACAATTAAAATTGCTCAAAAAATAGAAGAAATTAATCCGGACTTGTTTGAGTACCCTGAGCAAAAGGCGGAATTGGAAAAGCTTTTGCAAAACAGTTCAGAAAGAGAATAAACCTTGAGAAAAATTATAGTTCAAAAATTTGGCGGAACCTCGGTTGCAGATACTGAAAAAATTAAAAATGTAGCCAAAATAGTTATAAGGGAAAAAGAAAACGGAAATGATGTTGTTGTAGTGGTTTCTGCTATGGGGCATACAACAGATTATCTTGTTAAGATGGCTAAAGATTTATCCCCGAATCCTTCGGAAAGAGAGATGGACATGCTCCTTTCAACAGGTGAAGGTGTTTCTATTGCCCTTCTTGCAATGGCAATTCAGGCTCAAGGGTATGATGCTGTCAGTTACAACGCAATGCAGGTCGGGATTTTGACTGAAAATATTCATTCAAAAGCCAGAATTTTAGATATTAAAACAGATAAATTAAAACAGAATTTGAAAGAAGGTAAAATTATTGTTATAGCCGGATTTCAGGGAGTAACGGAAGACGGTGAAATTACAACGCTCGGCAGAGGAGGCTCAGATACTTCCGCCGTGGCTTTAGCTGCAGCTTTAAATGCCGAGAGATGCGATATTTATACGGATGTGGAAGGCGTTTATACAACCGATCCGAGAGTTGTTCCGCATGCTTCAAAATTGGATGAAATTTCTTATGAGGAAATGCTGGAATTAGCACATGCGGGGGCAAATGTTTTACATCCGAGGAGTGTTGAAACCGCTAAACTTAATAATGTTCCTCTAAGAGTAAGAAGCAGTTTTAAACTCGATAATTTAGGTACTTTAATATTAGGAGTTGATAAAATGGAATTAAATAACCCTGTAGCAGGTGTAGCGCAAGATTTATCTCAGGCAAGAATTGTTGTTTGCGATGTCCCTGATAAGCCCGGTGTTGCGGCCAAATTATTCAGTAAACTTGCGCAGGAAAATATTTCTGTAGATATGATTATTCAATCCTATGCTCGTAAAGTTTCTAACACAAATGATATTGCTTTTACTGTAGATAAAACCGATTTAAATAAAACAGTAGAAACTCTGAAAGTTTTAAAGGAAGAAATTGGCGCTACAGGTGATATAGAGGTTGATGAAGATATTTCTAAGGTATCTATAGTAGGTGCGGGAATGATTGACAGACCCGGTGTTGCATCTTTAATGTTTGAAACTCTGGCAGAGCAAGGGGTAAACATCAGAATGATTTCAACAAGTGAAATAAAAATCAGCTGTCTTGTTGACAAAAATCAATCCTCGGCTGCGGTAAAAGCTCTTCATAAAGCCTTTAATCTTGATTGTGAAGAAACAGCGGATGTAAAGGGCGATTTGCCTGATGTATAAGATATTGAAACATTATTAAACGGTTTTAGTAACAAAACTCCGGTACACATACCGGAGTTTTTGTATAAAAAAACGGGAGCTGAATAGCTCCCTGTTGGAATTAAGAATAGCTGGAAGTATGAAAAAGATTTATGGTTATATTTAACAGAATAAGTGTTATTTTTACAATTGCCAGCATGGCTAGTTCTAAAAAATCAGTTTACCTATACAAAATTATCAAAAATAAAAGCATGCTCCTGCAAAAATAAAAGCAAAAAAAATTTAAGATTATAAATAAGTGTATATTCTGCACTTATTTATAAAGTACTGTAACTACAGGGTTTTAGGGGTACTTAATAAAACTTTATAAGAGGGGTTGACAAAATGTTTTTTATAGTTTATATTAAAAGTGTTAGATGAAGTGTTAATTAAACACTTAATAAAAACCTCACGAGAGGAGGGCTAAAATGATAACAGTAAATCCAGTAAAATTTAATACAGTAAAAACAATTACTTTTGGCGAAGGTAATTTGAATAATATAACGCCAAGCTTGGCAATCTTATCACTGCAAAACCCGAATGCGAAAATCAATTTTGAAAATGATTTAAATCGTACTCAAAGAGCTGATATGGTTCAAAACCCGAATATGTTTAACGCTTTAGGTGCTAAACTTCGCAAGACTTATAATATACTATTTTCACCCAGTTACGACAGAGCAAGCAAAAGTCCTAAACATATATCTTTTTTAGGCTAGGCTGCTGATGTATTTACCCCGTAAAACTTACTGCAGTGATTATATACATGTTGCTAAGTACTTATTTAATAAATTGATTTATCCTTTCTGTGGAAACATAGAAAGGATATTCATTTATGAACGAAAAAATTAAAGAAATACGTTTTGACCCTGAAAAGGCACGCTGTTATTTTTCAAAAATTCTGGCTTTTTCCTTAGGACCTGTCGAGCTTAAAACACTTATGGATGAAGGTAAGGTTAAACTTTTGGATGTAAGAAGGAAAGAAGATTACGATATTTCCCATATTCCCGGAGCTGTGTCCGTCCCAAAAGATGAATTGGAAAATAATACAGATAAGTTCTCTAAAGATGAAACAACTGTAGTTTATTGCTATAATCAGCAGTGTCATCTTGGTGCAGAGGCATGTCTGATACTTGCGGATTACGGTTATCCTGTCATGCTTTTGGAAGGCGGCTTCAAGACCTGGAGTGAAGATTTCCGTTTTACTACAACTTAAAGGGCAGTTTAACTGTCCTTTTAAATATTGGCTCCGCCATCGTTTTTCATTTTATCAAGAACTTTTTTGGAGCCTTCTTTTGCCTTTGCAATTTCAAGAGCAAAATTTGTGGCTTCCTGATCGCGGTTAATTGCTTCTTTCAAACCGATCATTTCATCAAGATTAAGGTTTGAAAGTATTGCTTCATCTGAATTTAAGTAAATTTTGAAAAGTTTTTGCGAAAGAAAATCATATCCCGGAAGCTTCATTTCAAGTGCATACCATTTATAAAATTGATGGGTCATATAGTACGGATCAATATTCCCGTTACGCATAACGAACATGGGTTTTGATTTAAAGGAAAAGCCCGAATTGGTAATAGTATTAATATATAAAGCTTCTATTCCTTGCAGTTCTGTTATAAGCCCTTCTTCTTCCTTAATAACGGCGAGTAACTTATCCGCGTTATCGAGTTTAACAATTTTTGTCCCTTTGCTTTCTACATAGGCCAAAAGTTTGTCAGGGTCATTGTTACAACTTTGTACAATGTCTGATACATTTTTTTTGACAAGCTCTATATTTTTTTCTGTTTCGGCCTTCAAAGTCATAGTTACGCCGGTTGAAAGCACTGTTTTAGATGTAGAATTCGAGCTTGAGGCTTTCAAATGCTTGTCAAGCTTTTTTGTAAGCGCTTTTTCCTGCATTTGCAAAAGAAAGTAAACTATTTTCTGAAACATATTCATAATACAAATATATTATATTATTTAATTCTTGTAAATATATTTTACATAAAGAATATTATCGGAATCAAAATAATCTGTTAATATATATGATTGTTCACTCTACTAACAGCCGGATTTTTGTTCTATTGCGACGATAGCGTAATGAACAATAATCTCAGGCGAAGCATATGACAAAGGCGTGTATTGTTTGAGTGTAACGAGTTTACACGCCTTATAGCTGAGCCTTTTGAGATTATTAGTGAATGAAGCGTGTTCGCTGGTTTTGAGGCACTTTTGCCACCAAAAGTGCCCCTGTCTGGAAGACCCGCCGGAGGCAAAGAAAGTACGATTAGTTTGTTTTTAGTTTCCGATAATATTCTTTATGAAAATATTAAATTTGTATAAAGATTGTAAAAAATACACTTGCTTTTTATCTGTTGTTGTTTTATAATGTAATTGTGAAATAAATCACGAATAAAATGTTTTATTTTATAAAATGTGCTGAGCACAAGGAGATATTAAATTATGACAACAAAAAGCAAAAAGACGGTTGAAAATCTTGAAAAAGCTTTAAAAAGCGATTCAGGTAAAGTTGAAACCGCTGAACAATTGGAATTGTTAATTGAAAGAGTTAAGAAAGCTCAAAAGATTTACTCAACTTATTCTCAAGAACAGGTTGATGCAATTTTTAAAGCAGCAGCTACTGCTGCAGACAAAGCTCGTATTCCTCTAGCAAGAATGGCTGTTGAAGAAACAGGAATGGGCGTTTTGGAAGACAAAATTATCAAAAACCATTTTGCATCAGAATACATTTATAACAAACATAAGCACGCAAAAACTTGCGGTATAATTAAAGAAGACAAAATGAACGGTATTAAAGTTGTTGCAGAACCTTTAGGCGTAATCGCAGGTATTGTTCCTACAACTAACCCGACTTCTACTGCAATTTTCAAATCTTTAATTGCTTTAAAAACAAGAAACGCAATAATCTTTTCACCACACCCCAGAGCAAAAGAATGTACAATTGCTGCTGCAAAAGTTGTTTTGGAAGCTGCAGTTAAGGCTGGTGCTCCGGAAGATATTATCGGATGGATTGATGTTCCGTCAATTGAACTGTCCAGTCAGCTGATGAAGCATAAATCTATTTCATGTATATTGGCAACAGGTGGCCCGGGAATGGTTACGGCTGCATACTCATCAGGTAACCCTGCATTGGGTGTAGGCCCAGGTAATGCCGCTGCTGTTATTGATGAAACTGCTGATATCAAAATGGCTGTTTCTTCAATTATTATGTCAAAAACTTTCGATAACGGTATGATTTGTGCTTCTGAACAGTCAGTTATTGTTGTTGACGAAATATATGAAGAAGTTAAAAAAGAATTCATATACAGAGGAGCACATCTTTTAAGTGCTTCTGATGAAAAGAAATTAATAGATCTTCCGTTTATCGACCCGAAACGCGGAACAGCTCATCCTGCAATTGTAGGGCAGACTGCTCATAAGATTGCAGAATTGGCAGGGTTTAAAGTTCCTTCAACTGCAAAACTTCTACTTGCTGAAAGACCTTCTGTAGATTGGGAGGATCCGTTCTCAAGAGAAAAATTATCACCGATTTTAACTATGTATAGAGCAAAAGACTTTGAAGAAGCTTCTGAAATGGCTTATGAGCTTGTTTCAAAAGGCGGAGCAGGTCACAGTGCAGACCTTTATACTGATACACGCAGCCAGGAAAGAGTTGATAAATTCGCGGAAAAAATGCCGGCTTGCCGTGTATTGATTAACTCACCATCTGCACAGGGCGGTATCGGTGATTTATATAACTTCAAACTTGAACCGTCACTCTCACTCGGATGCGGTTCATGGGGTAAAAACGCCGTTTCAGGTAACATCGGTGTTGAAAACTTACTGAACTATAAAACAGTTGCTGAAAGGAGAGAAAATATGCTCTGGTTCAAAGTTCCGCCAAAAGTTTACTTTAAAAGAGGGGCAGTTGATTTAGCTCTTCGTGAACTTGAAGGCAAAAAACGTGCATTTATCGTTACAGACAGATTCTTATTCAATTCAGGAGCTGTTGACAGTATCGTTAATGTATTGGATGAAATCGGTATTGACCATCAAATCTTCTTTGATGTTAAACCGGATCCGACATTGTCTACAATTAATCAGGCAATGGAAATTATCAGACCTTACGAACCTGATGTAATTATATCTCTCGGTGGCGGTTCTCCGATGGATGCTGCTAAGATTATGTGGTTAATGTATGAACAGCCAGATACGGTATTTGAAGATATCTCAATGAGATTTATGGATATCAGAAAGAGAATCTGTCGTATCCCTGAATTAGGTAAAAAAGCAACAATGGTTGCAATTCCTACAACATCAGGTACAGGTTCTGAAGTTACACCGTTTGCAATCATTACAGATGATGAAACTCACGTAAAATACGCAATTGCCGATTATGCTTTAACTCCTAACATGGCAATCATTGATCCAAACTTTGTTGACGGTATGCCAAAAGGATTAACAGCAGCGTCAGGTATTGATGCATTAGTTCACGCAATTGAAGCTTATGTATCTTCAATGGCTACAAACTTTACAAATTCTAATGCATTAGAAGCCGCAAAATTAGTATTCAGATATCTTGAAAGATCATGGTCTGAAGGCGCAAACGATCCGATTGCAAGAGAAAAAATGCACTATGCCGCAACAATCGCAGGTATGGCATTTGCAAACGCATTCTTAGGTTTGTGCCACTCTATGGCTCACAAACTTGGTGCTATGTTTAACGTACCTCACGGTGTTGCAAACGCATTATTAATCAGACAGGTAATCAAATACAATGCTGTTGATTGTCCGAAAAAACAATGTATCTTCCCGCAATACAAATTCCCGAATGCAAAGGCAAAATATGCTCAAATTGCTGATGAACTCGGTTTAGGCGGAAAGAACGACGATGAAAAAGTTGAATTGTTAATTCAGGCAATCGACAAATTGATGAAAGCAGTAAATCTTCCGAATTCTATCAAAGACTTTGGCGTAAAAGAAGCAGACTTTAACGCTAAGCTGGATCAAATGGTAGAACTTGCATTCGACGATCAATGTACAGGTGCTAACCCTGCTTATCCGTTGATGGAAGATATTAAGGCTATTTACAAAGATGCTTACGAAGGCATTGTAAGAGATTATTACAAAACCAAGTAAACATATCTTGATAAAAAGAAAAGAACCGCTTTTAAAGCGGTTCTTTTTTATGTTATTTTTACCTGGGCAGACAGTTCCAGTATGATTCCCCCGAATTATCGGGACATTCATTTTTCATTGCATAATATGCACAATAAAATCCGTTAGAATCACTGGTGTCAGTTAAAGAACATCGTTTTTCAACTGAGACATTATCCCTGTTTGATCCATATCCTGCTTCGTCTTCTTTAAAGTTTCGGTAAGTAAAAGTTGGTTCTAATTTGCATGTATCTTTTGCCAGATGAAATCCCCATATATCATGTCCAAATCTGTTTGGACTTTTCATCCCATTTACATCAATTGTTATTAGCGTTCCTGCATCTGAAGACGGGTGTGAGCAAATGCCTATAAAACTTCCGTCATTAAGAGTAGCTTGATAATTAGGCCCCCATTTTGCAACATAGTTTTTGTTTCCTATTAGACAATTCATATGCAAATTGTCATTTGCTTCCGAACCTGTAAATGTATATTGTTTATAATCTTTCGGCGGGATTGTGTTATTAGAATTTTTCCCTTCATATTTTATTTTGGCGGCAGCATTAAGTTGTTCGATAATAGTCTTTTTTATTTCTTCTGTTTGTTCAAATGTGCACTCATTATATTCATATTTAATAATAGCTGCTATCTGGCTTAAGACAGAGTAATTTTTTTTGAATTGAGTTTCTAGAACTTTATGTCTGTAAAAGACTGTCAATGACGGAATAGTTAAAGCAGCTACTACACCTATAATTCCAAGGGTAATTAAAACTTCAGCTAAGGTAAACCCCTTACTGCTGCTTAGATTTTTCGGGGGGGGGGTATTCTAAAAGCTTCTCTATACAACATTTTTTAACCTCCAAATTTTTCTTTTATTATTTACTATTTTGGGATATTTGTCAATACTTGCCTTGACTTTTTATCATGTCTTTTTTATTATAAAGAAACGAATAAGGCGACATGGCCAAGTGGTAAGGCAGGAGCCTGCAAAGCTCTTATCCCCCAGTTCGAATCTGGGTGTCGCCTTTTTTTATTTTATCTATGCTTGACATAATCTTTATATACTGATATAATTTTTTTATGTTTAAGAAAAGTTGGTTATTAATTTTATTCCTTTTGGTGTTTTTGCCGTTGGGCGCAAATGCAGATATTACATTGAAGTTTAACGGATTTATTGCAGATGAGGCAAATTTGCTCTCTGAAGAAGTTGAAAATGATTTGAATATGACACTTTGGGATTTGCAGAAAAAATCCGGAGCAGACCTTGTTGTTGTGACATTGCCTTCCTTGAATGGCAGAACTGTTGAAGATGTAGCCCTTGATATCGGAAGGTCGTACAAACTTGGAGCTGTCGGCAAAAATAACGGTATGGTTTATTTAACAGCATTAAGTGAACGCAGAATGCGTATTGAGCAAGGTCTGGGGCTTGAAAGTAAAATTCCAGTAAGCGCCCTTGAAAATATTATGAATAATGATATTTTGCCCTATTATAAGCAGAATAATTATGAATCAGGTATAAGAAGAGGTACTTACTTATTAGCGCAAACTGTTGCTCAGGCAGAAGGTGTTAAAATCAAAAAGCAAGGTGTCTGTCCGCCGGCATTATCATCTTCAAGTTCCCAAAACAGCAGAGGTGATATTCCCTGGTGGGCTTGGCCTATAGTTATATTAGGAGCGTTATGTTCACCACGCCGCAGAAGATTTAATTCTGGCAGTTTCGGCGGTTTTGGCGGAGGCGGAGGCTTTGGCGGAAGCGGCTGTTCCGGAAGTTGGTAAAAATAGTTGGCGGTAGCGCAAAAGCTGGAACGAACGGAAGTGAGTGACTGACGATAATATATAAAGTCTGATGAATATTGGCGGAAAGGGCAAAAAGAATGAAAAATTTGGATACATTTTTAGAGGAATTGAAATTTAATTTAGGTGACAATTTAGTATCTGTTTTCGCGTTCGGATCTCAGGCTAATGTTGAGGATGCTAAAAATAATCTCAATCTTATGATTGTTACCAATCAGCTAACTGCTGAGAATTTGTATGCGATATCAAAACCTGTTCAAAAATGGGTTAAGGCAAAAAATCCTGTCCCTGTAATTATGAACAGAGATGAATGGTATTCTTCGTTCGACGTATACACTATTGAATACTCTGATATGAAAGATAATTACCGCCTTTTGTACGGAGAAGACCTTGTTCCGTCAATCAATATAAATAAATATTTTTTACGTCTGGAATGCGAATCAGAGATTAAAAATCTTCTTTTAAAATATAAAAATAATTTCTTAATGAATATTCGCTCAGATAGAGAAATGAAAAAAGTTCTAAATAATGTAATTAAAACTTTAGTTGTTATATTCAGGTCTGTATTGAGGTTGTATGACCGCCCTGTGCCTTATAGAGCCGTTGACATTATTGAACACTGTTCGGAATATTTATCTTTTAACAAAGTTGTCATGACAAAACTTGCTAAAATGAAGTATGAAAACGATGACTGTAACAAGCAGGAATTGTTATTTATGGAAAGCGAGCTTTTAAAAGATATTCAAACTATTTTAAAACAAGTTGATGCTATGCATTTTTAAATTTTTGTGCTACAATTAATTTACGGGCGATTAGCACTCTGCCGAGCAAAACAATTGATAATTGTTTTGTGAGAGGGGTAGCGCATCGCGTAAAAACTGAAAGTTTTTACAGCACATTTAAAATACGGGCGATTAGCGCAGTTGGTAGCGCATCACATTGACGTTGTGAGGGTCACGTGTTCGAGTCACGTATCGCCCAGTTACTTTTTCTTTAGCATAAAGAAAAAGTAACCCAAAAGAAAGCAACACTTAAATATTTTTTGCTTATGTTTATTCATATTAAAGAAGAGGCAAAAAAGAAAAGATCACTACATACTGTTGTACAACTAAAAAAGCAACATAAGGATATTAAAACGGGATTTTATTATGCAGGACGTTACAATTACAGAATTGGATTCAAATTTATCATTTAGGGCTAAAATTGACAATCCACCGGAAACAAAACAAAATTATACAACGGTATATATTGATGAAAAAGAGGTTAAACGTCCTACTGTTACCCAATCCAGCGGTTTAATTGATGTAAAGGCTGACAATCCGGATGGTGAAGTTGCTGATTTTCTAAATTCTTGGAAAAGTTCAAAAAAAAGAATTAATTTAATGATTGAAACTGATGAAAACATGTATTTTATAAAGGGCTGTTCTCTTAAGAAATTTGAAAGCCCTAAAAAGGTGTTTTCAGTTTTTTATAATTCATTTAAGCAGGCTTAAAGGCAGTTTGAATATTTTTCTATATCTTCGTCTGTAATCATTTCTGTTGCAGCAACAAGTATTTTGCTGTTATCCAGCTTTAGACCGCCTATAATATTATTTTCTTTAAGCTTTGAAAGAGTTTTCTCTGCGTCTTTTACTTGAATAACAAATTCATTAAAAAACTGTTTATTTAGAGTTTTTATACCTTTTTGTGCAAGTTTTTCTGACAGTTTGTGAGCCATTTTTGCTGACAGATATGATGCCTGTTTGAAGCCCTTTTCCCCCATAACCGTGAGATATAAAGTTGCACATAAGCCCATTAAAGCCTGATTTGAACAAATGTTGCTTGTGGCTTTTTCCCGTTTTATGTGTTGTTCTCTGGTTTGAATAGTTAAACAATATGCAGGATTGCCTTCTGCATCAACTGTTCTGCCTGCAAGACGTCCGGGAATTTGGCGTAAATATTTTTCTTTACAGGCTATAAAACCTGCATACGGCCCGCCATAAGACATAGGCAGACCTAAAGTTTGAATATCTCCTACAACAATATTCGCGTTGTATGGCGGTTCAATAAGTGCGAGTGCTGATATATTTGTACAAACAATTAATAATGTATCAACTGCAGGTGTTTGTATAATTTCTCCGTAAAAATCAGGATTTTGTATCATTATACAGGCAAAGTCTGACGTATTTTCTGGAATTTCATCAAACATGTTAATTTGAATATTGCTTGCCCAGCAGTAAGTCTTGATTACATTAATATATTCGGGGTTAAGTTTGTTTGATACAAGCACTTTATCTTTTTTAGATATTCTTACAGCCATCAAAATTGCTTCCGCACAGGCTGTTGCGCCGTCATATACGGTAGCATTGGAAACATCCATTCCAGTTAAACGGCATATCATTGTTTGGAATTCGTACATAACCTGAAGAGTACCCTGTGAGATTTCCGGCTGGTAAGGCGTGTATGCCGTCAGAAATTCAAATCTGCCAGCAACCTGTGAAATGCAGGCGGGAATAAATTTGTTATATACCCCTGCTCCGAGAAATGTTGTAAAATCTGTATTATTTTTTTTCGCAAGAGCTTTAATCCGTTTTTGTACATCCATTTCGCTAATGGCAGGTTCTAATTTCATTTGTGCCATGCGTGCTTGTTTAGGAATTTGCCTGAATAAATCTTCTATACTGGAAACTCCTATACTATCAAGCATTTCACGTTTTACTTCATCACTGTGTACTAAAAAGTTTTTCATTTTTATTCCAATTCTTCTTTGTAATCTTCGTATTCCAATAAATCAGCTTCTTCTGCTTCTACATTGCCTGTAGCTTCAATTTTAACAAGCCATCCTTTTTCAAGACTGTCTTCATTTAAAATTTCAGGAGTTTCGACAGCATTATTGTTGACTTCAATAATTTTACCGCTGATAGGCATATAAATTTCAGATGCTGCTTTGACGGATTCTACAGTCGCGAAAGTTTCGCCCTTTTTGAATTCAGTTCCCTCCTCAGGAAGTTCTAAAAATACTATATCACCGAGTTGCTCAACAGCATAATCAGTTAAACCTATTGTAAATGTATTATCTCCGTTGTCTGATAGGTATTCATGTGATTTAGAACATAATAGATTTTCCGGCATAATTTTCATTCTCCATTTTTTATAACTTAACTTTATTTCTTTTTTGTATAAACGGTCTTTTTACGATTTCCGCATCATGAAGTTTTTCTCTTATCATAACTTGAACAACTGTCCCTGTGCAAATTTCGTTATTATTTTTTACATAAGCTAATGCTATATTTGTCCCAAGCATGGGAGACGGTGCACCGCTTGTAATAACTCCGGTTTTTTCTCCCTTATAGAAAACTTCATATTCGTGGCGTGCAATTGATTTATCAAGCATTTTTAAACCTACAAGTTTTTTTGTCCCGCCGTTTTTTAGCTGTTCTTCTATAACTTCTTTTCCGTTATAATATTCTTTTTTATCTTTGGGGATTGACCAGCTCAAACCAGCTTCAACAGGCGTCGTATTTTCATCCAAATCGTTGCCGTACAGGTGTAATGCTGCTTCTAATCTCAATGTATCGCGGGCTCCGAGGCCTATTGGTTTGATTCCGAAATGCTTACCCTCTTCAAGAATTTTATCCCATAGGTATTCGGAATGTTTGTTTTCAACAAGAATTTCGTAACCGTCCTCGCCCGTGTATCCTGTACGGGACACAAGCACCTTAATCCATCCAACTTTATCAGGTTTAATAGTAAAAGATTCCTGTTGTGTTGTAAGACCGAGTTTTCTCATTAAAGCGTCAGCCTTCGGCCCCTGAACGGCAAGAAGTGAATAATTATGTGACTGGTTATCTATTTTTACATCAAATTCCTTGCTGTTTCTTACCATCCAGTTTAAATCCTCATCAATTCGCGAGGCGTTACAGATTACAAGATATTCTAAAATTCCGAGTTTGTATATAATCAAATCATCAATAAGACCGCCGTTTTTGTTTGTAAGTTGGCAATAAACAGCTTTTTCATAATTAAGTTTGGAAATATCCTGAGGAACAATTTTATTAAGAAACTCAACTGAATCTTTTCCCGAAACAAACACTTCCCCCATGTGGGAAACATCAAACAGACCGACATTTTCGCGGACATTTTTGTGTTCTTCAATGATTGATGTGTACTGAACAGGCATTTCCCACCCCGCGAAGTCAACCATTTTGGCGCCCAGTGCAATATGTTTGTCGTGTAAGAATGTTTCTTTTGTCATAAAAATATCCCCCAATTTGTATATGTATATTGTGCATATATTGAGGGATATTGTCAATGTTTTTGTTTAGTTTTATAACTCTGCAATTTTTTTGTAAAGCTCAATTTGTTTATCCGATAAGTTTTTCGGTATTACAATTTTAATTTTTGCATTTAAATTTCCGTATCCGCCTGCTTTTTGGGGTAATCCAAGCCCTTTTAATCTTAAAGATTGGCCGGAAGATGTTCTGGGGGGAATCTTAATACTTATTTTACCATGCAGCGTATCTATTTCTTTTTTTGTCCCGAGCACTGCCTCAGGCGGTGTAATTTCTATTTCTTTAGTTAAGTCAGAGCCGTTAACCTCATATTCTTTATCTTTTATATTAACTATAAGGTATAAATCGCCCTTTCTTCCGTAAGAATCAGATTTCCCTTCGCCTTTAATTCTGACCTTCTGGCCTTCTGTAATATTTGGCGGAAGTTTAACTTTTATAGATTTCGGTTCTGATTTAAAACCTGTACCGCCGCATTCACTGCAATAGCCCCCGTTGCCTGAACATTTTGTACAGCGTTCCATATTGTTAAACTTTACAGTTATTGGTTTTTGCTCAAAAATATCCTTAACAGTGACATTTAAAGTCATTGTGATATCAAGATCTTCTGATTTTGAGGTCTGTCCGGTAGTTCTTCTGCGTGAAGTTGTTCTTTGTTGTTGCGCCCCGCCGAAATCAAAGCCGCCAAAGTTCATACCATGAGTTCTGCCGCCTCCGCCCATCATATCACCGAATAATGAGCTGAAAAAGTCGGAGAAACCACCTAAATCTTCGCCGTTAAAACTGAAGCTCTGGTAATTTCCGCCCTGACCGCCGCCAAAACCATACTGTTCAAATCCCGGAGGCGGTGTCCAACTTTGACCTCCTTGCCAGTTAGAGCCTAAACTGTCATATCTGTCACGTTTTTGTTTATCTCCTAAAACTTCATAAGCTTCATTAATATCTTTAAATTTACTCTCGGCTTCTTTAGTTTTATTAACATCAGGGTGATATTTACGTGCAAGTTTTCTATAGGCTGATTTAATCTCGGCTTCGGTTGCATCACGTTTTACACCCAATATATCATAGTAATCTTTATATTCCATATTCAGTATCTCCTACTATATATGATAATATAAAAAATTTGAAAACCTGAAATAATTAATTATTTTTTAAGTATTAAAATAATAAAAAAACATTTTGCCCGCCTGTCATCCTGAACTTGTTTCAGGAGCTACAGGGATGCTGAAATAAATTCAGCATGACAAAATGTTTTCTTATATTTATATATATTGAGTTGAGCAGCAAGCTCCTTCTTTAGCGTCTTAGTGGTGGGTGTAGGTGCCCGCTTCTAGAACATCAAGCCTGCTTCTCTTGCAGCATCAGCCAGAGCAGCTACACGACCGTGGTATAAGAAACCTCCGCGGTCAAATACTACGCATTCAATTCCTGCTTTTTTAGCTTTTTGAGCTATAGCTTCACCTACAACTTTTGCAGCTTCAATATTTCCGCCATGTGACAATTTAGATTTTAAATCTTTGTCATTGGAAGAAGCAGATGCTAAAGTTACATGGTTTACGTCATCAATTAACTGTGCGTAAATGTGTTTTGTGCTTCTGTAAACTGCCAATCTCGGAAATTCAGCCGTTCCTGACAATTTAACTCTTATAGTTCTGTGTCTTTTTTGAACTTTTGGTTTTCTGGCTTCTTGTTTAATCATTTTATTTTCCCTTTCTTGTACCCAAACCTTCTTGAAGAACCATTTCAAGGGTTTATACGGGCTTTGTTTTCTTATCTTATATTCGGTTTGCAATCCCCGAAACAAGTTCGGGATAAGATATCAGTATAGCTCACTTACGTTTGCTGACTGCTATCTATTTTTTACCTGCTTTACCGGCTTTACGTCTGATGTGTTCGCCTTCATATCTAACACCTTTTCCTTTGTAAACTTCAGGAGGACGTTTAGATCTGATGAATGCTGCAACATCACCTACAGTTTGTTTGTTAGAGCCTTTTACTGAAATTTTTGTGTTAGCTTCAACAGAAATAGTAATTCCTTCAGGCGGTTCAACAATAACAGGGTGAGAATAACCTAAAGCTAAGTTTAAGTTTTTGCCTTCCATGTTTGCACGGTAACCAACACCCTGAATTTCCAATCTTTTTTCAAACTGTTCTTTAACACCGTGAACAGCGTTAGCAACTAAAGTTCTTGAAAGGCCGTATAAAGCATCTGTTTCTCTAGAATCACCAATTTTTGATAAAACAATATGGTTATCTTCAACTTTCACTTCAATTTCAGGGCGAATATGTACTGTTTCTGTTCCATGAGGGCCTTTAACAGTAACTGTATGACCTTCAATTTTAACTTCAACTCCTTGCGGAATTTCTATAGGTTTTTTACCAATACGTGACATTTTAATTTTCTCCTTTGGGTATATTTTGTACAATGTTTAAGCTTTTCTACCAATTGCACTTAAACTTAAAATTGAACGGCTACGTTCCTAATATACGTAGCAGAGAACTTCTCCGCCGAGGTTTTCTTTTCTAGCTTTTCTGTCTGTTAAAAGACCTTTGCTTGTTGAAACAATAGCAATGCCCATACCGCCTAATACTTTAGGAAGATTTTTAGCTTTGCTGTAGTTTCTTAAACCCGGTTTAGAAATTCTTTCTAATTTAGTGATGATAGGTTTATTTTTAGCATCATATTTTAGAATAATTTCCAAAACTTTGAATTTGCCTTCGTCTTTTACGCTGTAGTCAGTAATGTAACCTTCTTCTTTTAATAATTTAGCTAATTGAACTTTCAATTTAGAAGACGGCATAGAAACTGACGGGTGTGAAACCTGATTAGCGTTTCGGATTCTTGTTAGCATATCTGCTATAGGATCTGTCATTGACATTTTAAAATTCCTCCGGACTTACCTCCAGTTAAAGGCAGTATCCTTACTTAACTATTACACCGCTTACCGAATTAATTTTTGCTTCATATTGAAACGTTTTTCGGCAGTTCGGAACTGTACAATTAATTTATCATGAATATACTAAATTTACAATATTAGTTGTAATTTTTATTTACAAAAAACCAAAAAAGACCGCATCCCTCGGTCCTTTGGTTTTTATTTATAAATTTAAGTGCTGGTGGAATTGCTACGCTCCTTTTTTAGCTTAGAAGATTTTACAAGTTTATACAAAACCTGTGTGTCGGATGGAACGGCTACGTTCCTACCAGCTTGCTTTTGTAACGCCCGGAAGTAAACCTTCGTGAGCCATTTTTCTTAAACAAATTCTGCAAAGGCCGAAATCTCTGTGGTAACCGTGAGGTCTTCCGCAGATACTGCATCTGTTATGAAGTCTTACTGCAGGGTATTTACCTACTGCAACAAGTTTTTCGCGTCTTAGTTCTTTGTTTATCATCGCTTTTTTAGCCATGAATTTCTCCTTTTTTTATTTTTTCTTGTAATAAAACCCTGATTTTGGGTGGAGCGGTTATGCTCCTTATTTGGTCATTACCTCAAAGATTTATGTAAAATCCAAGTGGCGGATGGAGCGGCTACGCTCCCTTATTTGTTCATCCCTTTGAAAGGCATACCGAGTAATCTTAATAATTCTCTTGCTTCATCATCTGTTTCAGCAGTCGTGATTACAGATACGTTCATACCTTTAACCAAATCAACTTCTTCATAAGTGATTTCAGGGAATAATGCTTGTTCTTTTAAACCTAATGTATAGTTGCCGCGGCCGTCAAAACTTTTCGGGCTTACACCTCTAAAGTCACGGATACGTGGAAGAACTACGCATATAAGTTTTTGTAAGAAGTCATACATTCTTTCTCCGCGCAATGTAACCATTGCACCAACAGGCATTCCTTCTCTTAACTTGTATGATGCGATTGATTTTTTAGCTTTAGTAACTACGCATTTTTGGCCTGCAATTTTAGTTAATTGGGCTTCGATTGCTTCTGCAATTTTAGAGTTGTGAGAAGCTTCACCAACACCCATATTCAAAACAATTTTATGAAGTTTTGGAATCTGGTTGATATTTTTATAGCCAAATTTTTCCTTTAATGCAGGAACTACTTCTTCTTGATATTTAGCTTTTAAGTTTTTGGTTTTAGTTGTCATTTTCTTAATTTCCTTAATTCTGTGATACTGAAATTATAACACGAATTATAATTTAGCATCTAATTGTTCACCACATTTTTTACAAACACGAACTTTTTTGCCGTCAACGACTTCATGTTTGATCCTTGTCGGTTTGTCGCAAGCTGGACAGATAACCATAACATTTGAAGCATCAACAGGAGCTTCTATTTTGATTAATCCGCCCTGGATACCTGCCATAGGCTGAGGTTTTTGAGCTTTTGTAACCATATTTAAGCCTTCAACAGTTACAGTACCTTCAGAAACATTTACTTTTTTAATGTTTCCGGCTTTTCCTTTATCCTTGCCTGCAATAATCATTACTCTGTCAGTATTTTTTACATGCAATTTTTTCTTAGTCATTTTTTATATTCCTTTTGTTGTTTGTTATGAGGATTTTTTAATCTTGTTCGCTCGCGTTTAGCAGGTCTGCGGTTGAATACTACATAAATTTCATTTATTCCGTATTCAAGCCTTCGCCTTCCGCTCGCTCACGCTAAATAACTTCCGGAGCCAAAGAAACTATTTTCATATATCCTTTGTCTCTTAATTCACGGGCAACAGGTCCGAAAACACGTGTTCCACGCGGATTGCCGTCTTTGTTGATAATTACTGCCGCATTTTCATCAAATCTGATAACAGATCCGTCTGCACGTTTGATATCAGCTTTTGTTCTAACTACAACAGCTCTTACAACTTCAGATTTTTTTACAGGCATATTCGGGTTAGCATCTTTTACTGCGGCAACGATTTCATCGCCAACTGCCGCAAATTTTTTGTTAGAGCTTCCCATAACGCGTATACACAAAAGTTCTTTTGCACCTGTGTTATCTGCTACTTCTAATCTGGTTTCTTGTTGTATCATTTTTCTTTTCCTTTATTTTTTAAAGAATGTTTACTTTTTAGTCCTCTCATTACGCTATGGTAATGTTGACTCTAAGATATTTTACTATCTTGCTTTTTCTACTACTTCAGCTAATGTCCAACGTTTGCCGCCTGAGATAGGTCTAGATTCAACGATTCTTACAGTATCGCCTTCATTGCAAACATTGCCTTCATCATGAGCTTTATAGTGTTTATTTGATTCTATAATCTTTTTGTATTTCGGGTGTGGTTCGTAATCTGCGACTTTTACAACAATTGTTTTGTCCATTTTATTACTGATTACAACACCTTGTTTTTCTTTCTTAGGCATTTTGTTTTTTCTCCTTAATTTTGCATAAGATTATGCATTAGCCTTCTCACGTAATACAGTTTTTGCTTGAGCTATAAGTCTTTTTGTTTTAGAAATCAACGCTGTGTTTTCTAATTTGTGAGTTGAAAGTTGTAATTTGTAGTTAAACAAATCTTTCTTCCAATCAACTATTGCACTTTGCAGCTCTTCAACTGATTTTTCGCGCATTTCATTTAGTTTCATCTTTTATTTTCCTTATAGTTTTGAGCGTTATTACGCTTCTAACTTAGCTTTTTCTACTACTTTTACTTTAATAGGCAGTTTTTGAGCAGCCAATTCTAATGCGTGAACAGCAACATTTCTGTCGAAATAGTCAAGTTCAAATAGAATTCTGTTCGGTTTAACAACTGCTACCCAGTATTCCAAGTTACCTTTACCTGAACCCATACGAGTTTCTGCAGGTTTTGCAGTAATCGGTTTATCCGGGAATATTTTAATCCAAACGTTACCGCCACGTTTGATTTCACGAGTCATTGCACGACGTGCAGCCTCGATTTGTCTGCTGGTAATCCAGCCCGGTTCAACAGCTTGAAGTGCATATCCGCCAAATTCCAATTTTGTTCCTCTGGTTTCTGTGCCTTTCATTCTGCCTTTCATCATTTTGCGGTATTTAGTTTTTTTAGGCTGTAACATTTTTATTTACTCCATTTACTTATTTCATTTTTACTATTCAGCTTCGATTGCTCTGCGTCTTGGACGTCTGCCGCCTTTGTCGGAGCCTTCTTTGCCGCTTTTAGCTTTGATGTTCTGGTCTGCTTTTTCGCCAGGCATTAAATCGCCTTTGAAAATCCATACCTTAACACCGATTTTACCCATAATAGTATCAGCTTCAGTGAATCCGTAATCTACGTCAGCACGAAGTGTTTGAAGAGGAATTCTTCCTTCTTTAGCCCATTCTGAACGAGCTATTTCTGCTCCGCCTAAACGCCCTGATACCATAACTTTAATACCCTGAGCGCCGGCTCTCATTGTACGCTGCATTGCTTGTTTCATTGCACGTCTGAAAGCTACACGTTTTTCTAATTGCTGGGCAATTGCTTCTGCTACAAGCTGTGCATCTGCATCAATTCTTGCAACTTCTACAACATTGATTACGACAGGTTTGCCGATATATTTTGAAACTTCTTTTTTCAAATCTTCAATACCTTGCCCGCCTCTGCCAACAACTATACCGGGTTTAGCAGTTACAACAGTTACGGTTGTATTTTGAGCTTTTCTTGAGATTAAAATCTTAGAAATGCCTGCTGTATAAAGTTTTTTCTTAATAAATTTTCTGATTTTTGCATCTTCTGCAACGAATTCGCTATAATCTTTAACCTTAGCAAACCATGTGCTTACCCAGGGTTGAATTATACCGATTCTAAATCCTTTTGGATGTGTTTTCTGTCCCATTTTATTTACCTTTTGTTATTACTACTACTTTTTAGTGATGTCACTTACTTTTAAAGTCAAATGAGAAGTGCGTTTAAGTCTTTTGTACATACGACCTTGCGCTCTTGTTCTGGCTCTTTTGTATGTAACGCTTTCATCTGCGAAGATTTCTGAAACTTTTAATGATTCAGCACCTACGCCATATTTTTCCTGTGCATTTGCAACAGCAGCTTTAAGGTTTTTTTCAACCACTCTTGCTGCAAAATAAGGCATGAAACGCAACATATCCTGAGCTTCAACGACAGATTTACCTCTAACTTCGTTGATTACTCTGCGAAGTTTTCTTGCTGTCATTTTAATATCTGTTTGTCTTGCTTTAGCTTCCATTGTTTTTTTCCTTCTAAAATTGTGTGCGTAGCACTACTTATTTTCTTTTTGCAGTTTTGTCTGAGCCTGCGTGTCCTTTGAATAATCTTGTAGGTGCAAACTCGCCTAATTTGTGACCTATCATCTGTTCTGTTACATATACAGGAACGTGAGTTTTCCCGTTGTGAACAGCGATGGTGTGTCCTAACATGTCAGGTACAATCATAGATGCTCTGGACCAAGTTTTAATTACTTTCTTTTCAGAGTTTGCATTCATTTTAGTAATTTTATTTTGTAGAGCTTCTTCTACGTATGGACCTTTTTTTAATGAACGTGCCATTAATTTATTCTCCTTTTGTGTTTTGGTTTGTTTTGGCTTCTTGCTCGCTCGCTTTTAACGGGGCTCCCGTTGTCGCCTACGCGACGCCGTACGCCCTCAGCTCGCTCGCGCTATTTCTTTCTTCTTCTAACAATTAATTTATCAGAAGCTTTTCCGATTTTTCTTGTCTTATAACCAAGAGCTGGTTTACCCCAAGGTGTTTTCGGGTGTCCGCCGGGACCTGTTTTACCTTCACCACCACCGTGCGGGTGATCGCATGGGTTCATTGTAACACCGCGAACTGTAGGTCTGATACCTAAGTAACGTTTTCTTCCTGCTTTACCTATTGAAAGGTTTTTGAATTCTGCGTTGCCTAATGTACCGATTGTAGCCATACATTCTTTTCTTACCATTCTCATTTCTGAAGATGGAAGTTTAATTGTTACGTAATTGCCTTCTTTAGCCATAACTTGTGCAGCGTTTCCGGCAGATCTAACCATAACACCGCCACGTCCCGGGGTAAGTTCAATATTGTGAACTATTGTACCTAACGGAATTAATTCAAGAGGCAATGCATTACCTGTCTGAACAGGTGCATCCGGACCTGAAACAATTACGTCGCCTACATTAAGTCCTTCCGGTGTCAAGATATATCTTTTTTCACCGTCTGCGTAATATACTAAAGAAATTCTAACGTTTCTGTTCGGATCGTATTCAATAGTTTTAACTGTTGCGGGTACGCCGAATTTTTCACGTTTAAAGTCTATGATACGGTATGCTCTTTTTACACCGCCGCCTTTGTGACGGCATGTAATTCTACCTGTATTATTTCTTCCTGCTGTTTTTTTCAATGATTTTAACAATGATTTTTCAGGAGTTGTGCAAGTGATTTCCTGGTAATCACTTTTTATCATCCCTCTTTGTCCGGGAGATGTAGGGTTTATTTTTCTAGTTGCCATTTTATTTTCTCCTTTGATTGGCTTTGTACTTTTACGGGACTTGTGCCTTACGCCCTGTTTGTTGGCGACATTTCTGTTGCCATTGGTGAAGGTGTTAACCCATCACCTGCGGTTGTAACTCGTTTTGCTTCATACTACCGCTTTCTCGGCCTTAAGTGGCGAGGATATTAGTTAAATTAAGCACCGATTAATTCTTCAATCGGGTCGCCTTCGATTGTTACGATGGCTTTTTTGGAAGAATCTGTTCTTCCGAATTTATATCCCATTCTTTTTTCGTGAGAAGGCATATAAACTGTTCTTACTTTTTTAACCTTTCTTCCAGGAAAAGCTAATTCTACAGCCTGAGCAATTTCAACTTTTGTTGCGTCTTTTACAACTTCAAAAGTATATTGTCCAAGAGATGTAGCACCTACAGACTTTTCTGTAATGATAGGTTTTTTAATTACATCATATAATTTTTCCATATTTGTTCTTGCTTTACTCATTATTTTTTCCTTTATATTTTTGAATGAGGTCCCGAAACAAGTTCGGGATTAAGCTTCTGTACGCCTCATTTCTTCGGCTACATTAGCTTAACTTTTCTGTTATATCATTTACAGCAGATTCGGTAATTACAACAGAATCAGCTTCCAGTAAATCTTTTACATTTAGGTTTGAAGGTAAAATAATTTTTACGCTCGGAATGTTTCTTGCTGAAAGTTCAAGATTTTTATTTTCTTCAGCTTTAACATCAGCAACGATTAAAACTTTACCTGTAACATTTAAAGATTTCAAAGCACTAACCATTAATTTTGTTTTAGGTTCAGTGATTGCTGAAAAATCTTTAACAACAATCATTTGTTCGCTTCTTGCAGACAATGCTGATTTAAGGGCTAATTGTCTTGCTTTTTGAGGCATATTGAAAGCGTAGCTTCTCGGTTTTGGTCCAAAGATTACGCCGCCGCCTGCAAACAATGGTGAACGAAGAGAACCTGCTCTTGCTCTGCCTGTACCTTTTTGTTTCCAAGGTTTTTTACCGCCGCCGGATACTTCTGCTCTTGTTTTGGCGCAAGCTGAACCTTGGCGTGCATTGTTTAATTGTCTTCTTAATGCTAAGTGCATTACATGAATATTAGGTTCTACACCGAATACGTTTTCGTTCAATGTAATTTCGCCTAATTTTTCTCCGTTTGTACTTAATATTTCTTTTGACATTTTTGTTTTTCCTTTATACTTATCTTTTACTGCTTACCCCTTTCCGTAGTATCGCTTGGTTTTATATGGCAAGTCAGGATTTTTAAAACTTATTCTGTTTTTATCTTGGATTATTGCTTTACTCGGACAAGCCGCTCATTCCGTTTTACTGACATTCGCTTTTGTCCTCACTACTTCGGGTTGGGTTCGTGCTTCGCACTCACACGGCACCCTACGCAAAATCCGCTAGTTCCATTTAGTTCTTGTAGGAACTATTGTTACAAGTCTGCCTTCACATCCGGGTACTGAACCTTTGATTAATACCAGATTGTTTGCTGCGTCAACTTTAACTAATTTCAATTTAGTTATTGTAACTCTTTCATTTCCCATGTTACCGGCCATTCTTTTACCTTTGATAACACGTGAAGGGGTTGTACCTGCACCGATTGAACCAGGTTCTCTGTGGTTTTTAGAACCGTGTCCCATAGGTCCTCTTGAGAAGTTCCATCTTTTTACTGTACCCTGGAAACCTTTACCTATTGATTTTCCTGTTACATCAACTTTTTCTACGTTATCAAGAACTGATAATTCGATTTTGTCACCTACTTTGTATGCTTCAGGATTGTCAACTCTGAATTCCTGAAGGTGTCTGAAGTTTTCAAGATTATTTTTCTTAAAGTGGCCGATTTCTGCTTTTGTTAAATGTTTTTCTTTTGCAGCAACAGTACCAACCTGAATAGCGTTGTAACCGTCTGTTTCAACTGTTTTAACCTGAGTAACAACAATCGGGTCAACTTTAATTACAGTTACGGGAATTGCCAAACCTTGTTCATCAAAGATTTGTGTCATTCCAAGTTTCTTTCCTATTACACCTAGTGTCATATTCTTACCTTTCATTTTTCTTGGATTATTCGCGGTTCAAAACGTTTCATTCCATTTCGTAATTTTAACAAATTACTCCAATCCATCACGTTTTTCACCTGGACGAGTTTCACCTTTTGGGTTTCACTCTT
>CALUQH010000006.1 GCA_944322885.1 Candidatus Gastranaerophilales bacterium | reverse complement strand
AGCGGTTTGTATATGCAGAGAACTCTTGCTAATGACAAACTGGACAAGGACAGAAAAAATACTCTTGCAGTTAACCAGGGGCTTACTTTTGCAGTATCTACTGTGGGGGCTTATGCTCTAGATAAATACGTAAAAGGCTGGTGGGATAATGTAACAGCCAGATTTGCGGGACACTTGCTAGGTGACGGTAAATTCTACGAAAATTATCTTAAACAAAAACAGGCAATAGCAGCGGAAAATAAAAAACTTGTGCAAGAAGCAAAGGCAAAAGGAGTAAAACCTGAATTGAAATCTGCGCCTAAAGTTGGCAAGTTGGTTGAAAAACATAACTATTACAAAACATTATTAAAAACATCAGAAACTGATGCAAAAACTCTAATGACTAAAGTAAAAGGCATGTCACCTCTCAGGGCGATGATAGTGTTTGGTTTTGTTTACCGTTACTTTGTTCCGGTAGTTGTTACAAAACCTGCAAACTTCCTTTGCGAAAAATATCTTGCAAAGAAAAAGGCAAAAACTGAAGCTAATCAGAATGCCTGACCTGATTTATTAAAATAATATTAATTGAAAAAATGTTTAATAGAAATTATTACTAAATGTGTAGTAATAATTTCTATTTGCTTGATAAAAAAAATTTTTTATAGTATATTCTCAAATAAATGGGGCTAAGTGGCGTACAAGTGGAAAAAGATTACCTTGATTTAGATTTAATAACTAAAGAATGTAACCTGTTTGACGAGTCCGATGTAAACTCTGTTATTAAAAAAATTCAGGCGCTTGATGAGGTTTATGAAGCCGATAATCTCATAAAAATTTATAACCACTTTCTTTCAATTTCTAAAAACCCCGATATTTTAATGTGCGTAATACAATGCGGTGACAGAATAAGAGATAAAGCATCTTTGAGTGCTCTTCTGGATTTATTCTTGATGAAAAATATTGACACAGATAAAGAGGCATTGATAAATGTAAGAGTAATGTGTGCAAAGGCTATTGCGAATTTAAAGGACACTTCTGCAGTTACTCCGTTATTATATTGTTTGAATAATAAAGATGAAAACTATAAAATTCGTCTGGCATGCGCAGATGCTCTTGGCAAAATAGGCGACAGATACGCAGTTGCACCTTTGATAGCTGTTGTAAAAGATGAAAACGAAAGATCTGTTTATCTTAGGGAATCTGCTGCTTCCGCCCTCGGCATGCTTGGAGATTTACGCGCGGTTGACCCGCTTGTGAGTATTCTTGAAACTCAAAAGGGAATTTGGAATAAGTTTACTTTTTTAAAAGAACGGGTTATTGAGGCACTCGGAAAACTCAGGTATGATAACGATGACAGAGTTTTTAATGCTTTAAAAAATTCTCTTCTTGATGAATCTCCGCAGATTAGGATTAATGCTATAGAGGCCATTATGGACAGTGACAATCCGCGTGCTGTTGAAACCATTAAAACTTGTCTTGTTGAGGACAGTGATGAAGAAGTAAAAAAGAATGCACTTATTGCTCTTTATAACCTTGTAGGGCGTGAAATCCTTGATGAGGTTGCTAACGGATCTGATTATTCTGATTCTTTAAAGATGGAAGCGGTTTCAATGATTTCCGAATATGAAGAAGATTCTGATGAGGTTAATGAAGATGCCTAAAGGGATTGTTCTTTTATCCGGCGGTCTGGATTCCCTTGTGAGTTTGGGTTTGGCAAAAGAAAAATATGGAATTTCTCTTGCATTAACATTTGATTACGGACAAAAGTCTTCAAAGCAGGAAATCGAGGCATCTAGAAATATTTGCAAATATTATGATTTAAAACATGAAATTATAAAACTTGACTGGCTGAAAAGTGTTACACATACCGCTCTGGTGGAAGATAAAGATATTCCGGAGGGGAAAGAATTAGATAATTCTTCAATATCTGCTCAAAAGGTCTGGGTACCGAATAGAAACGGTCTTTTTTTGAATATTGCCGCAAGTTTCGCAGACGGTGAAGATTACGATTATATTGTAATAGGTGCAAACAAAGAAGAAGGCCAGACTTTCCCGGATAATTCCGCTGAATTTATCAAAAGGATTAATGCCGAATTTGATTTTTCAACTCAAAAACATCCAAAAGTTGTAGCACCCTTGCTAAATTATTACAAAAATGATATAGTAAAGCTGGCATTGGAAAACAGGATTCCGCTTGAATATGTGAGAAGCTGTTATGCTGGGACACAAAAACATTGCGGAAAGTGTGAATCTTGTACAAGGTTAAAAAATGCACTACTTTATAATAATGATACTCGCTATATAAAGGAGCTTTTTTGAAAACAAAGTTAATTGAACATGAAATAAAATATGAAGGCTGGCAGCTCTCACCGCACTGGATTTATAAAAACTTTAAAATTCAGGGGGATGCTATTGTTGCTTTTGTCGGTGAATGTGAAGTTAAGCTTACTGAAATGGTTGATATAGAAGATGTTATTAATAACGAGCCTATTTACAGCAAGTCTATGTTGAGTTTTATTTCTGAACAATTCAATGTCGGTTTGTTAGAAGGAGTTTTCAGACAGAGGCTTTTAATTTGTACAATAAAAGAAGCACTTGAAAAACGCGGCTATAAGATAACAAGAAGCGGCGACGATTTATTTTTTGAAGATAAGAAGCTCACTGTTTCTATTGCGACAAAATCCGTAAATTCTATATTAATTCATACCGGTATAAATATAAATTCCGATGGTGCTCCGGTTAAAGCCAGCGGTCTGGCTAGTGATCTCGGACTGTCTGATATAAAGGATTTTGCAAGAGAAATCTTAAACAGGTACTCACAAGAAATTGATGATATAATATTGGCATCAACAAAGGTTAGAGGTGTATAATGGAAGAAGATTCAAGAAAACCTTCTCATATAAGTTATAAAGAATATCAAAAAAAGGTTACTAAAAATCCGAATGAGGGTATTATAATATTTGTTTCGGCTTTTTTCATTTTATTATTGTTATTTTTGGGAATTGCCAAACAAATTTCTCCTGAAGTTGATGTTTCAATAGGTGATGAAACCCAGCAAACTTCCGAAGATGATAACATGTACAAAGCATCTGTTGATGAAAGATTAAAACTTTTACAAGAGGAAGACAATTCGCAAGATAAAATGTTTAATGATGAACTTGAAGAAAAAGTAGTTATTCAGGAGGACAAAAAGAATTCAGAACCGGAATCAAATACTTCTTCCGAGGAAGAACCCGTAAAACTTCCTGATGCAGAAGCAAATCCAAAACCGCAGGAGACGGCTTCTCCTGCTCCGCAAAGTACTCAGGTTCAGCAAAGTGTTTCTGCAAAGGTTGTTGTTGGTTATTATGCTACAAAAGAACAGGCAGAGGTTGCCAAGGGTATTATAGCTGAGTCCGGGATGAATATTTCTCCGTTTGTAAGAAGTATCGGCGGAGCATATACAATTCAGGTAGGCTCGTATGCAACCAGAGAAAAAGCTCAAAGTGTTGTTAATGATTTATTAAGAAATAATTATCCTGCAAGAATAATTATGGAGTAACTGTATTTGGACGATATAGATAAATTAGAGGCTGATTTAGAGCAGCGTTTTGATAATTTTCGGAATGAAACAATAAGAGGGTATAAGACAGAAATTGCAAAATATTCCCTTATTGTTAAGGGTAAAAATGCTTCAACAATGGACTATTCCAATTTATTTGTTGCCTGCCACTCTTTATATGAGTTTACTAAAGGTGATAAGGACGGTCCGTTGATAAGCAAAGATAAAGTTGATAAAATTGCGGATAAATTACTTGTTTTAATTAAAAAAGATATTACGGAAGGAACTCCTGCTGTAAAAGGACAGGCATACTGCTCTCTTTCATATATTTGTGTTCACAGAAATGATAAACAAAAAGCACTTGAATGTTATGATAAAGCTGTATCTCTTGATAAAAAGTTTTTAATAGAGCGTGCTGACTTTAAAAATGCATTTATGGATGACAGAGAAGGAGCTCTGGCTGATTATAATGAGGCTTTATCTATTACAACAGACCCTGATACTATAGAATATATAAAATATAATATTGAGCATATAGATGTTATAAGAGATGCTAATAAAAGTATTAAAGAAGCTGGATGGGCCTATATTAAAATCATTTTATTTATAATTTTGGTTGTAATTTTATTTGTTTTAAAAATCTTTTCTATATTTAACAAATAAAAAGAGGTCTTTAAAAAGACCTCTTTTTTTGTTATTAATTAAACCAGTTGCAGGAATCTCCTTTACATAAGATATTTTCAAGATTTGTCATAACATCTTCTTTTGTCATTTCATAGGTTACAGGAGTTATAGAAATCTTGTTGTTTTTGACTGCGGCAATATCTGTGTTGGAATCTTCCGCTTCTGTAATCAATTCTCCTGCCATCCAGTAATAAACTTTTCCTCTGGGGTCAATTCTTTTTTCATAGTTGTCTGTGAACATTTTCCGTCCGAGTTCTGTTATTGCAACGCCGGCTATATCTTCCTCGTCAAGCGCCGGAACATTAATATTTAGAATACTTTTTTTAGGAAAATTAAAATCCTTTAGTTTTTTAAGCAGCATATTTACAAATCTTGCGCTGTATTCAAAATGTTCGTACTCATAATTCATGCTTGCCAGTGACATTGCAATACTCGGAACTCCAAGCATTGCTCCTTCCATTGCGCAGCTTACTGTTCCGGAATACAAAATATCTGCCCCGAGATTAGGTCCGTGATTAATACCTGAAATTACAACGTCAGGCTGTTCTTCCGGTGTTAAAATTGCGTTGATGCCTATTTTTACACAGTCACCCGGGGTTCCCGTTGTAACCCAGGCCCTTTTTACACCGTTATATGCTTCAACTTCTTCAACTCTCAAGGGTGTGTGAAGTGTTAGAGAATGTCCTGCGGCGCTTCTTTCTCTGTCCGGTGCAATTACATAAACGTCGTGTTCTTTGGCAAGAGTTGCCGTAAGACATCTTATCCCGTTTGCTGCAATTCCGTCATCATTTGATACTAATATCTTCATATTTCTCCCTTTCAAATAAACTTATTCTATATTAATAATACTATAACCTTAAAATTAATAAAATCTTAAATGTTAAGTAATGTAACAAAATATATGATTGATATTTATAATATGGCAATTATATATACAAAAAATTGTTTATATATATGACACGAGGAAATGCATAAAACGAGGAATCAAAAAAAAGACGTTTTATTGCACACTACACTTCACACTATTACGAGGAATTGTTCAAGAATTCCAACGTCGTTTTCGAAAGAAGGCGGCGTTTTTTTTAGGGCGAGCATAGGCAGAGAAATACGTAGTATTTCTACAGTTGAGCAATTATAAGCGGAAACTGCGTTTTCGCTTTAATTGCGAACGGTGCCGTATAAAGCGAGCCCGTGTGCTACGCACGTAGCCACATAAGGCCTAAACTAGACTTAAAAGAAATTGAAGGACAAACTATAATAGTTTGAGAATCAGTTTAGCTTTAATTGTGAATGTTGCCGTATAAAGCAAGCCCGTGTGCTGCGCACTTCGGAAGCGTGCAGCTTCACCAGGCATATCTTACGATTGTGCACGAAATACCTGTATACCTGCGTCATCCCGAACTTGTTTCGGGATTTCAAAAACCATCATACCAACTTGTGTCTTCCCCTTGAAAAACTAGCGGAGAAGATAAAATTACTTATTAATAACAGCCAAAACTTCCGCTAATTTACCGCCGCCATTATTTTTAAACTTAATTTCTTTCTTTGTTTCTTCCGGGGTAAAGTCTGATTTTTGATAGTTAATCAAATATTTCATAAATTCAGGGCTAAACATCCTACTCCTTTACTACACTAAAGTTTTAATAACACACATATATATAAAAACATAAAATCAGAATTTATTGTCAGAAATTTACAAATTATTTACAATATTTAATGTGATGATATAATTATTTACAAGGAAATAAAGTTATGAATCAATCTTCAATTATAGATATCATTTCCCCGATTATGGCAGGGCCTTCAAGTTCGCATACGGCAGGTGCGGTGAGGTTAGGCCTGCTTGTACGTAATATTTATAATGCAAAACCTGATAAAATAACGTTTAAACTTTATAATTCTTATGCTTCCACAGGAAAAGGCCATGGTACTGATAAAGGGTTGCTTGCGGGATTTTTGGGCTTTTCAGTGTGTGATAAAAGGATAAAAACAGTATTTGACACTCCTGAGGCAAAGGAACTTAATTATGAATTTGAATATCTGCAGGATTTTAACAGACATCCGAACGCCGTTGATTTTGTAATTGAGGGCGGATTAAACATGCTTATTTCCGGCAACTCTGTCGGTGCGGGCGAAATTGAGATTACTAATATTAACAAATTTTCTGTTAATCTTAACGGAAAATATAATACCCTTTTGCTTGTTTATGAAGATATGCCGGGGGTAATTTCGGCTGTAACTGCGGTAATACAAAAAGATAATGTAAATATTGCATCGCTTCACTGTGACAGAAGCGGTAAGGGAAAAGATGCATCAATGTGTATTTGTCTTGACGGCGAACTTTCACGTGATTGCTTTAAAGAAATAAGCGAACTAAAGGATATGTATATTGTAAGGTACATTAAGAAATTAGAGAGTTAATATATGAAATATCCGGTAACAACATTCAGACAGTTATATTATACCTGTAAAGAACAGAGAAAACAGATTTTTGAAGTAGCGCTTGAAAATGAGGTTGATAAGGGCGATTATTCTGAATATCAGGTAAGATTACAGGCCGCAAAAAGTTTGAATGCAATGAAAGAAGCTATACAAGAAGGTTTGAAATCAACTGAACTTTCTCCGAGCAGAATGAGCGGTGATGACTGCGACAAACTTCAAAGGCGTTACGCAAACACACGCTCCATTCTCGGTTCAACAGCGGAAAAAATTATGATATACGCCCTTGCAACAAGCGAGCAAAATCTCAGAATGGGAACAATCGTTGCCTGTCCGACAGCGGGTTCATGCGGGATTGTGCCTTCGGTTTTGATAGCTTATGCGGAAGAAAATAAAATCAGAGAAGATGATGAGATTAATGCTTTGATTACGGCAGGGGAGGTCGGTAGAATTGTATCCAATAAGATGGCTCTTGCAGGAGCTGTGGGCGGTTGTCAGGCAGAATGCGGGGTGGCATCGGCTATGGCTGCAGCAGCATTAACCCAGATGCGAGGCGGAACTGTAAAACAGGTAATTAATGCAGCAGCGCTTGCCCTAAAAAATATTTTGGGGTTAACCTGTGATCCAGTATGCGGTCTGGTTGAAATCCCGTGTGTAAAACGTAATCCGTTTCTTGCAATACATGCTGTGACTGCAAGTGAACTGGCAATGGCTGATATAATGTCAAAAATCCCACCTGATGAGATTGTTGATGCAATGGAACAGACAGGACAGTTGATGTCGCCTTTGTTAAAAGAAAGTTCAAAAGGCGGCCTTGCAACCACAAAAACTGCTCTTGCGCTTGAAAAAAATATTCTTAAATAATCTATTGTAAACTTTTGTAAATTATTTCCAAAAAACTGACAATTTCATGGAAATTATATCCTTAATATATATATAAGAGATATGAGTATAAAATATTAAGGAGATATAACTATGGGCTTAAACGCTGGACGAGTTGACGCAATTGGACTTGATGATAAATCATCGGTATCTTATACAAGTCAGATAAAAAAAAGAAATCCTTGGGAAAATATCGGGGCAGCAATGACCGGTATTGGTTCTATGGTAAATTTGCCGGATAATTTTAATAGCGCATTTACTGTTGGAAAAGGCGGAGGCCAAACTGAGGGTGCATTTTTAGGTTAATTTTTGCAAAAAGATTTTCTTTGATATAAACTAGTCCTTGAAAGAGGACTAGTTTTTATGTTATTAGCCGCAGATATAGGAAATACAAGTATTACTTTAGGGATTTTTGACGATGATGCGCTTGTGGAAGAATACAGGCTTGCGTCAGATAAAGATTTACCTCTTGAAGAATACGAAGTGCTTTTGAAATCGCTTTGTAAGGATTTCAAAATAGAAGGCGCTATTATTTCATCAGTTGTAGAAGAACTGACAAATAAGTTTAAAACCGCTGTCGACAATACTTTTAAGCTTAGTGCAATTATATTATCAACAGAAATTAACACAGGTGTAAAAATTGTACTGGATAACCCGAAAGAAGCAGGAGCAGATAGAATTGCAAACGCTGCAGGGGCTTATGTTTTATACAACCATCCTGTTATTGTTGTTGATTTTGGTACTGCAACAACATTTGATATTGTTAACGGGAAAGGCGAGTTTATCGGAGGTATTATTGCTCCGGGGGTTAATTTGCAGTTAAAATCTCTAAACAAATTTACCTCAAAGCTACCGAGAATTGAAGTTGCTCTTTCAAATTCCGCAATCGGACATAATACTTCGGATGCTATTCTTTCAGGAGTTTTGCGCGGATCGGCTTCAATGATAGACGGACTTGTTGAACAGTGCGAAAAGGAATTAGGTGAAAAAGCGGTTGTTGTTGCAACTGGCGGTTATTCCGGATTAATAGCAAATTATATGAAACGTCCTTTTGATTTTATCAATCCGACATTAACTCTGGAAGGCTTGAGGCATTTATACCAGATTAACAGACTAAATAATTATTCTATAGCTTAATAGAGTTTAGATAAAAGCTTGTGAATGCTGTATATCTGTCATTGCGAGCAACGAAATGTAGCATCGCAATCGTATAGTTGTTACCCACCCTTAATCCCTCCCTAATCAGTGAGGGAGGATTTTAAATATTGTAGGTGAACTGCAAAAAGTTTCCCATTAAGTTTTCGTTCCAGACTTGAACGTCATCAGGTACAGAAAGAACTACAGGAGTAAAGTTCCAGATGTATTTAATATTGGCTTTTACAAGAAAATCAGCAGTACTCTGGGCAAATTTCCCAGGAACTGTTAAAATCGCAATATCAACCTCTTCTTCTTTTGCGGCCAGCGGAAGCTGTGAGACTTCCTGAATTTTCATTTTATTAACTATTTTCCCTATTTTATTAGGGTCATTATCAAATAATGCAAGTATATTTAATCCATAAGCCGTAAAATTTCCGTAATTTGCAATCGCCGAACCCAGATTGCCGGCTCCGATAATAAAAGCTTTTTTGTTCTTTTTAAAGCCTAAAGTCTTTTCAATAGAACTTTTAAGTTCTTTTACAATGTATCCGACCCTGCTTTTCCCTGAGTTGTTCAATAAATTAATATCTTTTCTCACCTGAGAATCGTCAATATGCAGAAGCTGTGCAATCTGTTTGCTTGAAATAACTTCAATATTTTTGTTTATATAATCTGAAAGTATACAATGATAAAGGGTAAGTCTGTTTATTACTTTTTCTGAGATTTTATTATTCATAATATGATTATAGCATGAAATATGTTATCGGAAGCAAAACAATCTGCTAAAGCAGTGCTGTTACAGACCCGTTTAATGCGGACAACCAAGCAAAAAGTACCGCAAAGAAGCTCTTGACCGACATTCCGCTCATTAATTAATTGTAACGCTCAACCAAAAACGAGTGAACTCGCTAAATTTTTGTCATTGCGGACTTGATCCGCAATCTCATTACCGCTCAAACAACACTCGTTTTGTTGCTG
>CALUQH010000005.1 GCA_944322885.1 Candidatus Gastranaerophilales bacterium | reverse complement strand
CGGAATGACGTTTTATTTGTAAGGGGAGAAAGATGGCAATTGAAAGACAACATGTAAAAGAACAGGATAAAATTGAAAGAAGACATAATTTTGAACCCGTTGAAAGTAATTTAACCGAAGAACAGGTAAAGTTAGAAGCATCGAGATGTTTGCACTGCAAAAATCCGAGATGCGTGGCAGGATGCCCTGTTAATATTCAAATACCTGATTTTATTAAAGCAATTAAAGACGGTGATTTAAATAAAGCCGGTGAAATTATCCGTCAGACAAGTATGCTTCCGTCTGTTTGCGGCCGTGTATGCCCGCAGGAAAGACAGTGTGAAGGACAGTGTGTCCTCGGAATTAAAGGGGAGCCTGTTGCAATCGGAGCTCTGGAACGTTATGTCGGAGATAATACGAAAGCTGAAACCCCTGAAATTAAGCCTTCGGGTAAAAAAGTCGCAGTTGTAGGCTCCGGTTGTGCCGGTATGACTGCCGCCTGCGATTTAAGAAAAGCAGGTCACGATGTCGAAGTTTTTGAAGCACTTCATGAGCTCGGTGGTGTTTTAAGATACGGTATTCCGCCTTTTAGACTTCCGCGTGTAGTGCTTGACAGAGAAATTGAAAATCTTAAGGCAATGGGAGTTAAATTCCATACCAATGTTATTGTAGGGAAATCTATTACTTTGAAGCAGTTAAAAGAGGATGGATTTGATGCAATATTCATTTGCTCCGGTGCAGGATTGCCTAAAATGCTTCATGTGCCCGGAGAAAACTTAAACGGCGTTTTCTCTGCAAATGAGTTTCTAACCAGAGTTAATCTGATGCACGCAGGACAACCTGACAGCCCGACTCCTTTAAAAGTAGGTAAAAAAGCCGCAATATTCGGCGGCGGAAATGTCGCAATGGATGCGGCAAGAACAGCTGTTCGTGTAGGCTTTGAAGAAGTTTATATTATATATAGACGTACCGAAAAGGAACTTCCTGCACGTCTTGAAGAAATCAGACACGCTAAAGAGGAAGGAATTGTATTTAAATTTTTATATGCTCCAAAAGAAATAATCGGAGAAAACGGTTATGTAAAAGCTGTAGAATTAGAAGTTATGGAATTAGGTGAACCTGATGAGTCTGGCAGAAGACGCCCTGTAGCTACTGGGAAAACAGAAATTATGGATCTTGATACTGTAATTGTTGCATTGGGTACAGGTCCAAATCCGATTATACAGCGTTCGGCAGAAGCTGACGGAATTGAAATTATAACCGATAAAAAAGGATATATTACGGTTGACGGAGAAACCCGCGCAACAAATATTCCGACGGTATATGCAGGCGGGGACGTTGCGCCTGTCGGTGAATCTAATGCTATTAATGCCATGGGAGCAGGTAAAAAAGCCGCAAAAGCTATTAATGAAATGTTGAGCAAGTGAAGAGTGAGGTGTGAAGAGTGAAGGGCATATTGGCTGCAATTGTTTGTTCTATGCTGTTATCTCCCTGTTTTGCTTTTGAGCTGGACGCTTCCGTTGATGATGAAATCAGAAGAACTTATGATCCTTCAAAGCTTGAACAGTCTTTGCCGGAATTGCCAAAGACGGAGCCTTCGCAGTCCGCATCTCCAACAACAAAAACTTCAACACACGAAACTCCGCCAAAATCTTTGCCTGTTACACCTGATGCAAAACCGCAAATCGGCGTTAAAAAATTTCAAAACGATTATAAATACGATAAATCTACTGCAATAAGAATTAAAAAAGGTACAAAATTCAGGGTTAAGTCAAATTCTGTAATCTCGGATTATTTAAGAGAAGGGGCAAAGGTTTCTTTTACATCAATTAAGCCTGTAACACAGCGATATATTACAATACCGGAAGGAACAAAGTTTACTGCAGTAGTTGAAGATTCGCACCAGCCGCAAATGAGCGGCAACGGCGGACTTGTTGTACTTATGGTCGACAGTATTACCGTAAACGGTCAGACAAAAAGCGTTCACGGTAAAATTACAAAAGCTAATATGAAAAAAATATTCTTTAACAATATGAAGGGTAAACGTAGTTACTGGAAAGGTGTTGCAAATCAGGTTGATAAAGGAGAAAATTTCTATAAAAAGACGAGAAGAATGTCTTCAAAACTTGCAGACAATCCTGTCGGGATTATAATTTCTCCCATTCCGGTAGTAACCGGTATGGTTGTTTATGCAGTAAACCTTGCCGGTTCTCCTTTATTTGCGCTCTGGTCAAAGGGCGGACGAATTTCAATCCCTGCCGGAAGCGAGTTTGAAATAAAGCTTTTGGAAGATGTGTATCTTTATTAATCTTTTTTAACATTATTGTAAAAATTTTAGTTTGTTTTATAATAGAAACATTAGTTTGAGGTAGGACAACTTATTTTAGTGAAGGAGAGATTATGATTAAAAAGTTGACTTCTCCAAAAGCATTAATGGCTCTTTTGGCTATGTTGCTTATGGGTGTTTCGCCTGCTCTTGCAAGCGAAGCAGATTTAGTTGTTCCGAGTATCAAAAATGCAAGTCCGGAAAGCTTTAACTTATTGCTTATCGGTATTGCAATTTCCGTTGTAGGTTTGATATTCGGATTTATTGAATTTTTACGAATTAAGAAATTAGATGTCCACAAAGCAATGGCTGATGTCGGAAACACTATTTTCGAAACTTGTAAAACTTACTTAATTCAACAGGGTAAATTCCTTTTAGTACTTGAAGTATTAATCGGTCTGTGTATCGCATTTTACTTCGGTTACCTGCAAAAAATGCCTTTGACAAATGTATTGATAATTCTTGCATGGTCAGTTATAGGTATTTTGGGTTCTTACGGTGTTGCATGGTTCGGTATCAGAATGAACACTTTAGCAAACTCAAGAACTGCATTTGCATCTTTAAAAGGTAAACCGCTTGATGTTATGAATATTCCTTTAAAAGCAGGTATGTCAATCGGTGTTTGCCTTGTATCTGTTGAACTTATTATGATGTTAATCATCTTGCTTTTTGTTCCGGGTGAAATAGCAGGGGCATGCTTTATCGGTTTTGCAATCGGTGAATCTTTAGGTGCATCTGCTCTTCGTGTAGCCGGCGGTATCTTTACAAAGATTGCCGATATCGGTTCAGACTTGATGAAAATTCAATTCGGTATTAAAGAAGATGACCCGAGAAACCCGGGTGTTATTGCCGACTGTACAGGTGACAACGCAGGCGATTCTATCGGACCTACAGCTGACGGTTTTGAAACTTACGGTGTAACAGGTGTTGCTCTTGTTTCATTTATCTTGCTTGCTGTAGCCGGTGAAGCAAATCAGGTTCAATTGTTAACCTGGATTTTTGTTATGAGATTCTTAATGATTGTTACTTCAGTTGTTTCATACTGGATTAACAATGTTGCAGATAAATTCTATGCAGCAAAAACTGAAAAATTCGATTTTGAAAAACCGTTAACTAACCTTGTTTGGTTAACATCTATTTTATCAATTGTAATGACTTTTGGCGTAAGCCACTGGTTATTGGCTGATTTAGGCGGAAATTTATGGCTTGTACTTTCTGCAATCATTTCTTGCGGAACTTTAGGTGCGGCTTTAATTCCTGAATTTACAAAAATCTTTACTTCTCCGAAGGCAAAACATACTGAAGAAGTTGTAACAGCATCAAGAGAAGGCGGAGCTTCATTAACAATCCTTTCAGGTATCGTTTCCGGTAACTTCCCAGGTTTCTGGATTGGTATGGTAATCGTATTGTTAATGGGTCTGGCTTATGTTGCATCAACACATATTCCTGAAACATTGATGATTTATCCTTCAGTATTTGCATTTGGTTTGGTTGCATTCGGTTTCTTGGGTATGGGACCTGTTACAATCGCTGTAGACTCTTACGGTCCTGTAACAGATAACGCTCAATCAGTATATGAATTATCTTTAATTGAAGATATTCCGAATGTTGGCGAAGAAATCGAAAAAGAATATTCTTTCAAACCTGATTTCGACAATGCTAAGAAATACTTAGAAGAAAACGACGGTGCAGGAAATACATTCAAAGCAACTTCAAAACCTGTATTAATCGGTACAGCTGTTGTTGGTGCTACAACAATGATTTTCTCACTTATCCTTGTTATCAAATCAACATTAGGTATCGAGCCTGAAATGATTTTGAATATGTTAAATCCTTATACATTGCTTGGTTTGTTATCAGGCGGTGCAGTAATTTACTGGTTCTCAGGTGCATCTATGCAGGCTGTTACTACAGGTGCATACTCTGCAACTGAATATATTAAGGATAACATTAAACTTGGAGAAGCTGATTCTAAGAGTGCTAACGTTGCAAACTCAAAAGAAGTTGTAAAAATTTGTACACAGTACGCTCAAAAGGGTATGGTAAATATCTTTATCGCATTGTTTGCATTTGCACTTGCTTTTGCTTGTTTGTCAGCTCCAAACTGCATGACATCAGCTCCTGTAGCATTCTTTGTAAGCTACTTGATTGCAATTGCCGTATTCGGTCTGTTCCAGGCTGTATTTATGGCAAACGCAGGCGGATGCTGGGATAACGCTAAGAAAATCGTTGAAGTTGATTTGGCAGAAAAAGGTACTCCGCTTCATGAAGCAACTGTAGTCGGCGATACTGTAGGTGATCCTTTCAAAGATACATCTTCAGTTGCTATGAACCCGATTATCAAATTTACAACATTATTCGGGCTTCTTGCAATGGAAATTGCAATTTCTGAATCTTTCAGATGTATTGCTCCGATTGCAGGCTGGATATTCTTAGTAATTGCATTGGTGTTCGTTGTTCGTTCATTCTATGCAATGAGAATTCCGACAAAATCAGAGAAATAATCTGTGATATTACACATATTAAACGACCTCACTTGAAAAAGCGGGGTCGTTTTGTTATAATTAAAATGTAGCTAAAAGAGGAGCGGAATTATGAAAAGATTGACATTAACAAATCCCGAACGTTCGGGGGGGGGGCATTTTCAGCTTTAAACGAGTGTATAAAGTGTTGCAAAATTTATAAGACCTGCTATAATAGTGATATATATCATCACAATTATGCAGGGTTTTTAATGACAAAAAAAGGTTTTACGCTTTCGGAAGTATTAATAACTTTAGGAATTATTGGTGTAGTTGCAGCTTTAACATTACCCTCTTTGGTTGCCAATTATCAGAAAACCGTGTATGTAAATCAGTTGAAAAAGTCAGTTAGCGTTATAGAAAACGGTTTTAAGATGATATTAGCGGATGATGGAGTGGATAAGCTTACCGATACAGGATTATGGCTTGTTCTCCCCGATTTTATTGGTGCGGGTGCTTTAAATTCAAATTTTATGGGTTATATGAAAAAATATTTTAAAGTTATTGGAAATAATACTATTGATTTAAAGAATTATAAACACTTGAATGGTTCGTACCCGGGGGATAATCAGAGATCAAATTTTGTATTAGCGGATGGTTCGTATTTTATGCTTGGCTCGGTCTATAAAACTCCTAACTCTCTTTCTGAAGAAAATTGCAGAAAGGTAAAGGAACTTGGCGGAAATTTTTGTGAATCCGCTATAAGTTTACTATACATTGATGTAAACGGTTCAAAAGGCCCAAATCAATTTGGCCGTGATTTATTTCAATTTACGGTTTCAAACGACGGGAGATTAATGCCTGCAGGAGGAAAGAACGATGCCTTATTTGATAGTCAGGTAGAATTATCTTCAAATAGTAATTATTGGAACAGCTCTTCTCCACAAATGAATTCTCGATGTGATACGAATAGTTACGGTTATACCTGTGCTGCCAGAATAATAGAAAACGGATGGAAAATGGATTATTAAATTTTCATACTTTTGCAAAAAACTCATTGTTTTAACAATGAGTTTTTTGTGTTAATATAATTTTATAGAATACACATAGAAGGAAGTATAAAACATGAGTTTAACAGTATATTTAGGGATAGATGTAGGATCAGTAACAACAAAGCTCGCTTTGGTTGATGAAAAAGGCAAATATGTAGACAGCTATATGCTCAGAACTGCTGGTAAACCTGTTATGGCGGTTCAAAAGGGTCTTAACGAGCTTTATTCAAAAAAATTAACCGACTATGAAGTCATGGGTGTAGGTACTACAGGTTCCGGCCGAAATCTTGCAGGTGCTTTAGTCGGAGCAGATGTTATAAAAAATGAAATTACGGCGCATGCTGTTGCCGCAAGTATCAATGTTCCGGGGGTTCAGACAATTCTTGAAATTGGCGGACAGGACAGTAAAATTATTATTCTTCGTGACGGTATTGTAACGGATTTTGCGATGAATACTGTTTGTGCGGCAGGTACAGGAAGTTTTCTTGACCAGCAGGCAAACAGATTAAACGTTCCAATTCAGGATTTCGGGTCTACAGCTTTGAAATCTACAAATCCTGCAAGAATTGCAGGTCGTTGCGGTGTTTTTGCCGAAAGTGATTTAATCCATAAACAGCAATTAGGTTATCCTGTAGAAGATTTGTTGTACGGACTCTGTCAGGCTCTTGTTAGAAACTATCTTTCAAACCTAGCTTTAGGGAAAGAACTTCTTCCGGTATTTTCATTCCAGGGCGGTGTTGCAACAAATTCCGGTATGGTAAAAGCTTTTGAAGAAGCGTTGGGACATAAAGTAGTAGTTCCTGAAAATCACCAGACAATGGGTGCAATCGGCGCGGCATTGCTTGCAATGGAAAATCATCAATACACTGACGCTCCTACCAAATTCAAAGGATGGCAGGTCGGCGAAATGCATTTCCATTCAATTACCTGTGACTGCACTGGATGCTCTAACAATTGTGAGGTTATAACAATTGTTGAGGGCGGAGAAGAAGTACAGCATGTTGAAAAAATAAAAGATATTAAAGGAAATATTATTGCACGCTGGGGCGGCACATGCGGAAGATGGGATATCTCATAGTCCTGATTTATTAATTTTTCTTTACAAATATTTTTAATATTATCAATTTCCTCTTTAATAATTTTTTTATAAAAATATAGGGAAAATTATTAAGGGGATTTTTGATATGGGGATAAATGCAATACAAGGCGGATATGTTTCTTCGGATAGCGGTGCACAGTTTGTAAAGTTTACTGAAAAAATTGCTGCTGACGAAAAAGCATTGTTAGGGAAGATTTTGAATGGCTCTATTACTACGGAAGAGCAGAGGGCTCAGGAGCATTTCAGAATTTCAAACCGGACATTTTAGGTTCTCCCTGATGAGTACAGACAGCTTGTAGACAAAAAAAATAAAACTCCTGAAGAAATTCAAAAAATGAAAGATATGTATAAAAACGGATTTTTAAATTTCGGAGAATCTTATATAAAGCATATTGACGGTAAATATGGTAATAATGATAATAAACTTACTGCAGATGAATTTGTTAAATCTCAACTTGATGAGTCTATTCAAAGTGAATTAAGCTTGAACGAACAAAAAGCAATGGCAAGAAATATTTTTGAACATTTGGATATAAATAATAACGGTGTTGCGGACAAAAAAGAAGTTGCCGCAATGATGTCAATGTTTGATATGTCTATAGGTCACAATGGTGACAAAGCAGGTAAGATTGACGGCAAAATCAAAGCTGTTGATTACAACGGTAAAGCCTTAAATCTTGTAAAGTCTTCAACCGAGGAAGGCGGAGCTGCAATGGACAGCCAGATGAATATAATGTATAATTTCTTGTTCGGCAATAATTAACATTTTTATGCTAAACTGTAGTTATGGAAGACCTTGCAGAAAAAATAACAAATATGCGCAGGAAATATCGCGAAATTTTTCTGACTACAGTTGATGCTATTAAGCAAAGGGTTGAAGAGTTGCGCCCTGAAAATTTGAAAGGCGATATTTTTGATACTTATGCAAAGAACAGCGATGGAGAAAAGTGGCAAATTGCTGTGTTAGATATGTTCGAAAACGATATCTCACATGAAATATACAGAAAGTGGAATGAAATTCTTGCGTTCAGACAAAATTTTTCCTGTAAGGGTTGTGCAACATGCTGCAACTTAGCTTGTTCGGAATTCTCGCCTGAGCAGTTGAAAGAAAAAGCAAAAAACGGTGACAAGTTTGCAGCCCAGTTTACAAGTATTTTTATTCCTTATAATTCAAAAGAGGAAGCCGAAAAAGTTTATCCGGAATACATTCAATTATTGGGAAACAATCTTGAGGGAGATGTATATTTTTATCATTGTCCCAGACTGAATGATTGCAAACGTTGTTCGGATTATGAAAACAGACCTCAGATATGCAGAGATTTCCCTGACAACCCGTTGAGTATTCTTCCCGAATCATGCGGTTATTATGAGTGGCGTCTGCAGGTTGAACCTGTTGCTTTAATGCTTCATTCAATGATGGAAATTATTGATTACTATAAACAGAAGATACCATCGTTGGAAGATAAGAAGGTAAGAGGCTAGGAAGGTAAGCAGTTTTAAAGGAAATATAATTGTGCAAATACTTTCAGGTTTAAGTTTGAGTGAAATAGAAAAAATAACAGATGAATTAAAAGCTTCAAAATTCAGGGCGCGTCAAATTCATAACTGGATTTATTTAAAATCCGTTAAAAGTATTGATGAGATGACGGATTTGTCTGTTAAATTCAGAGAACAGCTTAAAGAAGTTGCGACAGTTACCGATACAAAAATCAAAGTTAAACAGGAAAGTGCTGACGGTACTTTGAAATATCTTCTTGAATATCCTGACGGCGAGTGTGTAGAAACAGTTTTAATGCGTTTTGATAATAGAGCAAATTTGACGGCATGCGTAAGCTCTCAAGTCGGATGTGCCGTTAATTGTTCTTTCTGTGCTACGGGTAAACGCGGATTTATTAGAAACCTTACGTATAAAGAGATTATAGAACAGGTTTTGACAATTCAAAGAGATACAGGATTAAAAGTGACTAATGTTGTTTTTATGGGGCAGGGTGAGCCGCTTTTAAATCTTGATAACGTTTTGAAAGCAATGGAAATTTTTAATGAAAACTTCCAAATCGGCGCAAGACGTCTGACTGTTTCGACATCAGGTATAATACCGGGTATAAACAGCCTCGCCGAGCTTGATATGCAGTCAACCTTAGCTATATCTCTGCATGCACCGAATCACGATGTAAGAAGAAAATTAATGAAAATCGAAGACAAATATCCTATGCCGGAGTTGAAAAAAGCCCTGAAAACTTACATTGAAAAGACAGGCAGAAGAATAACTGTTGAGTATCTTCTTATAAAGGATTTGAATGATACATTGGAAAGTGTTAAAGAGCTTGTTTCTTATCTCCATGACTTAAAATGTAATGTGAATTTGATACCTTATAATCCGACAGAGAAAAATGATTATCAAAAGCCTTCAAACAATTCAATAATGCGCTTTAAATCTCTGTTAGAGCAGTCAGGGAAAAAGGTTACGGTAAGACTGGAGCGCGGGGCAGATATTGATGCTGCCTGCGGACAGTTGAGCGGAAGGGTTAAAAACTGATGAAAGCATTAATTCAGCGTGTCAAAAGCGCCTCGGTTACAATAGATAATCAGCTTTATTCTTATATCAACAAAGGCATACTTGTCTTTCTCGGGGTAGAAAAAACAGATGAAAAGGAAAATGCTGAAAAGCTTGCTCAAAAAATTTCTGTTTTGAGAATTTTTGAAGATGAAAATGAAAAAATGAATCTTTCCGTCAAAGATGTAAATGGTGAAATTCTTGTTGTTTCGCAATTTACCCTTTGCGGTGACTGTAAAAAAGGTACGCGTCCGTCTTTTGACAATGCTGCAGCGCCGGAAAAAGCTGTTGACTTATACGAATATTTTATTAAATGTATGGAAGAAGCAGATATCCCCGTTAAGACCGGTAAATTCCGCGCAATGATGGATATAGAGCTTATAAATGACGGCCCTGTAACATTTTTTCTTGAAAAATAGCCATGGTACTTGCAAATATTTTACAGGCATGTTATAATATATACATTGATATAGAGTTAGAAATCGATTTTTTTACTGAGGAGAAATTCTTATCTTTTATTAACCCGGAATTACGTTATTATTTTTTTAATTAAGAGGCTTTCATTATGTATGTAAACAAGTGTATCAAATGTGGTCGTGAGTTTGAAACAAAAAACCCCAAAAGAGTTATTTGTCCTGATTGTTTGTATCCCGACAAAAGTATGATGATTAACCCTTCATCACCTTCGTCAGATGAACAAAAAACGGAACAACAGACAACTCAGGAGCCGTTAAACGGTTACAGTGCCGGCGGAACGGAAGAACCTCCAAGATACTACAGCGCGGGCGGAACCCCTGAACCTCAAAGATATCAGAGACCTCAAAGAAATTATCAAAATAATAATTACGGAAACCGTTCATATAATCAGGGCGGTTACAACAGAAATAACAATAATAACAGAAACCGCGATAACAGAGGCGGTTATAACAGACCTCAAGGCGGCGGTTACCGTTCACAGCAGGGCGGATTTAACAGAAATAATAATTTCCAGAACAGACGTCCAGGTGGCAGACCAAACTTCCAGAATAAACGTCCTAAAAATAAAGGACCAAAACAGTTGCTTGTCAGCAAGGAGCAATTAGAACAAATTGAAAAGCTTTATAAGGCAATGCTTCCTCTGCCAAATCCTGATTGTCATGAAGTAATAGGAGAAAAAATAGGTCTTGAACCGAGAAAAGTATTCTTCGGAATAAATCTTGTAAGGCAAAAAATGATGCTTCCGAAATTGCCTTTTCCGAAAAGAAAGCTTGCAATTTCTCCTGATCAGCTGTTTGCAATTAAGAACCTTTATGAACCTTTACTCCCACTTCCGCCGATTGGATGCCATAAGATTATTGCAGCCCAGTTAAAAATGGATGAGTGGAGAGTTCATGTCGGTATTGGTCTTATTCGTTCTCAAATGGGTTTAAACCGTTGGAATCAAGACAGACCTGATTTGCCGGAAGAATTTAAAAAGAAAAATGAAGAAACAAAAGCTGAACCTGAAGTAAAAGAAACTTCTAAAGATGAAACGGTTGAAGCTGAAAAACCGGCTGAAGAAGTAAAACCCAAAAGAGGCAGAAAACCTAAAAAGGTTGAAGAAGCTCCGGAAGCTTAAATTATGACAAAATATATTTCTGTCGGTAAAATTTTAAACTTTCATGGAATTAAAGGCGAGGCAAAAGTTGGTTTTACTAAAAATCAGGAAGACTTTTTCTGTTCGCTAAGCGAAGTTTTTATTAAAGTTAATCATAACTACAGACCGCTAGTGATAGAAAATGTTCGTCTGCATAAGAATTATGCTCTTGTGAAGTTTGAAGGAATAAATTCCATTAATGAGTTGATGGAATATAAGGGCGCGTTTCTTTATGTCGAAGAAGAAACAATAAGAGAAAATCTTGAAGAAGATGAATTTCTGATAGATGAACTTGTAAGCCTTGAAGTCTTTGATGAAAACAATAAAAAACTCGGGTTTGTTGTCGGTGTTTCCAATAACGGTGCAAGTGATTTACTTTCGGTTAAAACAAATTCAAAAAAGATTGTTCTTATACCGTTTGTGAAAGCTATCGTTACGGACGTAAGCATCAAAGATAAGAAAATCGTAATTAATAATATTGAGGGATTAGTAGAATGATTTTTGACGTTCTTTCTCTTTTCCCTGAAATGATTGAAAATTATTGCAGTTTCAGTATTTTAAAACGCGCTGTTCAAGCAGGGATAATAAAAGTTAATGCAATTAACCCAAGAGATTTCACGCTTGATAAACACAAAAAAGTTGATGATACCCCTTATGGCGGCGGGGCAGGAATGGTTTTGATGCCGCAGCCCTATGTTGATGCTTATGAAAGTATAAAACAATGCGAAAGTTGTGCAACTATAATGCTTTCTCCGCAGGGAGAACCGTTAAATGATAATATTGTGAATGAACTTTCAGGGTATGAACAAATTATTCTGCTTTGCGGGCATTATGAAGGTTTTGACGAGAGAATAAGAGAAATTATAAAACCCAGAGAAATCTCACTCGGGGATTTTGTGCTGACAGGCGGAGAGCTGCCTGCCTTATGTCTTATTGATGCGGTAAGCAGAAAGCTTGAAGGTACTTTAGGGAAAATAGAATCGGCGGATGAGGATAGTTTTTCTAACGGGCTTTTAGAATATCCGCATTACACAAGACCGCGTGAATACAGGGGCTTAAAGGTGCCTGATGTATTGTTAAACGGTAATCACAAAGATATAAATGAATTCAGACTTCAAAAAAGTATAGAACGTACAAAATTAAAACGTCCTGATGTGTATAATAAATGGCTTGAGAATAAAGAACAATGAATTAGAATTTTTTGTTTAAATCGTTATATTGTCCAAATCCAAAAACATCTTTAAATAGTTTAACAACTCCATATATACCAAGACCAATTGCTGAACCTTTTGACCATTTACCTTTGCCCAGCAATGCGCCAAGACCCAGGCCAAATGGAACAACACTGTCAACAAGCATTGAACCGAAGCCTTTAAAATATCCCAGTGCAGAATTTACAAATGTTCGGAGATTATTATCTACTTCCCATCTGAATACTGTCTTTTTTAAATTTGATGTTGTAACGCTCGGGCTTGTCAGATATTGAGTATTGTCAAATGCCCTTATACCGGCATTTGCATCTCTTGATTTTGAATATACATCCGATTGAAGTTTGCCTACAATATGAGCATCATAGGCAACAATACCAAGTGCTGCTATACCTGCACCTTTGGCGATATATTTTGTAAAATTACTTTTTACTGATGTTAATGCTGTTTTGATACTCATTTTTTACCTATTTTGTTTCGGTTTTCTGTGTACTTTTTTTATTGTCTTTTACTTCAAATTCCTTTTCAACTTTTTGGCCTGACATTTTCAGGAGTATATTTGATGCTTGAAGTGCATCCTGACCGTATCCTGCTTTTGAGTTTTGCATTTGTGTCAGAAGTCCGACAGTAAATGCATCACCGGTTGCTATTCTTGAATCCAGCGCACCCATTGCAAGAAGTTTTACGGGAGAATATGGATCCTGAAGCATTTTATTAATTAATGCGTTTAAAGCTTTGTCATCTTTTCGTGAATGGTCTTCATCGAGTCTTGCAACTACTTCTTTTGCACCCATTAGCCTAATTTCTTTATCCTGACTGTTTAAATAGTTCTCAAGATTTCTGATATAATCATCAGTCAGCTGAACAATTTCACGTTTTTCGGTTTTCTTGTCACTTTTTGTTGTTTCGGAAGTATTTGTTGTTGTATTTGTATTATTACTGTTGTTGCTGTTATTGTTTGCAGGATTTGCCCAATTATTAGTATAGTATCCTGAAGGATAGCATCCGCTTACCGGATTTGTTCCGTAATTCGGCGCATTTACATTATAAACAGGTGCAGTTGCTCCGGGAGGAGTAACTGAAGGATTAAATATCTGAATATTTACTCCTGAATAATTCGGAACCTGAACATTTTGATTTTGAGGCTGTTGATATTGAGGAGAACATACATAAGGTTGTGCCTGTTGAACAGCTTGAGTTTGTACTGTTGGCTGTTGAACAGGTGCTGTTTGATACTGTGTATTTTGTGGAATAACACTTTGCTGTATATTTTGCTGTCCTACAGAACTTTGCATATAAAACTGCCTTTTACTTCTACCTTATATAAATAAAGTAATTTTGTTTTAATTTATTGCTTTTTTTTTAAGAAATATTACATAATTTTTTATAATTTTCCATGATAGCTATAATTAAATTATGGGCTCTTACGAAGAAAATTATTTATCAAAACGTCCGCAGCACCTTTGTAAAATGTGTGGAAAATGTTGCCGTGTGGTTACGGCACCTATGCCTTATGAAAAATTAAAACAAATGGCCAAAGATGGTGATCAGGGTGCAATTGATTTTTTGTCAATATTTGTACCATACAAATCTATTTATGAAGCAAGAAAAGTTGATGCAGGAATTGTTGATAATATTATAAGCAGATTAAAAGATGACGGGAACTATGTTGAAAAGGATATGACTTTTTACCGTTGTAAATATTTACAGGCAGACAATTTATGCGGAAATTACGAAAACCGTCCGACTCTTTGTCGTTATTTCCCTTCATCTCCATGGGCAATTGTTCCTCCAGGGTGCGGATTTGAAGGATGGCTTTTCTGGAAAAGAGAAGAGGACAAGCAAAAAATCAGACGTTCTAAAGAAGAATTGCTTGAATTGGAGCTTCTTGCAAAACGTACCAAAGAGCCGGAAACCTTAAAAAAGATTGAAGCTGTACGGCATAAAATCCATAAAAATATTGATTTGTATAAAAAATACGGCTCCGAAAACTGGTAATGCTTATTGAAGCAGTAATTTATCCAGTTTTTTCTGGTAAAATTCCGTATTGATATTTAATTTGGCCCCGATATCAAGAAGCATTTCAACAAATCTTTTGTTTGCGGAATTTTTACTGCTGAAATCGGATTCCAGTATATCTCCTATTCTGTGATAAATTTTTGCAAAATAGGTATTTTGAGCTTCTGCAATATCAACTTGAAGTTCAAGTTTTTCAACAGTATCAAAGATTTCTAAAATCACTTCGGCCTGCTGAATCTCGAAACTGTGAACAAGCCTGTTTACGTTTTGAAGAATTTTTTTACTGAATATAATATTTGAATTTTTCTTATCAAGTGTAATATCAATCCTTTTAGCTTCAAAATTTATATCTATTGCCTGTTGTATCATATCTTCATCAAGGAAACCGCCTGAATGAGCAACGATATCATTGAATTTATGACTCAGTGCATAAGCCGCGGATATTTTAAATTCATCGGGAATTTTAAGTCCGAGTCCTTGAAGATTATATATAGCGCCTTTGCCATCGTCATACATCTGCTGGTATATTTGAGCGAATTTTGCAAGTTTTCCTTTCAACAGTATTTGCAGAATTTTTCTTCTTTCTTCTATGAATATGTCTTTAAGAGTAAAATATTCTTTTCCGAAATATTCATCCATAGCTCTTATTATCTCTGTTATCGTATTCATCAGATATACTTTAATAAGATCATTTTTGAGCTTGTTATATTCCAAATCATCTGAATATTCTTTAATTGCACAATGGAAGTCTCCTCCTGCATATTGCATTAAAGCAAAAATCAAGTTGGATTTTTGAAGAGTAATTTTTGATTGAATTTCAATATGGCCTACAACAAATGTAGATGTACCCTTATGAACACGTTTGTAATCTTTTTTTGTTATTGTGTAGCAATAAACCTGCTCTTCATCTTCAAAATCCTCATAAAGAGAGGAAAGCGCCCACAGACTTGCAATCTGTTTTGTTGTAACTATTGATGGTTTTACAAACCTTTCAAAGATATCTTTTCCTGTTCCATGTTCTGGAATATTGCTTTTTGCCTGAGACAGAATATTTAAAAAGTTCTCTTCCAGATTTTTGTCTGTAAACCTTGAAGCAAGCTGCATTGCACGTGCTGCATATTTCATTATCTGGACGGTTTCAATACCTGAAATTTCAGAGAAAAACCAACCGCAGCTTGTGTACATCAACATTGTTTGGCGTTGTATTTCAAGAAGCTCCATTGCATGTACTTTATCCTCATCGGACAAGTCGGGTAAAAAGTTTTCATGCTGGAAATTTTTTACATTCATATCTCCGCGGTCTAATATAACATCAATATATTTGTTTCTGACATTCCAAACATCATTGAAATATTTTTTGCCGCACTGCTCAAATACGGTAACGAGTTCATCCCTCAGGTAATCAAGTGCTTCTCTTAATGGTTTTCTCCACTGCTGATTCCAGCCGGGATGTCCGCCTGTTGAACAGCCGCAATCTTCTTTCCATCTGCCGACACCGTGGAAACAACTCCAGCTTGAGGCCTGTTTAATTTCAACTTCACAGTCGCTTCTGTATTTTTCAAGATATTCGCCGTAATTTGTTATAGTAAAGCCTTCATCTTTTGCTTTAATTTTTAATACATAAGCTAATGCCATATCGCCGAATTTTGTATGGTGGCCGTAGCTTTCACCGTCCGTTGCGATATGTACAAGCTGGGGATAATCCCTGCAGTCTGAAACACCTTCTTTTAAACGTTTACTAAATTTGTTGCCGTCCTTCAATAGTTCGTCAAAAGCAACCGAGCGGGATATTGCTCCGTCATAGAAGAACAGATCTATTGATTTCCCCGGTGCAGATTTGATATTGTATTTATAAGACCTTGCAGGATCAATATTGCCCCAGCTTACGTCTGTCCAATCCTTGTCGCCGGCTTTTTTAAACTTTTCGGCTTGATATGGAGAAAGTACCGTAAATTTAATTCCGTTTGCTTCCAGAAGTCTTAAGGTATCATCATCTACCGCAGTTTCAGCTAGCCACATGCCTTCCGGTTTTCTGCCGAACCTGTACTCAAAGTCACGTATGCCCCATTTTATCTGTGTTTCTTTATCGTGTTCATTTGCCAGCGGCATTATAATATGGTTGTAGACTTGAGCAATAGCATTTCCGTGCCCGCTGTGTTCTGCGATACTTTCAATATCAGCTTTAATTATTCTTTCATATGTGAGAGGCGCATAATGCTCCATCCATGAGAGAAGAGTGGGACCGAAGTTATAGCTGATATATTCATAATTGTTTACAACATCCAGAATTCTGTTTCTGCTGTCAACAATTTTTGAGACAGAATTCGGGTTATAACACTCCTGATTAATTCTTTCATTCCAATCGTGGAAAGGAGCTGCACTGTCTTGCAATTCAATAGCTTCCAGCCAGGGATTTTCTCTCGGCGGTTGATAAAAGTGGCCATGGATTGTCAAAAATATATCATTTTTCTTATTGCTCATATCTTAACTCCGTTAATAAAGTTTTTTATTTTGTTTCTGTTTCGTTTTTAGGTTTTGTGCTGATTACGGTAAATTTATCAACATCCATCCACGCATCTCCCAGTGCGTTTGAAAAAACTTTACCTGAAAATTCGACTACATCGCCTGAATTCAAATCAATATGCTTTTCAGCTTCATCTCTGTTTAAGAATATTTTAAGTTCTGAAAGCGGTATGTTATGATCTGTAATATCCGGACGCTGAATTAAAAAAGAAATATATTTTTCGGAACTTCTCATTGCCGGTTTATAATCGAGTCCGAGTGTTGAAAATTTGTCAAACTTTGCTTTAATTTTAATATTTTTGTTCATATAGAAGTTAGGTCTGGCAACAACATCCAAAGGGTTGACAACCATATATGAAACGGTGTTTTTACTGTTTACGGGGATATTTGTATTGACGATTAATGTCCCTGACGTCTGTGCATACCCGCTTATACCAGCAACAACTGCTAATATTAAAACAAATACCTTAAGTTTATTCATTATATTTTCCCTTCTTATTCATTTTGTTTTACATTAATATTCTAGCACAATATTTAATATTTGTAACTACCTGCCATAGTAATTAAATGTAGATTTATAAATTTGTTTTTACTTGAACAACTTAGTATTCTATGTTATCATTAGCAAAAAAAGGATGGTTTAATGAAAAAAAGATCTGGGCTTTCCACAATGGGTTATGCAATAGTGCTTGTTATCATACTTGCAGTAGGTATGATTTTCAGTGCTCCTATGCTTGTCAACAAATACGAAAATGATAATAAAGAATTACAAAAACAAGAAGATGATATAAGTATTCAGGAAAATTCTTCTCCTGAGAATGATAATAACAGATATATGGAAGAACACTTGATGAATGTTACTGATGAAGTACGTAATATTGAACGTCACTTATCTTCCAGAATTGACGGTTTGGAAATGCAGTTGAATGATATGCGTTCTGCTCCCCGTAACAATTATGATAATCCTCCGGAACAGGGAATTTCCGATAAATATATATGCGAGATTGTGGGAGTACAAAATGAATACGGGAATACAGTTCCTTTAACTCCTGAAACTGATATTACATCTCAGAGATTGGTTTTTGTCTGTGAATACAGAAGATAAAAATAACCGGTTAATATTTTAACCGGTTATTTTTTTATGCGTGTGTAATAATTTTTATTCAACTTCGATAGCGCTAACAGGGCAAGCATCTGCAGCTTCTTTTACACAATCCATATTATCTGCAACTGCTGCTTCGTCAACTTTAGCTACACCATCTACTGAAAATACAGCGTCACAAATTTGTTCGCAAGCGCCGCAACCAATACAAGAGTCATTTACTTTTACTGTCATTTCTACTTTCTCCTTATAGTTTATACAATTGTGAATTTCTTCACCACTATATTTTAATACAAAAAATTTTAAAATTCAATTAAAAAATATGTTCTTTTATAATTTTTGCAACATAATCGAAACCGTTAATAATACCCAGATTTTTGGGCTCGATGTTTTTTGCATAAGCCAGAACGGGAACCTGTTCTCTTGTGTGGTCCGTACCTTCAACTGTCGGATCACACCCGTGATCTGCAGTTATTATTAACAAATCCTCATCTGTCATATTTTCAATAATATCATCAACGAATGTATCAATTTCTTCAATAGCCCGACCGTATCCTTTAGGGTCATTTCTATGTCCGTAAAGCATGTCTGTATCAACGAGATTTGTAAAAATTAAATCTCCTGTAGCGCTTTTAGCTTCGTTATAATCAGGGTATGCAATTTTTGAAAGTTCCAGTTCGTTTTTAACTGCTTTTAAGGTGAGTTCAAGTCCTTCTTTATTTGAACCTGTGTGGATTGCATGTGTAATCCCTGATTTTGAGAAAATATCTTCAATTTTTCCGATGGCAATAACTTTTCCGCCGGAATTTTTTATATCGTTCAAAACGGTATGTGACGGTACCATTGAATAATCTCTTCTGTCTTTAGATATTCTTGATGGTTTGCCTTCAATAACTTTGTATGGTCTTGCAATAACTCTTGAAACATTCCAATCCCCTTTGTCAAGAATTCTTCTTGCAATTTCGCACCATTTATAGAGGGTTTCTAACGGAATTAAATCAGTATCGACTGCAATCTGGAAAACACTGTCAGCGCTTGTATAAACTATCGGGAATTTTGTTTTGTGATGTTCTTCATTTAATTCCGCAATAATTGCAGTTCCGCTTGCAGGACGGTTTGCAAGTATTCCGCCGCAGCCTGTTTCTTTTATAAATTCCTCAATAAGTTCCTGTGGAAAGCCTTCAGGATAAGTTGAGAACGGTTTTGGAGAAATAAGTCCTGCCATTTCCCAGTGGCCTGTTGTTGTGTCTTTGCCTTTGGATTTTTCAAGCATTGTTCCATACTGCCCGGAAGGGTTGGGCTCTTTAGCTATCCCTTTGAAATCCTGAATGTTTCCGAGTCCGATTTTTTGCATATTAGGAACATTCAATCCGTTATTAAATTCACATACGTGTTTTAAAGTATTGCATTCCGGAATATCATTGAACTCTCTGCAATCAGGCATTGCGCCGATACCCATAGAATCAATAACCATTACAATTGCTCTTTTCATATTTTCCCCCTGTTCGTGCAATTATTTTATCAGCACTATTCTGCAATGTCAATTATTGAGTAAGCATTAAAATCAACGTTTCCAAAAACTATTTGTACATGTGCTTCACCATGCGGGAGTAGTTTTACGAAATTTATTGCGGTTTCTCCAAAATCATCATTTGTTTCTTCGGCCGGAAGCTTAGCGATTACATAATGAGCCTGATATAGTTTAATATAAGGCTTTCCGTTTTCTTTAATCCCTTCTACCTGATAGTGTCCAATCGGAATTATTGAGCCGTTTTGCTGCTTGAGATTTAACGGAATTAAAAGAATGGGAAGTTCTTTTGAAACATTTAATATGGAATCAGTTTCATTACTTTGCTGGATACTTTCACCTTTAGGGATATTTTTATCGCGTTTTTTCTTTCCTTTTTTGCTTTCAAGTGCCTGTTCAAATTCTTTGTCGCTGACGGGTTTCTGTCCGTAGATATTTTGATCTCCGTAGTTATCCCACAAATCTCCGTCGGCAAAAGCGAAATTGCCTGATGAAATTATTATTGTACATAAAATTATCAGAAATTTTTTCATATTATAATTTTAATGTTTTTTTCAAAAAAGTATACATCTATTTATATGACACATTTGAACTTTTATAAAAATTATGTTAAAATAATAATGTTAATTTAAATAAGGAGCGGAATATGAGAACAATTATGAGATTATTTAACTTCGGGGGGGGGGCGCTCTAGGCTCCTTTCGCAGATGTAATCCTACTTGCGGTTTTACCCTCGCAGAGGTATTAATTACCCTCGGAATTATCGGGGTTGTGGCTGCAATGACAATGCCTTCAATAATTAATAATACCCAGAGTAAGGAATTACGGACTGCTTTAAATAAGGGGTATTCTGAAATATATCAGGCGCTGGAGTTTATGAAGGCCGATATCGGGATGGATGTTTTACCGTCTAACTATGCAAATAGAGATTTTGCACCTGTTTACAGTAAATATTTTAAATCCGTAAAAAGTTCTTCAACTTCTGGTATTGTTTCAGGGGTAAATGAAGAGGGAGAAACCGGACCCATCCGAGAATTTAAAGATTATAAAACTTATAATGGAAGTAATACCGTAAAGACAGCCATATTTGATGACGGACAAATTATCCTTGCCGACGGAACTTTGATTATGATTGAAAATCCGTCCTATGGTGGCACGCTGTATATTTCTATTGATGTAAACGGTAAGGAGAAAAGGCCTAATGTTTACGGCAGAGATTTGTTTACATTTCAAATAACCGATGAAGGCAAGCTTCTTCCTATGGGTGCTGACGGTACAGATTATACTGATATGGACAGATATTGCTCTAAAGAATCTAATGATCGTATAAATGGTGTGGCCTGTGCCGCCAAAGCATTAAGTGATTCAGATTTTTTCAAAAAATAAAATAATTAAAAAGGACCGGATAAAAATCCGGTCTCTTTTAGTCGTTTAAAAGCTTTTCTGCCAGTTCCGATTCGGTTCTGCCGTTTAAAGTTTTGCTTACTTTTTGAAGTTTTTGGGCGATAAGTTCCATATTGTCTGTCCATACAAAGTTATCAAGAACATATTTTTCAGCTTTATCAAAACTCCCTTCTATTTGAATTCTGATAATTTCAGCGAGCATTTCTTTTGCAATCGGTACGACTTTATCTATATTTACATGAATTTTTCCGTCAATAATATCGTATGCTCCGCGTTCTGCAAAATATTTATTCTGCATAACAGTGCGCACCCTGTGAGCCTGACTCATTGTCGGCTTTGATTTCAAAAAATTATCGGTAATTGTTGTGACAATAATTTGGTTGCGTTGTTCATCCGTATACATTCCAAGCTCGGTCAATAAATCAACGAAAGCTAAAGAGCCCATATCGGCTTTGTTTTCTTCAATAATATTGCGATATTTGCCCAGTGTTTCGCAAGCCTTTTTAGGGCCGAGAGAATGAGCATTTTCATGGCCTATAGTAAACCAGTGGTCTGCCTCGTCAAGGTAGTATTTATGCTGTTCTTTATCTAAAATTTCATCCAAGCGTTCCTGAAGTTTTTTCATATCACTGATAAATCTTATTTGCCTGTGATAAACATTTCTTCTTCCACCGCCGATTGTAAGCGACAGTTTGTCATCATTGGGAAGGTTTTCGGCGAGAGTAATTCCGCCCCTGTATGCTCCGACATCGCCGGTTACGGCAACTAAATCAACATCAACCATTGTTTGTTTTGCATCGCTGTTTGGATTAATATTTTGTTCATATTCATCAGCATAGGGCATATTTTGAGCAAGTGTCGGAAGATATTTTTTTATTGCCATAAGAGCTTCTGTCCCTTTTTTGTTAACTATTCCTACACGTCCGCCGAGAAAATCTTTCGGAATTGCTTTAATTCCGTGTGTTTCCAGTAATTCTGAAAGGTCTTTGTTTTCAGCAATTGTGCCTGTCATTTCATCTTCATAGTTTTCTCTTGTTATTGTAAATTCAAGCGGGGTGTCTTGAAGGGCTGCCCATTTTTTGTCGGCATAAGCATCAAGCATAGGATCAGCCGTGCGTAATGCTTTTGCCTGAAGTTTTAAATATTCGGTAAAATCTGCATTTGTTGATGTTTCAGAAGCTTTGTCGATTTCATCTGCCATTCTGGAAAAGTCATCTTTGAATTTGTCAATATAATCAATTCCGATAAGTTCATCCCCGCATCTTTCAACAATTGAGCGCTGGGTAAGAATTTTTTTGACTTCTTCAATTTTTCCTTCATTAATCATTTTTGTTAAAATGTTGTGAAATTCTTCTTTTGACAAATCTTCAGGGTAAACACCTTTCCCCGGCAGCTCTTTTATGTCTTTTGCCAGATTGATTTTGTTAGACATTGAATCTATTGCGTTCATGCCTTTTTGGGCATCAAAGAGAATTTTTGTAAGTTCTGCCTGCTTGTTCCCTTTAGAAATCTCTTTTTCCAAAAATTCTTTAAACTCAAGATTATGTTTGCAGTCAATCTGCATGTTTATTTTTTCCAGAATATATGCGGCTCTTACAAGATGTTTCAAGGTTTCTTTGTCGCCGTCTGCAAGTTCAAGATATTCCGGCGCATCGCTTTTCAGCATTTTTTTTGTTGTTAAATAATCTTTGCTTGTACGTTTTTCAAGCTCTTCCATTGAAAGATTAAGTTCAAACTCTCTCATTATAATTTCTCCTTTTTTTGCTTTTGCAAACATTATAACATTAGAGAAATTACTTTAAGTCGTCTATTTGTGGTAAGTTTCCCCCTTGATGATTTTGAAGGCCCTGTATATCTGTTCTATAAGAATTAATCTCGCAAACTGATGTAAAAATGTCATTTTAGACATACTCATTTTTAGGTTTGCGCGATTTGAAACAATCTTAGACAACCCGCAGGATGAGCCTATTACAAAAATAATTTCGGGAACGCCGTCATTTGTGAGTTCTTCTATTTTGGACGCAAATTCTTCTGACGAAAACATTTTCCCGTTAATCTCCAGAGTTATAACAAATGATTGGGGTTTAACGTATGATAAAATCCTTTCGCCTTCCTGCCCTAATACTTTTGATGTCAGATTTTCGTCTTTTATTTCAATTGCCGGAAGTTCAATTATTTCTACAGACGCATAAGGTGTCAGACGTTTTAAAAATTCATCAATTCCGTCTTTCAAAAATTTTTCTTTAATTTTTCCCAGTGCTATAATTTTAATTTTCATTTTTTCCCATATATACAGTTTGAGACGGGAATGCGAAATCAATTCCCTCTTTACGTAAACGAGAAGTTACATCAAGAAGAAAAGCACTTTTTATCTGTACGAAAGTATCATAAGACTTTGTTTTAGCATAGCCGATAAATCTTATGTTAATTGAGCTGTCATCAAGTTCATGTGCAAAGGTATTAAATTCTTTATATATATCATGGTTTGCGATAGCTGCTTCGTTAATAATTTCAATAGCGCGTTTAAGTTTTTCATCGGATGTATCATAAGTTACTCCAAACACTACGTCAATTCGGCGTTTCTTTGCTTCGGATACATTTGAGATAATACTGTTTGCAACCATATCGTTAGGAACTGTGACAACAAAGTTTTCAAGACTTCTTATTTTTGTTGAACGAACACTAATACTTTCAACTGTTCCTTCCAAGTCGTTAATTTTTACATAGTCGCCTATTTTATATACTTTGTCGCTTAAAAGGGCTATTGTTCCGAATATTGATGCAATAGTTTGTTGTGCCGCGAAGCTTACGGCCAAACCTGTTATCCCAAAGCCCGCAATCAAAGAGGTAAGAGAGTATCCCTGACTTTGCAGAAATGAAGCTATAAGAATAAATGCTATAAGAAATTTTATGACCTTAGCAACTAGAGGAATTATGTGATCAACAGGTAGAGGACTGTCACCGGATTTTATGAATTTGTTTTTGAGTTTATTGGTAAAAATATCCGTCAGTTTAAAAAGAACGATAATAAGAATTATGTTTATAATTGTTCCGGCAATCAAATTTATTTTGAATGCAGCAAATATTTTGTCCAGTTTATCAGAAAAAGAGACTATTTCATCAATCATACACACATACCCCTCTAATTTAAGGTTTAAATATTAAAAAAGCGGAAGACGAGACTCGAACTCGCAACAGCCTGCTTGGAAGGCAGGTACTCTAGCCATTGAGTTACTTCCGCATATCCTTAATATACAATAAAAAAATTTTTTTGCAAGTACGGACTAAAAAACTATCTTAATCTAATTCTTTAGGATTAATCCCAACTTGTTAAGTATAAGTTTAAAAAGTTATCCTTACGAGTGGTGAAAACCTTTGAAAAAAAGGGTATTATATATATACATAAGCTTGTTATATCCAGGCACTTTTTTCGGGGTTGCGACAAGATTTGTTCTTTGAGCGGTTTGGTTTAAAATATAACAGGCTTATTCCCAAAAATACTATGTACAACATTATATACAGACTCTATGTTTGATATGCAACGGCTTGCTTGATTTTTTATCGGCAAGTCTTTTACTATTCGTTGAAAACGCTTTTTATTTGTGATAACTTATTTTTGCAAAACTAAAAATAAGGAGTTTTTTTATGAGAAAAGAAGTTAGAGCAAGTCATATTCTGGTGAAATCAAGAGAAGAAGCAGAGAAATTACGCGCTGAAATTCTTAACGGAAAAGATTTTGCAAAAGCGGCGGAAGAAGTATCGCTTTGTCCATCAGGGCGTGAGGAAGGCGATTTAGGCTTTTTTAAACGCGGAGTTATGGTAAAACCGTTTGAAGATGCTGCATTTGAATTGAAAGAAATAGGCGATGTTTCTGAACCTGTAGAAACTCAATTCGGGTGGCATTTAATTAAGTTAACAGGATATATTGATGAATAATTCGGCCGTTAAAATCAGAGAATTTATGCAGTCAGAGGGAATTTCTTATCTGCTGGTGAATTCTGCAAACAGATATTTGGAAGAATATACGCCGTTGAAAGAAAATTCCCGTTATTATCTGACGGGTTTTTCCGGCTCAACCGGTGATGCTCTTGTAACCCCTGAAACTATATATTTATTTGTGGACGGAAGATACCATATTCAGGCGGATATTGAGGTTAATCATGATATTGTAACTGTTGTAAAACTCCAGACAGGACAGACTTTTCTTGATGAATTGGTGAAGAAGATACCTGATGACGAAGTTTTGGGTATTTTTTCAAAGAAAAATTCCCAAAAGCGTGTAGAATATCTGGAGAGCAAAGGGGTAAAGCTAAAATATTTTGATAATGATTTTATCTCTGCGGAGCCGGTTTATGACAATTCTAATGTTGTAAAGGTTGATGGTGTTCCTGTTGAAGAAAAACTTAAAAATATTGATTATGACGGGGCTGTGCTTGTAACAAATCTTGAAGAGGTGTCTTATTTATTCAACCTGAGAGATTTTTCTGCTAATTATTCAAGTAAAATCAGAGGTAAGGCTGTAATTATAAACGGCAGGGCGCGGCTTCTTGATGAAATAGATGATTTCGTTGCAAGTTATAACGGAAATATCTATGTGGACAAATCTTCCGTTAATGCTTATGATTTCTCTCTAATAGGCGATAAAGCGAAAATTCTTGATGACAGCCCGATAAAGCTTATGAAGTCAGTTAAAACCGAAGAGGAAATTGCGCATTATAAAGAAGCTTTTAAAAGAACGGACATGGCCGTAAAAGCTATAAGAGATTATATTGAAAATAATGATAATATTTCAGAATATGATATCGCAGAACAGCTTGAAAAAGAATTTAAGCGTTTCGGGGCAAAGAGTTTGAGTTTTAAGTCCATTGTTGCTAAAGACAAAAACTCCGCCCTCGCTCATTATTCAAAATGTTCAAAGGATGAAATATTAAAAGACGGAAGCCTTGTATTAATTGACTGCGGTGCGTATTATGAACAGGGGCTTGCAACTGATATTACAAGAGTTTTTGTAAAAGGAGAACCCTCAAAACTTCAAAAAAGAGTTTATACAACGGTATTGAAGATGTTTTTGAATGCTTACCATTCGGATTTTAAAAACGGTTATGAGATAGATTCTCTTGCGCGGAAAATATATTCAGAAAACGAGATTGACGGTTTTGTATTTAACCACGGGCTCGGGCATGGAATCGGTATAAGCGTTCATGAATATCCGCCGAATTTGAGTAAAAACGAGATGGCAAAAGTTGAAATTAAAGACAATATGTGTTTTACAATTGAACCCGGACTTTATAACGAAAATCATTTCGGGGTAAGACTTGAAAATTCCTGCTATATGAAAGACGGTAAAATTCATTCTTTTGTAAATATGAATTACGAGAAAAAACTCATTGATTTTTCTCTTTTAACCGAGCAGGAAAAAGAATGGCTGAAAGAATTTGAGGTTTTGTAAAATGCAGGAAATTACAAGTGTAAATAATAATCTGGTAAAAGAAACCGTAAAACTTCAGCAGAAAAAATACCGCGACAACGAAAATAAATTTTTGCTAGAAGGTTTTAAATGTATTTCGGAAGCTTTTAATGCCGGTATTGATATTGAGTATGCTTTTGTTTCTGATGAAAAAAAATACGGTTTTCTCGGCGAAAAAGCAATTCTCACAACTGAACCAGTATTGAAAAAAATTTCGACAACAGATACAGCCCCTGATGCAGTTGCTGTTGCATTTAAGAAAAATTATGCGGTTTCTGATTTGAAAAATGCGAAAAAAGTTGTGCTTCTGGAAAACATAAAAGATTTGGGCAATCTTGGAACGATATTGAGAACATCAACTGCCTTCGGCGTTGATGCTGTTATTCTTTACGGGTATGAGTGTGCGGATATTTATAATCCTAAATGCGTCCGTTCATCTGTTGGAAACCTGTGGAAAGTTCCTGTTGTTTATATTGATAATTTTGAAAATCTTCAATCTGTTTTTAAAGATTATGAGCGTGTCGCAACACTGCCGAGGGCAAAAGAATTTTTGAAAAATTTTGAGGTTAAAGAACCCGTTGTTGTTATGTTTGGATCAGAGGCTGACGGGCTTTCAGATGAACTTATAAATTTTTCAACAAAAAATGTTAAAATAGAAATGGCGTCTTCTGTTGAATCATTAAATTTGTCAGTTTCTTGTGCGGTTGTGTTGTACAAATTATTTTTATAGTAAAATTATTATATGGATATTTTGGAAGTTAAAAATCTCTGGAGTGAAGTTAAAAACGATTTAAGGGAAAATGTTCCCGCCCCTGCTTTCCAGATGTGGATGGATGCTCTGGAACCTGCTGATTTTGACGGGAATATTTTTTCTCTGTTAACTGTTCATTCTCTCGCACCGCAGGTTATCAAGGCTAATTATGACAACCAGATTTTGGACGCTTTGAAAAAAATTACGGGTAAAAATGTTGGTTATCAAATTACATTTGATGCGGAACTTGCTGACCGGTACCAGAAAGAAAAGAAAAGAGAACTTCAAAAAGCTAAAAGAGCACTGCCTGAAACCGAAGAATCAAAAATTATGGATAATCTTGCGCAGATGCAGTCTTCCGCCAATTTGAATTTGAAATATAAATTTTCAAATTTTGTAGTGGGCGAAAACAGCCGTTTTGCCCATGCAGCTGCTTTTGCAGTAGCTCAAAATCCTGCTAAAAAATATAATCCTTTGTTTATTTACGGCGCATCCGGTTTGGGTAAAACCCATCTTATGCAGGCAATCGGGCACTATATCATATTTAATAAGCCGAAATTGAAGGTCAAATATATTAAAACGGAAGAATATGTTAATGAATTGATAAAAAATATCCAATGCGGCGGCAATGATAGAAACAGCCGTATGGATAAATTCCGCCAGAAATACAGAAACGTCGATGTACTGTTGATTGATGATATTCAATTCCTTGAGAGCAAGACGTATACTATGGAAGAAATTTTCCATACCTTTGACAGTCTGCATAACAAAAATAAGCAGATTGTAATTACATCAGATAGACTGCCAAAAGATATTCCGACACTTCCTGACAGGCTAAGGACACGTTTTGAAATGGGGTTAATGGTTGATATTACCCCGCCGGATTTTGAAACAAGAGTGGCTATATTGAAAAATCTAGCGGAACAGGCTAATGTTAAAGCTGATTTTGATGTTTTTGAATATATTGCCAAGAATTTTGTAAATAATGTAAGGGAGTTGGAGGGTGCTTTTAACAAGGTTAGTGCGTATGCAGATATTGAAAAAACGGAGCTGACTCTTGCTTTTGCTAAAAAAGTTTTGAATTGTGAAGCAATGCGCGAAGAATTAACAATAGAAAAGGTTGCGCGTGCAGTCGGCGAGTATTACGGAGTGTCTTTGAATGATTTTTTAAGCGCTGCCAGAAATCAGAGGGTATCTTCTGCGCGTCATGTTGCCGTTTATATGGCTCGTGAGCTTACTCAGAAAAGTTTTGAAAATATCGCGGAATTTTTCAAGAAAAAACATACAACTATGCTTTATTCTTATGAAAAAATAAGGGATGATTTAAAAACGAATAAAAATCTTGATCAGGATATTGCCGTTATAAGACGCACTTTGAGGGAAAATTAATGTACGATTACATAAAGGGGATTTTAGCAAACAAGTCAAATTCATCGAAAGGTACTTTTGTTACTGTGGAAACAGCAGGTATAGGCTATCTTTTAGAGGTTACAACGCGTGATTTTTCGCAAATTCCTGACGGAGATATAAAAATTTATACAGTTCTTTTGCACAGAGAAGATAAGATGAGTCTTTGCGGCTTTCTTCATAAAGAGGACAGGGATATATTTAATATTCTTACGTCTGTGTCCGGTGTGGGTTCTAAAATGGCGCTTACACTGCTTGATGAATTTGAGTCTTCGGAATTGATTGGATTTGTAATTGAAGGCAACTATAAAGAACTTACCCGTGCAAAAGGTGTGGGGCCTAAGCTTGCGCAGAAAATTATTCTGGAATTAAAGGATAAATTAATGAATTATCAGACCAAAGAGCCGATAAAAATAACATCTGTTACCCCTGCAAAGGTTGATGATAAGGCTGTTGAGGATGCGCAAATGGTTCTTGTATCTCTGGGTTACGAGCGCAAGGAAATTCAAGATGCGATATCAAAGGCGCTTTCTCAATTAGGAGAAAAGGCATCTGCTGAAGAAATCTTAAAGGAAGCATTGAAGATACTTTCTATTTAGTCAACACCTTTAAACATTTTGTCATTGCGGATTTATCATGCAATTTTATATAAGCAGTGCAATAAAAGCAGCTGCAACCATTGCCGGCCCGAACGGCATATATGTCCTGTTTTCCGGATGCTCTCTTAGCCCTTTAAATATAAATATGCAGGAAGCAATACCGAGTATAGCAAGAACAAATGAACAAATTGCATAAATAACCATTGTATCAGGAGTTATTACTCTGTAGTGTTGTAATGTAAAGAATGTTATTGCAAACAATACAAAGACTGTAAATGATGCCAGTGTTTTCCAGTCTTTACTTTTTACGAGTCCTTTAATAAATATCGGAAGAAAGATTACAACCTGAATTAGAACCCCTAAGCCTAAAATAATAATTAATGTTTTCCACCCGAATATTGCACCCAGACCGGCTGCGATAAATGTGTCGCCTTCTCCGAAAGCTCTTGTTCCGGCAACAAGATACCCTGCACGGGCGCATATTTCAAGAATAAGCACACCTGCAATAATACCGAGCAGTGAATTTGTTATCGGATTATTTAATAAAACATATTTGGTAAATTCAAGAGGAGTTCCTGCATAATGCATTTGTGTTACTGCAATTATTGTTACTACAACAGCATAAAGCAGACCAAGTCCGACAAGTATATATGTGTGAAGGTCATAGACAACTTTTTCTTTTATATCCGTCCCTGAAATCACAATAAAAAGCGATGCAATTATCCATACAAATAAAGTTTGAAAACTTATTCCGAATTTTAAAAATAACAGGACAAATATTATACCTGTAAAAAGTTCTACAATCGGGTACTGAATGCTTATATGCTCTTTGCAAAAAGCACATTTCCCTCTTAAAAAGATATATGAAAGCACCGGAATATTATGCCACCATTTTAGAGGTGTCTGGCATTTAGGACATTTGGAAGCCGGAAATACAATGGATTCTTCGCTCAGAGTCCTCAAAATTACTACGTTTAAAAAACTTCCAATACATAATCCCGTTATAAATACGAGGGCTAATATTGCGATTAATGCTCCCATTTGACATCTCCTCTAGTTTTCGTCTTTTTTTATTATCTGATACATTTTGCTTATTGCTTTTTTAAGCCTTCTTGAAACCTGCATTTGCGATATATTCAGTTTTTCGGAAATTTCCCTCTGATTTAAATCCTGATAGTAACTCAATTCTATAATTTTTTGCAGATCAGGCGGGAGTTTTTTTATCGCTTCCGCAAGCATAATTTTGTTCTCATAAGAATTCATAAAATCCTGATAGTCGCCGGATGGAATTTTATCAATCAGAGTCAAATCGTCATCGTCAACTGATGAAATTGCCTGATCAAGCGACAAAGTACTTTTACAAAGTTCAATTTCCATAACTTCATGGATTTTTTCAACAGGAATGCCTACAATATCAGCAATCTGGTCTTCTGACGGATCTTCAATCCCCTTGTTTTTCAGGTGTTTAACAGCAGAGCTTATTTTAAATACAAGTTCCTGCAATTCTCTGGGGGCTTTTATCATTGAGGCTTTATCCCTCAGATAGTGCTTAATTTCTCCGCGTATAAAATATGAAGCATAAGTTTTAAATTTTGCATTTTTGTTGGGTTTAAAGAATTCTATAGCCTTAATCAAACCTATTGAACCGACCTGAATTAAGTCTTCATTAGAAATTCCTGATTGCGCAGAAATGCTTCCTGCAATTTTTTTTACAAGATGCATTGCATTTTCAACAATTGAGATATGCAGCATTCTTTTTTTCTTTTCGTCCCTACAGTCCTTATAGGCAAGAATCTGCGCATCCAAATTATCTTCAAGTTTTTCTCTGCTATCCAACAAATTTATCTCCAATCATTATTTGATATTATATCATAACTTTTTTATTAAAAAAATCATTAAATTTATGTAATAATTTACAGGCATGAAAAATTTTTGTGTTACCATTATAAAATAATGGAGTAGAGAATATGATTACAATTAAAGATGTAGAACATGTTGCAAAATTAGCAAGATTGGAATTAACTGAAGAGGAAAAAGAGCTTTATACAAAACAGTTAGGTGATGTTTTAAAATATGTTGATCAAATGAATGAAGTCGATACATCCAATGTTAAACCTATGTGTCAGGTTATTGATTTCTATAACGTAATGCGTGAGGACAAAGTTGTTCAGGAAATCAGCAAAGAAGATTTGATGGCAAATGCTCCTGAAGAAGAAAACGGCTTCTTTAAAGTCCCGAAAATTAATTAAATCAAAGGGGTAACTACATAAATCAAAACAGCGGGGTTTTATTTTCTGAAATTAGTTCAGAATGACTGTTTCTGTATTGTTGGAAAGGGATAAAAAATGACTAAATATATTTTTATAACGGGCGGTGTTGTAAGTTCTTTAGGAAAAGGTATTATTGCTGCATCTTTGGGCAGATTATTGAGGGCACGAGGTTTTTCGGTTATTAACCAGAAGTTTGATCCGTATATAAATGTAGACCCCGGTACAATGAGCCCTTTTCAGCATGGTGAGGTTTTTGTGACAGATGACGGAGCAGAAACAGACCTTGATTTGGGACATTATGAAAGGTTTACGGACACCTCTCTCGGCAGGTACAATAATGTTACATCAGGCAGTGTTTACCAGACTGTTATTGAAAAAGAACGCCGCGGAGATTATCTCGGAGCAACTGTACAGGTAATTCCTCATATAACCAATGAAATCAAATCAAGAATTATGGGGGCTACAAAACAGTTTAAACCTGATTTTCAACTTATAGAAATCGGCGGAACAATCGGTGACATCGAAAGCTTGCCGTTTATTGAGGCTATCAGACAGTTTAAAACAGAAGTCGGAATAGGAAATGCAATATCTGTTCACACTACTCTGCTTCCGTATTTGCCAACGTCCGGCGAATTGAAAACAAAACCGTCTCAGCACAGTGTTCAGGTATTAAGAAGTTACGGTATTCAGCCTGAGATCCTTGTTTGCCGTACAACAAGACCTATACCTAAGACAGAAAAAGAGAAACTTGCGCTTTTCTGTTCGGTACCGAAAGAGGCTGTTATTGAATGCAGGGATATGAAAAGTATTTACGAGGTGCCGCTTGCCCTTGAAGAACAAAATATGGCCGGTGTAATTCTTGATATGCTAAGAGTTGAAGTAAGAAAAGCCGATTTAAAAGGTTGGGAAAAACTTGTCGAAAGAATTAAAAATCCGAAAGGAACAATAAAAGTTGCTATTGCAGGAAAGTATACAAAACTTTCTGATGCCTATATTTCTGTTGTAGAATCTTTAAAACATGCAGGTTATGCGGATGATGTAAAAGTTGAGATTAAATGGATTAATTCGGAAGATTGTCTGGATTATTCGGCCTGTAAAGAACTTATGAAAGATATTCAGGCTGTTGTTGTCCCCGGAGGCTTCGGTGTAAGAGGTATTGAAGGCAAGCTGAATGTAATACGTTATGCAAGAGAACACAATGTTCCGTTTTTGGGACTTTGTCTCGGGATGCAATGTGCCGTAATTGAATATGCCAGAAATGTTGTAGGGATAAAAGATGCTAATTCAAAGGAATTTGATGAAAATGCTCAAAATCCCGTTATTGACTTAATGCTTGAACAGAAAAATGTGCACGGTTACGGCGGTACGATGAGACTAGGTGCTTACGATTGTATTTTGAAAAAGGGTTCAAAAGTTGCAAAAGCCTATGGTAAAGAAAAGATTTCAGAACGCCACAGACACAGATACGAAGTTAATAATGAGTATATAAAACAGCTTGAAGATGCAGGGCTTGTATTTTCAGGAATGTCGCCTGACGGAATGCTTGCGGAAGTCGTAGAATTACCAAAACTTGACTGGTTTGTAGCATGCCAGTTCCACCCTGAATTCAAATCACGTCCGGAGCATCCGCATCCGCTGTTTAAAGGTTTGATTGATGCTGCCGTGAAATAAATACAACTTTTATCTTCCTCTGACAAAATCATGCCAGTAATCTTTACCTGAATCTGTCGGGTGCCGGTTAATAAGAGCATAGTTTGAACAGGCCAGCTGATCAGTTATGGATGAAGTATATTTGCATATTGTTTTTGAAACGGTATAGTTCCCATTCCCGCTGGTCTTTTCTGGATTATCTTTGTGCTCCTGTCCCCATGGAATAACATATCCGTCTGTTGTAAACATAAAGATAAAAAAATCTGCCCCGTATCGATTAGGTGCTTTTTCTCCGTTTATATCAATACAAATTTTAGGCCCGTTGTCTCCTGAAAGTGGAGGATCGTCAAATGATATTACCCGACCTTGAGGATCCCAGAAAAAACCGCTTACATCACAAGCTGATACTGTGCCGCCGGAAGTGCTTCCACTTATTGATCTCCAATGCCATGGTCTTGCACCAATACTGGTACCCTCGTCATCAGTAGAATCGTACATTAGATTAGAAGTTTTTAAAACTGTTTTAAATTCTTTCGAAAATTCATTTAAAGCATCTTTCGAAGTATAGCTTGCGGCATATTCACCTACGTACATGTCATTATGTACCTGAAAAAGTTTAGCGGCCTGATTTAAATCAGAATATGCTGCTTTAAATTGATTTTGCAGAACCATATATTTATGATTGGTAATCAATGCCGGCATAGTCATTGCTGCAACGACTCCGATAATACCTAAGGTAATTAAAACTTCCGCAAGAGTAAAACCAGGTTTATTTATATGATGTATCATATCACTATTATTGCATACATTTTTTTTTAAGTAAATATGTTTGACTAAATCTCTTGCTATACTTGAATTTTCGGGGGGGGGGCAATTCTCAGCTCTCTTAATATCATTGTTTTCCTCCTAAATTTAAAAAATTTATGTTTTTATTATTTACGATTTTTTATTAAAAGTCAAGATGGTTAAATTACTTGACTACTTATTTTGTTCCTTGTATTTTAGTATATACGGATACTTTTTGGGGGAGATAATTAATGGAAGAGAATAATGTATTAAAAAAATTTACGACCGCTCAATTTTTAAATTTTGCACTTGGATTTTTTGGTTTACAATTTGCATGGCAGATGAGAATTATTTTGTCGGGACCTGTTACGGAAGGTCTGGGTGCGTCTCCGTTTCTGTATGGCTTAATTTGGCTTGCCGGTCCGTTTACGGGAATGGTTGTACAACCTATTGTCGGGGCTTTGAGTGATAAAACAGTTTCTCCTTTCGGCAGACGCAGACCTTATCTTTTGGGAGGGGCTCTTTTGGCATCTGTTGCATTATGGATTTTCCCTAACTCTTCTACAGTTGCTGAATTTTTGCATAACTTTACGGGTATTAATCTTCCGCCTTTGACAGCACTCTTTATTGCCGCAATAATGATTTGGATTATTGATGCCTGTGTTAATGTCGCTCAGGGTCCATATAGAGCGCTTGTACCTGATGTTGTTCCAGAAGAACAATATTCAATAGCTAATTCTTATATAAGCCTTGCGATTGGTTTGGGCTCTGTAATTGCTGCAGGTACCGCTCCGCTTTTGAAATGGGCGTTCGGTTATCAAATGTCAATTACGGCACAATTTATTATGGCTGCTCTTGCATTTACTCTCGGGATGATTTGGACTTGTATAACAATTAAAGAAAGACAAACAAGAAAAGAGATTATAAAAGATGTTGCAGCTGCAGATAAAATAGAACCTACTTTCTGGGATTCTTTAAAGAACTTTTTTGCTATGTCGCCCGAGGTTTCAAAAATTTGTACTATGCAGTTTTTTACCTGGATTGGTACTATGTGTATGATGATATTTTTTACGCAGTATGCGGTTCATACTATTTATTCCGTTCCAGATTTGACAACTGTTGATGAATTTTCAAAGGCAACATTTTCTCAGGCTGTTTTAACCGGAACAAATTTTTCATCTGTTTGTTTTGCGATATTTAATCTTGTATGTTTTCTTGTCGCAATTCCTATTGGCGTTCTATCCGCAAAATATACAAACAAAAAAGTGCATATTATATCTTTAATAACAATGATTTTAGCCTATTTGGGAATGCTTTTAACAAAGCAGCCGAAAGCTGTTGCTGTTTTAATGGGCGTTGCCGGTATTGGCTGGGCAAGTATTTGTGCTTTGCCTTTTGCAATGCTTTCCCAATTTATTAAAAAGGGTACGGAAGGTTCTGTTATGGGAATTTTCAACATATTTATCGCAGGTCCGCAGGTGTTTGTATGTACGCTTGTTGCATGGATAATTTCAAAATGTTCTTTCACAATGGGGTCGGATTATATAAACTATCATTGGGAATATGCTTTTTTAATCGGCGCGATTTGTCTTGCAATAGCAGCTATTGTTGCAAAAACAGTTAATGAAAAGGTTTAAATTATGTCGGAAAATAAAAAGAAAATTTTGCTTATATATCCCCCATCTCCTGTTTTAAACAGGGAAGATCGCTGCCAGCAGCCTACAAGAGATTTGATTGTAATCCCTCCTTTACCTCCTACGGATTTGATGTATCTTGCCTCAATCGCTGAGCAGGAAGGTTTGGAAGCAAAAATTCAGGATTACAGCCAGGGTGGAGATTATAAAGCTGATTTAAAAAATTTCAAGCCGGATTATTTGGTTGTAAATATTGCGACGCCGACTCTTGAACATGATCTGGAAGCAGTAAAAAAAGCAAAAGAAATTTGTCCGAATATTGTTACAATCGCCAAAGGTGCCGCATTTCTGGCTCTGGCTAAACGAATAATATCAGAGCATGATGAACTGGATTATGGTATTTTGGGTGAAGCAGAAATAACTCTGCGTGAACTTTTAAGGGGAATCCCAAAAGAACATTTACTAGGAATTTATTATAAAGAAGACGGAGAAGTAAAATTTACGGGTGAAAGGCCGTTTGTTGAAGATTTGGATTCTTTACCGTTTCCTGCACGTCACCTTGTTGATAATAATATTTACAGACGCCCTGATAATAATAAAGTTCAGGCTACAATTAAGGTTGCCAGAGGCTGTCCGTTTCATTGCTTTTTCTGTCTGGCAACTCCTGTTTCAGGTGCTAAGGTTAGACGCAGAAGCCCTGAAAATATTGTTGCAGAAATAAAAGAATGTGTTGAAAAATATAAGATAAAAAATTTTTTATTCTGGTCTGATATATTTAATCTTGATAAAGAGTGGACAATGGATTTGTGCCGTAAGATAATAGAAAGCGGTTTACATATTACCTGGTCTGCAAACACCAGAGCAGATACGGCTGATTTAGAGATGGCAGAAATGATGTACAAATCCGGCTGCCGTCTGGTAAGTATCGGTGTTGAAAGCGGTTCCCAAGATATGCTCGATAAAATGGGAAAACACATAACACTGGATGATGTACGCCGTACCGTAAAAGTATTTAAGAAAGCTAAAATCAGAATTTATAACTATTTTGTAATAGGTCTTCCGTGGGAAACCGAACAGACTGTTGAGGAAACTATTAAATTTGCAATAGAACTTGACAGTGATTTTATAAGTTTTTATACGGCAACTCCGCTTCCGGGTTCAAGATTTTATGATTATGCAGAAGAACATAATCTTTTTGATAAAGATACTTCTTTTGAAAATGCTTACTATTATCCCGCTGTAAATACCCATTATCTCAGCCGTGAAAGAGTTTTTGAACTTCATAAGTCTGCAATTAAAAGATTTTATCTCAGACCTCTGTATATTCTAAGAATGTTGTCAAGAATTCGTTCGTTTGAAGAAGTAAAAAATTATTTTACTGCCGGAATGAACGTGATTTTAAGAAAATAATGTTTTAAATTATTATGGATATTTGAGCTATTTTGATTGCTTATTTTTTATATCTTTGAAGATAATTTCGTAACCTAGTATACTGGTAATATCATTTATTTCATTGAATTTAATTGTTTGATTTTTTAGCTTATTATAAAAACCTGCGTATGAATTGCTGTATCCCTTTTCATCATGGAGTTTTTGGAGTAGTTTTCTTAGTGTTAAACCACGATATATTGTTAAGGTTTTTATAAAATCCAAAAGAGCTATGTTTTCATATTTATAGTCCATTTTTTTATTTTATAAATATATTTCAATTTATACAATTATATTGATAAATTATACTTAGTATGATATAATTAATATGTATATAAATATAATTTATAGAAAGGAAGAGTATGATTTTACTTAAACATATTAAAACGGGTTTTACTTTGGCTGAAGTTTTGGTTACTCTTGGTATAATCGGAGTTGTTTCTGCAATGACCATACCCACTCTGGTACAAAATTATCAGCGTAAAGTTTATGTGACACAATTGCATAAAGTATATAACGAAGTTATGCAGGCCGCTAAAATGTATGTAACTGATAATAATTATCTTAATTTTGGAGAATCAAGAATTAGGAATAATTCAACTGAATTGAGAAATTTTATGACCAATTATTTTAAAGTTGTAAACGATTGCGGAACGCGATATAGACCATGTTTTGCGGATGAGTATTCATCTTTATCAGGTGCTACTATAAGTTCAAAAAACGGACAATGTAATGTTGTTGTAGCTTTGGCAAGCGGGGCTGTCCTATGTGCAGATGCTTCTGCTATGTCAGATGTAGAAAATGATGATCCTGACGATGATAGCTCAATTACCAGTTCAAACCATGTGGGCAATGGCGGTGATGTAGTTGCATTTGAAGTAGATATAAATGGTAAGCAGGGACCTAATGTTTTTGGAAGAGATTATTTTTCATTTCAAATAGATAAAAACGGACAAATTTTTGATAAATTTTATATTGCAAATGGGGAAGAAGCTGATTTGGAAGCAAATCATCCTGATAACGGGTTATTTGGAAAGATTATGGCTGATGGCTGGCAGATGAATTATTAAGTATTAGGTAATAAATGGAGATACATAGAAAACAGAACCCTCTCAAAATATTTTAGAGAAGGTTCTGTTAAATATTATTTAAATATTATTTTATTTTAGAATAAACCCGCCTTTATCAGCGTTTTCTAATTTATCACCTTCAATTTTGGCCCTGAGATTTTTTATGTATTTGTATACATAGTCTCTTGGCAAGTCAAGTAAGGCTGCAAGGTCTTTTGCATATACGATTTTACCTTTATTAGCCGCAAAATGATCAAAAACTTTTTGTTCTCTGTCAGTTAGAGCTTTTTTGAATACAACTCTTACTTCATCTCTCAAAGAAGCAGAAGTTTCTTGAGCTTGAGTTTTTTTAGCAGTTTTTGCTGTTGTAGTTTTTTTAGAAGCAGATTTCTTTTTCGGTTGAGCTTTTTCTTGTTTTTGAGGCTTTTCCTGAGTGTCATCAGCTATAAATTTATGTATTGAAAAGGGACTCGGGGCAATTTCTCTTTCTCTTTCATAACCGCGTTCTGCAATTGCGCTGAGTCTTTCAGCGTGAGGCTGTTTCCATTCATCTTCTGAAGAAACAACAGGTTTTCCTTTTAAAACTATATCTATTAAATCATTTGTAGGCTTAGCCTCTTCTATTTTTTTCCCTAATCTGGCAGCGTATTCTTCTAATGTAATCTTTTCTAATGAACTTCTCCATTGCTTAATCTCTTCCTTGCTCAGATATTCAGACATTCATTAATCTCCTATAAACTATATATATTTGTCTCTTTACATTTTCTAATGTAGCATAAACCATGACTTGTGGAGCAAAATGTTTCATAAAGTAAATTTTTATTTATTTACGTAACAATTCGGGGATATAAACAGGATATGTACTAATATAGCACTCCTGAATCAAGAATTTTCTGAACTTCATGGTTCATAATCGAATGTATTTCATCTATTGATTTGGTGCCGTCAATGCTGATAAAATTGTACTCGGATTTCATTCTTTCATATTGTTCAAGACATTTATTCTGGTATATTTCAAAACTTTTGTAAAAATCTGATGAAAATCCGACATCACGCCCGCTTTCATAATAATTTAAGCCTGTTGTACCGATAATTCTTTTCAAAAGCACATCAACCGGCATATCAAGGTAAAATACCAGATCTGGTTCAGGAGCATAATCGTATAGATTCTTTACCCATTCAATATCCTGCCCTCTTACAACATCGCGGGCAAGAGCTGTATAGTAATACCTGTCTAAAAGTACTATGAATCCCGATTTTAACGCAGGAATAATTGTGTTTTCAAGTCTGTCTGCAAAATCTGCGGCATACAGCAGACTGTAAGTTGTGGCATTAAGTAAGTTTCTTTCTTTTGCATCATCAATAACATTTGCTATCAAACGGGATGTTTTCCACTCGGATATTATGACGCCGTAAGACTGTGCCTGGATAGATTTCTTTAAAAGCTGAAGCTGTGTGGATTTGCCCGAACCGTCAGTTCCTTCTATAACAATAAGCAAACCTTCATATCCGTGTTTTGTTTTAAATTGTGTCATTATATGTTTACTCCTTTGTTATTTAGAACACTTTTAAGCATTTCTCTTATTCTTACCTGTTTGGAATGTATTGAATCCATTGCATCAAGTTTTACCAGTCCGAATTCATCTACCATTTTTTGATATTCATTTATAACTCTGCTTTGAAAAATTATATAACTCTCATAAGGATCATTGCTTAATTTTAAATCCATACCTGCTTCATAAAATTTTGGCGCACGATTTGAGCAAATTCTTTCCATAGCATCTTGCGGATTAATATCAAAATAAATAGCTAAATCTGGTTTTATTGCAAAATTATAAACATTTCTAACCCATTGCGGGTCGACGCCTCTTGCAACATCTCTTGCAAAAGCTGTATAGGCATATCTGTCGGCCAAAACTATAAAGCCTGCTTTCAAAGCAGGATCAATAACCTGTTTCAATCTGTCAGCAAAATCGACAGCGTGCAGGAGAGAAAAAGTCCGCGGGGATAACATATTTTTCTTTTTTGCAAGTTTTGTTGTCTGGGATATTAATTCCGAGGAGTTCCATTCGGTAAAAATAACATCGTGCCCTGTAGATTTTAGCCAGTCACGTAAAAGAGCTAACTGTGTAGATTTTCCGGAACCGTCAATCCCCTCCACACAGACTAAAGTGCCTTTATAATTATGCTGTTCAGTTAACTTGGACACGTTTTACACTCCTTTTTCTTCTAACAGGTGTACATTAATTTTTCCGAATTTTGCTGACAGATTATCTATCAAATGTATAAAGTAAAGTTCTGGATCCAAATCTTTTTGATCAAGGTCTATAATTGCCCCCCAGTCGCTTCTTCCGTGGTGTGCAGCAATCATTTTTGCAATTTCTTTAAAACCGTGAGTCATACATATAGAAAATCCGTACTGGGAATGTGTAAGCCATTCTTTTCTAAAATTTTCATCATAATCAATCAGACCGGATTCTGTATCAATAGTGTATTCAAAAATTTTGCCGATATCATGAAGCATACAGGCTGCTATTATATTGTCGCGGTTAAATTTGTAGTCGGACAATTCCATATTTGTTTCGGCATAGCGCAGGCATTCAAGAGTATGAACCATAAGACCTCCGATATAATTGTGGTGCATAAGCTTGGCTGCCGGCATTATTTTAATTCTGTCTTTATGTTCGGCAAAATAACTTGCAAGAAACGCATTTAATTTTTCATTTTTAATTGTATCTATATAAGAAATTAATTCCGCATAAACTTTTTCCCGTTCAGCCTCATCAAGGCCTGTCTTGGCCTCTTTTATCAGTTCAAGAGAGGATACAAGACAGTTATTGTAACGTTCATTGAATGATGCCGTTACAATTCTGACAATATTTCCTGTTCTGAAAATTTTACTGTCATAGCGGTTTAAGGTTTCTTCCCACAAAATACAGTTTAAAACAGAATCATCTTCAAGATTTTTTAGTTGAAGTTTTCCCATTTTTGTTCCTGCTTTTGTATCTCCTATTGAAAATACTATGACCTCATAGTCAACATCTTTATTTAACATATATTTAATTCCTGTTTCTGTCTATAATTTTATTCTTATTACTCCATACAAAAGATGAACGGATTTCTTCCCCGACTTTTTCTATAAGGTGATCTGCATTTTCTTTTCTCAGTCTGTCAAAGTTTTTACATCCGGTTTGCATTTCATTCATAAATTCATCTGCAAATTTCCCGCTTTGAATATCTTTAAGCAATTCTTTCATGGCTTCGCGGGATTCTTTCCCTATAACTCTTGGGCCTCTTGTCATATCGCCGTATTCTGCCGTATTTGAAATTGAGTAACGCATATCAGCCAGCCCGCCTTGATTTATCAGATCAACAAGCAGCTTCATCTCATGCAAAACTTCAAAGTAAGCCATATACGGTGAATACCCCGCTTCAACAAGTGTTTCAAAACCCGCTTTAATTAATGCGGAAACACCGCCGCAGATTACAGCCTGTTCGCCAAACAAATCGGTTTCTGTTTCTTCTTTGAAAGTTGTTTCAATAATTCCTGCGCGTCCTGCGCCGATTGCTGATGCGTAAGATAGTGCAACTTCTCTGGAATTCCCTGACGGATTTTGATAAACGGCAATTAGTGACGGAACCCCGCGGCCGATTGTGTATTCACTTCTTACAGTGTGCCCTGGGCCTTTGGGGGCAACCATAATTACATTGACATCTTCGGGCGCAATGATTTTCTTATAATGAATATTAAACCCGTGAGAAAACATTAAATACTGTCCTTTTCTCAAATAAGGTTTAATTTGTTCTTCGTAAACTTTTGCCTGAATTTCATCCGGTATAAGTATTTGTACAATATCAGCGTATTTTACGGCATCTTCAATTGTCATTGTTCTAAAACCGTAGTCCTTCGCTTTGATATCGGATTTCCCGCCTAAGCGCAAACCCAAAACGACATCACACCCGCTGTCTTTCAAATTCATTGACTGCCCGTATCCCTGTGAACCAAAACCTATTACAGCTATTTTTTTTAATTTTATTAATTCCTGATTAATATCTTTGTCCAAATATATGTGTAATTTGCTCATATCCTGCCTCTTTTCTCTGTTTAATTTTATCACAAATAAATTTTTTAATTTACAATAAGTTACATAAAGTAAATTATTTATCTTTATGTGTTTTAATCATCAATGATGATTAACGTGTTAACTTTTAAAAATCCGGTAAATAATAATATTCATTTTGGTGCACGGGTAATTCCGCCCAGAAAAATTATATACGGACCTGACAGTTTTGAAAGAACAGGTAATTTTGAAAAATATATCTTTAATTACTGTGATAGTTCCAATGCTAAAAGAATAGAACCTTATACGGGGCCTAAAGATACAAAATGCGGTATTTCAACTGAAGAACCTGATTTAGGCGGCGGCTGGTTAATATCTGACGTAAATACCCCTTTGAGTACAACAGGAGTCAGAACCTGTGCCGTTTTAAATCTGGTTGATGACAAAACAAATATGCATACGCTTTATCATGTTTTCCATAATACGAACATTAACCGAATTATAGAATTTATAGCTTCGAAATTCCCTCATTTCAACCGTGTAAATATTGTCGGCGGAAGTCAGTATCAAACAGTTTATACAATGAGCAGAATATTGGATGCTGTTAATGAAATTAATCCCGGAGCGGAGAAAACATTTTATTATACGGTTAGTGATAATCCCGAACTTGTGGCTTATAAAAGGGGGATGTATTATATGAAAGGAAAATCCGGAAAATTATCATTTGTCAGAAATAAGGATAATTACTGGTATTAATTTGAAGTGAATATACTTTCTTCGCCGAATTGGAAAATCTGTAAAACATTTTCCGGCTGGCTTAGTTGTTTATAAAAATCTTTAACAAGCACACATTGTGTTTGAATACAGTTTAAATTCCTTTCGTGTAAGTATTTTTCTAAAGTGTCAGCCGTCTTGGTGTATTGCCTGTGTTTTAAGAAAGCATAGAAAGTTGTTTTTCTACGGGAAATTTCTCCGAGTGCAAAGTTTAAAATTTCATCATAAGGGATATTGTATCCGTCGTTTAAAGACATATCAATTATGAAATTAAAGTTATCACTCGTTGTAATTGAAAGGTATGCAATGATTTTATGATTAGAAGGTTCTTCGAGCACGTATCGATTTTTGTAGAAATTTGTCATACCTGCAAAGACGGGTTCTTTATACTCATTTTTTGACCTTTCCAGCGACGGCTTGTAAAGGTTATTGAGCTCGCTGTTATATAATGCGGCGACTTTGAGGGCATCACTGTTTTGAAAGTATCTGAAATCTGCTTTTTTATCAGTTGCAGGAGAAAAATTTTCAAGTTTCCATAAATTTTCATAACTGCACTGTCTAAAACCGCATCCCTTCATAAATAAATCCAGTAACTCATCATGCGACTGGTCGACAGTTACATGAAATGAAGTTGCGCCTTTTGCGCCGAGTCTTGCTATCACAAAATCAATAAGACGTTTCCCGACATCGTACAAATTTTGTTGAAAGATTAATCTTGTAATATCTATTTTATAAGGATTTCCGTTCGTCGGGACAACAGTAATAAGCCCGAGAATCTCTTTATTTTCAAGCAAAATATACGAAACCGGCATGAATTTGTATTTTAAGGGCAAAAGATTTTGGAGCATTATAAAAGCTTCATGAGTTAAAGCTTTAGAAAACTTCTCTCCGCTGTCATTTCCGAGATATGAAATCATTTTCTTTATTTTAGGTGCATCAAAACAATTTAATCTTCTAATGACTGTCATATATGTATTATATAATTTATTTTCCTTCTTTTCAAGTTTGTGTTAAAATTTTTGTGCGAGGCTGAAGATGAAGATAGCTGTTATTGAAAATAATAAAATAGCTTTAAAAAATGTAGAAAATTTGAAATTGGATAACAGAAAAGGTGCTCTTGTACAGGTTTTGGGATGTGGGTTATGCGGTTCGGATATTGTAAAGTTTGTGCATAAAATTTCAAAAGACGGTACTGTTCTGGGCCATGAAATTGTTGCAAAGATTATTGAAATCAATTCTGATACGGCTTTTAAAGCCGGTGATGTAATTGTTACTTCACATCATATCCCATGCGGGGAATGTGTTTATTGCAAGCATGGAAATGTTTCTATGTGCAAACATTTTAAAGAAACAAATCTTATTCCTGGTGGTTTTTCTGAATATGTTTTTTTAAGTGAGGAACATTTGAAAAATGTTGCACACTTAAAACCTGAAAATTTGTCTGTAACAGAGGCCTCTTTTTATGAACCTCTGGGTTGTATTGTAAGGGCGGTAAAACGGGCTAATCTGCTGAAAGATGATACAACTCTGGTTATCGGTTTAGGTTCTATCGGGGTTTTAACTGCACAGGCTTTAAGGGCTTACGGTTATAAGGTTATTGGATGTGATTTGTTAGAGGAGCGTATTGAATTTTTAAAATCCTTGGATATAGAGGCTTATGATGTGAGAAAATTGCCCGAAAATTTTAGGGCTGACGGAATTTTTATGACGTCAGGAGCTGATAAAGCTATTGATACGGCTTTAAAATATGTAAGAAACGGCGGTAAAATTCTTGTATTTTCAAGTACTCCGTCTGATTTGTCTGCTTATCCTAATAATGAGATATATTACAGAGAATTGACGGTTCTCGGCAGCTATTCGCCTTCGCCTGTTGATCTTGCGGATTCTTTGGAATTATTGAAAAACGGCCGTGTAAAAGTTAAGGGAATTTCAACAGAGTACAAGTTTGATGATATTCAGCAGGCTTTTGAAGATACCATGTCTAATAAAGTGATGAAAGCTTATATTAAAGTAAAGAGTGATGATGATTATAATGTAAAGGATTAGTGAGATAATTTATGCGTGCTATACAATACTACGGACCTAAAAATATAAAACTGGAAGAGGTTATGGTAAAAAGCCCGAAGGAAGGTGAAGTTGTAGTAAAAGTAATGTCTGCTCTTACCTGTGGAACGGATGTTAAAACTTTCAGACGAGGTCATCCTGTGTTAATAAAATCAATTCCGTCAGGTTTCGGGCATGAATTTGCCGGAATTGTTGAAAAAGTCGGGAAAGGCGTTGAAAAATTTAAACCGGGAGACAGGGTTGTTGCTGCAAATTCTGCCCCCTGCGGTCATTGTTTTTTTTGTAAAAGAGAAGAATATAATCTTTGTGAAAATTTAGATTTGCTCAATGGTGCGTATGCTCAATATATTACTGTTCCTGCAAGAATTGTAGAAAAAAATATGCTTTTATTGCCTGATGATTTAAGTTTTGATAAAGCTGCATTTTGTGAACCGCTTGCAAATGTTGTTCATGGAGTGGAAAGAACGGAAATAAAAAGGGGGCAAACAGTCGGAATTATCGGTATCGGGCCGATTGGTTTAATGTTCGCACGGCTGGCCAAACTTAAAGGTGCAAATGTCATTGTTGCGGGTAGAAATCCGATAAAGCTTAAAGCCGCAGAAGAATTTGCTCATGCTGATGAAATAATAGACCTAATTAAATATCCTAATCCGGAAAAAATATTTAAAGAATATAGTGATGAACATAAAGGTTTGGATGTTGCGGTTGAGTGTGTGGGGTTGCCGGAAATTTGGGAACGAGTATTTTCCTGTGTTAGGCCAGGGGGGACAGTTCACTTTTTTGGCGGTTGTAAGTCAGGTTCTACTGTGACTTTTGATACAACAAAAATGCATTATGGTGATATAAAGCTGATGAGTGTTTTCCACCATACCCCAAAATACTTTAGAATGGCGCTTGATTATATTGCGTCGGGAGAATTGGAAGTTGAAAAACTTATTACTGATACAATTCCTCTAGAAAAGGTCGAATGGGCTATGCAGCAGCATATTGATGGTAAGGCACTGAAGTTTTTAATTAAACCTTTTTACCAGGGATAATCATCAGTTATTTTCCAGCCGTCTTTTATAATTTTGGCAAAACAATAATCTCCGGAGCCTGTTTTATTGCAGTTGCGATCTATAGCACTGGAACTTTTGTCAATGCCGTATGGCATAACATTATTTTTGTCGTAATTCATTGTGACTCTAAAGATATCTTTCCCAAGTGTATTTGGATGTTTTAACCCGTTTATATCAATATAAACATTCATTTCAGATGAATATATTGGATCACTTAAATTACCGTTTTCGTCTTTATTTTTCCACTTCATCACACATATAAAAAATATAAATCCGTCCGAAGTAGAAAAAGTAATTCGTCCCTCGGAAAATCCGGTTTTTATTGTAATTTCTAACATATCTCCATTCATATATTTATACGGAAATTGTGTACTATACGGTCTGCTATTTAAGATGGTTACTCCTTTAAAGTATGGAACCCAGTATGTTTGAAAAAATTCTTCGGTCTTATCTGCTTCAACTTCATTCCCTGCAGTTAAAAATTCATTTGCCGGTGTAGTTTGAGAATTAGCAAGCATAATTTGCTGAGATAGAACTGAATATATTTTCTTTAACTTTGTAATTGTCGCCTGTTTTTGATGTTTTTCAACCAGTGATGGTAAGGTAAGCGCACAAACTACTCCTATAATTCCTAATGTAACAAGCACCTCTGCAAGCGTAAATCCTCTTTTTATTAATAAACCTCTCTGCTTTCTATTATTCAATATATTTATATATTTATTAATATATATATTTAATTTGCCGTAAATATATTTAAAAAATATTATAATTATAAAATGGGTAAAATTGTAAATGAAATAAAAAATCTGACTAATGATAGAGATATGACATAAAAAGAGCTGGCGGCAGAGATTGGTAAATTTCAAAAGAGAAATTATTCACTTGCCAGTCTGTCACAAAAGCTTAGAAATGAGACTATATCCTATAAAGAAGTTAAATTAATTGCCTAGATATTGGGTTACAAAATAAAGTTTGTTGATATTGGTAACAATAATTTTTACTAAAAAATAAAGACCGGTTATATCCGGTCTTTTACTATAAACTCTCATTCTTACTAAACAATAAGCACTACTTGACTGCACGCAGTCCAGTTTGAATACCCGCATCCGCATTAATCATCTTTGCGGATGTTAACGCCAAATTTCGGCGTTTTCTCGCTCCTCTTAATATAAATTCCACACTGTCGCATACATTACACGAAGGTGTTACAATTTTTTTTAGCATATTGTTTAATCTCCATTGTCTTATAATTACATTTTTTATATCGGCTTTGGAGTTGTAAATCTTTAGAATTTTATAAATAAGTTTAATATTTTGTAACATAAGGCATTATTAAGGCAATTTTATGTTATCCGATAACTTTAAATTAATATAATTGATTAAAGTGTGGAAAGGATTTATATGGAAGGAATTAGTTCTGTTAGTACAAACTTGTTGGCAAATTATAAACAGCCTGCTCCGGCGGAAAAAACGGCAGAAAAAAACTGCTCGGATGTTACGGTTGCTCCTGATATAGTAAAAAAAGAGACGGCCGATGCCTATAAAGCTTATGCGCTTATTAATCCGGCTAAAAAACAAATACCGGAAAACAAAACATTTGATGAATATAAAACAGAACTTCAAAAAGAGGGTAAGACAGAAGGAAAAGACTTTACAATGTTTCAGTTGGAACATACTTCGGAACTGAAATTACTTGAAAATGGCAAACCTGTAAAAATTTTAATGTTCAGCAATGAAGGAGATTCTAAGGGAAAATTGACTCATTATAGAGAAATTCACTATCCTCTTAATGAATCTGGCGGATTACAGTCAGTAGAAACTACATACGGTGCTGACGGACAATTCCGTTTTAGGACATCTTGTTATGAACCGGATAAGTCGCCTTATAAAAATGAGTTAGTTAATGCTGAAACAAAGGCTAATGACTTTAGAAAATATTTGAATGAAAATAAGTTGAAATATGCAGCTGATATAGATGTTAATGGTGATATATTAACTCAAAGTTTTACGGTTTTTGATCAAAAGAATAATCAGGTATTAAGATATAATTTTGATGAAAATCTTGAAGGAAAACCGCTTTATGTTTCAAAATCAGTTTTAGGTGATGACGGTAATGTTAAGTCTATGATTCATTTTACAGATTCATTTACAAGTTATACCGAGTATGAAGATTCCTTAAAACAGTAGTCTATACTTGGTGCAGCTATAGTAGTGTATGTCAAACAGCTATTTCTAAAATTATTAAGAAATATAAAGAAATTGCTGCTGTAAATAAATGTAAACTAAAGTTTTTTAATGTCTGTAACTTTGATGTGCAGCGGGTTTTAGTATAGTATAATATTCTTTTTTACGCAATTTTTATATAATTTATAACTTTAATTAATTATATAATGTTTTAAAGAGTATAAATAAAAGAAAGGATATTATTATGGGCTTATATGTTAATGGTTCCCTTGTAGGTATGGGAAATGCTGTTAAAGATGCTGAGTATCAAAAAAATCTAAATGAACGTACAACTTCAATTCTTGGTGATAAAACAAGTATATCACTCGCAGATTTAAAGAAAACTCCTGTATTTAGCAAAATATATACTCAGTTGGATAAAACAGGACAGGAGAAGCTAAACCGAATTTTAAGTCTTGACGGTGATAATAAAAATGTAAGTGAAAAAGAATTAAAAACACTTCTTACTTTGCTTGATGCAGATTTACAAAAGGTTGACGAATATCCCTACAATGGAAAAGAGGCGTTTTTAATGAATGAAGAAGTTGATGTTAAACCCTCAAACGGTATTTATCAGGCAACTGAGGAAGAAGTTCAGAATGTGTACCAAAATACAAAGACTCGTGCAGAAATGCAGGCAGACGAGATAAAAAAACAAAAAGAGATGTCACAACAGCTTACATACTTGAATGAGCTGGTATCTGAATATGATATTTCAAATCCCAGTGACTTGACTAAAGCTCTTAATACATTGAGGCAAAATTGCAGTGTTGGAAATGCCGAAGGAATGCAGATATATGAAAGTGCAACTTCTGCTTTGTTTAAAGGACAGTTAAAAGAAGTTCAAACATATAGAGACGGCGGTTCACGTATGTATATATTGAAAGACGGTACAGAAATCTATCATGATAACAAAGCAGGTGGAAGTACTAAAGGGTATGTGACAATAATTAATACAGATGGTTCTATTATTAAATACAATCGTGAAGGCGAGAAAATATTCGAAGATTATTCGGATGTTCAAAAATAATATATTAGGGCATGAACAGTATAAAAAAATAACCCTTTGTCAAAAAGGGTTATTTTTTATTTTTTAACTTTATTACACTGCGTATACACTGACCTGTTTTCTATCGCGTCTGTGTGCTTCAAATTTTACCTGACCGTCAATCAAAGCATATAATGTATCATCTGAACCGATACCTACATTGTTACCGGGATGAACTTTAGTTCCTCTTTGACGAACAAGGATATTACCGGCTTTAACGATTTCACCGCCGAATTTTTTAACGCCTAATCGTTTCGCTTCCGAATCACGTCCGTTACGGGTAGATCCCATACCTTTCTTATGTGCCATTTTTATATTCTCCTTATGTACTACGTACGTAGCCGTAACTTACAATTAATTAAGTATCGCCTCTGCACGATTTTTTGTATTACTTTCCCGATTGTTTTATTATCGGCTTTAATTGATTAATGCACTCGAGGTATTTTCAAAAATTTTTACTATTATTTTTAAATTTATCCTCTCGCATCTGTTTTTCTCCCATTGTGAGAAGGAGGATAAGAAGTTTAAGCTTCTTCAGTAGCTTCGGCTGCTTTTTTCTGAGCAGAAGTTCTGATTTTAGAAATCATTACTCTTGTGAAGCCTTGTCTGTGTCCTTGTTTTCTTCTGTAACCTTTTTTAGGTCTTTGTTTGTAAACGATGATTTTTTTGTCTTTATCGTGTTTTACGATAGTACCTTCAGCAGAAGCGCCTGCAACGTAGGGCTGTCCTACTTTAGATTTTTTACCGTTTACAATCATGACGACTTTGTCAAAAACTACTTTTGAATCTTTTTCGCCGTCTAATAATTCAACATCAAGGTATCTTCCTTCTTCAACCTGATATTGTTTTCCGCCTGTTTCTACAATTGCGTACATTATACATCCTTTCTGGTATCGTAATCTTTGCGGTAATGCTAGTGTTTGCAAAGATATTTATAAACGATTGACCGCCTACTAATACATTATTTATTATCGCCTGCTCAAAACCGCTTGTCAAGCTCTATTAACATTTATTAACTTTACGTTTCTGGCGGTTTGTTTGCGGTAAAATTATTTTGTGAGGGAGATTAAGATTTAGAGATGAAATTTACAGTTGATGAGTTGAGAAAAGCTACAGATGCCGAAATTAAGAATGGTAAAGACGGGAGCTTTGAAATTTCCACTGATACGAGGACTTTAAAAAAAGGTGATTTGTATCTGCCATTGAAGGGGGCAAATTTTGACGGGGAAAATTTTTGTGATAAGGCGCTTGAAGCTGGTGCGATTGGATGTTTTTGCACTAAAGATAACTGCCCTGCCGATTTTTCTCTGAAAGTCAGCGATACTTTAACTGCATATTTACAGTTAGCTAATTTTGCAAGAAAAAAATATAATCCTGTGATTGTTGCAATTACGGGAAGCTCGGGTAAAACGACTACTAAAGAAATGGTTTATTCGGTTTTGTCTGAAAAATTCAGGACTCATAAAACGTATTCAAATCACAATAACGAAATAGGATTTTGCCAGACCGTTCTTTCAATGTCTGAAGATACGCAAGTTTTGATTGTTGAGATGGGTATGAGAGGTTTTGGCGAAATTGAGCTTATATGCAAATACGCGGAACCTGATTACGCAATTATTACAAATGCAGGTTCTGCGCATATCGGACGTCTGGGAAGCCTTGATAACATTGCAAAGGCAAAATGTGAAATTACTAAATATTTAAAACAGACACTTATCGCAAATGATAATGAAAGAATTAAAAAATTTGCTAATTTTAACGGGGAGAATATTTTTTATTCAATAAGTGATGTAAGAATTTTAGAAAAACGTGAAGGTTATTCTAAATTTGTTTATAAAAATCGTGAGTATGAGCTGAATGTTGAAGGGGATTATAATATAGAAAATTCTCTTTCAGCTATAGAGCTTGGTTATAAGCTCGGGATGTCTTACGAGGAAATATACAAAGGTTTTGGTAAATATCATCCGATAGAAAAACGATGGGAAATTCAAAAAGTTAACGGATTTGATATAATAAATGACAGTTACAATGCAAATCCAGAGTCTATGAAAGCTTCTGTTTCAACTTTTTTGGAATTGTATAAAAATCCTGTTGTTATTCTTGGTGATATGGGAGAACTGGGTGAAAATGAGATTGAATTTCATAAAGAGGTCGGAGAATTTATCGGTAAAAAATTTCAGGGTAAATCAGGATTATTTATAACAGTAGGAAATCTTGCAAAATATATTGGCGATGAATTATTGAAGTATGGTTTTAAGGTGGAACATTTTCAAAACAATCTTGAAACATCTCGTTACATTCTTGATAATTTACATGAGGATATTACAATATTTTTAAAGGCCTCGAGGTCTATGAAGTTTGAAGAAATAATAGAGAATTTAAAACATTTACGGAAGGGTAAAAACGGGCACAAAGTGCCTGACGGTAATGAATAAAATCAGATGAACATCTACGGAAAGGGTATAAAAAATGATAATGCTTGCAGTTGCATTTTTACTGGGAATGATATTATGTTTGCTTTTCGGAGTACCATATATAGATTTTTTACGTAAACATATGATAGGTCAGTATGTAAAGGATTGTGCGCCCGAAGCTCATGCAAAAAAACAGGGAACACCGACAACGGGTGGTGTATTTATCATAGTTGCAGTAATACTGGGTGCCGTAATAGCCCTTGCAATGGCCCAAAGACTAAATACAACAGCATTTATCATATTGTTAACATTATTGTTCTATACTTTTGCAGGATTTCAGGATGATTATATAAAATTAAAGGGTAAGGGTAATGACGGGCTTACTCCCAGAGGTAAATTGCTCAGACAGATTGCAATTGCGCTGCTACCTACTCTTTACCTTATGATGACAAAAACAAACGCATCGGATGTTTATTTCGGCCAATATGTTCTGAATTTAGGCTGGTTTTATCCTGTTTTTGCGGTATTTGTAATTACCGGGGCATCGAATGCTTATAATTTAACTGACGGGCTTGACGGACTCGCTGCTTCAACGGGTATATTTGCTTTTATTGCTTGTGCGATTATTTCATTATTTTCAGGATGTCCTGAAGGAGCGATTATTTCAGCTTGTGTTGCAGGCGCATTAGCGGGATTTTTGAAATATAACAGACCCAAAGCAGAAGTTTTTATGGGAGATACGGGTTCTCTTGCAATAGGCGGATTACTCGGAACAGTGGCTGTTATGGGAAAATTTGAAATTTTGCTTGTTATCATAGCGGGAGTTTTTGTAATGGAAACTCTTTCTGTAATTATCCAGGTAACGAGCTTTAAAACTACCGGAAAAAGGGTTTTTAAAATGGCTCCTATTCATCATCATTTTGAACTTTGCAACTGGAGCGAGAAAAAAGTTGTATGCGTGTTTGCAACAGTTTCGGCAATTCTTTCTGTTGCAGCAATTATTTTATATTTTTTCTTAAATAGAGGTATTTTATAATGAAATCAATTTGTCCGAGTTTAAAATTATTTGATAAAAAAGTTCTTGTTTTAGGCTTATCTAAAAGTGGAATTTCTGCCGCTAAATATTTAAACAAAACCGGTGCGGATGTATATTTGACAGAGTTTCGTGAAGAAAAGCCGGAAGATGCGGAAATATTAAAAGAACTTAGAGCTTCCGGTATAAAAATTGAAATGGGCGGTCATAGTGATGATTTTATAAAAGATGCTTACATTGCTGTTACAAGTCCGGGAATTCCGCCTAATTCGCCTCTTATGCAAAAACTTAAAGATTTGAAAATTAAAGTTATATCAGAAATTGAGCTTGCATATTCTCAAACGGGGGTTCCTTTTATTGCTATAACCGGAACTAACGGTAAGACAACAACAACAGCATTGATAGCTCATATATTATCAAGCGAGTATAAGGCTGAACCATGCGGCAATTACGGTGTTCCTCCGTGTGATTTGTTGGATAAAGATATTGATTTTATGGTTTGCGAATGCAGTTCATTTCAGTTGGAATACAGTAATTCTTTTCAACCTCAGATTTCTGTTTTTACAAATTTCACACCTGATCATATCAATTGGCATGGTAATTTAGAAAATTATTTTAAAGCTAAGGCAAAGATATTCAAAGGTCCTCAGGCTCCGCAATTTTCAGTTTTAAACGCAAAGGATGAAAGACTTTTTGAATTCTCAAAAGAATGCGGCGGCACAGTTTTTCTTTTTGACGGAGATATTGGAGAAAATTGTTCTTATATAAAAGAAGAAGCCATTTATTTTAAAAGAAACGGAAAAGAAGAAAAAATTATAGATTTAAGTGCTTGTCCGTTAATAGGCAATCATAATTATCAAAATGTAATGTGTGCTGTTATCGTTGCAAAAATCGAAGGGATTTCTAACGAGGATATAAAATCTTCAATTATGTCATTTAAAATTCCTGAGCACAGGCTTGAAAAATTTGCTCAAAGCGGTAAAACAGTATTTTACAATGACTCTAAAGCTACAAATCCGGAGGCAAGTCTTGTTGCTATCAACTCATTTAACAACTGCGATGTAGTTCTTATTGCAGGCGGCAGAGATAAAAATACGGATTTAAAAGAATTTTGCGACGCTATAAAAAAGCACATTAAAACTGTTGTTTTAATCGGAGAAGCGGCAGACAGATTTGATGAAAATTTGCGAAAAGAAGGATTTAATAATATTATAAGAGAGAATTCAATGGAAGATGCTGTTGATAAATCAATTGAACTGAATTCTGATGTTGTTTTATTATCTCCGGCCTGTGCAAGTTTTGATATGTTTAGCGGATATGAAGAAAGAGGAAGGGTGTTCAAAGAGTATGTCTTATCAAAGATCAACTAGAAGAAATCCGCGTGACGGCAGGGAAGAACAGGCTATTCAGAGTGTTATCATATCATCTCCTGATAAAACATTATTAATAGTTGTTGCCTTTCTTGTAATTATAGGCTTTTTGGCTATATTTTCCGCAACGGCGCCGAAATGTCTGGATGAGGGCGGAAACCCTGCCCAATTTCTCATAAAACAGTTGATATGTTTTGTTGTCGGCTTTTTCGGGTTAAAGTTTTTTATGAATTATGATTATAAAAAGCTTGCGGACTGGAATGTCATAATAATGGCATCAATTTTGATTGCGTTATTTCTTGTTGATTTTACGCCTCTAGGGGTTACGGTAAATGGTGCAAAAAGATGGATAAATATCGCAGGATTTCAACTGCAGCCGTCAGAATTTGCAAAACCTGCCGTTGTTCTGTTGCTTGCAAATGCTTTTAGAAAAGATGCGGAACTTTTTGATCAGAATAAATGGGTCTGGGCATTTTTCCCGATTATCGCTATGGCGGGGCTGATTTTTATTCAACCGAACTTGTCAATGGTAATCTTGCTCGGGATGACAACGATTGTAATGTACATGGCTGCAGGTGGCTCTTTAAAATTATTTTTGAGCTGTGTCGGGGCAATGGTTGCAACAATTATTATCGGTTTGACAACAATTATTAAACCTTATCAGCTTCAGCGTATTAAAACTTGGCGAAATCCTGATTTAGATCCTCTGGGTGCAGGTTATAATATTATTCAATCCTTGATAGCCTTTGCGTCTGGCGGTTTTAGCGGTGTCGGGTACGGCGGCTCTATTCAAAAATTGTCATATTTGCCTGAATGTCATACTGACTTTATATTTGCGATTATTGCGGAAGAACTTGGATTTGTCGGGTGTGTTCTTGTAATAGGTTTGTTTTTCACATTTATGCAGCGAGGCTTTTTAATAGCAGCAAGATGTCCCGATATGTACGGGAAACTGCTGGCGGTCGGAATAACCTTTTCAATAGTTTTTCAGGCGTTTATGAATATGAGTGTTGCAAGTTCATTCCTTCCTACAACTGGTGTTCCTCTTCCATTCATAAGTTACGGCGGTTCATCTTTAATTGTTTCGCTTATAATGGTTGGGATACTTTTGAACATTTCTAAAAAACGTATTAAAAAGATAAGGAACAGATATTAATGAAGAGATTTTTTATAACCGGAGGAGGCACAGGCGGTCATATATATCCTGCAATAGCGGTGGCGGATGCCTTAGTTGGAAATGAAATATTTTATATCGGAAATCCTAAAAATCTTGAATTTGATATTGTCAGGCAGAAGGGATACAAATTTTTAGGTGTAAATGTTTACGGTATGCCGAGGTCTTTCGGAGTGAATCTTATAAAATGGGCATTTCAGTTATGGCTTGCAGTTTTTAAATGCTGTTATTATATATTAAAATATAAACCGGATGCAGTTTTTGGAACAGGCGGTTATGTTTCAGCTCCTGCACTTATTGCTGCGGGGATTATGAAGATTCCTTACATGATGCATGATTGCGATGCAAAGCCTGGACTTGTAACAAGAAAAATTGGTCCGCATGCTTCTTGTGTGTCTCTTGCATTTGAATGCGCTAAAAATTATGTAAATAATAAAAATTGTAAGATTAACGGAAACCCTATAAGAGCAGAATTTAAGACATTATCCAAAGAAGAAGCAAGAAAAAGATTAAATCTTGAAAACAGGCTTACCTTATGTATTATGGGAGGTTCACAGGGGGCAAGATCAATCAATGATGCATCTTTTAGTATTTTAAAACAGCTTTCTAAAGAGTATAATTTGCAGATAATTTTTCAAACGGGCAAAAAAAATATAGGCTATGTGATAGAGCAGCTACTTAAAGTTTACCCGGAATACGATGCGGATAGAAATATTATTATCAAGCCTTATTTTGATGATATGGTGACTGTTTTGAAGGCATCAGATATTGCAATATCCCGTTCGGGCTCATTGAGTATATCGGAGATATGTGCTTCAGGAATAGCTCCGATATTTGTTCCATATCCTTATGCTGCTGCGGACCATCAGCGAAAAAATGCAAAATATATGGTAGAAAAAGGAGCAGGACTTTATATTGAAGATGAAGAACTTACGCCAAACAAGCTTTTAGAGGTGTTAAAGAGTCTAATAGAGGACAGTGGCAGGCTGGCAGAAATACAAAAGAATTCACTTTCTCTTGCGAAATTTGACGGTGCAGAACAGATTGTCATTCAGTTGCTAAATATAAAAAAATAATTTATAATATAAAAATATGTAGAAAGGAGTTCATTTTATGGAATATAAAATCAAATCCAACAGCTTCGGTCTAGGCTCCTTTAAAGGATTTACGCTTGCGGAAGTATTAATTACTCTGGGGATAATCGGCGTTGTTGCCGCAATGACTTTACCTTTATTAATTGTAAATTACCAGAAAAAAACAAACAGTTACCCGGTTAAAGAAAGTTTATTCAGAGTTAGCACAAGCTGCAGAAATGGCTAAATTGGAATATGGGGATCCTTCTTTATGGGATTATTCAATAAGCGGTTCAGACTTTTTTAAAAAATATTTATCTTCTTATATGGAAATATCTAGTATAACAGTAGGTAATGCGCGACAACAAGGAATAATATATTACGGAACATCAGGATCAGTAGAAAAATCTCTTATTCAGATGTATGATAATGCTGATATTGTAACTTTACCCTCAGGTACTCAAATTTTTCTGTCTAAGACAGCTTCTACAGCTACTTCAATTAAAAGAAAAGGTTTTGCTGTGGATTTAAACGGTTTTAAAAGGCCTAATAAATTCGGAAGAGATTTATTTATGTTTTCTGTTACTGAAAAGGGAGTAATAGCTCATTCTCATGATGATAGTGAATCTACTGATGTTGTTAGAGCTCGAGATGAATTTAGAGACGGACCCAGCGCGTATGCTTATCAATGTAACAAGCAGGGACGCGGGATGTGGTGTGCTGCACTGATTATGGCTGACGGTTGGGAAATAAAAGGCGATTATCCCTGGTAACTTGATTATATTTTTTCATTGAATATAATCTTGTGTTATGAATAATTCCTATCAAAAAGCCGTAAGTCTTTTAACATCTCAAGGAAAATTTTATATAAATTTGGGACTGGAACGAATTTCTTCAGTACTGGCTTTGCTCGGCAATCCGCAGGATAAGTTAAAATGTATTCATGTAGCCGGAACTAACGGTAAAGGTTCAGTCTGTACAATCATTGCAACAATTCTTGCCAAAGCCGGAATAAAAACGGGCTTATATACAAGTCCTCATATTTACGAATATACTGAACGTATTAAAATTAACGGCCATGATATAACAAAGGATGATTTCGCGGATTATATTTTTGAAATTTGTAAATTGGCTGATGATAATGATATTCATCTTACTGAATTTGAAATTTTGACAGCCGTAATGTTCAAATATTTTGCTGATAATTCTGTTGAAGTTGTTGTATTAGAAACAGGTTTGGGCGGGAGATTTGATGCAACAAACGTTATAAAATCAAATCTTTGTTCAATTATTACTCATATTGATTTGGATCATACCGAGCGTCTTGGAAATACCCGATCAAAAATTGCTTTTGAAAAAGCAGGTATAATAAAACCAAATAGTCCTGTTTTTACCTGTGAAGGTTATGAAGAAATTAAAGATAAAGCAGATGAATGTAATTCCTTATTTGTTCTTGTTACTCCTTTTGAAGATACGACTAATCTATCGCTTAAAGGTTCCTGCCAGCAGGAAAATTTGTCGCTCGTTCTCAGTGCCGTAAGATTTTTGTTCCCGAAAATTCCTGAAAATACTATTCAGGAGGCACTAAAGGAAGTTAAAAATCCATGCAGATTTCAGCTTTGCAGAGAGGATTTAATTGTAGACGGTTCTCATAACCCGAACGGTGCAATGGCTTTAAGAGAAAGTCTGGACCGGTATTTTCCGGACAAAAAACGCTGTTTTGTTTTCGGGTGTTTAAAAAATAAAGATTACAAAACAATGATGGAAATTCTGTTTTCAAAAGGTGATAATATTTATTTTTACCATTTTAATAACAAGAATTCCTGTACAGTTGAAGAATTGCAGTCCGCCTGTCAGTATCCTTCCAATATCTTTAAATCTTTAGATGAACTACCTAAAGATTATTTAAAAATTGTCTGCGGTTCTTTTTATATGCTGAATGAGATTATACCTGAGAATCTTGTTCTTTAGCCATTTCTTCTATCAAGTTGTTGAAAGGTGCGGGTTCAAAATCCGTGCAGGAATTCCAAATTAAAGTCGGTTTGGGTTCTTTAAGTGACGGACTCGGATAATCGCTGTGGCAGAAACCTTTCAGCATATTAGTTGTTCCGTCAACATTAGATGTAAAATATTTGCAGCAGCTGCATATTTTTAAAACAAAACCGTAATCGTTCAATTTTTCTCTAAGTTCCTGAAGAGAGTCAATCATTCTCAAATGCTTTGATGTAACAAATTTTCTCTTTTTGTACATGAATTTGATTTTAGCAAGCCCTGAATCAGAAATAAATTCAAGTTTACACGGAAGTTCTCTTCCTGCATTATTCATTACAAATGCTTCAACGGTAAGTTTTTCTGTCCCTTCCGTTGCTTCTTCCCTTTGAGTAATTTTGTTTCTTATAACTCTTATCGGCGGAAGATTTTTAATTATATGACAGAGTGAATATATAGGGTACAAGCATAAAAGCACTATTTCTTTAAATCTTAATTTAGAATTTATCAGACTTATGCCAAAACCTGCAACAAGAATTAAAAACGTTAAAAGTACGATTTTGAAGTCGACAAAGAAATAATATCTGTATGAATGTTTCATTATGACGGCATATATAATTAACACCATCCATATATTCGGATTAAGCAGTGAAAATGTATGTTCCGCAAAAATGAAGTTTTTTGACCAGATTTGCGAAAAACAATTTTTAAATAAATCTAATCTTGCAGATAATCTGGGTTTCCTGAACTCATAATTAGCAGTGTCAACGTATGTTTGGATGTTAGGGTTGAAAGTGCACGGACATTTAATTTTTGAAAGGAGCATGCTGTATTTTAATTCAGCATTAATATCTTTAAAATCAACACATCCTATTTCATCAACAATTGCCTTTTTTATTACGAATACGCCGGAATCTGCGCTTGCCGCAAGACCAAACAGTGAGCGAGCTTTTCTCATAAAATTCATGTGATATTTTTGATAAGCCGCTTTAATTTTATCAACAGGACCGAGATTGTCAGTTAAAATTAATGTTTCTCCGCTCAGTGCGCTGTTATTAACGAGTGCGGAATTGACTGTTGTTAAAAAGTTTGCGGGGATACTTCTGTCTGCATCCAAAAATACGTAAGCATCAATGCTGCTGTCTTTTGACAGTCTTTCAACAAGCATTGATACTGCCTGATCTTTGCCTACAGTTCCGACATCTTTTATATTTATAAGGTTTACAAATCTTTCTGTTAAAAATATACTTTCGGAACCGTCGGAACTGTTGTCTAAGATAACAAAAACCCTGAAATTGTTAATAGGGTAATCCTGCATTTTTAATTCTTTAATAAGGTTTTCAAGTGTGAGTTTGTTATTTCTTGCATAAATTACAATGGCAAGATTTTTTTTGTCAGCATACTGTGCATATCTTTTTTCTATTTTAAACGGCTTATCATTGAGGTTTCTGATAGCAAGTGCCAAGAAATATAAAGAGTATACTGCAACGTATATGTATAAAATATCTAAAATCAGTTCCATAATCATCCTTTCACAACAACATTCTATTTTAAACTTTAATAAAAATCCATTACATGTTAATAAATGTAATTTAACAATATAATTTTTGAGTTTAATACCAAAAATATGTTATAATGGATTAGGAGTTAATGATATATATTGGTGGAGGAAAAATGAATATTTTTGGGGGAATTTAGTAAGTTAAGTTCAGGATTTACTCTCGCTGAGGTATTGGTAACTCTTGGTGTAATCGGGGTCGTAGCTGCTGTGACAATGCCGACGTTAGTTTCTAACCATCAAAGAAAAGTTTATGTAACACAATTAAAAAAAGTTTATTCGGAATTTCAGCAGGCCGCAATATCTCAAATAAATTCACGAAATGCTATAAATTTATTGGAGGCTGGTGTTCGTAGTGATGATGCTATGAGGACATTTATACAAAGCCAGTTTAATGTTGTAAAAGATTGTACAGGAACTCCGTCAGACTGTTTGGCAGACAGCTATAAAAATATTAGCGGCGGTGCAGTTACGGCTTATGCAGATACAACGGCTTCTTGTTTTGCTCTTTCAAGCGGTGCTGCTATTTGTGCAAAGTATAATGTATCCTTAAAATATTTTAGTAGTTCACGTCCCATTCAGGCAATGAACCTTAATTATATAGAAGGTTTAATTGGGGATTTGATAATTGATGTTAATGGGAAGAAGGGCCCAAATACTGTTGGCAGGGATTTGTTTATAGCAGGAATATATTCTGACGGAACAATTTCTTCTGCTCTGAGAAGTCCTCTTTTAAGTCTGAACCAATATTTAGAGCGTTATCCGGTTGTGGGTGGCGAATTAGTTGCAGGTCGTTATCCGATTACTGAAGGAGAATTAGTATCTCCTAATATTAAGCCTCAGGTTCAGAAATCAAATCTTGAAAAGTGTCAATCTGCAACAAGTATAGGTCGACAAGGAGATGCATCATACTGTTTTGACGAGATATTAAATAACAATTGGGAAATGAATTATTAAAAGATTGATAAATAATAAAAAGCTCCTCTTTTGAGGAGCTTTTTATTATTTAAATTTTAAATTCAACTATACAAGTTCAACAACTTTTAAAGCATTTCTTGAAGCAATTTCAACAAGATTTGCTGCTGTTGCCATCATAGAAAGTTCAGAATCAAGCTTGTTAATGCAAGAACCGCATCCGATAGCTGAAGCACCCGCTGCAAATGCAAACGGAGCAGTTGTCGGGTTGATTGCCGTTGCTGTCATAATCGGAAGGTCAATGTTTCTGGAAAGTTCAATTGTGTTAGAAAGCGTTAATTCTGCTCTTTCCATCAAGCCTCTTGCTCCTTCTGAGATATGGTCAGCAGAGAAGTGACCTTCTGTTTGAATTAAATCAATACCCATAGTTTCCAATTTTCTTGCTAATTCGATTTGATCAGCAATAGATAATTCTCCGGGGATTGTTACACAGAAGAAAGTTCTTGTATCGCCTAAAAGATTTAATGTTTCATTAACAAGTGATAAGATTTGTTCTGAAGAGAAAGACATTCCTTTTTTGTAAAGAACATCAAAGTTGCCGAGTTCAATTGCATCAGCACCGAGTTCAACCGCTTTAGCAAGTTCTGAAGGAACAATTGAAGATACAAAAATCGGTATGTCTGTCATTTCTCTGATTTCTGAAATAATTTCAGGTTTAGCGCAGATATCAACTGCTGATGCTCCTGCATTTTCTGCTGATGAAACTACTTTTTTAATATTTTCGATATCAAAGTTATCAATACCTGCAATAATTTTCACTGCTCTTTTTTCTGTTAGGTGTTGTCTGAATAAGTCAATTCTGCTCATTTTGTAATTCCTTTCTTATTATAATTAACTTTTTTTCTGAATTATACATTAAAATTCTAATAATTACAATAACTAACCCCAAATTTTTTTTACGGACCGATGAATAAATGCTTGAAAGAAAAATAATATTATAACAAAGGGGAACTATTATGATAAAAAAAATAATACAATATTGTTGTTTTATATTTTTCTTAAGTATGCCTGTCCATGCGCAAAGTTTTTCTCCTGACGAGATGGTCAATATAAGCGTATACGAAAAAATTAATCCTGCAATAGTTGCTATTGATGCAAATCTTGACGACGGTTTTTCAGCAGGTACGGGCTGTATTATAAGGTCTGACGGAGTAATTTTAACAGGTTCTCATGTTATAGAAGATGCAACGGATATTGATGTGACAACTTATAACGGTAAAGTTTATAAGGCTAAAGTCCTTGCTAAAATGGGTAAAAACAAAGACTTGGCCTTATTAAAAATTGATGCTAAAACACCTTTAAAAACTATTTCTTTCGGTGACTCGGAAGAAGTAAAAGTCGGACAAAAAGTCCTTGCGATAGGCAACCCTTTCGGTTTTGCCGGCACATTAACATCCGGAATTGTATCGCGGATTGATTATACAAAAGGCCGGATTCAGACTGATGCTGCAATAAATCCGGGCTGTTCGGGCGGGCCTCTTTTAAATTCCCGCGGAGAAGTTATCGGAATTTCTCAGTCAATTTATAATCCTGATAATAATATTTCAAATATCGGCATTGGTTTTGCTATTCCTGTTAATGACGCCAAAAAGTTTATTGAAACGGCAAATCTTGATGATACTCCATTAACAAATAAGAAACGTTTTGCAATAAATAAGTAAATTTTTATAAAATTTAACTCTGTTTAATTTCTTTCGTGGTATAGTAATTTGTATAAAACTAAGGAGGGATTATGACAGAGTTTTATTTTATGGATGGAGAATATGTTGAAGCTTCAAAAGCAATGATTCCTATCCGCACACATGCTTTTCTTTACGGAACTGCTGTTTTTGAAGGTATTAGAGCTTACTGGAACGAAGAAGAAAAACAATTGTATGCATTCAGGGTTCCGGAACACTATGAAAGACTTTTAAGAAGTGCAAAAATTATGTGTATGAAAAGTCCTTACACTGTTGAAGAACACTGCGAAATTACTAAAAAATTACTTGCTAAAAATAATTATAAAGAAGACTGCTATATGCGTCCGACTTTGTATAAATCTGCTCAAAAGGTAGGGCCTGGTTTATACGACAATACTGATTCTTATGCATTAATTACCAATAGAATGGGTGATTATATTGACACATCAAAGGGATTGCGAGTATGCGTATCAAGCTGGAGAAGAAACAGCGACAATGCTATTCCTCCTCGTGCAAAAGTTGCAGGTTCTTATGCGAATGCTGCTTTGATTAAAACCGATGCTCACAATATGGGATTTGATGATGCAATTGTTCTTGATGAAGCTGGACAGGTTACGGAAGGTTCTGCAATGAATTTGTTCCTTGTCCAAAACGGTAAACTTGTTACAACTATGAAAACTGATAATATTCTCGTAGGTGTCACAAGAAATACTATTATGGAACTTGCAAAAGATGTTCTAGGTATTGAGACAGAAGAACGACCGATTGACAGAACAGAACTTTATATTTCAAATGAAGCATTTTATTGCGGAACAGGAGCTCAAATCAGCCCGATTGTAAGTATTGATAACAGAACTCTTGGAGATGGACAGGTCGGGCCTGTATCCAAAGAACTTCAAAAATTATACTTTGATGTAGTTAAAGGTAGAGTTCCTAAATATAAAAAATGGTGTATGCCGGTTTATTAAATAATATAATATCTACCCTTACCTTGCGGGTAAGGGTAGATATTATTAATTGTGAGGTCTAGTTGATAGAATTTTTGGGCTTGTGTGTTCAAAATTTAATAAGAAGTATAAAGTACCTGTTTCAGGTTCGTTTTTCTGCTGTTTTGGCGCAGGCTGCCGCTATAAGTTATGATTCGCTTCCTATTTCTTTAATAATTGCGTTTATTGCTGCTGCGGTAATTACTATTCAGGTGGCAAAGCAGTTTTTAATGAGCGGTGCAGATACTTATATCGGCGGGACAATTGCTGTTGTCATGATTAGAGAAATTGCTCCCGGTTTTGTCGCTTTAGCAATAGGTGCAAGAGCAGGAACCGCAATATCTGCTGAAATTGCAAATATGCAGGTAACTTCTCAGGTTGATGCAATGAAAACTCTAAAGGTTGATCCTGTCGGATATTATTTTACCCCGAGAATTCTTGCTTCTGCCATAACTGTTCCTATGGTTGTTCTGCTTGCAGAGTTTGTCGGAATTGCCGGAGGAATGCTTGTTGCACAGGCTACAATTGATTTACATCCTGCAAGATATATGAATTCTGCGTGGCTTTGGATGTCTACGAGAGATATTTATATAAGCCTTTTAAAAGCTTCTATTTTTGGAATATTGATTTCACTGGTTTGTGCGACTCAAGGTTATGAAACAAGGGGCGGAGCAAAGGAAGTTGGTATTTCTACAACTCAGGCAGCTATTCTTTCCACTGTTTATATGCTTTGTGCGGATTTCTTAATTAACCTTGTTTTTTATATTATATAATGCTATAATAATAAAAAGAATATTTAAATCGGTAAAGGAGTACTTAATGAAAAATTTTGAAGATTTATGTTTGCCCGAAATTTCGGGGGGGGGGCGATTCTAGGCTCCCGATACGGTTTTACGTTAGCTGAGGTGTTAATTACCCTTGGTATTATCGGTATTGTTGCTGCTATGACAATACCTTCTCTGGTTGCGAATTATAGGAAAAAACAATTTCAGAGCGGTCTAAATAAGGGGTATTCTGTTTTGCTGCAGGCTCTGGATAGATACAAAGAGGATAACGGTGAAGCGCTCACAAAATCTGATTGTTCTCGTAGGCAGTCCGCATTTTATTCTTATCTTAAGCCATATTTAAAAATTCTGGTTGACTGTGGCGCACAGCAGGGGATAAGCGGCAATGTATTATGTTTACAAAATGGTACTTATACTGCTGACGGTAAATTTACATACAAAACTTATTCAGGAAATACCGCAAATGAAGATTTTTTTGATGATGGACAGCTTATATTAACTGACGGTTCGATGTTACTGTTTGAAAACACAAACTCGAGTGCTTTTCATGGTGAAGTTTATGTTACGGTTGATGTAAACGGTTATCGTAAGCTTCCCAACAAATGGGGAGAGGATACATTTACATTTCAATTAATGGATAATGGTAAACTTTTGCCAATGGGGGCTGATGGTACTGATTATGACGAGGAAACTTATTGTTCAAAAGGAGCTTCTAACAATAAAAATGGTATAGCATGTACAAATAGGGCTTTGTATGATAACGCTTTTTGGAAATAAGTTTAAGCCAAATATTTTTGGACGGCTTCTTTTGAAAATACTTCTATACTATCCTGAGAGTGGATAAATATCATACAGCTTATCAGTGATTTTAATGTTTCAAAATCAGAGAATGATAGCTTATATCTCAAATCATCCATATTATTTGCAAGGAATTCCATAATAATTGTTTTGTTATCAAAAACAAGACTTGCAAAATAGTCAAATGATTCTTTTGTTTTAATTCCTTCCAGATAAATAACATCAGGCGATTGAAACTCTATAAAACGTGAAGCTTTATCCATATTAAATCCCACATTTTCATTAAGCTCGCATTGATGAACGTTTTTCAGATTATATTTTGCAATGCTTTCAAGAGTCATAATGTTTTTGTTTTTATCGGCAGCTTCCAGAAGCAAAGAATAAATAATATGTGTTTTTCCGCTCAATGGAGACCCGCATACAATAATAATTCCGGGGATATTAAGCGCTGATTTTACTATATTTAAAGATTTTTCAGACTTGATAATTTGATTCAAATGCTTTGGAGGTTTATAAATTTTAAGAAAAATTCTTTCTCCCATAATAGTAGGAAAAGTTGATATGCTTGTAACAACATTCATATCATCCACTTTAAAAGATATTTTCCCCAGCTGCGGTACTTCGCTTACGGATGCGTCAAGTTCTGCAAGTGTTTTTAATTTAGCAGTAAATGACGAAGTCAAACCTTGAGGAATATTTCCCTTGTTTAAAAGTTCTCCGTTTTTCTTGAAATTAACCGCAAATCCGTTTTCATCATTTTGAAAAGTAACTTCGTGCACTCCTTCAAGAATTGCCTGTTTTAAAATTGCAGTAATAATTTTTTGAATATGGTTATCAGATAAATCTTCGCTGTGAAGTTCATCGCGCCAGTCGTATTCAATACCGTCTTCCACGTGAATTTCACCTATGGAAGAGTCCTGTTTGTAATACTCATCAATTTTTTTTAAAATACTGCTTTCGGAAGATATTACAGGTTCAATCGAGCATTCCGCAGTTTCTATAATTTTATCAATAGCAAAAAGATCCAGAGGGTCAGCCATTGCAACAGTCAGTGTATCTTCTATTTTAAAAAGCGGTATAATTCTGTATTTTTTTGCATCCGAAAAATTTATAAATTTCAGGCATTTTGTATCGAGTGTGTAGTCATCAAGATTGACGTATGGGATATGCAATTTTGATTCCAAAAATTTTAGAATGGTTTCTTCGGATATGGTGCCGGAATTTATAAGAGCTTGTCCTATATTAATATTTTGTGCATTAGCAACTTCTTCGGCCTGCTCAATTGTTTCATAAGGAACAAGACCTGCTCTGACCATATCATATTTTAATTTTTCAAGAGTTTTGTTAGTTACTGTTGTTTCCATATTATTTTAAATATTGTTCTACTTTCTTCACTACTTCATTAAGTTCAAACGGCTTTGTAATATATTCATCAGCGCCTGTTTCTTCTCCTATGAGTTTGTCTTCTTCCTGTGAGCGTGCAGTAACCATTAAAATCGGAATATTTTTGTATTTTGCATCATATTTTAATAGTCTGCTTATTTTATATCCGTTAATTTTCGGCATCATAACGTCAAGAATGATTAAATCCGGAATAATTTCTTTTGCAAGTCTCAATCCGTCTTCTCCGTTATATGCGCAGTAGCAAGTAAAATCAGCCGCTTCAAGAACAAATTTTAAACTTTCGACTATATCCTGTTCATCGTCAACTATTAAAATCTTTTTCATACAATTCCCCTAAGTTTATCTAAAAATATTATAACATATCCAAAATCTTCTTCTATATTGTTAATTTTTGTAATAAATTGTTGTTGCTATGACAAAATTAAATATTCAGCGTTATTATTAAGTTTAACAATGAAAGGAAGTTAATTATGTCTTTATTTAATTCCGTAGTTAAGCATACCCCGACATTTAGATTCGGCGGATTTCAGCCAATGGGAGCATCTACAAAACCCGTTGACAAAAGAACAACAGAACAATTATTAGAAAATATAGAATATTTTGCTGAGAGTAATCCGGAAGTTGCACGGTTAAAGGATGAATTAAAATCCATGAATCCGAAACATCTGGGTTTAGTATCCGATATATGTGAATTAGCTAATAAGCATGAACTTTTGAATACTAATATTGATATGAAAAAACTGGTTGCAAACGGCAAGAGTTTATTTGCAGCTTTAATAGAGAAACTGCCTAAAGCATCAAAAGAAAATCCCGAAGTGCTGAATTTTACTCAAGAGGTTATAAATCAAACTGACAGTACGGCATCAAAATACTTTCTTGCCTCTATTGTAGAACTTTTTGAACATCCTGAAGCTTCAAAACATTTGGCTGCTGCAAGACCTCTTGTTAAAGATATTGCAGAACAGACACTCAGCGGCGGTTACCTTATGGATTATTCAAAAGAGAAAAATTTTGTGAACCTTATTGCAACATTGATAAATTCAAATGCAAAGCCTGAAAAAATTGCGCTTATTCCTAAATTGACAAAAGCTGCAGATAAAATTCCGGGGAAAAATGCTATATATCTTGACAGTTTTGTCAAAAGCAATACTCCAATAAAACAGGTTGAAGAAAATTTAAAGATTCTTCCGCAGGCTGCAGAAATGTTTGCAAAGGAAGGAAAAACTTTTAATATTACAGGTTTTGTAAATCATAATGTTAATTTTGCAAGAGCAAAGCAAAATATTGATATTGAAGCAATAAAGAACGGTAATGTTAAACTGGGCTGAGAACATTTTCAACAGGGATTGCAAAATAGAATTCAGAACCTTTATTAAGCTCACTGTCGCACCAGATGGCGCCATGGTGAGCTTCTAATAATTGTTTTGCAATCGGTAAGCCCAATCCTGTTCCGCCTGCTTTTCTGGAAAGAGAATTTTCAATCTGCGCAAATTTATCAAATGCATGGAGCAAATCTTTTTCCGCGATACCTATTCCCTCATCTTTTACGCAAACAAGAACATAGTCGCCCTCGGAAAGTTTTATACTATCTTTAAAGTAATCATTTATATGAATATTTTTAGAATTAACAAGTTTTGACGATATTGTGATGGTTTTGTTTTCCGGAGTGAATTTTATCGCGTTTGAAACGAGATTTGTAAGAACCTGTTCTAACCTTTGTGCGTCAGCTGTTATATCGGGTAAAGATGTCTGCTGATCAGTTATAATCGTTAATCCTTTTGATTTTGCAACTTCTGACAAGGCCGATTTTACATAATCAATAACAGTGTTGATATTTGTAGGTGCAAAATTGAAGTCCATTTTCCCTGCTTCTATTTTTGACAAATCAAGCAGGTCATTAATAATTCCTGATAACCTCTGGACATTACGCATAGCCATTGAGAGGAATTTTTCTGCAGATTCGGTAATTTCTCCGCATCTCCCGCTCATTAGGATATCAAGTGAGTTTTTAATAGATGTTAGAGGTGTTCTGAGTTCGTGTGAAACAATTGATATAAATTCAGATTTTAGTCTTTCAAGTTTTGCAAGTTTTGCATTTGCCTCAATTATTTCTTGATAAAGAGTTGCACTTTTCAAAGGAAGTGACACCTGCTGTGCAATTGTTTGAAAACAGGTTGCATCATCAGGGGTAAATGAAGCTTCTTTAAATATTTCAACACACCCGAAGAAATTTTCACCGAGACTTATCGGCGCAAACATATTATCAAATCTGAACAGGCTAAATGTAAATCTGCTGGCCGGATATTTTATATATTTTATAATTTTTAAACTATCAGTGCTAATTTCAGCCGGAGCCGTTTTCCCTTCAAACAGAGAATTATAATTTAAGACAGTACGCAGTTTTAACGCTTCAATAAGTTCATCTGATAATTCGTAAAGGGAATTAAGAATTAATACAGGCTCCTGTTCACTGCAAAAAGACAGAGTGCAGGTTAGAGAAAAACTTAGTGCCCTGTCCATCCCTTCAAGCATATATTGGATAAGCTTTGCTTTGTCAAGAGTCCCTGAAAATTGTGAACTTGTTGAATACAGCGCGTTTAACCTGTATAAACTGTCGGCTAAATCCTTGTTTGAATTAGAAAGCATTTCAAGCGAATTTTTCATCCTGAGATTAACGTTTATAGTGGACATAACGAAATCATCGGACATATCATCAGTTAGAAACGCATTTGCATATTTAATGAGTTCTTTATCTATTTTTGAAGCGACTAAAAAAATTATAATCGTGTTATTGCATATATTTTTAATTTTTTTGTTAAGATTTTTCAGAGAATTGATTTGAGAATCAATAATAATAACATCCGGATTGTCTGCGCTTACCATATCATATATTAAATTTTCGTCTGATAGACAGGTTAATTCGTACGTATTTTTATTAAAAATCGTACTAAAGTAATCGCATTTTTCTTTCCGCTCTGAAATAACTAAAATTTTAATCATATCTAAAATTTTATCAAATTTGTTTGTATTCATCAAATAAGTTAAATTTTGTATATGTTTTTATTATTCCGATTTTATAAATATTAAAAAATGTAAAGTACTTTTAACAAATTATATAAAATTATTAAAGAAAGTTTGTGTTAATACCGATATTCTACATGATAATAATTAATCAAAAGGAAATTCAGCAATGGGAATGTCAGCAGGACAAGCAAGATTATTAAGCGTAACAGCGCGTCTAACGGATAATGAATTACGTTCGCAGATGCTAACTAATTCAAAACTTCGTCTTGCGGACAAATCATCAGAAGCCAGCAGCAAATATATGGATGCTTTAAATTCTGAAAAATTGACATTTAAATCTTATAGCGGAGACGGAACCGTAACTAATTCTAATTTAACCCCAGCTCTTTTGTATACATATCAGTCATTGAAAAATCAATATGCTATCAGAAATGCTTCTGGTCAGTACCTTGTTTCTGGTACTGATGCAAAAAATTATGAACAATCTGATACATTATATGATTTTTTAAATTGTTACGGTCTTGTAGATAATACATTGTATGAACAATATGAAAAGGATAAGGAGAACTACAATGTATACCTGGATGAGTATGAAAAATATTTGGAATATTTAGCTGATTATAATCAATATCTAAAGGACTATGCTGATTATGAGGCAGCATTAACACGCCCGGATTTGTATGCAGAGTTTAGCAATATTGTAGGAAAAAGTGATGCTCCAAAATCTTGCTATAGTAATGCATTAAGCGGGGCTAACGGATGTTATATTCATGTTTTGGCTCATTTGTTGGATTATGAAGGAGGGGACACTGTAAGTAAAACAGCTTACACGGCAAGTAATGGTAAACAAACTACTCCGCTTATTGATAGTCAAATTACGTCATCCGCCTTACATACTGATGGGTTGAGCGCACAATTTCAACCTATTTCAGAAATGCTTGATGACACTTCAATTTTGTGTGACGGAGATGATGATTCTGCTAATTTTGATTCTAAAGAAAATATAATTCAGTCTGCTATTGATTCAGGCAGAACCCCAACTGAGTTTGAGATTTTAAGAAGTGATTATATTTATGATGCAGCTACGAATTCTGTAACTGGTATAAAAACTCTGAAACAAAAGACTATTGATTTACTATATATTCTGCAGCACCTTAATGATTTTGTCACTAATGGAGATATATCAGCTGAAGATCAATCAACAATAATTAAAGAAACACTTATTAATTTTACAGATGGTGATATGAGAAAATTAACACCGCAAGAACCGCCTAAACTGGAAGTCGTTCCTGAACCGGAAGTTGTTGAAGAGCCTGTAAAGCCTGCTTATGATATCATTGTAAATGATTCAGAAAAAGCTCAATGGTATATTAATCTTTGGTACATGATGAATGGTTCTGAAAGTGCAAATAAAGTAGGTTCCGGAACTAACGATGATGGAACAACTTATTATGGTATAGCTAACAATGAGAAAAATGAAGCAAATTCTAACTATAAAGAAATTGATGCAAACCTTTTAACAAGTTCTGAATGGCTTCAATTTGCATTAACTAACGGACTGGTTACACTTAGCCAGGCTACATATTATAATCCTTCAGTAAATGGCGGCAAACAACCGGACATGTCTGCAGAAGGCTATACCTGGAGTTCAATTATTTATACAAGCGCATCAGATATCGTTGCGCAGGAAGATGAAGTCGCAATAGCCAAAGCAGAAGTTGAATATGAAAATGCGGTTCGTGAAATTGAAAATGAAGATAAAAAAATCGATCAGGATTTGAAAAAACTTGATACCGAACATAATGCATTACAAACAGAATACGATTCAATAAAAAGTGTAATAGATAAAAACGTTGAACGATCATTTAAGGCGTTCTCATAAAATAAAAAATGGTTATTTATTAAATAACCATTTTTTATTAATTAATTATCTATTAAGAATTATACTAAAGCCAATTCTTTAGATTCCATAAACTCAACGTTATTTCCGTCATTAAAATGATCAACATCCGGTAAAATAGTGTCTTTAATATTTTTTAAATCAATTTGCATTAATCTTCTCGGAGAACCTTCTTCCATTGAACGGTTTCTTAAAAGGTATGAAGGATGGAAGATTGTTATTGCTTTGTAGTCTTTCCCGTCAACATTAATTGTCATCCATTGACCTCTTACTTTTGAGATTGTCTGTTTTTTATCAAGGTTTACAAAAGATTTTAATGCTGTTGCTCCACATAAAACAATTGCACGCGGATTGATAATATCAATTTGTGCGTTTAAAAATTTTCTGCAAGCTGCTTTTTCTTCATCTGTAGGAACTCTGTTTTCAGGAGGTCTGCATTTTACCGTATTTATCATATAAATATCTTCTTCTCTTGAAATTCCTGCTTCTGAAAGAAATTCATTCAAAAGTTGTCCGGCACGGCCGACAAATGGTCTGCCCAATTCATCTTCCATTTCTCCCGGAGCTTCTCCTATAAATACGATTTTGGCAGTAGAAGGATTTCCGTCAGAAAAAACAACATTTTTACGTGTTTTTCCAAGTGCGCACCCCATACATTTGTTACACTTTGAGCTTACTATCTCCAGACAATCTTTCTTCATTTTCGTCTCTCTCCTCTTTAAATAATCCTACATTATATTTTTTACAATATCTTTTTAATTCTTTCATGATTACATCTGATAACATGAATACTGCTATTAAGTTTGGCACAGCCAAAAATAAAGTAAATGCATCAGATAGATTAATTATACTTTTAAAGTTCATGGCTGAACCTATAATAATGAATATACAATATATAACCTGAAAAGCGCGTGTTGTCAATTTTGTATCACCAAATAAATAATTCCAGGCCTTAATTCCGTAGTATGAGCCGCAAAGCATTGTGGACAGCACAAAACAGCTTGCCATAAATGTTAACAGAATGGGGAAAAACGGACATACGCTTCCGAATGCTTTAGAGGTCAGTTCAATTCCTGCAATTCCCGTTGTTTTCAAATATTCACCGGAAACAACTATGACAAAAGCAGTTGCAGAGCCTACAATAACTGTATCGACAAAAGGCTGAAGCATGGCAATAAATGCCTGTGCAACAGGGTTATTTGTCTTAACCGCGGAGAATGCAATTGGCGCAGTTCCTAGTCCAGCCTCGTTTGCGAACATTGCACGGCGAAATCCCCAGAGCATACACATCATCCATCCGCCGGCTAATGCTTTTGGATGAAATGCCTCTTTTAAAATTACACTGAATGTATGAGGGACATGTCCGATATTATACAGACAAACAGCAAAAGCTGTGAGAACATATAATGTGCACATAACAGGTGTTACTTTTGAAGTAAATTTCCCTATGGCTTTTATTCCGCCGATTATGGTGAAATAAGTTATAACCGCCACAATAAGCCCCAAAAGCCAGCTTTGATGTGCAAAAAAGCTGTTTTCTCCTCCGGTAACTTCCGTAATTTGTGTTGTCATAGCATTTATCTGGAACAAATTCCATCCGCCTATCATTGCAAAAATACAGCATACTGCATAAATTTTTGAAAGATGCGGTGCGAATTTGCCGATATATTTATTATTTTTTAATGCACCTTCAATATAATACATCGGACCTCCGGCAATTGTTCCGTCAGGGTTAACTTTTCGGAATTTCAATCCGAGAAGAACTTCCGCAAACTTTAATGCCATAGAGAAAAATCCGGCCATAATCATCCAGAAAATTACTCCCGGGCCGCCTATTGATACTGCAGCGGCAGAACCGGCGACATTGCCTATTCCTGCGGATGCAGATATCGTTGCTGTCAGAGCCTGAAATGATGAAACTTCACCTTTTTTCTTTTTAACGCGTATTTCTTTATGTTCGTAGTTTTTGGTAATCAGCTTAATTGAGTGTTTAAACCCCCAAATTCCGATAAAACGTGTTCGAATTGTAAAATAAAATGCAGCAATCATTAAAAGTGCAACGAGAAACTCAATTCTAACTCCGTGAATGGTGATAGAACTGAATATAATCCCTGAAATTTTATCGGCTATTGGAGATAAAAATGTATCTATGGCTGTGTCTAAATTCATCAATTTAATTATACTACAAACAAAGTTTGTTATATCAAATATGTTAATTCTATACTGAAAACCAACTAATGGCATTCTGATATTTAAAAAATTTAAAGGCGGTTTTTAAACCGCCTTTTATCAGTTATTTTCTTCCTGTTTTGTTAATCAAAGAAACATCATCGACTCTCAATGCAAAATACGGCATATCTTTATCCGATTCCTGCAAGAACAGAACAAAGGTATCATCAAAATAAAATTTTCTCGGTTTTATCTTTTTGGCAGGCACAGGCATTGACATAGTGGTTGCAATAGCTGCTTCCGATTTTAGTTTTACTCCTTCATTATTCATTTTAAATTCAACAGTTTCTATTGCCTTGTCAATTGTAATGTCTGTATTTTTAATAGGATGATTGCATAATTCGTCAAAGGATTTTTCACTGTACAGATTTATGTCGGGAACTTTAAATTCATCCTTCTCTGAAAATTCTCTTGAGCCTTCATATTTAGCTTTTTTCATATACATGTCAGCATATAATCTTTCGAAATTCTTGTTGTCATCTGTTCTGTAAAGATACAGCATATCTTTTCCCTGCGTTGTAATCGCGACGGCAAAGTCTTTTGAGGAGTTATAGAATAACACGTGAACTGTTTTATCTAAAATTTTGTCACTGTTTTCGTCTATACCAAAGTAATCAACTTTTTTAAATGAATGTGCAAATCTTGCCGGTTTCAATTTATCAAATGCGGTGAGAAATTTAAAATCCTTTTTCAACATTGCATAAATAAAGAATTTCCCTTTAGCCGGAGTCCAGTCAAAGGAATTTAATATATCACTTGTTTCCCCGAATTTTTCTTTAAGAGCATTTTCTATTTCCGTTTTTAATTCCGGAGATGTTTCTCCGAATGTTTTGTAATAAGAATCTTCCGATAACTGATCTGCTTTAAATGTTTGTTTATTCAGTTCTTTTACAAGAGGAGATTTGTAATCCTCAAATTTTACGGGGCCTTTAATAATTCCGTCCATCAAGTCATTCCATACAAGCTGAAATGTGCCGACCCAAAGTCTGTTTTCCTGTACTGATTTGGAGTTAAACAAAGGCAAAATATCAAGTGTTTGGGAAGTTTTTGCAAATGCGCACCCGCCGGCTAAAATTAGTACTGTCAATAATGTTAATAATTTTTTCATATTCTCTCCTTTTAGCTGTCTTTAATATTCAAAAATTTCAGAAATCCTTTTAAAAATCCTCTTGTATTTTTCTCATGGGGAATATTAGCACACTCATAATATTTTTCATAATTCTGAATAATATTTTCGGGTAAATCTTCTCCGCGTTCAAGAAGATTAGATATAAACTCCAGATAATCATCCTGCTCTTCTTTATACAGGTTATCCCGTTTTCTTAAATCTTCATCCGCTTCATAATGCACAAGAGCATGATAAGCCGCATGAATACTTTTATCTTCTGTATCACGCGGAAAATTTAAAACAGCTTCTCTTACACACATACGAGAAATCAAAACCTGTCTTATCAGGCTTGCAACTAAAACTCTGTCTTCAAAAGCGCCCATATTATACTAACAAATCTTCAACTTCTCTTTCTGCAAACTTGATAAGTTTGATATAATCACCGTTGAAAAATTGTTCGGCTACAGTTTTTACAGCTTCTGAAGCCATTTCTTTTTTACTCATAGCTGCTTTATAAAAGAATTTTTTACCAACTTTATAACGCACAAGAATAGATTTTGTTGTCAATCTGTCCATAACGGTTTTTATTGTTGTATATGCTCTTTCAATACCGTTAGATGATAAATCGTCAACTATATCTTGAATAGAAATATCCCTGTCTTCGTCATTTTCTGTCAGCTGCCAGAATGAGTTTAAGATATCTATTTCAAGTTTACCGCACACCATACGTTCCTCTACTTTCTTTTTTTACTATTACTAACATTGTAACATAAAAAACTTTTATTTCAATATAATAATATAAAAAACGTTACAATTACTGTATATCTAGTAAATCTTCTTCTTTTTTGAAATTTGTTTTTCTTTTGCGCAAACGCAGATTTTTCTTTTTAGTTCTGTCAGAAACTTTTCTGTAAGCGTTATCAACAGAAATTTTTGTTAATGCAGTACCGGTTCTTCTGTCATAGAATGTAAGCCAGAATTTTCTGTCTATATTATCAACGGAAAAAGATACATTTCCTACAAATTTATCCCCCGGTTTTATCTGTTTAAACATTAATTTTGTATCGCCGAAAATTGACGGACGGAATACGGCATTGTAATCATTTACAAGCCCCATATCCAAGCCTGAAAATGTTTTATCGGACATATTTGAAATCATTACAGTTAATGTAATTGTATTAACTTCGCCAAACGGATCTTTTTCATGTCTTATATCGCTTATATGAATATCCAATCCCGGATAAAACAGTTCATGCTGTAAAAGTGCTGTTTCTTTATAAACAGGAAGCGGAACAGATGTATTGATTTTAACTCTGATTTGATCGCCGGGAGCTATTAATACATCACTGCCTTTTCTGATTAATGCCATACCCAGGCCTATTGCTCCTCCTATAGCTGCTCCGCCTGCAAGGGTATAACCCTGAGAAGCAATTGCCGCTTCAAGTCCAAGCCAGTTCAAAGCAAGAAAACCGCCTACGGCACCTCCCGCAAGCGTATAACCTACATCTTGAGCAACAATTTTTGAAGCCTCGGCAACCGGATGTAATTTGGTGGACATTTTGCCTTCTATCGGAATTTCACGGCCATCCGGAGTTACCAGATAATCAAAATCCAGCGAAATCCACCCCTGTCGTCCGAGTCTTTGCGGATCGCCGGTTTGTGTAATACGTCCGTGAGCAATTGTCCCCTTCGGAATAATTACCCCTTTATCTCCTTTAACTTCATCTGTAACTTCTGCAAAAAATTCATCGCCTTCTATATTTATATTACTGTCCAAAACCTGTGAAACGGTCATGTTTATAATATCTTTACGCTCAAGATGTTCAACTTCGCCCGTAAAAAGTTCTTTTTGCAGCTGCTGTTCATAGGTGTCAGTTTTTTCAGCATGACCTTCAAGAACTTCAGCATAGACTGCAGTATTTGAAAAAATAAAAGCTGTTAAGATTAATGAGGCAATAAATTCTTTCATATCAAAATTATACAATAGTTATGTAACAAATTCAAAAAATGTAAATAAATTTTTGACAATGTGTTTTATTTTATTAAAATATGGGTATATTAAATTTGTACATAGATTGGAGGAAGCTGTAATGCGCTGGTACGACATAGAACCTGATGTTTGTATGGCAATTAGTATGATTGAGTGTGCTGCACCCGATGCACAAGTTGAGTATGCAAACTATATTATTCGTCTAATAAAAGAGAAGGACACTGAAATGTTTTATATTCAAAATGCTACAAAAAGCAATCTTGAGAACAGACATACAAGATGGTATGATCGCAACGAGACTATTTCAAGGGCATTTTCTTATCTGAAAGAAACAAGAAAAGAAATACAAAAAGAAGTTTCACTATCGGTTCTTGCTTATAAAAATCAAAAAGAAGCTGTGGCCTGATATATTGACATATTTTGAAAAAATCTGTATTATGAATGTATGAAAATGCGTTGGTATGATATTGACCCTGTTGTAAGCAGGGCGGTCGAAAAACTTGAAAAAGCTGAGGAATACATTCAGGTTCGTTGTGCTGATTTTATCATTGAAAAATTGAAAGATATTGATTTCAATATTGAAATGTCGCTTGATGATCAGTACAACTATATTATGCGCAGATGGTATGATAAAAACATCAAAGTTTCTCATGCTATGGAATACCTTAAAAATGCTCCTGATGATATTAGAAAAGAACTTGCACTTGAAATTATTGATTTTATAAAAGAATATACTGATTACGCAAAAAAACTTAAATAATATTTTTATGCATACAGGCATTTACTAATATAAAAATTTCTTCTGCAATTCTTTTCATTCCGTATTCACCTGGATGCATTCCGAGAAATTCATTTTCAAATTTTTTATTGTAGTCAGCTCTTGTCTTTTGATCATAAGCAAACAAATTTGATATATCAACGTAAAAAGAATTTGTTGCAAGCGCTGCTTTTTCATTTATTCGATTTTTTCTGCGTTGTCCCCAGTATGGAGAAGTAACTATTCTCAGGTTTTGATTTCCGAAAAAATTAATCAGTTTGATAAACTGACTTTGATAAAGTTTATCGTCTTCGCGTTTATAGTTGTCTCCAAGTTGAAATATGATTATATCAGGCTTGTAAGCTTTTAATGGGTTAAGAACGCTGTAGTCATAATTTTTATAGTGTCTTTCAAAATTAGCTGTATTATATACTTTTGCACTGACTTTTCTGTTATCCTGAGCGGAAGAAATTTTACGAATAAGAATATTTATATAATCATCTTTAATATTTTGAACAATTACCCCGCTGGAAATAGAATTACCGATTACCAGAATCTTTAATCCGCTGTCAGATGCACCTCTTCCGGCACTGTAATCTCCTATATGACTTATACTGCCGTCAAATTCATTCTCTATAATAGTCTGTGATTTTCTAATATGTTTGGAGAAATTTTTTATATATAAAATAACACACACTGTTGCAGTAATAAAAAATATTAGCAATATAAGTAAGTAATTTAATTTTAACATAATAAAAAGTGTACTAATCTAATTATTATGATACTAATAAAAAATTACCGGCAAAGATATTACCCATATAGCTATAATTTAATTTCAACTTACTCTACAACGGAAATAATTTCCTCATAATACTTTTTATCAGTGCAAGGTTTTAAAGTACTCTTATTACGTTCTTCATTAAATACAATTTTACCTTCCACATGAACAAATTTTTCGGAATTTCTCAAAAAAGCTTCATAAGAAGTATCAACGTGTCCCATATCCAGTGCCCTGTATCCGGCATTGGTTAAATCTTCAGCGAGAACAGTTGCAGTAGGCCCTAAAGCCATTATAAAAAGAGTATTTTTAGGCTGTTCAAGGCAAATTCTCACAATTTCATCATACTTTGAAAATGCATCTTTTATCGGACAAATAATTCTTTTGACGGAAGAAGCATTGTCTAAAAGATCATTTCCAATTCCGACTCTGCTTCCGGCACCTTCAACAAGAACTATGTTTTTATTGTGCCATATAGTTTTCATTTTGTTATAGTAATCTTTTCCCTGCTCCCTGTTATGAAATTTTAGTTTGCGTGTAACACCAGCATCTATGTAATTTTTTGTAAAATCAATGTATTTGTAAAGCGTTTCACGACACTGAACCATAACTTTTTTCATATAACTTCCGGGGCAATACCCGAAACAATCGGGTATACCTACTAATATGTTATCATTTTGATTTTTCAGAATATTTTTTAATCTTTCTGCCAGTTTAGGGTTATATTTTTGAAAGCTGATGTTTTCCCCCATTATTAGTTTAAACTCGCCGTCTCCGAATCTTGCCATTGATTTATTAGAAACACTAAGTTCATACAGGGCATCATAACTATTTATGACTTTGGGTAGTTTTACATTCTCCAAAGTTCTAGGGTCTGCAAGTTCATACAGAAGGTTTTCAAAACAATACGCGTTAATCTGTCCGTTTCCTATCCGAAATTTCATTTTTAAACCAAATAAATTAACTTCATATCTTCCGGTTGATTTTGTTTTTTTTATATAAAACATTTGCTCTTAATCCCCTTAACTGTTTTAAATTTTACAATAAAAAACCTTTGCAATACAGTTGTAAACAAATTTGTAATATTTTTCTTAATATTTAGACATGCCCGAATAAAATATAGTTTAATAAAAATTATGAGTGATGAAATAAATAAAAAAGTTATTGATATATTCTCCAAGCATAACAGTGAATTTTCGCAGGAAATTAAAGAAAAAGTAAAGTATTATGCCGGTTTTAACTACGTAAGGATAGATAAAGATCATAACGGCAACAAATTTAATCCTGAACATTTAAAAAAATATGCGCAGAAATGTCATTATATCGTACGAGTTATGCGGGAATATAAAGGTGATACGGTTCTTTATAATTATGATGTCCCGAACAGCGAACTTTTCAGATTTATGAAATCATTTGAGGAAAATACCCTTGACGGTACTATTATTGAAATTGACAAATATTTCCCAGAGGATTTAGCTTAAATGGAATGTTTTTTCAGAGAATATCATGAAGCCCTGCATAATTGCAGCAAGCCATACCAATACGTAGGCGGGGAATTCCTTTCTTACAATAAAAGTTTTGATGATGCCGAGATGCGTTTCGCTTTTGCATTTCCCGATAAATACGAAATAGGCATAAGCAACCTCGGTGTCAGAATTTTATACGATTTAATAAACATGCAGGACGGCTGTATGTGCGACAGAGTATATGCGCCGGAACCTGATTTTAAACCGGAAATTTTATACGGTCTGGAAAGTAAAAGGTACATAAAAGATTTTGATGCAGTAGGTTTTTCTCTACAGTATGAAATGGCTTATCCGACTGTCTTAAAAATGCTTGAAATGTCGGGGATTCCTTATCGCAATGATTTAAGAAGCGATAATGATCCGATTATAATTGCAGGCGGGCCATGTGCGTTTAATCCTTTGCCGCTTGCAGATTTTATAGACGTATTTATGATAGGCGACGGCGAAGACAGTATTGTTGAGGTCTGTGAAATTCTAAAAAGAACAAAAGGAATGCCAAGAAACGAAAGAATAAAAGCCCTTTGTGCAGGAGACAGTTCAGGCCGCTGGTCTGCTTTAACGGGCGGCACGGTTACGAAAAGAATTGCACAATTAAAATACGAAACTGCACTGAAAGCTTATCCGATACCATTCTCGACTTCTGTTCAGGACAGAGCCGTTGTTGAAATAAGAAGAGGCTGCGGAAGAATGTGCCGTTTCTGTCAGCCGGGGCATGTTACACTCCCAATAAGAGAAAGAGAAGCCGAAGATATCATAAAAATTACCAAAGAACTTGTTAAAAATACAGGTTATGATGAGTATTCGCTGCTTTCTCTATCTTCTAACGATTACAAAAATATAAATGAGGTAATCAAAGAACTTGCAGTAGATTTCAATGATAAAAAAATCTCCGTATCACTTCCAAGCCAGCGTATTGACGGTTTTAACCTTGAACTTGCAAATCTTGTGCAAAGCGTCCGCAAGTCCACAATAACACTTGCACCTGAAGCCGGCAGCCAGCGATTGAGAAATGTTATTAAGAAAAATATAACAGAGGAACAAATTTTAAATGCAATTATGACTCTGTATGAAAACAGCTGGTCAAAATTAAAGTTTTACTTTATATGCGGACTTCCAACGGAAACTCTTGAAGATATGGATGAAATGGCAGGTCTGCTTAGCAAAATTAAGTATCTGTCAAAGCAGATAAAACGTGGAAAAGGACTAAATCACGGACTTGATATAACCTGCACGCTTTCAATATTTGTACCTAAACCATTCACTCCTTTTCAATGGTGCGGACAGATGGATTTAAAGAAAGTCGGTGAACATATACATTATTTAAAAGAAAAGACTGCTCACATAAAAGGATTAAAAATCAACTACCACGAAGATGCAACATCACAAATTGAGGCAGTTTTAACAAGAGGTGACAGAGATTTATGCAAGTATGTGGAAGCTTTATATAAAAAGGGCTGTTATTTAGATGCTTGGGGAGAATATTTCAACAAAGAAATCTGGCATGAAACAGCGGAAGAACTCGGGATTAATCTTGCAGAGCTTGCAGGGCATCAATATTCAACAGATGAAATTCTGCCGTGGGATTTTATAAACGTCGGACTTGATAAACAATGGCTTGTTAATGAGAACTTGGATGCCATTACACTACACGATAAGAATGAAGTAAACAATTTTACCCCTACCTGCGAAACAAAATGCGTTAACTGCGGAGTATGTAAAAATTTAAATACGCGTAAAGTTCTTGCAAAACCCTATAAAGCAAGTGACAAAGCTCAAAATTTGAAAATAGAAATTAAAGATCCCGCAATATGTCAGGGATATGACAAAGAAATTTTCAGATACAGGATTAAACTTACCAAAACAGGAATATTAAAATATTTTTCGCACCTTGACTGGCAGAATACTTTCTTAAAAGCCCTTGCAAGAACTGATTTAGATGTTGTATATTCACTCGGATTTAACCCGCTGATGAAAGTATCTATGGGAATTGCACTTCCCCTGTTTGCAGAGAGTGAATCAGAACTTGTTGATGTGGAACTGTTTAACAACATTTCACCGGAAGAATTTAAACTAAAGTTAGAGAAAGTTCTGCCCGAACAATCAAAAATTATAAGTATTGTAAAAATAGAAAAAAGCGCTCCCGCTATTGATGTTACTGCACAATGGGCAGAATATAAGATTGATATTTTCAATAAATCACTTTACGATTTTGAAACTTTACGTTATAATACAGACAAAGTTTTATCTTCCAAAGAAATATTTGTTGAGAAGAAAAACAAAAAAGGTTTAACAAAAAAAACAGACATCAAACCATCAATTAAATCATACCGATTTGAAGATGAGAGTATGTTCATAGTACTAAAAACCGGTCAATCCGCAATTAACAACAAAGACGGTACTGTACAGGCAGGTATCCCTGCATTGAGAGCAGATGTTTTAATGAATTTAATTGCACCCGATGTTACTTTTAACATTAAACGAACACGGTTCTTTGACGAGAGATTAAAAGAATTATAGTAAAGGATTTTTTATGGCAAACGACAAACACAACAAAAATTCTCAGCAAAACATGCATGTTGACAAAAAAATTATTATTGCTGAACGCGACAACATCGCTGCCGTTATGGAAAACGGAAAGGTAACAGATTTTTTCATTTCAAGAGGAGATGTAATTCTGGGCGATGTATATCTTGCAACTGTAGACAACATTTTACCGAGTATTGATGCGGCATTTGTAAATGTCGGCGTTGATAAAATGGGTTTTTTACACGCTCAGGATGTTATGGGCAAAGGTTCTTTAAAAGATAAACTTTCTCCTAAACAAAAACTTATTGTTCAGGTTGTTAAAGAACCCACAGGGCATAAAGGCCCTAGAGTTACTACAGAAATCAGTCTTCCGGGAAGATTTCTCGTATTAATGCCGAATGAACCCGGAATTAACATCAGTAAAAAAATTGAAAATTCTAAAGAAAGAGCAAGGCTAAAAGCTATAGTAAGTCTTATAAAACCCGTAGGAGTCGGCGTAATTATAAGAACAGAAGCCGAAGGACAGACAGAAGCTGATATTCAGGAAGATTTGGAAATTCTGCTTGAAAAATGGAATAACATTATTACATCAGCGGAAACCGTAACCCCGCCGAACCTATTATACAGAGATCAGGACTTACTGTATAGAACCATCAGGGAGGCATGCACCGAAGATGTAAAAGAAATAGTAGTTGACACGGCTTTTGCACTCCAAAGAGTCCAAAATATTTTACAAAACTGGCACATGAACAAAAATGTTCAGGTAACTTTATACAAAGGGACTGAACCGCTCCTTATAGCAACAGATGTTCATAAAGAAATTAAAGCCGCATTAAATGTAAAAGTTAATATGCCATCAGGAGGATACTTATTTATACAGACAACAGAAGCGCTGACGGTAATTGATGTAAACAGCGGTAAATTCACAAGTTCATCAACTCAGGATGAAACAATTCTGAAAACAAATATTGAAGCAGTACATGAAATTGCAAGACAGCTGCGCTTAAGAAATATAGGCGGTATGATTATTATCGACTTTATTGATATGCTTTCGCGCGCCGACAAACTTGCTATTATGGAAGAACTTGAAATTGCACTTGAACCTGATAAAGCAAAACCGCAGGTAGGTCAGCTTTCGGATTTAGGTCTTGTTGAACTTACAAGACACAGACAGGGACAGTCTTTATCTGAAATATTTACTAAAAAATGCCCGCACTGTCAGGGAACAGGTTATTTTATGAATGAATTTAACTTTGCGACACCGACTGCCGAAGGTGAATACAGAGCTAAAGCCGCAAAAATGAAACTGCCGGTTAATAATTTCAAAAAGAATAACAAAAATAACCAGAACAAAAATCAAAATCAGCCGGCTCCTGAAACACAAGTTGTTGAAGAAATTCAGCAGACTCCTAATGTTGAAATAGAAACCGAAAATCCGTCAACTGTTGCAATTCAGGAAACAGAAAAAAGAGAAAATAAGAAAAAACGCGCCGGAAGAAAGAACAAATTTGAAAAGAAACCGGAGCAGGAAATAACTGTAGAACAGACAATAGAAACTGCTGAAACCGTTCTGGCTCCGAATGAAGAAATAAAACCTGTTATGGAAGTTGAAGAAGTTAAGGACGAAGAACAAACAGAAAATGTTCAGAGTGAAGCTTCTGGAGAAGAAAAACCTAAAAAAACACGCAGACCAAACCGCGGAGCTTCCAAAACAAGAAAAACAAGAACTAAAAAAGCTAAAGAGGAAAAAGTTGAAGAATAAAGTATTTCATACATTGCTTACTTTTATATTATTAACAGCAAATGCGGGATTGTGTGAGCAAACCCGCACTGCTGTTTTGCATTATGTAACGGGTAAATTTGCGCTTGCTATGGGCGGAGTTTTGTTATCAGCACTGGTAATTTTTCTCGGCTTGTCAATGTATAAAAGACTTCTTGGAATAAATAAAGAATATTATACAAATGAAAAAGAAATATTAAAAACTCCAAAAACTGCACAAGAAGCTATCCAATTTTTTATTCATAAAAACAAATTGACATAAAGGGGTAAATAATGAAATACAAAGCATTTGGGGCTATTAACCTTTTAATCGGTCTTGTAATTGTATCATTTATATTTATTATAGGAATGAATGCCTTTAAAGGCGTTTCTACCTTAAAAATAAATGATTCTCCGGTAAATCAGCAAAGTGTTCAGGAACATGTTGACCAAACTGTAAATGAAATAGAAAATATGCGTCAGCAAACAATTGACTATAACAAACAAATGCTTGAAGGAAATTATTAAATCGCAAGCAATTGTTCTTTTTCCAGCCGTTGCTTTTCATAAATTATATCAATAAGTTCTTTTAATACTTTATTGTAAGGTGTTTCAATATTATGTTTGCGTCCCAGTTCTATAACTGTTCCCGCAAACATATCAACCTCTGTTTTTCTGCCGGCCTCAACATCCTGAAGCATTGATGTTTTGCCTTCGGGAATCATAGTATGAAGATGTTCAATTGTTTCATCAATCATCACGTCTGTGTTATTGACACCTTCAGCTTTTGCAAGAGATTGAACCTCTTTTAAAATATGTTTTACAAACTCCATTGCTTTTGAATTTTTAAGCAGCTCTCCGAAAGTAAGCCTGAGAATTGCAGTTGTTTGATTGGCCGCAACATTCAACATAAATTTTAACCATAGAGAATGGAGTATATCGTCAGGTATTGAATAGTTAATTCCAACCCGTTCAAAATATTCCTTTAATCGCTCAACATTTTCAATATCATCAGAATTTTCAGAACCGTAAACAATAGTGTTTACATCATCATGGATAATTTTTCGTCCTTCTCTTACTGCGCTGTGCCCGATAAAATAAGAATAAAGGAGTTTTTCTCTACCATATTTTTCGGCAATCAGCCATTCGCTTGTCACTCCGTTCAAAAGCGACAAAATTATTGTATCGTCTTTGACAAAATTTTTTATATTATTTAAAGCTTCATTTAAACCTTCAAATTTTGTAGCAATAATAATTAAATCAGCCTTAAAATTATTATTATCAGGCAAAATGTAGTTAAAGTTAAGAACTCTGTCGTTAAATATAGTAGGATTATCCAAATATCTCTGAAGCCTGTCTTTATCAACAAGAACTCTTAATGAATCATTATCATAACTCTGAATTTTATCTGCATAAATACTTCCGATTGCACCGATGCCGCATATCAAAACATTTTTTATAATATTCATATTCAAATATTAACACATAAAATTAATATAAAAAATTATGTTAAAAATTGTACACATATTTTTGTATTCAAGCAATTTCGGCATCAAATAATTACTTTATAAATATATAGTAGTGTAGATAAATTGTAGTGTGAAATTTTTATGGGACTGGAAATATCAAGATCGCTTGGTGTGGGCGGAATAAGTTCAAATATTTATATTAACCGGAACAGATATAATACAGGTTTCGGTCAAAATAATGTTTCAGACACCTTTGAAAGACAATCCGTTGAGCGTTACGCAACGGAAGCTGCAATAAACAGAATGATTAACTCCAATCCAAAAATTAAAAAAATTGTTAAAAACTTTAACCCGCAAATGCAATTAAATATCCAAGAACTTAAAGAACTGTTAAATAATCACGCATCGGACACTCAGAAAATTGCACAGGGAATTGCTGAAAATTTACCGTTTTCGCTGAAAAATAAAGTTAATCTTAAGGCAATAGATGATGCTGCTTACCTGCACGATATAGGAAAAGTTTTAATCCCCGCAAATATCCTGAACAAAGCAGGAAAACTTACAGATGATGAAATCAAAATTATGCATACACATTCGGAAATCGGCTATGAAATGCTTAAAACAACAGATATTAATCCGGAAACATTAAATATTGTCCGTAACCATCATCAAAATGCGAAAAAAACAGGGTATCCATGGGTCGGAAATGATTTCAATGCGGATTTAAATCTGCAAATTCTCTCCGCATCTGATAAGTACTCTGCGCTGACGGAAAATCGTGTATATAAAGAAGCCCTAACCCCAAAACAGGCATTAACAATAATCTATCAGGATGTAAAAGAAGGAAAACTTCACCCGTTTATCTTTAAAGCGCTTGTAAATCACGTTAACAACAGCACTCTTTCAAAAGTCTCATAAAATATATTAAAATAAAGAAAATTTTATAGTATAATAAGTTTATGGCTAAAGTTAAATCAAAATGGGTTTGTACGGAATGCGGATATGAAACGGCGGGGTATCTTGGTAAATGTCCTGAATGCGGTGCTTGGGGAACTTTAGTAGAGGAAGTTCAGTTCGCTTTAAAACCTCAAGTGAAAGATGAGTTTATAAATAAAGAAAAACCGGAACTTTTAAAAGATATTCATATTGGAGAGGAAGTCAGGGTTTCTACTAATATTGCTGAATTTGACCGTATTTTAGGCGGCGGTCTTGTTCAGGGTTCTCTTGTTTTGATTGCGGGCGATCCCGGTATAGGCAAATCTACAATACTTTTGCAGACAAGCGGCGAGCTTTGTAAAAATAACAAAAAAGTTTTGTATGTTTCGGCAGAAGAAAGCGCAAGCCAGTTAAAACTCAGGGCTCAGCGGCTTTTAGTAAATTCTGATAATCTTTATGTTTATCCGCAAACATTAATGGAAAATATTAAAACACAGATAGAAGAAATTATGCCGGATGTTGTTGTAGTTGACAGTATTCAGGCTATTTATTCTCAGAATGTGGCAAGTTCTGCTGGAAGTGTTTCGCAGATTAGAGAATGTACAAACCTTTTGATGCATATTGCAAAGTCAAAGAATATAACAATTATAGTAATCGGTCATGTAACAAAAGACGGGAATATAGCAGGTCCAAAGGTGTTAGAGCACATGGTGGATACTGTAATTTATTTTGAGGGTGATAAATATAAATCGTACAGAATGTTGCGCGCGATGAAAAACCGTTTCGGAAATACTTCGGAAGTCGGCATTTTTGAAATGTGCACAGACGGATTGAAATGTGTAACAAATCCAAATGAATTATTTTTGAACGAGCGTTCTCAGGTTGCGGTGCCCGGAAGTGCTATTGTTGTTACCAATGAAGGCTCGAGACCGCTGCTTGTTGAAATACAGGCGCTTGTCGGAACAACTCCGTATCCGAGTCCCAGACGTGTCGCAAACGGTGTCGACACAAGCAGAGTTTTGCAAATTCTTGCGGTTCTGGAAAAACGAGTAGGGTTAAATCTTTCAAAGCAGGATGTTTATGTGAATGTTATGGGCGGAATTGATGTCTATGAACCTTCTGCTGATTTAGGGATTGCCCTTGCTGTTGCAACATGTGCGCGTGATGTGGTTGTGGATCCGCAAACGGTTATAATTGGTGAAATCGGTTTGTCAGGTGAAATTCACCCAGTTAACAATATTGAAAAACGCCTTAATGAAGCTGTAATGACAGGATTTAAAAAGGCAATTATCCCTTATGCCAACAAAGTTACGGATAATCGTATTGAAATTGTGCCTGTAAAACGTCTTATTGACGCTATTACTGCCTGTGTGTCTGCACAGTAAATTTTATTTTTTTGTTGCTACCCCGGGTGTATCTTTGATTATGAACGGTCTTACAAAAGCGTAAGTTCCGTATAAAGAAGCTAACAGGCCTGCCCCCATTGTACCTTTAAAAAGTTTTGGATGCTTTGCCTTATTAATAAGTCCGCCAAGGGTAACAAGTGTTGTTCCTGTCATAATTCCGAGATAGCCTTTGAATATTGTCCTTGGAACAAGAATTGTATCTGTCATATCTGCAGAATTCTTTGTGCAGGAATGAAACTTATCAAGAAAAGTTTCTTTCTTTGCCTGCGGTGTAGCATTGCTGAATGCGGGATATTTATGATTATTTATACATATCTTGCTCACTAACATATAATAATAATCGCATGCAGGAAATTTATTTTCAAGAATAAATTAACTTTTTCTTAATATTTTAAACGCCTATACCTACTTGATTAGTTTTTTTGTTGATGATATAAAATCCATGTGAGAGTTTTTATAAAAGAAAGGAAACACTTATGGTAAATGTAGCAATTAACGGTTTTGGTAGAATCGGCCGTAACACATTACGTGCAGCTATCAGAGAAGGTATTTTTGACAAAATTAATTATGTAGCAATCAATGACCCCGGATTGAAACCGGCTGATGCTGCCAGACTTTTCAAATATGATTCTGTAATGGGTAAATTTGACGGTGAAGTTGAAGCTTACGAAGAAGGTATTATTGTAAACGGTAAAAAAATTAAATTCTTCGCAGAAAAAGATCCTGCTCAATTACCTTGGAAAGATTTAGGCGTTGAAGTTGTTGTTGAATCAACAGGTTTCTTCACAGATGCTGAAAAAGCAAAAGCTCACATTACAGCTGGTGCTAAAAAAGTTATCATTTCAGCTCCTGCTACAAATGAAGATATTACAATTGTTTTGGGCGTAAACGATAAAGAATACGATCCTGCAAAACACAATGTAATTTCTATGGCTTCTTGTACAACTAACTGCTTGGCTCCTGTAGCTAAAGTTATCGATGAAAAATTTGGTATCGTTAAAGGTTTGATGACAACTGTTCACTCATACACAGGCGACCAGAGAATTTTGGATGCAGGCCACAAAGATCCTAGAAGAGCTAGAGCCGGTGCTTTAAACATCGTTCCTACAAAAACAGGTGCTGCTAAAGCTGTTGCTCTTGTATTACCTCAATTGAAAGGTAAATTGGACGGTTTCGCAATGAGAGTTCCTACTCCTGACGTTTCATTAGTAGACGTTGTATTTGAACTTTCAAAAGATGTTACTGTTGAAGAAGTTAACGCAGCATTAAAAGAAGGTGCTGATGGACATGTTCTTTGCTATACTGAAGAACCGCTTGTATCTTCTGATTATGTTGGTACTTCTCAATCTTCAACTGTTGACGCTTTATTAACTCGTGTAATGGGTGGCA
>CALUQH010000004.1 GCA_944322885.1 Candidatus Gastranaerophilales bacterium | reverse complement strand
GTGCGCTAAAGCGCACGTAAAATATAATAATCTGCACTTAATGAAACATCGTCAAAGCGGATGCTGTTTGAGCGGTAAAGAGATTCCGAAACGAGTTCGGAATGACGGAAAGATATAGCGAGTTCATCCGCACGGGTTGAATTTAGTGCAGATTAAACTATTTGCGTGTTTCTTTTTCTTATCCAATGTTCTTTTTCTTTGCATCGCAACAAAGAAAAAGAACATTGGGTGCGGGGTGCGGGGACGCAGAGTTCCCGCATATAAAATAAACCCTCTCCCTTAATCCCTCTCCAAGGAGAGGGTAAATTATATTTCCTATAATATTTATTATGCTATTTTTGTTTTATAATAAAAGAATAAAAAAGGATTTATGATATGAAAATAGCGATTTATCCGGGTAGTTTTGACCCGATTACAAAAGGACATTTGGATATATTAAAAACAGCAGCCGGAATTTTTGATAAAGTTATTATTGCTGTTGCAAGAAATTCTGAAAAACACGGTTTTCTGCCTGTTGATGTAAGAGTAAAACTTATAAAAGAAAGTGTAAAAGATTTAGATAATGTAGAAGTGGATTTTTTTGAAGGGCTTACAATCAACTATGCCCGTCAAAAAGGTGCAACCGTTTTGATAAGAGGTTTGCGTGCTGTATCTGATTTTGAGTATGAAATGCAGCTTTCTCAGGCTAACAGCGCTCTTGCAGATGAGGTAAAAACGGTATTTTTAACCACAAAACCAAAATACAACTTTATTTCTTCTAGTACGATTAAAGAAATTTTTTTGAATAAGGGGGATATTTCTAAATTTGTTCCCGAGCCTGTATTTAATTATTTAGATAAGGAATATGAAAATGTCTGAATTAAAATCGATAGATTATATAAATCAAATTAATAATATAGTACATTCAAATAAAAGATTGGCATGTTATGTATTTGTCAAAAAATATGAAATAGAAGAACGTATTGATAAAATATATTCATCAGTGCCGGTTGAAATTATGGAAGCTAAGGCTTTGGGCAATAAACCTGGATTCGGTGAAGGTTTGTACAATGAATTGAAAAATTTTGAAATATATTTGGATGATAGTTTAAAGATATTTAATTTTTATATTCTGAATATTAATAAAACCGAACAATTACTTAAAAAAATTGCGGGAAATATCTCCTCAGGCGCATAATGAATTACTTGTACAAAAGTTAACATATATAAATTTAAAGTTAAAAATATATTTGACAATTAAAATACGCTTATGTAGAATATAATTATATTTAAGTGAAAGGTATATGTGTGACAACAATGCAGCAAAATAACGGTGTATATGACTTATTGAAAATGTTGGAAATTTCTTTGGAGGAAGGTTTTCCTATCGTTCCTAGAAAATTCACTGTTGTAAAAACCAAAGAAATTGAAACATTAATTGATAGAATTTATGCTTCATTGCCTGTAGAAGTTCAGGAGGCAAGAGCATTTTTAAGACGCAGAGATGAATTACAGCTGGAAGCTCAGCAGAAAGCTGAAAAAATTGTTAAAGATGCTCAGATGGAAGCAGATAGAAAATTGTCAGAGGCTGATTTTATAAAAGCTCTGGAAAGAGAAGGAATAAGAATAAGAACTCAGGTTCAGGAAGAATGCGAAGAAATTAAACGCAAAGCATTGGAAGAAGCTGATAATATCAGAGCTCAAGCAACGGAAGATGCGATGAAAACAAAAGAAGGTGCGGAACTTTATGCTGAACAGGTTTTGACAAATCTTGAAAAAAATCTTACACAGCAGCAGCAAATTGTAAAAAACGGTCAGGTTTATATGGAAAAACTTCGTTCGGAATCTTTTAGAGGCTATGATATGCCGTCACCTTATTCCTCCGAAAGAGTTTCTTCGAGTTCGGATTTTACAATTAATTAAAAAACAGGTTTTAATCAAAAAAACAATCGGTTATATTAGCCGGTTGTTTTTGTTATATTAGCTTATTGTTTGTTAACAAAACGTTTGCAATTTATTTTGTTTGTTTTATTATGTTAACATAAGCCGATTTAATTAGAATGTGAGTGATATCACATTCTTTTTTAAAGCGGAACGGGCGGTAAAAAGCGGTCTGTAAGATGAATAATTAATCAATTGAAAAGGAAATAAAAACAATGGGTATCAAAGGAAAAAACGACAGAATGGTAGTTCTTGCTTGTGAAGATTGTAAAGAAAGAAACTACACAACAACAAAAAACAAAAAAAACATTAAAGAAAGACTTGAGTTGAGCAAATACTGCCCGACTTGCAAAAAACACACCAACCACAAGGAAACAAAATAACAGAAGTCCGGATGTCAGGAGGCAAGAGGTCAAGTTATTCCGTAATTGCCTGTCTTCTTGTCTTCTGTTAGCCGAACTTCCGACTTGCGTCCTTAGTTCAGTTGGTAGAACGTCGGTCTCCAAAACCGGATGTCGAGGGTTCGAGTCCTTCAGGGCGCGATTTATAAAGTTATAAGGGAACAAAAATATGATAGGTTCAGAAAATTCAACACCGGCATGGTTAGAAAGTACAACAAATTCAGTAAAAACTTACTTCAGAGGCGTAAGAACCGAATGGGGCAAAATAAGCTGGCCTGAAAAACGTCAGGTTGTTACGGAAACTGTTTTTGTTATTGTTATCGTATTTGTTTTCACTGTTGCAGTATATTTGATGGATGTAATTTTTAAAGGTTTGCTAGGATTAATTAAATAGTCCGGTTTACAAAACATAAAGGTGGCTTATGACTAAAAAAGAAAAATCAATGGAAGAACAGCTTAATGAAGATAAAGCTCAGGAAGCTTTAGAAGCTAAAGCGCAAGAAGAAGCAGAAGCTGAAAAAAAAGAAGCTAAGAAAAATCAAAAACGCTGGTACATTGTTCATACATATTCAGGGTATGAAAATAAAGTAAAGGTAAACCTTGAAAAACGTATCGAATATATGAACATGGGCGATAAAATATTCAGAATTGAAGTTCCTCAAAAGACTGTTACCCAGATGAAGGGCGGTAAAAAACAAGAACGTGAAGAAAAAATCTTCCCCGGATATGTTCTTGTTGAAATGATAATGGACGAAGACAGCTGGTATGTTGTAAGACACACTTCAGGCGTTACCAAATTTGTTGGTTCTGCCAAAAAACCGATACCTGCTAGAGATAGCGAAATTAAGAAGATTATTAACCGTTCATCATCTACTCAACAAAAAATTGAACTTGATGTTAAAGCAGGCGACAAGGTCAGAATTACATCAGGACCATTCGCAGACTTTATCGCAGATATTATCGAAGTTTATCCTGATAAATCAAAACTTCGTGCAAATGTTTCAATCTTTGGACGTGAAACTCCGGTTGAACTTGAATACAAACAAATTAACAAATTATAATAAATAAATAGTACAAAGAATGTGGAAGGACCCTCCATATAGCAAATGCGGAGACCGTTAGTACCACAAAAGGAGAACAAAATGGCAAAAAAAGTAGTAGGAAAAATCAAGCTTCAAATTGAAGCAGGAAAAGCAAATCCGTCACCGCCGGTAGGCCCGGCTTTAGGTCAGCACGGTGTAAATATCATGGATTTCTGCAAGCAATTCAATGCTAAAACAGAATCTCAAGCTGGATATATTATTCCGGTTGTAATTGATGTTTACGAAGACAGAAGTTTTTCTTTCATCGTAAAATCACCTCCGGCACCTGTTCTTATTAAGAAAGCATTAAACCTTCCTAAGGGTTCAGCTGTTCCTAATAAGGATAAAGTTGGCGAAATTACACAAGCTCAGCTTGAAGAAATCGCTAAAATAAAAATGAATGACTTGAACGCAACATCTATGGAAGCCGCTGTGAACATGATTAAAGGTTCTTGCAGAGCTATGGGTGTTACAGTAAAAGAAGGTTAGATGGAAGGACGTAAGTCCGTTATTACCACGAAAGGAATTAAAAATAATGAGTAAATTAACTAAAAAACAGAAAAAAATGCAGGAAATGCTGGAAGGATTTGTTCAACCGGCTACTGCAGTTGATACAATTAAGAAATTAAAAGAAATTTCAAAAGAAGTTTCTAAATTCAACGAAACAGTTGAATGCCACATGAGATTAGGTATTGACGTCCGTCAGGCTGATCAGCAAATCAGATCAACTGTTGTATTGCCCGCAGGTTTGGGTAAAACAGTTAAAGTTTGTGTAATTGCAAAAGGTGCTAAAGCTACAGAAGCTAAAGATGCCGGTGCTGATTATGCAGGCGCTGAAGAAATTATTGATAAAATTTCTGGCGGCTGGTTTGACTTTGATACATTGATTGCAACACCTGATTGTATGGGTATGTTAGGTAAATTAGGACGTGTTTTAGGCCCTAAAGGTTTGATGCCTAACCCGAAAACAGGAACTGTTACAATGGATGTAGCTAAAGCTGTTAAGGATGCTAAAGCAGGTAAAGTGGAATACAGAGCTGACAAACAGGGGATGATTCACTGTCCTGTAGGTAAAATTGAATTCAGCGAAGAAGATTTATTGAAAAACTTTGCAACTTTAGCTGATGCAGTATTAAGATCAAAACCATCTTCTGCAAAAGGTACATTTGTAAAATCTGTTTACTTATCAACTACAATGGGCCCCGGTATCAAGTTAGATCCGAAAAACATTGCTGCAGAAGTTAAGGAATTAATTTCTTAATATTCAAAGTTAATAAATTTAAACAATTGAAAAGAGCATCTTCAATAGATGCTCTTTTCTTCTAATATTATTTAAAGCTTGTATTTCAGTTATATTTTACATATAATTAAGTTATGGAAATTAAAAAAATTAAACTGAGAGACTTTGAAATAGGCGGGGATAAACTTACAATTCTTGCAGGCCCCTGCGCTGCCGAAAGTCAGGAGATTCTTGATGTTACGGCTAAAAGATTAAAAGAAATTACTGATAAATTGGGTATAAATTATGTGTTTAAATCCTCGTTTGATAAGGCTAACAGATCGTCAATAAATTCATATCGCGGTCCGGGGCTTGAAAAAGGGCTTGAAATGCTTAAGTCCGTTAAGGAAAAATTTGGTGTTCCGATAGTAACGGATATTCATACACCTGACCAGGCTGAACCTGTAAGTAAGGTTGCGGATATATTACAAATTCCCGCATTTTTATGCAGGCAGACTGATTTGCTTGTCGCAGCTGCTAAAACGGGTAAAATAGTTAATATTAAAAAAGGACAATTTCTTGCCCCCGAGCAGATGGGAACACTGGTTAAAAAAGTTGAAGACAGCGGTAATGATAAAATTTTGCTTACGGATAGAGGTTGTTCTTTCGGGTATAACAATTTAGTTGTTGATTTCAGGGCAATTCCTATAATGCAGACATTCGGATATCCTGTTGTTTTTGATGCAACACACAGTGTGCAGCTCCCTGGTGCTCAGGGCGCATGCTCAGGCGGCGACAGAAGATTTGTTCCGACTCTTGCTAAAGCGGCAGTAGCTGCAGGTGCTAATGTTTTATTTTTTGAGGTTCATCCTGAGCCGGATTGTGCAAAATGCGATGGCCCCAACATGGTTGCACTTGATAATGCGGAAGAACTTTTTAATATTTGTAATGAAATTTTTAAATTGGTGCGTAAATGATTATAAAACAGTTTATTGCAGGACCTTTAGAAAATAATATATATCTGCTTGTAGATGATGATACAAAGCAGGCTGTTTTAATTGATGCAACAGCGCTGACTTCAGATATTACGGATACAGTAAAGAATCTTGGCGCAGATGTTAAATATATTCTGCTTACTCACGGGCATTTTGACCATATTATGGGGTTAAATGACTTAAAAAATGCATTAGGGGCTCAAGCGGTAATTAATAAAAATGACCTGGTTTTGTCTGATAAAATTAATGAGTTTACAAGAATGTTTAATATACCTGAATCTACCCCGCCGGTATATGAAAAATACGTAGATGACAATGATACAATTCAAATCGGGAATATGAACATTAAAGTTATATCGACTCCGGGGCATACAGAAGGCGGTGTGTGCTACCTCGTTGACGATAATTTGTTTTCGGGAGATACTTTATTTAGAGATAGTGTCGGAAGAACCGACCTGTGGGGCGGAAATTTTGAAAAACTATCTGATAGTATAAAAAATAAACTGTTCAAGCTCGATGATAATATAAAAGTATTTCCCGGACACGGCCCGATGACTACAATCGGTTACGAAAAAAAATATAATGAAATAATATAAGAAGAATTGAAAAATTTTTTTGATATAGAGGTTAAAAAAATGAAAGAACAACTGGAAAAAATATATAAATGTGCAACGGATGATTTGTCAAATGCATCTTCAATTGCTGATATTGATGAAATAAGAGCAAAATATTTAAGCCGTAAAGGTGAGTTTAACGAAATAAAGAAAAATCTTAAAAATCTATCTGATGAAGATAAAAGGGTTATTGGTTCGCTTGCTAATGAAATTACCCAGAAGCTTGAAAATGCTTTAAAGGAAAAGCATGCTGAATTTTACAGAAAAGAACTTAATGCGAAACTTTTAACTGAAAGAATTGACATTACGCTCCCCGGGAAATATACTCCTACCGGTAAAATTCATCTTTTAACATCAACAACAAATGAAATTGTTTCAATATTTCAAGGTTTAGGTTTTTCAGTTGTCCCTCAGGAACAATCTCCGGAAGTCGAAACAGAGTATTATAATTTTGATGCTTTAAATGTTCCAAAAGACCACCCTGCACGTGATGTTCAGGATACTTTTTACACTGAAATTGCTAAAAATGTTGTATTAAGAAGCCAGACTTCCGGTGCACAAATTCATGCTATGGAAGGCAAAAATCCGCCGATAAGAGTTGTATCTCCGGGCAGGGTTTACAGAAATGAAAACATAAATGCGCGTAAGAATAATTTATTCCACCAGATTGAAGGTCTTTATGTTGATAAAGATATTACTTTCGGAGATTTGAAAGGTGTTTTGAACGAATTTATCAGAATATATTTTGGAGCAAGCCGTCCTACACGTTTCAGGAGCAGTTTCTTCCCGTTCACGGAACCGTCTGCTGAGGTTGATGTTCAATGTATTATGTGTGAAGGGAAAGGCTGCAGAACATGTTCCGGAACCGGTTGGCTTGAAATTCTCGGATGCGGAATGGTTGATCCGAATGTCTTAAAGGGCGTTGGAATTGATCCTGATGTATATTCGGGATTTGCCTTTGGCATGGGAGTTGAAAGACTTGCAATGCTGAAATACGCTGTTGATGATATAAGACTTTTCTTCAACAATGACGAAAGATTTTTGAAACAGTTTTAAAATTAATATCAAGTACAATAAAAAACAGACTGCATTATAAACTGCAGGCTGTTTTTTATTATATATTCTGTTTCATTTCCCTTTTATTTTACAACTTTGTCTAATCCGTGCGGTTTATCAACATTACGTCCAAGAGAAAGCGCAATTTCTAAGGCCAGAAGCTGGCTGATTACTACTATGCAGAAGGACTTTACAATCTCGCTTTCGCAGTTTATATCTATATGGAATTTTGTTTTTATTTTTTCGTTTGTACAGCCGATTACGAATAACGGAGGGTTGTAATCTTCTTCTATTTTATTTAAATTCTTTATTGCAGTGTATGACAGTTCATTTATTGATACGTGAATCATAGCAGGTTTGTTGTTCAAAATTGCAACATGGCCGTGCATAAATTCACCCAGAATATTTGAATAAACATTGATATATGATGTTTCCTTAATTTTTAGCGAGGCTTCTTTTGCAATTGCATAAGATATGCCGTCTGCAGTGATTACTATATTTTTGAATTTACTAAGCTGTTTTGCCATTTCTTTTATCTGCGGATGAAGCAGATATGTTTTTTCAATAAAAGATGGTAGAGTTTTTAATTCATTAATATAGTTTGAAATATCAATGCCTTTATGTGCGGCATATTTAAGAACAAGCAGCGTGCAACAAAGCATCTGGGCTGTCAGAGATTTGGTTGCTGCAATACTTTTTTCTTCCCCTGCATGGCAGTCTATTTTGAAATCTGCAGCTTCCCAAATGGTTGAACCTTTTTTGTTAGTAATTGCAAGTGTTCTCATATTGAGTTCTTTTGCTTTTTTTAAGGCCGAATTCGTATCAGAGGTTTCTCCTGACTGTGTTATAAAGACATACAAAATATCGTTGTCATGCGGTACAGTTGATTTCAGTAAAAATTCGCTTGAATATATTGCACGTGCTTCAATACCTGCAATATTACCGAACAGGTCTGCCGCATATCTTGCGCAATGGTATGAAGAACCGCTTGCTACAAGTACGATTTTGGAAATATCTGTCGGAATATCAAAAAGTATATAGTTGTTATCATTCACATGCGTGCGTAACAAATTTTTAAGCACTTCATCCTGCTCAAAAATTTCTGTTTCCATACATGTCGGTTTATTATTTTGTAAAAACATTAATATACCTTTTTATTAACCTAATATTTCTTTTAAGATTTCGTTAACAGCTTTCGGATTTGCTCTGCCTTTTGTTTCTTTCATAACCTGTCCTACAAAGAATCCGAGAAGCTGAACTTTTCCGTTTTTGTAAGCTGTAACCTGATCCGGATTTGCGTCACATACTTTTTGCGCAATTTCTTTAATAGCGCCGGTATCGGAAATCTGGCTAAGACCTCTTTTTTCAACAATTTCAGAAGCTTTAGTGCCGTCTTTCATCATATCAACTATGATTTGCTTGCCTATGTTATTTGAAATTGTATTTTTCTCAATAAGAGAAATTAATTCAACAAGGTTTTCCGGAGTAAGTTTTGTTTCTTCAATTTCAAGCTTAGTTTCTTTCAGGTAAGCTGCAATTTCACCCATAATAAAGTTTACGGCAATTTTAGGAGAAGCACCGAGTTTTAAAACTTCATCAAAGAATAGAGCAAGTCCCATCTGTTCAACAATAACAGATGCATCGTATTCACTCAAGCCAAGGCTCATGTAGCGTTCGCGTTTTGCCTGAGGCAGTTCGGGCATTTTAGCTTTTATTTCTTCAACCCATTCTCTTGAAATTTTTAGAGGCATTAAATCCGGTTCAGGGAAATATCTGTAATCGTGGGCGTCTTCTTTACCTCTCATTGATTTGGTTTCTCTTGCATTATCGTCCCACAATCTTGTTTCTTGAACAACTTTCCCGCCTTCTTCAACAATTTCTATCTGTCTGTCAATCTCGTATTCAATTGCTCTTTGAAGGGCAGAAAAACTGTTTACATTTTTTATTTCAGCGCGGGTTCCGAACTCTTTTGAACCTTTAGGCATAATAGATATATTTGCATCACATCTCATTGAGCCTTCTTCAAGGTTGCCGTCGCAAACTCCTATGTAACGGACAATATTTCTCAATTCTTCCATATAGTTTCTTGCTTCTTCTGAGCTTCTCATATCGGGTTCTGATACTATTTCAAGAAGCGGAGTGCCGGCTCTGTTTAAGTCTACAAGAGAATAAGAAGAACCTGCAAGACCGTCGGCTCCTGCGTGAACAAGTTTTCCTGCATCTTCTTCCAAATGTGCACGAGTGATACCTATTCTTTTGCCTTTTACATTCAGATATCCGTTAACACAAATCGGTTCATCATATTGAGATATCTGATAACCTTTCGGAAGATCAGGATAAAAATACTGTTTTCTGTCAAATTTGCATCTTTCCGGAATTTCGCAATTCAATGCAAGTCCCGTTAAAATTCCCATATTAACTGCTTCTTTATTTAAAACAGGCAAAACTCCCGGCATCCCTAAAGTAATCGGGCTTGTTTCCGAATTAGGCTCTTTCCCGAATTCGCAGCCGTCGGGTGCAAATATTTTTGATTTGGTTTTTAACTGTGCATGAACTTCCAAACCTATAACAACTTCGTATTTATCTCTTAAATCTTCCATTTTATCTCCTTGTAGTACTTTTTAATGCTGTAAAGATATTTATTAAAGCATTAGTCCCTGATTTTCCGGTACCATTTTATTTTACCATAAATAAAGATTTGTAGTAAAGAGGTTTTAATGTATCCACGGATAGTCATCTTTAATTTCCCGGCCGTCGAACTGAATTAATGCAGAGCAGCCGCCTCTATAATGTGTCTGTGTATGTTTATTACAGGCATCCAGTAAATCGTCCCGGTTTGTAAGTTCATGTGTTGATGCACTACCCGCCCTAAATCTGTTCCTTAAAGTAGAATTATTTAGCGAATCTATGAGGAGAATAAATGAAAATTTATCCTTATCGTATTCATTAGGTTTGCCTTTGCAGTTATAATCATATAGAAAATGTATGTTTGCGTGTAGAGTATCTGCCCCTCCCGTATAAAGAGAAAAACAGCTTCCATCGTTGAAAACAAACAGAGAAGCATTAGTTCTATTTGGGGCATCAGGGGCAAAACCTTGTCTTAAATTACTGCATTCTCTATCGCTTACTCCGGCACTACAATTTTTTACACCTGATAAAAATGGTAATATATATGTTGTAAAAAATTTATTGGTTTCTTCTTCATCTCCTTGTGTTGTCGGATTTTGCCAAGTTGAAATATCTCCATATTCTGTAGTTGCCATGTTTAGAGCATTCTGCATTGTTGATGAAAATTTTTTTAGTTTTGATGTAATTTCCTGTTTTTTATAATTCCCGATAATCGTAGGTATAGTCATTGCTGCAACAACACCAATAATTCCGAGAGTGATTAAAACTTCTGCCAGTGTAAACGCGGTCTTTTTCTTAAGTGAATAAGTTCGTTTCAGGTAATTATTCTTCCCCTCCCTGATTAGGGAGGGCTGGGGTGGGTATTGTTTGAAACCCATCCTAACCTTCCCTAATAAGGGAAGGTATTTATTTTTAAGCAGGCTTTGCTCGTCGATACAGGCCTGCCCTCCTCCCTTCTTGACCTCTTGCCTTCTGCTTGTCAGGGTTTCGGGGGGGGGGCAATTCTAAGCTTTTTTGATATCATAATCTTAATAAGTCATCCTCCAACCGTCTTCCATAATTCTTGCAGCGCAGCCATCACCGCTGACATTATCCGGAGCTTGATGCAAAAGACCTTCTCCGGCACATAATTCAGGATTTGTACGCCAGTAGCTGCTGCCGGATGCGCTGCCGGTAGTTGCATTGGAATATTCACGTCCGTACATAGGGTATAAATGTCCGTTCTGTGCGACTATGAATTTGTGTATATCTCTGCCGTATTGATTTGGGCGGCGTAAACTGTTTACATCTATGGTAACTTCCGCACAAATATTTTTTATTGTGCTTAAATTCGGGAAAGGCACACTTTCACAATTTTTTGGAATTACAAGGTATAGTACGCCGTCAGGAGGCAAGAATTTAAAACCCTCTGTTGAACGCCAGTCTGCTTGAATACTCAGTTTCGTCTTTTCAGGTTTCAATGGAGCTGATTCTAATTGCGGCTCCATTGCAATACCGTTTTTTGCTGTTTTTATAATTTTTATTGATTTTGTTATTTCTTCTTCAAAATTTTTATTCCATTGAGCATCAGAGGATGTCCCGTTAAATGCTCCGGTACATATAATATCAGTACATTCATGTCTGAACATTATAATTTGCATAGCCTGTTCAAATTGGCTTAATGATTTTTGGAGTTGCGTGACATATTCTTTTTGGTGGTAGTGTGCAACAATTCCGGGCATAGTAAGAGCTGCGACAACTCCTATTATTCCGATAGCTATCATAACTTCCGAAAAGTTAAAGGCATTTTTTTGCAAAACAGACTCCTAATTATAATATTATAATATATATATTTATTATAACCTATATCGCAAAATTTTCAAGCAGTTCAACAAGTCTTTTGTGCATTTTTACATTATGGACGCGTATATAATCAGCACCATTTTCAATTGCTATTGAGTTTAGGGCTGTTGTATAAATGTCTTTTGAAAAATTATCGGCATCTTTCATATTAAGTAAACTTTTTCTTGAGAGGCCTATCATAACGGGATATCCTAACGATTTGAATTCTTTAATTCGTTTAATTATTTCAAAATTGTCTTCTCTGTTTTTTCCAAAACCTATACCCGGGTCAACTATAATGTTTTCTATCCCTTTGGAAAGTGCAAAATCAATTTTTTTCTTAAGAGCCAGAAAAATTTCTTCAATAACATCATTGTACTGCGGGCAATCCTGCATATTTTCAGGCGTCCCTTTAGAATGCTGGATTATAATCGGGACATTATACTTCGAGATAACATCTGCCATTTTTTCGTCATAATCGAATCCTGAAACATCATTTATTATATCGGCACCTGCATTTATGCATTCTTCAGCGACAAGCGCACTTCTTGTATCTATACTGATTTTTATTTTATCTTTTGCAAAATCAACAACAGGCAGAAGTTTTTTTAATTGATCTTCCGCATTCACAGGAGTCGAATACGGTTTTGTGGACTCTGCTCCGATATCAATAATATCGGCTCCGTCCTTTATCATTTCAAGAAGATGTTCTTTTGCTTTTTCAAAGTCATTGTACATTCCGCCGTCTGAGAAAGAATTGTCCGTAAGATTTAATATCCCGACAATTTTACATTTATTCTTTTTTTGAGATGATACATATTCTATAAGTTTTTCTCCTAATATTTTCAGACCAAACGGCTGGAATTTTAACTTTTCGCATATCTTAAGAATTTCTGATGTACTTCCGCCTAAAATACAGTTTGATTTTTCAATATTACCGGTAATAACTTCTCTATGGGTTGCGCATTCGGCTCCTGAAGAGATTGCCGTTTGTTTTAATATATTTGCTTGAGCAGGGGTTAGAGAATATATTTTTATATTTTTGTATCGGAACTTATCAGAGCCTCTATTTGCGTATGACCTGTCAAACCCGATATTTAACAGTTCTTTTTCTATATCTGTATTTTGTAACTCTCTCAAAATAAAATCGTGCATAAGCTTAGCTTAGCACGATTTTATTTATTTAACAATCTATATTAATCATCGTTATGTAAAAGTTTGCCTTCAACAGCTTCTGTTGTCACTTTTGTTATGTCAGAGAGGCCGGATATCAGGGTAACAAAACCAAACCCATAACCTAGCGCACCTGCCGCACCTCTGAATATCGGACTTTTTATAAGCGGTTTAATAAATCTGGTATTTTTAAATTTTGAACCCCAGGTTAATATTGAGTTTTTGGCCCATCTGGCATTCTCTGCAACTTTAGCCCATAATCCCTTTGTTTGTTTAGCAACATTTGTCGCTGTCTTGGTTGCTTCGGTTACGCCTTTCATCCCCTGTGAAACTTTTTTTGCAGAGTTGAACATATCAAAGCCTGATTTTGCAGCTTTACTCCTGGCAGCAGCTGTTGTCGCAGCAACAGCTCCCCCGCCTGTTACAACCTTTTTTTCGGCATCCCTTTTTTCTTCATTTTTTGTATTGTGATTAGAAGTATATGTTATTTGGTTGTTAAAAGAAACACGCATAGTTATTCTTCTCCGTCATCAAAAGTTATGTTTTTAAGCCCTTCTGCTTTATTTTTTTCTTGGGTTTCTTTTAATGCCGTTACGCCTGATGCAACACCGCCTGATGTGCCAACGGTATTTACAACTGCTTTTTCATACCTTGCTTTATCCACACCTTTAATTTTTTCACGTATTTTTCTTATGCCGGTTTTAACATCTTTGTAAATTGTGCTGATTCCGTCTTTTACGTTTTTAAAGAATTTTGCTATAGGTGCCCCTATTTTTGTTTCTGCAAATTTATTGTACTGTTCTTTAATTGCATTTGCCGGTTTTTTGTAAACATCAGAAGCAAAGAATTGTTTTTTGACTGTTGAACAAGCTTTTTTTATAAATTTACCTGTGTCTTTGACGTATTGCACAAAGTTTTTTACGGGTGTTGATTTCGCAAGTTTTGAGAAAGCCTGTAATGATTTTTTAGTTCCCCAGCCTGTTGCCATACCGCCTAAAAGACCGGTTGTAACCACTGCTCCGCCTTCAAGTACTTTTTTAGCGGGCTTTGGAAGTTTAAATTCTTCATTATTCGCGATATCTAAAAAGTCTTGTTTTTGTTCGCGCAAGTCATCGCTCATTGATTCATAAGTATCTTCATCCATATCAGCCAGACTGATTGATGAATAATCTTCATTTTGTTCATTAGATTTGAATGCAGGTTTGTAATTACTTGAGAATCTTGGTTGTATTGATAACATATTTATCTCCGTTCAGATAATTTTCCACATAACCTAACACAGCTGAAAAAAAATTTTTGCTGGAATTATTATTGCTTTGTAATAAATCGTTACAAATTTAATCGGTATGTTTTGCTGAATTATTATCTCATATAATTTTTTATTTGTAAATAAATTTACTTCCCTGATATGAATTTCTGTTAATGAATTCTCTGTCGATTTTGTTCAGGCAGTCAAACTTTTTGCCGAGCCATTTTGGGGCGATTAATTCCGTACTTAATCCGTTACCGGCAAGCCTGTGGATAGTGGTGGTTTCAGGAAGATACTCAAGAAAATCGCACACAGTTTTTACATATTTATCCTCATCCATAAAATCAATGCCGCCTTCTTTATAAATTTGTGCCAGTTTGGTGTTTTCAAGAGCGCAGAGCATGTGTATTTTTACTCCGTCAACTTTGAGTTGCGCAAGTTTTTGTGCTGTCTGCATAATTTCGTCATGAGTTTCCCAGAGCCCGAAAATAACATGAACACAAACACTTATGCCTGCCTCCTTTGTTTTTTCATAAGCTTTTAAAAAACAGTCAAAATTATGCCCGCGGTTAATCCTTTTTAACGTTTTATCGTGGATTGACTGCAGACCGTATTCAATCCAGGTGTAGTAATCATCTTTATACGATGAAATCAGTTTTATTTTTTCATCATCAATGCAGTCAGGTCTTGTTCCTATTGAAAGACCTACAATATCAGGGTGATTAAGTGCGCAATTATATATTTTTTCAAGTTCAGAAACGGGTTTGTAAGTATTTGAATATGCCTGAAAATAAGACATAAATTTTTGAGCTTTAAACCTTTTAGATAATGTTTTTATTCCTTCTTCAACCTGACCTTCTATAGGCAAAAGATTTGAATGCGCCTGAGAAAAACTCCCGCCTTCATCACAGAATATACATCCACCTGTGGAAATTGTTCCGTCCCTGTTAGGACACGAAAAACCGGCATCAAGTGTTATTTTATAGACCTTAACGCCGAATTTCTTTTTTAAATGAGCGCTGTACTGATTGTAGCGCTTATCAGTATTATTAAACATAAGCTATAACTATGAATTTTTATCTTCTTCATCATCATAGATAGGATAAACATAGTGTTCCCCGCAGCCCGGACATACAACTTCCTGTTGTTTACCGTCTTCTACTTTAGCTACTTCAAACAATGTTTTACATCCTGATTGCACACATCTGATTGCCAAACTCGGTCTTATTAATCTAGCCATTAAATTTTCCTCTTTATTAAACTCTGTATTACAAGAATATTTTATCATTCTAAGCCCTTTTGTGCAAGCCCGTAAATTTATATAACTGTTTAATTTATTAATTTATGTATATAAGTTAAACTGTATCTGAATTTTAAAAAAGGGTAAAGTTATGAAAAAATCTTTAATTTTTTTGTCAATATTTATAGTTTCTTTTATAGCATTTTGGGATGCAAAAGACAGATTACAGGAACTTGATTCCGTGGCAGTGAAAACTCCCGCACAGGTTGAGATGAAACCTATGGTTCAGAAAACGGGAGGCAGAGCCGAAAAAGATGATATGCAAAAGCAGAATAATACAAAAACATTTGGAAATAATTTAAGTCCGGATAGTGAAGAAAATTTTAAAAATCCGCTTAACAGTACAAGTAAAAATAAAGCCCCTATAAATAATCGATTTCGTTAAATTCCGTAAATCATATCTCCGTAAAATTGATTATTCTCAGAAGGTTCCAGGGGAGCTTGAGGTAAATTCCTGTCAAATTTTAATGCTCCGCCGTTAGAATTATCTAAATTGCTTTTGTCAATTGTGCGTACGGATTTAGGAAAAAATCTTAAGATAATATTTTGAGAGGCACTTTTCGCGACAATATTTTTTGAATATAACCTTATTTTATTCAAAATTTCATTAGCCTGAGCATAATTCTTTGCTTCAAAAGAATTATCATTAGCTCCGATTTTGGTTGAATAATGGTTGCTCCACATTACAATATCATTTAGGGTATCAATTAAGACCAATGATGTTTCCAATCGGTACGGGTATTCTGCATTAAATGCTGTAGATATTTCAAGAACTTCCCATATACCGCGTTTTAAAGAATTTTTATTTGTTGTTACGGAACTTGATATTAAAAGAACGGATTTACATGAAAAATCTTTTCCTATATCTTTTAATGCTTTATAGTCTACTGAATTGTCGGTATTATATTTTTTCAATGTATTTGAAATCGATGTTTTAAGAGTACTGTCTTGACTAATTTTAGCTCTTACTTCATACAAGTCAGGAGATTTAATTTTTCCGTTTGATAAATTGAAATCATTAATAATATCTGATGCAACAATTTCCGATACTTCGTCAAACCCGTAATAATTTTCCTTTGAGTTCAGCAAGTCTGCAGGCAGGACAAGAACATCAAATGTTACAGCCTGTACTGATGATATTAAAAGTGAAAATATTACAATCAGCTTAACCAGAATTTTCATGACAAAATTATATCACAATTTCATATAATTAATGGATTACAATTTTATATAAATGAATTAAAGTACAAATATGGATTATGAGAAAATGTTACAATTAGCAGAACAGGTATCAAAAAATGCCTATGTTCCTTATTCAAAATTTCCTGTAGGCGCATGTGTGTTATGCGAAAGCGGTAATATTTATACAGGGTGTAATTTCGAAAATTCCAGTTTTGGTCTGACAATTTGTGCGGAAAGAAATGCCGTTGGTACGGCAATTGCTAACGGAGAAAAGAAAATAAAAGCAATTGCAGTGTTTTCTCCAAATATGACAAATTGTACGCCTTGCGGCGCATGCAGGCAGGTTTTGGATGAATTTAAGTCCGATGAAGGTTTGAATGTTATAACCAAAACTGATGGCGGAATAAAAGTTTATACTCTAAACGAGCTTTTGCCCGAATGTTTTGAATTGTAAAAATGTATCTTATTGAATTTTTTGTAAAATTATTTAAAAGGAAAAAGAAACCCCAAAAATCATCTTTTGATCCTTTAATGCGGGAAGAGCTTGAAGAGTCCGACTATTGTGAACATATTTTTTTACCTGTTGACAGTACGGGCGACATTCTTGCATGTTCAAAATGCGGGCTTGTGGTAAATAAAAAAGACCTTAAAGATATAAATATTTTTAAAAGGTGAGTTATTTTTTGCTAAGTAACATTTTGGAAAGGACATTTTTTGCAGCCTGTAGCTGAGCATCATTATTTGTTTTAACATCTTTCAGACTGAATTCAACTTTGATGTCCGGCGTAATCCCCTTTTTATTTATATCCGTACCTTTCGGGGTTAAATATTTTGCTATGGTCAAATTTAAACCCGTTTCGTTAGGCATTGGAATAATTTTTTGAACCATGCCTTTACCGTAAGTAGTTGTACCCAGTAATTTAGCCTTATTATAATCTTTCAGCGCGCCTGACAGAATTTCGCTTGCACTTGCGGAATTCCCGTCAACAAGAACTACTGTAGGTTTTTTTATTGAAAATTCCGTATCCTGTGCATTAATATCGTATTTATAGCCGTTTCTGCCGACTATACTTACTATATTCCCTTTAGAAATAAACAAATTTGCGATAAATACCGCATTTGGAAGCAGACCGCCCGTGTTTCCGCGTAAATCAAGAATAAGCCCTTCTGTGTCTTTTGTTTTTTCTAATGCTTCCAAAAATTCATTCGGGGTTGTTGAGCCGATAAAACTTGAGATTTGAATATAGCCGATATTTTTATCTATAACAGAGCTTTTAACGGTTTTTATTTTAATCTCTTTTCTCATTACTTTTTTTACAAGTTTGTCGTTATTACGCAAAATTGTTATATTAACAAAACTGTTTTCCGGACCTCTGACAAGATTTGCGACTTCGGAAAGTGATAAGCCGTTTACTTCTTTGCCGTCAATAGCTATGATTATATCTTTAGGAAGCAGATTTGCAAACTGTGCAGGCGTCCCTTCCATAACATTAACTATATGAATTTTCCCTGAAATTGAAGTTATATTTACACCAATACCGGTGATTTTTGAATTAATGGAATTATTTTGTTCGATATATTCATTTTTTGACATATACCTTGAATATGGATCATCAAGGCTTGCAAGCATTGTGTCTATAGCAACCTTTGCATCCTCATCGGTTTTAATTTTGCCGTGATAGTGTTCTTTCCAGCGCGACCATGATTGTTCGTTGAGATTTGCATCATAGTAGTTATCCCGAATTATTTTCCATGTGCTGTCGAACAGCTTTTGAGATGAAATATGGCTATGATCAACCATTTCGGGCATGTCATTTATCTCAACTCTGTTGGTAAACATAAAAAATGCATTAAGTCCGATAAGGGTTATTATTAAGGTTATAAATAAAAATGCCCGACGTGTTTTCATACGAATATTTAACATCAAGCATTTTTTATAATCAATATACTTATTATTTAGTTAAGTTAGAAAAAATATGTAATATTGCACAATTTCAAAACTATGTTATAATAAGTAATGTAAATTGGAAAGGGAGTTAATTTATGGAAATACTAAAAGAATTAAGCAATAGCTTCGGGGGGGGGGCGCTCTAAGTTTTCTCCTGCGAAAAGAGTCTAATAGGTCAAGATGCAAAGTTTTTTATTGTGAACATAGTTCACCGAAAATTAAATATTTTCCCTTATTAGATTATTTATGTAATAAAAAAGTAGCCTTTACTCTTGCAGAGGTTTTAGTTACTCTTGGTGTACTCGGAGTTGTTGCTGCTTTGACTATGCCCGGTATGATAATTAATCATCGTAAAAAGATTGTGGAAGAATCTGTCAGAAAGACTTATTCTGAGTTAAATCAAGTTCTAAAAATGGCAGAAGCCGAACACGGTATGATTTCAGATTGGCGTTATCGCAAAGCAGATGAATTAGATAAGTGGGTTCAGACGTATTTTGAACCTTATGTAAAAGTAATTAATTCAGGGAAATGTCAGGCTGGTAGTAAATGTTTTGGTTTTTCCGGTATACATCGTTTAGGCTATGATGTGTCTTTGAATAACGCTAATGCGCAGGTTCCGCATTATATGGTTGTTACCGGCGGTGTTCCTTTAGCTTATGGGTTTATACGTTATGGAGGGGCTTATGAAAATGTGACACGCGTTCGTGTATATGTAAAAAATCCGAAACCTTTTGCATTTAGCGGAAAAGATGTTTTTACTTTTGTTCTTGACAGTTCAAAAGATACATCATTTAAGCCGTTTGGTCTTGCCGGAACAATACCTTATACAGGAGATGGGCAGTTAGATAGAGAAAGATTATTACATGGACCTATACGTACCGGAGGTTGTTATAAAGAGTCTCCAGGACCTGATTATTATGGCCCAGGTGATGCCTGCAGTGCTGTTATCATGCTTGATGGCTGGCAGATAAAAAATGATTATCCCTGGTAAAAAATTATAGGGATAATCATTTTTATAATTTTGCAGAATAATATTACAGATCTTCAAAGCCGGGAGAAGTTGCAGGAAGATTTTTGTATCCTTCGTTAGACATCACTGTCTTTTTGATATATTTGTTTGAATATCCGCCGCGTTCAAATAGTTTATTAAGAGTATTTTCTCTTACAACAAGCGGATGAAGTTCATCATTACTTTCCGGATACAATTTTACAATCTCATGCCATACCGAAGCTTCCATTGTCCATGCATAAGTTTCTTCCGCAAGCGAATTATATTCATCCTGATGGAGTGCTTCGTGAGACAATAGTGCCGCCAGTGCGCCCGGAGGTGCATCCTTATGGCGGGGATTTATAAAGATAAACAGCTGTTTGTTCTTTTTCCATCCAAGTGCATCAAAATTTGCATAATCCGGATTTATTGTTCCTAAATCCCTGAATTCTATTTTAACGGCTCTCCCTGAGAGGTTATTTCCTAAAATTGCGTTTCTTGAAAATTCTCCGTTTGTGCCTCTCAGCATGTCAAGTGCGACATAAATAATTTCTTCTTTCCCTGTAGGTTTATAAAGAGGTTTAATCTCTTTGATATATTCGGCCGTGTATTTGGCAGGATAAGTTTTAGGCATTTCAATAAGCTCTTCGTTCTTTTTTGCCGAAAATGCCGGAAGCTGGCATATAAGCACAAGGGCCGCTATAAATATTCCGTTTTTTAATCTTTTTCTGTCCACTAATCTTCTTCTCCCCGTATAATAAATTGTATTAAAACTACAAATGTAGCAGATACTAAGTATTATAATTATATTTTTTTTGCCGTCAAATATTTTATTTATTTTTTCTGATAAGTGAGGCAAGGTCGCTGTATATTATTTTATATTCGGTATTTCCCGAGATGTTTTCAGCTTCTTTGATATATTCAAGCGCTGTTCTGTAATCTTGTTTTTCTTTATAGATTGCGCTCATTTTTGCATAATATTCCGCATTGTTTACATCATACATAATAGCGCGTTTCATACATTCTATAGCCTCGTCAAAGTCTTTTTCTTCAAACCTTACAAGAGCCAGATAAAAATACCCTTCAGCATAATTCATGTCAAGGCTGATTATTTTTTGTGCATAATATTTTGTTTTGTCAAAATCTTGCATTTTATATGCGGTTTTGGCCGAAAGAGTGTAAGCTTCAATATAATTTTCATTTGTTTCTATAACTTTGTGCAAAATATCTAACGCTTCATTGTATTTTTTTTCTGCAATGTAGATTTCTGCAAGCTGGCATTGATAATTTAAACTTTCCGGATTTTTTTCAAGCACTTTTTCCATTAAATTTTCTGCTTTTTCAAACATAGCCAGCTCTCTGTATACTTTGGCCAGCGATACGAGGGTAAAATTGTCATCATTCCCGTTTTTTAAATTATTTTCAAGCTCAATTTTTGCCCCGAGGAAATCTTTACGTTCAAATTTCAAAAGTGCATTCAATACATGTGCAAGTCCGTAATCGGGAGTATTTTGAAGAATATAATCAACTTCTCTTTGGGCCTTTTCAAGTTTATGCTGTTCAAAGTAGAGATACGCAAGAGAATACCTGAATCCTGCTTCTTGCGGAGACATACAGATGGATTTTAAATAAGCTTTTGACGCTTCTTCAAACCAGCCGTTATAAAAGTATGCATTCCCAAGGTTATAAAAGTATTTCGGATTTTCCTTGTCAATATTTGATGCTTTTGAGAAATATTTAATCGCATCTGTAAAATTCATATCTTCAAGAGCAAACAACCCGAGAAAATTTAATACTTCAGGATTTTCGGATGTTTTAGGGAATGTATTAAATATTCTTTTAGATTTCTCAAATTCATCTTCGTCAAAATATATTTTTCCCAGAAGAATAAGTGCATCTTCATTTTGCGGATTTAAATTCAGCGCCGGCTCAAGTTTTTCTTTTGCTTTTACTGATTGCCCGTTGTCATAAAAAGCTTTTGCAAGGGCAAAATAAATTCTATCATCAGGCTTTAATGTTTTTTGAAGTTCTTCAATTTTGTTTAAATCTCCGATTCTTGAAAGGATATTAATTAATTCTAGAAGGTCGTCCGTCTGCTTTGTTAGTCCGTAAATTGTTTCGGCTGTTTTATAAGCTTTATCCCCATCATGAGAGTATGAATAAATTTTTTCTAAAATTTTTAGAGCTTCAATGTGTTTCTCATTTTTTGAAAGAACTTTCTCAAGGTAGTGTGATGCGCGCTGAAAATTCTTGAGCATAAAATATAATTCACCGAGTTGAAATAAAATTTCTATATTGTCATTTTCTATTTCCAAAGCTTTATAAAGCATTTCAATGGCCTGCTTATAGCATTGTTGTGATTTTAATTCAAATGCCTGTTTAATGTATTCTATAACTTCAGTGTTCTGCATTTATGCTCCGTATTTATTTCTTCTTATGTTTTTTTTGTTTTTTCTTTTTGTCTGAATTTTGAACCTGAGAATTATTTATCAAAACAAGGACTTCATCTTCTCCCGCCATTTTGAGATTGTTTCTTGCAATTCCTTCCAGACTTGAGGTTGATGAAAACAATTTGATATCCTGTTTAAGCTCTTGATTGTGATTTTCCGCATTATCCCGAATTTTTGATAATGTTGAAATTTTTGATCTGTAAGAAATAGTTTTTGAAATATTTAATATGGCTCCGAACCCTATCTGGATAAGACAAAATAATAAAACAAGCGTCAAAAAAGAATAGTAAAAGCCTGTTTTAGCTTTTATCCGTTTTGGTACATCTTTATTAATTTCTTCCACAGTATTTGTCCGGTCTTGATTTTCAGCCATAAAACCTCACATACAAATTATAAACTAAATAAATCATTTAAACAATAATATTAGTATAAATTTACAATTTTAATTTTGTAGAAAAACTGAATTCTGTTTTTGGTTCCGTATTGTCTGAATATATTGTCTGTTTTGCGCCGAGTTCAAGTCTTAATCTGTCTGAATCTTTTTTCCCGAACGGATTTAGAGAAAATATAAGTGCTCCCGATCTTCTGTTTCTTGTAATATCTGCTTTGTATTCATTTTTTATTGACATATAGTTATTAAGCTTAAATTCGGGCGCAATTGAAATAGTGTCATAGAACTGGTTATATGTCGTATTTAAGTTTTTTTTGTATGTAGAACTCAGTGCAAATCTGCTTTTTTCATATCTGGTAAAAAGTCCTGCTTCTGATTCAAGCATTGCAATGTTATCAACTTCATTGCCGTATAAAGCTCCGAATGTAAAATTGCCTTTAGCTTCTGATGTGTTAATTGACTTCGGGGCAATATTGTATTCCCACTCTTTTGATCTGGCAATTTGTTTTGATGGTGTTTGGGTAAGATTTAATCCTTGCGATGCTGCAATTTTTTGCGGAACCTTTATGTTTAAAACAAAGTTATCATCATCATCTTTCAGATAGATTTCTTCAGCGTCTTCAATGTATTGTGCATAACCTTTTAATGTTGTAGCTCCGATAGTGGTATCGTCATTGATCTCAAGAGTGACTTCTTCTTCCGATTCATCATTTTGTTTTTTGTTATTAACTTTTTTTTCATTTGTTTTAATTTCTTTTTTTACTCCTTTTGAGTTTTGCTGGGTATCATCGTCCGGTATTGCATATATAAAGATATTCGGCAGTGGGTTGTCCGTGTTAGTTTTAGGCTCCATCCTTTTGTTTAAGGAAAAAGCCGGTATTTGTATCAAGCCTGAAATCAACAGAAGTAGCAATATCTTTTTCATATATACATTTTAAACTTAAACTAAACTTAGTCAAATCCCTTAAAAAAAGTATTTCGCTTGAAATCAAATTTTGCTCGTGGTATCTTTTTTATGCTGATTTATAAATAAGAAAGAAGGAAAAAAAATGACAGACGTAAGAGTCAGAATTGCTCCGTCACCGAGCGGAAATCTACACATCGGTACAGCCAGAACTGCTTTATTCAACTATTTATTCGCTAAAAAAAATCACGGAAAATTTATTTTAAGAATTGAAGATACAGATGCTGAGCGTACAAGCCAGGCTTATATTGATAATATCTTTGACAGTTTGAAGGCTTTAGGATTGAACTGGGATGAAGGCCCTGATGTAGGCGGTCCTTACGGCCCTTATACTCAGTCTGAAAGATTTGATATTTACCCGAAATACGTTCAAATTCTTCTTGATAAAGGTTTTGCATACGAATGCTACTGCACGCCTGAAGAACTTGAAGCAGAGAAAAAAGAAGCCGCAGCAAATAAAAAACCGTATGTATATACTAAAAAATGTTTAAATCTTACGGAAGAAGAAAAAGCAAAATTAAAAGCAGAAGGCAGAAAACCTGCTATAAGATTTAATATTGCTAAAGCGCAGCAAGCTTTCCACAATTCTTCAATGTTAACTTTTGACGATATGGTTAAGGGAGAATTGCACGTTGACACAAATCTTCTCGGAGATTTTGTCATTATGAAATCTAACGGAACTCCGACATATAACTTTGCTGTTGTAATTGATGATATGCTTATGAAAATTTCGCATGTAATCAGAGGGGAAGACCATATTTCAAATACCTTCAAGCAGATTTTGATATTTGAAGCTCTTGGTGCAGAAGTTCCGAAATTTGGACATCTTGGTATGATTTTGGCTCCTGACAGAAGTAAACTTTCAAAACGCCATGGTGCAACTGCGGTTTCTGAATTCGTTGAAAAAGGCTATTTAACAGACGCTTTAATCAACTTTGTTGCGCTTCTGGGCTGGTCACCCTCTGACGGTCAGGAAATTAAATCTCTTGATGAAATTGCACAGGATTTCAGGATTAATGAAATTTCATCATCAAATTCAATCTTTGAATACGACAAATTAAACTGGATGAACAGCCATTATATTAAAATGCTTTCTATCCCTGAATTGAAGGAAAGATTGAAACCGTATTTAACAAAATATGATTTGAATGAGTTAACGGATGCTCAATATACACGTATGGTTGAGATTACATACGAACCTTTGACTCTTTTATCAGATATAACCGATGCCGTTCCTTATTTCTTCGGCGAAGATGTTGAAATAGATGATAAAGCAAGAGAAACTATTGATTCCGACGTTTCTCAGGATGTTTTAAAAACATTTATGGAACAGGCAAAAGATTGGGATTGGACAGAAGAAAATCTCCACGAAAAACTAGAAGCATTCAGAGCTTACTATAAAGAAAAAGGTATTAAACCAAAAGTTACAATGTGGGCAATAAGAGCTGCTGTAACAGGCAGACTCTGCGGGGCTGATATGACAGCAATTCTCGCTATTATCGGTAAAGAAAAGACATTCCACAGAGTAAAAGCTGCAATGAAGCAGGCGGTTTAATAAAATAAATAGTAAATTAGTCCGGCACAAAAAGTCGGACTAATTTTTATTTTTTAATAAATGTTTATATAAAAATAAAATTATTAAAGAAAAATTTAATCTTTACCGTAAATTATTTATATATGTATTGTTACTAATGGCTTGGGGATTATGTATGGTTGAAATTTTTATTACATCAGATGAGATAAAAAAGTATATTTTTATGATAGTTTTGTTTAACGCGATATTTCCGCGTATTCTTGAACAGAGCGGAATGATGATAAATATTGCGGATAAGGAAGATGTTACAAATATACAGCGTCTGCCTTATGATAATTTTATTGATATTTATGATCATTACGGATTAAATCAGATTGCCGAATAATTTTCGTGCTACAATTCTTTTATGGACGAATTTACTCATTATACGGTGATGAAAAATGAGGCTGTAGACGCTCTGGAATGTCAAAACGGCAAGATTTATGTCGACTGTACCCTCGGCGGCGGCGGACACAGCGGACTTATATTGAGCCGCATTCAGCCAGACGGGCGCTTAATTGCATTTGATGTTGATGACGACGCAATAAAAGCTTCTTCCGAACGTCTTAAAGATTACAAAAACTTAACAATTGTGAAAGACTCTTATACAAATATTAAAAAAGTTTTACATAATCTCGGGATTGAAAAAATTACAGGCGGTGTTTTGTTTGATTTAGGGGCATCCTATCATCAGTTTCACAAAGGAGAACGCGGTTTTTCGTTTTCTAAAGAAGCGCCTCTGGATATGAGATTTAATCAAGATGCCGAATTTTCTGCCTATGATGTTGTAAATACTTACAGTGAAGCTGATTTGGTCAGAATTTTTTCGGAGTACGGAGAGGAAAGATTTTCAAAAAGAATAGCAAAAAAAATTGTTGAACAAAGAAAGGTTAAAAAGATAGAAACTACAACGGAATTAGCTGATTTAATCGTTAACTGCACTCCTCATATTAAATCATCCATTCATCCTGCTACACGTGTGTTTCAGGCAATAAGGATTGAAGTTAATCATGAGTTAACAAATGTAAAAAATACTCTGAATGATGTGTTGGATTTACTCGACTTTGGTGCTATAATAAGTGTAATAAGTTTTCACTCGTTAGAGGATAGGTTAGTGAAAAACTTGTTCAAATATCACTCGCAGAGGTGCCATTGCGATAAAACCCAGATGATTTGTAAATGTCCGCCTCCGATTTTAGAACTGGTAAATAAAAAACCGATAACGGCGAGTGATGAGGAGATATCAATAAACCCTCCTTCAAGAAGTGCTAAGTTAAGAGTGGCAAGATGTATCAGAAATTAGAGGGAGTAAGATAATTCAGTTGGGGTAGAAACTTGAATACAGCAAGAGTAAGAACATTAGAAGTATCAATTCAGCAGGAAAGTTATTCAAATCAATCATACGTAAATAATCCGATAACAGAAGATAATCAGGTTATAGAAGGTTATTTCCAGAAGGAGATTTCACAAAAAGCTATGGCTATAAGAAAAGTAAATAAAACTTTATGCGGTTTATTGGGTATTGCAGTGCTTGTTGCATTTGTAAGCTATTACTTTTCTATGTCTAATGAACTTACTTTGAACAAGTTAAGCCGTCAGATTACTACTTTGAATGATGAAAATGCCGAACTTCAAAACCAGCTTGACAGATTGAAATCATTCAATAATGTAGACAGCAAAATGATGGAATACAATATGCTCCAAAAAGCCGCAAAAGTTATTGAAGTTCAGGCTGTTCCATCTCCTGTTGCCGTTGATAACAAGCCGGTCAAATCTGCATCTTTTAATTGGGCTATCGGATATTAGTTTATGGAGAATATAATACTCTGTACTGTTCCGTTTATTTGTTTTATTGTATTGGTTTCAATCCAGCTTATTTCTACAAAACCGAATGGTAAAATAATCAAGAAGTATGGTAAACCGGTAAAATATTTTTCAAACAAAAAATGCTGGAATTCTGTTCCTATGCGTGGAACATCTATTGGATTGTATATTTATTCTGATTTTATAATTCTTTTAGATGGCAGGAAAGAGTATTTTTTAGACAGAGCATTTAAAAATCTTAAATTGTATGGAAGTATTTTCATCAAAATATTTGAAATAGATATTGGTCAAGGGAAAATGCTTCAAATTAATATAAATTTACAGCAAGAAAAGTTGTTAAAAGAATTTTTTGGATTGGAAGATAAAAATATTTAACTAAAGTATGAACTTTCCCATACTAAAGTATGAATTTTTGTAAAATTCATTAAAGTTTTTTCAAATTTGTGCCGTATGTATTTATGAAGGCATGTATAGTAAGGAAAATTTTAATGAAAAAAGAAGAGAAAATTAATGGAGTTTCACTTTTTTCCCAGTCTGAATACTTGATAGACAAGGATCCTATTGAAGAAATTTTTGCTCTTAACTTGGGCGATTTTATTGCCGAAAATCTTATTTCCGAAGATCTGGCAAAAAAAATTGCTTCTAACGTTAAAGATAAAAAAGCCGGTTTAATTAATCAGCTAAAAGAATTGATTTCAATATATTCAATGAAAAATACTTTGTGTGTATTAAGTTTTGACACTAATGAAAAACAGGCTATTTTTACATCTATTGCACAATCAGTTCAACAAATGCTGGAAGTGGATGCATGTCATATTTATTTGGAAAAGGACGGCAAATTGGAGCTTGCCGGAACAACATCCAATGCTGTAGAAGAATGTAATATTGATGAAAATTCACCTGCGGGAAAAGCATTCTTAACAAGAGAAACGGTGTTTGAAAAAGTTATTGCTGTTCCTATGCATTGTAATATTAATTCTCTCGGTGTGATTGTTATTGAGAATAATCCTGAAAAGGCTGTTAACGAAAATTATATAGAACTTGTTGAAAGTATTGCGGTACTTTTTGCAACGTCAATAACCCTGCAAAAAACAATTGATGAAGCTAACAAACTTATTGCTGATGAACATTCTGCTGCCGGCGATCTGCAGCATATAAGAGCTGAACTTACCGCGTTGATAGGTGATTTATGCGATTATCAGCAAATCTTTGTTCAAAATCTTGCAAATGCAGTTGATACAAAAGGCGGATACAAAGTTTCTCATTCTAAAAATACCGCAAACCTTGCAAGAAAAATTTGCAAAGAACTCGGTTTGAACGAAAAAACTACCGATTTGATATATTATGCAGGACTGCTTCAAAATATAGGCAAGATTGCGCTTCCGGAAAAAATGTTTACCACGGCCGGAAAACTTTCTGCGGAAGAATTGAAAAAAATTCAGGAACATTCAAATGTCGGAGTTCATCTTTTAATGAATATCAACTTCTTATCCGAAGTTGTACCATATATAACTTATCAAAAAGAAAGATATGACGGCTCGGGAGAACCTGAAGGTTTAAAAGGACAATCTATTCCATTCGGTTCAAGAATTATTGCCGCAGCCGATGCATACTGCGCCATGACATCTGACAGACCTTACAGAAAGGCTATGCCTGTTGAAAAAGCTCTGGAAATTATGAAATCGGAAGCGGGGGCTAAATGGGATCCGGTGGTTGTTCAGGCACTGGAAAAAGTTGCGGGATAAACATCTATTTTATATATAAAAAGAGCCGTCGGTTATATGGGCGGCTCTTCCATTTTTTATTTTATGATACTAAATGCGACAATATCTGATATTGAGATATTTAACCAGTCATATTTAAAACATATATAGTCATTACATTCACAGTTATCATCATCGCATGTACAGTAATCATTTAATCTGCATACCAGAGCATTTTCCAGAGTAATAAAATCGTCATGACATTCCTCGCATCTGCCTTCCGGCTGAAAAAGATTCCCGTCAATTTTTAAATGCCCCGTAAAAATAGTGATTTTATCAGACCCGCTTTCTTCAATGATTTTCCCGATTGATTTCATTAGATTTTTTGCCATAAAATACTCCTTTTAAATTTACACAATCGAGTATAAGCAAAATTGTTATTTCTAAAATTCGCCTTTAGGCTATTAATGAGTTTAAAGTTAACTTTTTGTCATAAATTCGTAAAAAAAATGTGTTTGTGTTACAATAAAGTCAAGGGAATTAGACTAATTTAAGGGGAGAATATTATAATGGCAGACGGAATTACAGAAGTAACTAATGAACAGAATGCACAGGCTCAAACACCTGAGAAAATTGAGGTGGTAGACTTACCCGATAATGATGAGGCTATTGAAACAAAAACTTCTCAATCCTATGATGCCAGTAATATTCGTGTCTTAGAGGGGTTGGAAGCCGTTAGAATGAGACCCGGCATGTATATTGGTTCAACTTCTCAAAGAGGGCTCCACCACTGTATTTATGAAATTGTTGATAACTCTATTGATGAATCTTTAGCTGGTTTTTGTACGGATATTCATGTTACGGTTAATAAAGATAACAGCGTAACTGTTGAAGATAACGGGCGTGGTATCCCTGTTGATATAAAACCCGGGACAAATAAATCTGCTCTTGAAATTGTTCATACAGTTCTCCACGCAGGCGGAAAATTTGGTGACGGCGGTTATAAGGTTTCCGGCGGACTTCACGGAGTTGGTGCTTCAGTTGTAAATGCGCTTTCTGAAAAATATATTGTTGAAGTTTCCCGTCAGGGTTATGTTTGGCGTCAGGAATATATGAGAGGCGAACCTGTTGCTCCTGTTGAAAAAGGTGAAGCAACGGATAAAACAGGTACAAAAACAACTTTCTGGCCTGATCCTGAAATATTTACTGAAACAACAGAAATTGACAGAGACGTAATTGCTAACAGATTACGTGAAATGGCGTTTTTGAACAAAGGTTTAAAAATTATTTTTACAGACGCACACACTGATGAAACTCAGACTTTCCACTATGTGGGCGGTATCGCAAGTTATGTGGAATTTTTAAACCAGAATAAGAATGTTTTGCATGAAAAACCTATTTATATTGATAAAGTCGTTGACGGTATGCAGATTGAAGTTGCAATGCAATACACAGATGCTTACAGTGAAAGTGTTTTGTCTTTTGCAAATAATATTAATACACATTCCGGCGGAACTCATTTGACAGGTTTTAGAAATTCTTTGACGCGTGTATTTAATGATTATGCAAGAAAAAATAACATCTTGAAAGATTCTGACCAGAACCTTTCAGGAGAAGACGTCAGGGAAGGTTTGACAGCTATTGTAAGCGTTAAAATTTCAAATCCGGAATTTGAAGGACAGACAAAAGAAAAATTGGGTAACGCTGAGGCGCTCGGGGCTACTCAGGACGCAGTTCGTGATAAATTGCAGGAATGGTTAGAGTTCAATCCGAAAATTGCAAAAATTATTATTGAAAAAACACTGCAGGCTCAAAGAGCGCGAGAAGCAGCAAGAAAAGCAAGAGAATTAACAAGAAGAAAATCTGTGCTTGAAAATTCAACATTGCCTGGGAAACTCGCTGACTGTTCAAACAGAGAACCTGAAAAATGCGAAATATATATTGTTGAGGGAGATTCAGCAGGCGGTTCTGCAAAACAGGGCAGAAACAGAATGTTCCAGGCTATTTTACCGTTAAGAGGTAAAATTTTAAATGTTGAAAAAGCCAGACTGGACAAGATATACGGAAATAATGAAATTCAGTCAATGGTGCAGGCATTCGGGATAAACATCAGCCGCAATCCTGATGAAGTTGATTTGGAAAAACTTCGCTACCATAAAATTATTATCATGACTGATGCTGATGTTGACGGTGCGCACATTAGGACACTTCTTTTGACATTCTTCTTCCGTTACGCAAGACCGTTAATTGAAAACGGATATGTTTATATTGCGCAGCCGCCTTTATTCAAGGTTACTCAAGGTAAAACTTCAGAATATCTGTATGATGAACATGCGCTTGATAAAATGCTTAAAGAACGCGGGATTAAAAACTTAAGTCTTTCGGATAAAACTAAATCACGTGTTAAAACAGGTGATGAACTTCTTGAACTTATCAAGAATATGGCAGCTTTCTACAATTCTTACAACAACCCGATTTTGAATTTATATCCGGCTGTAGTATTGCGCGGACTTGTGCGTTCAAAAATTGAACCGGAAAATTTTGAAGATCAGTATAAAATGAATGAAGTTATTGAATACTTAAACCATTATCTTCAAGATCATGCTAAGAATTACAATATTCAGGAAGCAGCAAATTATGTTTGTTCTTTGAAATATAATCCTGAAAACGCAAAATATGCAATTCAATTGAACTTGAATGAAGAAGAACATGTTTTGATTTCACAGAGTGTAATTAAGAGTTCCGAATACAAGAGATTAAAAGCTTCTTATCCTTTAATCAGGGATTATTTGATTGAAGAAGAGGATAACCTGATTTTAGAAACTGATACTGAACAATATGAAATCAATTCATTTGAAAAACTGCAAAAACTGATTGATGACAGAGGCTCAAAAGGTCTGCAAATCCAACGTTTCAAAGGGTTGGGTGAAATGATGCCGCAACAGCTATGGGAAACAACTATGGATCCTGCAACAAGAACCTTGTTGAAAGTAAACGTGGAAGATGCAATGCTTTGCGACCAGTTGTTTGACATACTTATGGGCGACAAGGTTGACCCGAGAAGAAATTTTATTGAAGCAAATGCAGTTTATGCAACCAATATTGACACATAGGAGCGTAGCCGCTCCACCCGCCAGTCAGGTTTTGCATAAATTTGTTTAATCTGAACTAAATAAAGAACGTAGTCGCTTCATCCGCCACCGTATGAATAGCTTCCGTTTAGGCTAAAGTACGATTAATTTGTTTTTAGTCGCTATAATATTGGTTATTTAATTGAATAAAAAATATTCTTGATGTATTATAGAGTCATAGATAAGACGAAAGAGGGATTTATTATGACAAAAAAAGAATTGATTTTTTTAGGACCGCCGGCTTGCGGTAAAGGTACTCAAACAAACAGACTTGCTGAATTTTTAAAATTTCCGCATATTGATACAGGTTCTTTATTGAGAGCTGAAATTAAGGGTGAAACAGAAGCAGGGAAAGAAGCTAAAGCATATATTGATAAAGGACAGCTTGTTCCTGTAGAACTTGTTTCTAGAATTATTAAAAACAGACTTGCTCAGGATGACTGCAAAAACGGATATATCCTTGACGGTTACCCGAGAAGCGTTGAACAGGCCGAAGAATTGGAAAAAATGAATGCAGAAATAGATAACGGCGAAGATACAAAATTTATTGCAGTTTATTTTGATATTGATACAAGTATTCTTGTTGAAAGAATTGTAAACCGTCGTTCCTGCCCTGTTTGCGGAGAAATTTATAATCTCGAATTTAAACCGCCGAAAGTTGAAGGGCATTGTGACAAAGACGGAGCAGAACTTACTCAGCGTAAAGATGATACAAGAGAAGTTGCCCAGTCAAGATTTGATACATACAATAAAGAAACAGCACCTCTTGTTGATTACTATACTAAAAAAGGTGTTCTCAAATCAATTGATGCAAACGGTACAATTGACGAAGTTTGGGAAAGATTATTAGAGGTAATTAAATGATTCACAAAAAGTCACGTGATGAAATCAAAAGAATGCGTCATGCAGGGCATATCGTAGCTCTTGTTCATCAAAAGATGAGGGAAGTTATCGAACCAGGTATAAGCACAAAAGAATTGGACAGTATTGCACATGATATTATCAGGAAAGAACGTGCTATTCCTACATTTCTAGGATATCATGGTTTTCCTGGGTCAATTTGTGCATCAATAAATGAGCAGGTAGTTCATGGTATTCCTCATGAAGATGTAAAGGTTAAGGAAGGCGATATCATAAGTATTGACGTTGGAGCTACTTATGCAGGAATGGTTGGCGATGGTGCCTGGACTTATCCTGTCGGAAAAATCAACGAAGAATGCCAAAGGCTTTTAAAAGCTACAGAAGAATCTCTTTTTGCGGGAATAGCACAGATGAAACCGGATAATGTTCTGGATGATATATCAGGTGCTGTTGAAGCTGTTGCACTCAGAGAAAAACTCGGTATTGTAAGGCAATACGGCGGGCACGGTGTAGGACATGAAATGCATGAAGAACCGTTTTTGTTTAATTACAAAGTCGGCGACCATACATTGATTAAGTCAGGATATGCAATTGCGATAGAACCTATGCTTAATTTAGGCTGTGACGAAGTTGTTGTTGCGGATGACGAATGGACGGTCAGCACTGCTGATAATATGCCTTCTGCACATTTTGAGCATACGGTGCTTGCAACTGATGACGGGCCGTTGATTATCACGCAGCTAATGTCGTAAGGAGAATATTATATGGATTATTATATAGGATTATCTCTTGCGGCGTCTTCCGGTATGGATTCCGGCGTAGCAGTTTTGGATGAAGACAATAAATTAATCTTTCTTGATAAGTTATACACAATGAATGATGTTATGTATTTTTTTGATAATTTTTCATCATTAAAATATTCAAAAATTTGTGTATCGCTCGTTTGGGATAGGACTATGCTGAATGGAAAATGGAGGATATTGGGTAAACCATATCAGCTTGTTGCTTCAAATCCGCTAATGCCAAACCGTGACGGATGGACACATAGATATTCTACAAGAGGCTGCGAATATTTTAAATCTTTAAATGAAAAAGGAGTAGATATAAGCCGGTTTGAAATGTATTTAACCAGACAGAGTATGAATTTAAATTCATGCTATAAAGAACGCTCTCCTGCGGACTGTAAGTATCTGCAGCAGATGTTAAGGTTTGAATACGGATTGGATTTGCCTTCTAATATGATGCCGATGTCTCAACTGGAAGCTATTGTAGGGGCAATTCTTGCAAGAGAAAGTATAAAAAATCCTGATAATATCAAGCAAATATCAATATTCAGAGATTTTGCCGTAATCGATTTTGTACATCAGCCTGCAAATTTAATCTCTGCTTGACATCAGGCTTAATGCAAGTCCTATTGCTGCACCAATTCCCATGCCCCATTTGAATTTGTTCCATTTTATGGACTTGAAAGCATCAGCACAGTTGTTATCCATTAGATGAGGGTTCTTTTTGAAGTTTTTAAAATTGTTGTTAAAATATGTTTTCAACTTTTTAACAGAACCAGGGTCCGACACATCTTTATCAATATCCATACATTTTTTTGTAATTTCTTTGATATCCGCTTTCACTCCCATTTCCTGTAAAATCATTTTGCTTTCTGAAGATAAGGAATTTTTTTCTATTTCTTTGACGGCCTGTGTTAGTGAAGCTATTTTAGAATTTGCTTCATCTCTAGTAACTTTAAAAGCTTTATTTACAAATTCATCTTTTGTAACAGGCAGGTAGTAGGCGGTCATTCCTAATAAACCGCCGAAGATTGTTGCTCCGACCTTCTTTTTTTTAGAAGCTGACGGAGAATAATACATCATGTTAGGATCAAATTGAGGAGAGTTTACAGACATAAAAATTACCTTTATATTTTTAAGTTACTTATATAAATCGCGTAAAAAATTTTTTTGCCTGTAATTTAAAATTAATTAACAAAAAAGTTTGAAATAAGAGAAATAACTTCCTGACGGATTTCATTAATAGATTTTGTCGCATCAAGAACTTTAATTCTTTGAGGTTCTTGTTTGGCAAGTTCAAGGTAACCTTGCCTTACCCGGTTATGAAAATCAATTCCTGCACTTTCCATTCTGTCTTTTTCTTTGCCAATACGCTGCATAGATGTTTCAACATCAATATCGAAAACAAATGTTAAATCAGGTTTTTGCCCGTTTGTCGCAATGTCATTCAGCATATTAATTCTTTTAATATCAAGCCCTCTTCCGTATCCTTGATATGCTACAGTGGAATCAATATGCCTGTCGCATAAAACAATTTTGCCTTCTTCAACAGCAGGTTTAACAATTATATCAATATTTTGTGCCCTGTCTGCCAGAAACAAAAAAGATTCACATCTGTCAGATACCGGACCTTCATAATTTAACAGGATTTCTCTTACCTTTTCACCTAATCCTTTTCCGCCGGGTTCACGGGTAAGCACAACATCAATCCCTTTTTGTTCTAAATATTCGGCCAATAATTTCATCTGGGTTGTCTTTCCGCACCCGTCAGCACCCTCAAAAGTTATAAACAGACCTTTTTTCATATATTACCTCATGGTCTAAATTATATCAAAAAAATAAAAATCAGACTAAAGTATATCTAATTTGTGTTTTTACTAATATTATGCTAAAATTCGGCATAAGAGGAGAGTTGTATGAATATTGAAATTTCAGAATTAAAAAATAATATAGAATTTGTATACAAGAGAAATCCGGATACCCCCAGAGTTGCTTTTTATCTTAATTTTTCTCTAAATAATCCATTGCCTGAACCGGGAGTTTATTCTTTAATGGTGAGATTATTCTTGCAAGGAACGAAAAGATACAATGCTCAGCAGTTATCCGAAGAATTAGATAAATATGCTATTGAATTTACTGCCGAGATGAAACTTGATTATGTAAAGTTTAAATTTGTCTGTTTGAATGAAGATTTTGATAAAGCTCTTGATATATTCAGTGATATAGTTAAGAATACGACTTTTGATGAGTTCGAAAAAGAACGTGCAAAACTTGAAGGTGAGATTATAGCAGAACTCGACTCTCCGCGGGCAAAAATTATTGACAGTTATTATAAAAATATTTATGCAGGGCACAATTACGGTTACACAAATACTGTGATTTTGGAAAATCTTAAAAATCTGAAAAAACAGGATGTAATAGATGCTTACAATGCAATTGTTGACAATAGTAAAAAAGTTGCTGCATTTGTCGGGGATTTGGATTTTGACAGGGTTAAAAAATCTCTTGATGAAAAGCTTGGCGATATAAAAACTTCTAAAAAAGTACTCCCAGAATTAAGAAAGCCGGTACTGACGGATAAAAAAGAGGTAGAGCTTATTCAGCAGGACTTGAACCAGGCGCATATTTTAAAGGGGTGGATTGTGGATACTGCGGACAGTTGTGATTATCCGGCAATTGCATTGTTGAATATTATTCTTGGTGCAAGCGGATTATCATCACGTTTATTTTTAGAACTTAGAGACAAAAAAGGTCTTGCTTATGTTGTCAGGAGTGCCTATGATGTTGCAAGACTTTCTGCTAATTTTTCAATTTACATAGCAACAGAACCTGCTAATATAGAAGTTTCATTGAAAGGTTTTGAAGAGGAAATTGAAAAAATTAAAACAATTCCCGTGACTGAAGAAGAACTAGAAAATGCAAAAAATAATCTTTTCGGGAAATGGGCATTTATTTCGGAGACAAATTCTCAGCAGGCAAATTGGCTTGCCCATTATGGTATTATGGGATTTGGCTTTGACTTCCATGAAAAGGCCGTCGAAAGAGTTAAAAAAGTTACAGTGGAAGATATTTTGAATTGTGCGAATAAATACTTTAATGACAAGTATGTTCTTACTGTCTTAAAGCCGTAACCCTGTCAGCTAATGGATACCTTTTGAATATGTTAAATAATATTCATGAGGCAGTCTATGAAATACCTGTATACTATATTTTTAATACTTATTATTATATTTTGTACAGGTCAAACCTATTGGTATGATAAAGATTTACCTGTATCATACCAGCCTAATACGGATAAGCTGGAAACTATTTTTAAAACGGCATTACCGTTGAAAGACGGAATTATTTTTACAAAAGTCCCGAGAGGGCTTATAGTCAGCATTGATGAAAGATATTTTTTTAGTGACGGCGAAGCTCGCATTAGAGAAAGTTCTTTATGTATATTGGACAGAATAATTGTACTTTTACATGAACTGTCAAATTATTGCGTCGTTGAAAATCATACGGAAGATAATAATTTAATCGGTTCCGATTATGATAATGATTGTGAAATATCTCTTGCACGCTCCACAAATATTGTTCAATACATGATAAAGTACGGAAAAGTCCCTCCGGAAAGATTATTTGCACTTGGATACGGGCAGTATATGCCGTTTAGAGGAAATGTAAAATCTTACGATGCTGCTCAAGGGGTACCCACAGGCATGGCAGTTTCTAAAAGTACTCCAAATAAGATGAATAAAAGAATAGATTTTGTAATTCTGGAATATGAAGCTAGGCGATAATGCTTTTTCGCAGGCGTGAGGTTCTGTTTTCGCTTAAGATATTTTTAAGTTTCATGATGGCTTGAGCATGAAGCTGGCAGACACGGGATTCGGACATGCTTATTGTTTCTCCGATTTCTTTAAGTGTCATATTTTCCTGATAGTAAAGAACCATTATAATCCGTTCACGTTCGGGCAGTCTTTGAAGGGCTCGTTCAAGTTCCTGTTTAACATTTTTTTCTTCGGCCTGTTCCTGCGGATTTAATTTATTTGTATCTTCTATAGTATCAATAATTTCAATACTGTCATCCGTGGAACCCTTTTTGTCATAAAGCGAAGTCATTGTTGTATCTTCAGACATTATTTGAGTAACTTTATCCGGTTCCATATCAAGATATTTTGCTATTTCTGATGTGGTTGGCATTCGTCCGAGTTCTTGTTTGAGATGTTCCTGTGCATTTTTAATATCTTTAATTTTTTTTCGAACGCTTCTTGGTAAAAAGTCTTGTGCTCTGATTTTATCTAATATTGCTCCCCTGATTCTGATAAGAGCGTAAGTCTCAAAGCGGGTATTTTTTTGCGGAGAATATCTCTCTATTGCATTAATCAGACCTTCAACCCCATAGCCTGCTATATCTTCTATGGAAATTGTGGATGGCAGAGTTACTTTAACACGGCCCACAACATACCTGATAAGATAGATATATTGAACAATTAAAGTATCGCGGGCTGTTTTGTTTGATTTGTCTTTAAGATATTCACCCCAGAGGGTTTCAAGTTCATCTTCCGCAAGCCTCTTTATATTATTGTATGATGTAAAATCAAAACTTTGACTCATTAAAATTCCCAAATATTGTTCAAATATCTTACATATCTATTCTATACAATCAGGGATTTACAACATCATTTAAAAGGTGGAAATGTTTCTGATTTTCTAAAGAGTGTGTATTAGCCTTACGTTATTGACCGTTTTTTTCTTCTTCTTTTTCGGATTCTTTAGGATCTTCTTCTGATTTTATTATTTCAAGTTTCGTAACCCGTGCACCATCAATATTTTTTACAATAAATGTCAGATTATTAAAAGTGACAGTATCATTTAACACGGCAATACGCCCCAAAAGTTTCACTACAAGACCACCGATTGTATCAATGTCATCATCATCAATATCTTCTTCTTTTATTTTGAAAAATTCGGCAAAGTCATCCAGACGCATCATAGGATTTGCCAAATAAGTATTTGGTGCAACTTCAATGATGTCTTCCTGCTGTTCCTCTTCTTCATCAAATTCATCCTGTACATCACCGAAGATTTCTTCAATAACATCTTCAAGAGTTACAAGCCCTGATGTCCCTCCGAATTCATCAACAACAATAGCCATCTGGCCTTTGCGCTTCTTGAATTCCAGTACAAGGTTGTCCATTGTGATAGTTTCGGGCACAAGCAAAACATTTCTTAGAATTTTGGATATCGGGCAAATTTCGTCCTTAATTGACAATGAATAAAGGTCTTTTACATGAACCAAACCTATAATATGATCAATGTCTTCCTCATAAACCGGATATCTTGTATATTGATTTTCAGCGGCAAGTTTATTAAGTTCTTCCATAGGTGTATCTATAGAAATACAAACCATGTCCGTTCTAGGAACCATAACCTGTTTAGCTGTCAGGTCCGAAAATTTAAATACATTATGGAGCATGTCTTTTTCTGTTTCATTTAAAACACCGCCGTCATAGCTGGCATTAACGAGCATGTCAAGTTCTTCAGTAGAATGGACCAGAGAGCCCTTATGGGAATGCGGTATGTTCATTGCTTTTAAAACAAAGTTGCCGAAGCCGTTTAAAAGCCAAATAAACGGGTTGAATATAAATGTTAAAAACTGCATGGGTCTTGCAACCCATAGTGCTGTTTTTTCCGTGTATTCAAGAGCTATTGATTTCGGGATAAGTTCGCCTAATACAACATGGAAAAATGTAATCAGAGCAAAAGCAATGGAAACTGACATTGTATGTGTTGCTATATTTTGTCCTATCCCCGGAAGGAATGAAAATACCGGTTCAATAATATGTGCAAGCGTGCCTTCTCCAACCCAACCTAAACCAATACTTGATATCGTGACTCCGAGTTGGACTGCTGCAATGAATTTGTCTAAATCCTTTAGAGCTTCCATTGCAATTTTTGCATTGTAATTCCCTTCATTAACCAGTTGTTCAATTCTGGTTTTTCTAACCTTTACCATTGCAAATTCGGAAGCTACAAAAAAGCCGTTTGAAAATAACAAAAATGCTATTACAAACAAATTAAATATAGTATTACCCGTCTCATCCATTATATTTAGTTTCCTTTAGTATTTCAGTTTTAAATCAATTATAATATTATTATATAAAAAATGCAATCCTATTGAGCTGGTGCTTGAACCTCTTTTAATTCCGTATAAATCATTGGAGAAAACCCTTTTGTTGTGGTTATTGTTATAATTTTATAATACGGCGGATTGTATAAAAGTGTTGGTGTTGTAATGTGATAAACTCCGTTGCGCATAACTTCGCTGTTCATGTGCAGATGACCTGCTATAACGGAAATTACATTATCATATTTGTCCAACAATTTTAAATATTCTTCTTTTTGATATACACTGTGAGATTTTATTTCCATTTCTGATACAAGCGGGAAATGTTGTAAAATTACTACAGGTTTATTTTTGTATTTATCCAGCTGTTTTTCAAGCCACACAAGGGTTTCTTTTTTGTAATAGCCTGTTGTGCCGGGGATAATCTCTTTTGCTCCGTCAACTACGATAAATACAAAACCGTTTTTCTTAAATACATAATTAGGTTTTTTGTATTTATAAAATATATTGTTATCTTTTACTATTTGAAGATATTGTTCTTTGGAAAGTCCGTTATTCTTAAATACGTCATGGTTTCCTATTATTATGTAATAAGGTTTGTTAAGTTTATTGGCGATTTTTATGAATTCCGGCAGATACTCAGCGTGCGGGGAATCAATGTTATCTCCTGAAAAAACTGTAAATTCAATACCCTTTTCCTGATTTATCGCCTTAACAGCCTGTTGTAAAACTTCAGTTCTGTATTTATCATTTTTTATAAAATGAGCATCAGATATCTGCGCAAATTTTATAGTATTTGCAAAAACCGTACATTGAATTAAAAAGCAAAAAAGTAAACTTAAAAATATATTCTTTTTCATTTATATCCTCTGGACAAATTATAACATAAATTATAATATATAGAAATTATGAGATTAGATAAATTTTTAAAGGTTTCAAGATTAATAAAAAGACGGACTGTAGCGAATGAAGTTTCTGATATGGGAAGGGTATACGTTAACGGAAATCCTGCAAAGCCTTCAAAACAAATAAAAGAAGGGGATGAAATAAAAATAGAATATGCAAACAGAACTGTTTGCGCACGCGTATTAAAAGTTCCGCAGAATAATGTCAGTGTGCAGGAAGCTTCAACTTTATACGAAATATTGACTTAATAACGAAAGGAGAAAATATATGAAAGAGTTTAAAAACAAGAACTTCGGGGGGGGGGCACTCACGGCTTGGAGTGCGGCAAAGAGGTTAAGAGGCAGAGAAGTAAAGTTTTTTACAGAGAACAAAATTCACTAAAATATAAATTTCTTTCATTACTCGGAAAGGTAAGGAAAGATTTTGATTTATTGCCACCAACTTTTGTCCTCTCGCTTATCAGTAATAAAGAAAACAATTATAAACTACTCTCTTTTCAAAAGCAAAAATTTAAAAAATATACTTGCAAAGAAAATAAAAAATGTTATACTAGTGATATGTTACATCACTTTAAAGGGAAATTATATGCATTCACTCTTGCAGAAGTTCTTATTACCCTAGGCATAATAGGAGTAGTCGCCGCAATGACTATGCCGTCCTTGCTTTTGAATTATCAAAGAAAGGCCCTTGAAACAAGATTTAAAAAGTCTTATTCGGTTCTCTCTCAGGCTATTATTCCTGTTAAATCAGAATTTATAAGTTGTCCTGCAAGCAGCAGTAATGAGATAAAACAATTATTGTTTGAGCAGTTTAATAATGTAAAACTACAACAAACTACACATTTGGATTATACAGATTTTAAGACTTATTCAAAAAAAGTAACTTCTGCAAAAATCCATCCAAATTGTTTTCAATGGTATACTGATGTTTCTCAACTTGGAGATGGACTTGTTATATCTTTTTGTACTAATGCCTCATTCGGTAATATGATAAGTATTGATACAAACGGTGTTAACAAAGGTCCTAATGCTTTCGGTCATGATTTATTCTTTTTTCATTTGAATCTGAATAATTGTAATTTGGAACCTATGACCGCTCAATGGCGTGATTGTACAGAGGAAGATGAAGATTGTGCTAATACATCTGATACATATTTTGGTTATAAATGGACCGACGGAAATTGCTCAAGGGATTCTGACGCTTCTGATAACGGTTTTGCATGTACTAAGTATGCAATCGCAAATACGTGTCCTGACGGTTCCGGAAAAGGATATTTTGACTGTCTGCCTTAAATAAATATTGACTTTATATGAATTTTCATTAAATTAATGACACCTAATACAAACAGATGATTTTTTTAATATTTGTTGAAACAAATATAGATTTGTCCGATTGTATTATAAAAAAGAGGTAGTCATGATAATTCACGGTGGAATCAGATTCAGCGAAAAGGGTATTACAACCTCGCTCCGAGCAATGCATGTCCAGAGCGAACTCATCGGAATGTATAATGAAAATATTATAGGATTTGATAAGATAGGATATCAAAGAAAAGATCCTGTAGTATCTTCGTTTACGGAATTTCTGGGTGTTCACGGTCTTTCCCAAACTGTTGATGATAAAGTCGGACGTATTGCAATGTCTGACAATCCTCTTGATTTAGCTCTCGCCAATAAAGGCTATTTTCAAATCCAAAGCGCAGACGGGGTAAAGTTAACCCGTGACGGAAGATTCAAGATTGACAAGGAAGGCTATTTGTTGAACTTAGAAGATGACAGAGTCCTTTCAAGCGCCGGGGTTCCTATACAGCTTCCTGTTGTCCCTGAAAAAATTGAAGATATAAAAGTAAATTCAAAAGGCCTTGTCAGCGTATTCAACAAAGATACAAAAAAAATGGAAACTGCAGGATATATAGGTATTGTTGATTCTAACGGCGTTATAGTTATGGACCCGCAGGTTAAACAGGGATACAATGAATTTTCGAACGTATCTCTGCAAAACGAATTTTTGGGCATGATGCCTATTATAAGAAATTTTGAAGCAAACAGGCAGATTTTTATGATTCAAAATCAGAATTTACAAAAAGTTATATCCCAGTTAGGTACTACTTCATAGTGAGGAATAAATTATGTACAGCATGCAAGGTATAGTTAGAAAAAGTGTAAATAATGCAACTAACCAATTCGAAAGATTAGGTTATGTTGCCAATAATCTTGCGAACTTAAATACAAGAGGATATAAAGCCGTGAACTTTGAGGAAATGCTCAAGGAAGACGGATATATTACAGGAGCGGTAAGATCTGATTACAGTCAGGGATCTATTCAAATTACAAGCAATCCCTATGATGTCGCAATCAACGGTGTCGGATTTATTCCGGTTGTTTCTCCTGAAGGTCAGGTAGCTTACACACGTGACGGTGCCTTTAAACAAGGGAAAAACGGTTATCTTGTAACAACTGATGACTGGATTGTAGGTGAAGGCATTAAAATACCAGCAAATTGCTATAAATTTGAAATAAAGTCAAACGGTGAAGTCTTTACCTATGACGGAGCAACATCAAAACCTAAAAAAATAGGTACAATACCGCTGGTTCGTTTTCAATCGCAGGAAAATCTTGAACAGTACGGAATGAATAAACTTGTTCCGACAGCTGATTCTGGAGAACCTGAACTGGTAAAAGAGCATGACTGTTTCTGCCAGAATAATCTGGAAAACGCAAATACAAATATTTACAGTTCGGTTAACGATATGCTTCGTATGAATGCATCAATGATTGCAAGTATGCGTATGATGAAAGTTGTCGATGATATGTATAACAAAGCAATAAATATTCGTGAATAAGGAGCGTAGCCGCTTCACCCGCCACTAAGGTTCTGTATAAACCGGTAAAATCCAAGTAAAAAGAAAGGATAAAAATGTTCACATCACTGGATAATATGGGAAAAGTTTCATTAATGATGGATTTAATTGCCCAAAGACAAAGAGCATTAGGTTCAAATCTTGCTAATATTGATACTCCGGGGTATGTACGTCGTGATATTAACTTCTCGGACTATCTGGGTTCAATGAACAGTCCTCTAGAAACAAAATTATCCGAAAAACTGGGGCCGTCGGGTATTATTGAAGAAAAACAGCATGAAGAAATCGACCCTGCAAATGAACTGATGCAGCTGCAGGAAAATTCAATTTTTTACACGATGGCAACAAGAAGAATGTCTAATATAATTACAGAAATGAAAACTGTAATAAATGTCGGTAAATAGGGAGCGTAGCCGCTCCACCCGCCACTCAGGTTTTGTATAAATTTGCTTAGTCTGAATTAAAGAAGGAGCTGGGTAAAAAATATAAAAGATACTGACATTAATTGTCGGAAAGGGTAAAAAAAAACGGGAGTGAGCGGTTATGGAAATAGTTTATGAGATTATAAAAATTTCACGAAAAGCGAAGCGACTGACAAAAAAATAAAAAGAACTGACAACGATTGTCGGAAAGGGTAAAAAAATGAGTATAATGGAATCAATGAATATCGGATCAAATGCTTTAAGGGCACATGGCTTAAGGCTTGATATTCACGCAAAAAATATTGCCAATGTAGATACACCTAATTATGTCAGACGTATTCCTGTTTTAAATGCAACTGAAGATATTTCTTTTCATGGTTTGATGAATTCCATGAAAGAAGATGTATTTGGAGTAGGTACTTTACCTTATCTGCAAGGTGGTGTCGTTTTTAACGGCTGTGTTGAAGATCCTACTCTGGGAGAAAAAATTTATCGTCCCGGTCATCCTGATGCTGATGCTAACGGATATATAAGGGCTTCCAATGTCAATCCTGCGGTAGATATGGCAGATGCTATTCTTGCTCAAAGGGCTTATGAGGCTAACCTTGCTTTAATTAATATTACAAAATCGATGGCTCAAAGAGCTACGGAAATCGGCAGATAAGCTTTAAAAAATATTTCATTATAGACACTTATATTTTTTGTCATATAATTTGTATATGACAAAGTTATCGATAATTATTCCGATATACAATGTAGGTGATTATATAAGTGAGTGTTTAGACAGTATTTTAACTCAATCTTTTAAAGATTATGAAGTTATATGTGTTAATGACGGTTCGACTGACAATTCTCTGGAAGTTTTAAACGATTACAAAAAACGTGATGAACGGATTGTAATTTTAGATAAAGCAAATGAGGGGTCAGGCATTGCCAGGAACTGCGGGTTAGGAATTGCACGCGGGGAATATGTTTTTTTTGTTGATTCCGATGATATGTTGGTTAGTGGTGCCTTAAAGTTAATTGTCGATGCAGCAGATGCTAAGCAGACTGATATACTTATTTTTGGAGCATATTCCTATTATAATGGAAAGAAGAAGCTCGGCGGATATAGTGCAGATAAACTTCCTAAAAAATATTTAAATAAAATTTTTTGTTCAAAAGATGTAGTAAACAGAATTTTTAAATTTCCATCTACGGCCTGGACAAAGTTGTACAGACGGGATTTTTTGATAAAAAATAACATAAAATTTCAGGACATAAGAGCCGGACAAGACCAGCTTTTATTCTTTCATTCAATGATAAAGGCCAAAAGGATTGCGTTGCTTCCAAAAAATTTGTATTGTTACCGTAAAAACAGACAAGGTTCTGTGACGGCAAATAAGAAGAAGCAGAATTATTCTCCTATTTATGTATTTTCGGCTATTGAAAAACTGTTGAAAGATGAAGGCGTTTTTGAAGAGTATAAATGGATATTTATAAACGGATATTTTTCAAAGGCAACATCATGGCTAGGCAAATTCAGAGATGATATTAAGGAAGGCTATTTTAAAGAATATATAAAATTGCTTGACCATATTCGGACAGAATATCCTTTTGGCTGGTGGATGAATTTTAGTCCTGATATAAATGATAGTTATTGTAAATTAAAAGTTAAACAGTTTGTTGCAAAGAAATTCAGGTTTATGTTAAAATAAAAAGGCATGGTTTCATGCTTTTTGAAAATTAAATAGTTGAATTTATGTCGACGTGACGGAATCGGTATACGTGCACGTTTGAGGGGCGTGTGGGGAAACCCGTGCGGGTTCAAGTCCCGCCGTCGACATTTAACTTTTTAGAGTCTTCATTATGGGGCTCTATTTTAGTATTCAAGCGACTTTTGCGGGTTCCAATCACCTCAATATTGCTAAGGTTTTTAGCTTGATTTCTTAGTACCTCTTTTGCTTCTGCAGAGCGAGTTTCAAGGGTTCCAGTCAATGAATTTATATCTGCTGTAAACTCTTGTTTCTTAGCGAGTTTTACTTGTCTAAGATGTTCAAATACTGGTCTAAGTCTTACAGTTAAGGTGTTAGAGTCCTCATTGTAGACGATTTCTTCTGTAATCGTATTTAATATGAGTCTCTTTTCTTCCTGAGTTGCTTTCAAATAAAGTTCAGGTATTCTGTTTGCAAAGTCTATCAAGATACTGATACGTTTAGTTGTTTCTTTAGAATTTTCTGATAAACGTGTGATGTTACGTGCAATGGCATCTTTCTTTGCCTCTAACTTTCGCAAGACTTCTCCTCTAGTAATGTCACTGATACCGTCTGCTTTATTTGTTAAATAATCTGCAATGCTATCAACAATATCATCATATTGTTTTCTGAGTTCACCAAGAGATTTGTGCTCATACTTTTTAAGGTCGTCTATGGCAGTATAAATCTCTTTCTTGATTGCATTGACTTCTTTTTCAGTTATGTCAAAACTTTCGATAACTTCTTGCATGGCTTCGTCAATCAACTCTTCTCTGATATTCTTTTCCTTCACATGTGCTCTTGAATAATTTGTACAGTGATAGTATGTGTATATTCCACTGTGGTGAGCACCTCTTTTAGTTATGCCAACCAGGCTGTAACCACAATGGGCACATTTGATAAAGTTTGAGTATAAATACACTTTACCTTTAGGACTTTTGTTTTCCGAACCATCAAGCAATAGTTGAACTCTGTAGAATAATTCATCTGTTATGATTGGTTCGTGTTTACCCTCATAGATTTCGTCTTTGTGAATTACCTTCCCAATGTACACAGGGCTTTTTAATATATCTTCAATTCTTTTGACTGTGTAAGGTTTGCCCTTACTGTCAACAAAACCATACTTTGCAAGCTCTTGACTGACTCTATAATATGAAAATAATCCTGTCGCATACAATTCGTAACAGTGCTTGATGTAATCTCTTTTCTCATGGTCTGGGATGACTACTCCACGTTTTTCAGCATCTCTAACATTCAAATACCCTACAGGAGCTTTCCCGAGCAGGTAACCAGCTCTAGCTCTATAATCAAGCGTAGTTTTATTTCTGTCCTTAGTATTCTTTAATTCTTGGGCTGATATTCCCATAAAAACAGCCAAAATCATAGGGTCTAGTTGAAATATATCATCAAAGTGTTGATTAACACTGGCTATGGTAGTATTACAAGCCCTCAATGTTGGGTGTACCGTTCCATAGTAGTCTTCCATGTTTCTGGTCATTCTGTCGAGTTGCCATACGACAATACACTTAACTTTATTATTCTTAATAAAAGCCATCATATTTTTGAAGCCTGGTCTGTTTAAATTGTCACCAGTTTTATTGATGTCTTCAAAGTAAACAAACTCACAGCCTTTAGATTTGGCATACTCCAAACAAAGAGAGTATTGGTTTTCTGGACTGACAGATTTGACGCCTTTGTCCTCTTTACTTTTTCTACCGTAACCTACAATAATACCGTTACTTTTAGTACGTGCCATTTTCTTTCTCCTTTTCTATTGTACTACAAAAACTTTCAGGAAAGCAGCTCCTGAGGCCTACTTGAGCTATTTGAACCATTAACTGAGTCATTAACGCATTATTAACAACCAAGTCTTCTGGTTGACAACTACGCTCAAATTCTACTTTGATTTTCTTAGACATGCTTTGTCTCCTTTATCTTTTTGATTGCCTGGAGCCATTGAAGCAGTCAAAAATAACACACGTAACAAACTCTGTTACGTGTGCCATCTCAAAGTATTGTTTTTACTTTATTTAAGAACTTAATTTGCCAAAAATTAAAAATAACATTTTGTTATTTACAATAAAGTCCCCCCTCTGTCATTCTTAGCAAAAGTGATACGGAATAAATCTTCATTCTTAACTTTTTTGACAAAGCCTTTAACTCCGTACTTCTCAAAATAACGCTTGTTAAGCCTATGATATGCTTGCTTGAGGCTATCAAAATTATGGAATGTGTTAGGTTCTGTCTGGTCAACGTCAATTAGTTCAAACTGCATCGGAATTGAAGTGCTTACATGACCTGTTGCTTCACAAATATATTTGTATAACCAATCCTCTTGATTTGTAAATTTATCACTACTATTTGTATTTTTCTTGTTCTGCCTGCTTATAAAGGTTTCCACGTCAACGGTACAATGAACCTTTAGTTGTTTATGAAACTCAGAGCCGTCACCACAATCCACATCACCCTCTGGAGTTCTTGTTCCAAAATTCTCAAAATACTCATCAGTTGTAATATTAAGGTTTTTGAGTGTAAACACCTTTTGGATTACACCATAGAGTATCACATGCATATCGTCAATCGCTACATTATAAGATTTTAGATTAAATCCAGATGTCTTAGCTTTATCAATAAATGACCTTAAGTCTTGTTTCCAAGAAGGCACGTTTTCTGAACAGTACAAATCGTCTTTAAGCAACGCATTAACATAATGACCTAAACATTGCTTTAACTCTTTCTCACGTCCTCTGGCAACTATTACACTACAATAATCATGGCTGTGAGCTACTTCAAACAACCTGGCTTCTGCACCGATACTAAAACGCACATAATCAAAATAATGCAAAAGGTCTTCCCTCAACAATATGTCTATTTCTGGAACATTTGTACTAAAGTTTAATGTGTGACCGTTTAGAAGGTACAGACACATTGCTAGGGCATAATTATTCAATCTGTATAGTCTTTCCATTTCATCTTTTCCTTTCTGATGATTTAATAATACTTACACAATAAAAAGAGCACCCTAAATACGCCTAGCGTTGCAGTACGTAAACTCATGTCGTACTCGTCAGGTTCTGTGTGATATTTAGAATATTTCCAATTTAGAAAATTGACCTATCTCTATCCCTATCTGGCTTATAATATTTAATCTCCAAACTATATCCAAGTACGTCGCAGATGCGTTCCATGTCTATATATCTAAGTGACCCACGTTTCAGCTTATTGGATAAATTCGCCTTGCTTTCTTTTGTGCAGTATTTATCATTGAGCTTATTGGCTAATTGTTCTAGCGTACAACCACGTGCAACAATCATAGACTTAACTGTATTTCTGAGCTGTTCGATGTCTTCTTCTTCACGACGTCTAGCTCTGACCTCTTTTTCTTCTTGGTTTTCACTCATGATACTAGTCCTCATTTTTACCATAATTTAATAATACACTTATTCGTGTATTTTGTCAATGGATATGTAAATAATTATAACGATAAAGTAAATTCATTACTTGACATAGTACATGTTATAGTGTACAATGTATACATAAACAAAAACACAAAGGAGATAAAATTATGGCAAATGTAATCGCAACAAACATCAATCTTGAAGACAACGCAAAAGTTATCAAATCTTTAGACTCAAAAATAGCTGAATTAAAAGAATTAAGAGATGAAAAAATAGCAGAAGTTAAAGAAGTTATGAATCAAGCAAACGTTACAGAATTACAAGCTGGTGCATTTACTTTCACTCTAAAAGAAATTACCAGAAACAATGTGGATACTAAGACTTTAAAGACTAAATATGCTAAGTTGTACAAAGCATTACTAAAGGTTTCCAGTTATATGAAATTTGAGGTAGCGTAAGCTACCTCAAAGGAATAGGAGACAGACCATTATGAATCAAGATAATATCAAGACAATCCTTCAATTCATGCCAAACGGTCAAGGTTACGCGTTCTGGCAAAGTCTCAGAGGTGAAGAACACGAGTACTTTGAAGATGTAGCTAATAAAATTGCACAAGCAATCAATTCTGCACCAGCAATATATGAAACAGATGATAAAGAAGATGTTAAACCAGTCCTTCATTACTTCTGGGGTAATGTAGACATCTATGTAACTGAAATTGACAGAAGTGAGGAACACCAACACTATGGTTACATCAATTTAGGAATGGGGTATCTGGAAGGTGGCTACGTAGACTTAGATACAATCTTTCGTGAGCTTCCCTTAATCAACTTAGACTTTAACTTCACACCGAAAACTATTGCAGAATACAAGGTACAGTATGAAGGGTAATCATACAATTAAAACGACCGTTTATCTTAATCACATTAATACAATGAAAAGGTCTGTATTTCATTAGACATATCCATACAATATAAGCGACAAATAAACGTTATTGTAGAAAGAAGGTAAATATAATGACTACACACGCATTCTTAAGAGTAAGTACAGTGCTTCAAGACACAGAGAAAAACAAACTGGATATATTAGAGTTCGCCAATCGTTTGAAGCTCGGTAATGTAGAATTTACAGAAGAACACATCTCCGGGAAAATTGATTATAAGAAAAGGAAGCTAGGTGCTTTACTCAACAATATGGTAGCTGGTGATATTCTAATTGTTCCAGAATTATCAAGAATTGCCAGAAGTATAGTGCAAATTCTTGAAGTTATTAAAGTAACAAAAGAGAAGGGTGTAATCTTGTATTCACTGAAAGAGAATTTCTGTAACTCAGAAGACAGCATCACTGCAACTGTTACATCCACCATCTTTGCACTGGTTGCTCAGATTGAAAGAGAGCTAATTAGCTTAAGAACACGTGAAGCACTTCATGCACGTAAAGTTGCTGGTGCTAAACTTGGAAGACCACATGGTAAAGGTAAATCTAAGTTAGATGAACATAAAGAAGATATTCTAAAACTATTATCCCTTAATGTACCAAAGACAATGATAGCAAAACAATACCACACATCTGTAGGGAATCTGTATAATTTCCTTAATCGTATTAGTGAAGTAGATTAACAATCAAAATAAAGGAATTTAAAATATGCACAAAGAACACAAATACAATTTAACAAGCAAGGAGTACAGAAGTCTCTGTAACTGGGCTGAAAATATCTACAATACAGTTGTTATATTACATTACTTCTGTTCTACTCAAACAGAAATAGAAGAACTGTATAACCTTACACCAGTAATGTCATATCTACGTACTAATGCTGATAATCTTAATGCTTTCTTTATAAATTATAAAGGAACTTAATCAAGATGCTGGAGATTTCTCCTCTTAAAACTCAGCTATATAGTCCTTATTGAAGATTAAATCCTATCGCTATAAGGTAAAGAATTGATATAATCTTCCATGAACTGCCAATCTGGAATAAATCCTTTATCCGAATATGCATGGCTAGCATCTATAATAGGACTCCCATTATTATCTCGTTGGATTGGCAATTTCAACTTTGTAGATTTAATTAAATCCATTCTGTATGCCCGACCATAGCAATATCTAATTCCTTCTTGTGCAAATAAAGTTCTAAAGAATAATCCTCT
>CALUQH010000003.1 GCA_944322885.1 Candidatus Gastranaerophilales bacterium | reverse complement strand
AATGTTGTTCTTTGCTGGTTAATCTGTTGCCCTTCAAATTCAACATTGGTTTTTCTGGCTGTCAGGCCTAAAAATCTAGCTTGTGACGCTGCCATTCCCATCTCTGTCGATCTTCCTTTCGTTAGTTCTAGTTTCCTTAATCTGCCTGACGACATTTTTTTGAAAAAACTTTAATAATTAAATATATTTTGTTAACTTTTCTTAATAAAAATAAAAAAAACAGGACTTTCCATATAATGAAAGTCCTGTTTAACATGTTAGTTTTAGACTATTTGATGTTTGCGAAAGTCCAGGCATCAAATGTCGGAGTTTCTGAAATATTCATTTCTTTTTTTTGCTCACCTGAACTTGAATCATTGTGGGCAATTGGTTTGTACAATCTGTTGTAGTATTCAATTACCATACGATCTGAGTTGAAATAAGCTTCAGATGTTCTGATTGCCTGTCTCATTAATCTTGCCCATTCCTGTTTGTTTTCATAGTATGTAGGAATAATTTCATTTTCAATAATATTCATGATACATTCATGATCTTTCCAATGACGTTCTTCCCAAGGCATTTCATCATCAAGTCCAGGATATTCAACAGTATAACCGTTAATTCCATTAAATGTACCTTCAACAGTCCATCCGTCATAAATTGATAAGTGAACTGTACCGTTAGCATTAGCAGACATACCGGAAGTACCAGATGCTTCAAATGGTCTTAGAGGAGTATTTAACCAGATATCTGAACCGCGTTTCAATTTGCCTGATAATTCAAGTTCATAACCAGGCAATACTACAACATTTTTCATGCTGTGAGAACGGTTAAGAAGTTTGTTAAACATTTCTTTACCCATAACGTCATCCGGATGGAATTTACCGGCAAAAATAATTTGAATTTTATTTGCATCAAGAAGTTTTGTAATTCTGTCTTTATCCATAAGGATAAGCCAAGCACGTTTGTAATCAGCAAATCTTCTTGCCCAGGTAATAGTTAATACATCGGGATCAAATCTTTTACCTGCAACATTTGCAACATATTCAAACAATTCTGCTTTCATTTCTCGTTTTACTGCCAACAATTTTTCAGGATTATTTGCAGCTTCTTTAACTCTGTCATCCTGCCAGTAGTGAAGATTTACGGCATTGGTAATTGCACGAATAGGACATCTTCCTTCTACCCATTCCCACATTTTGTTTGCAACAAGACCGTGTAGCTGAGATACCGCATTTGCAATTCTTGACATCCTCAATGCTGCAACTGTTAACGAGAAGTTTTCACCGCCGAGTTGAACAGCAGTTTCTCTTGAACATCCTGCAAAGAATCCGCCTTCAAGAAGTGTGTCAACCCAGTGTACTTCATTACCTGCCGCAACAGGTGTGTGAGTTGTGAACACGGTTTTCTTTTTAACTTCTTCAAGGTTTCCGTTGTATTGTCTTAACAATTCAAAAGCAGCAGGAAGAGCATGACCTTCATTCATGTGAACAACATCAAAGTTGTAACCGATTTGCTGAAGAATTCTTATACCTGCAATACCGAGAACTGTTTCCTGTGCAATTCTGATTTTTTCATTTCCGTCATAAAGCTTGTGAGAAATACTTTTTGCCCAATCGCTGTTTCCTTCAATATCTGTAGTTAAAAGATATACAGGGCAAGCACCGAATAATTCCGGTTCAACCAAATAAGCTTTGACTTTAACTTTTTCTCCGAATATATCAACTTCTGTTGATACGTTGATGTCTTTTAAAAATTCATAATATTTTCTGATGTAAGCAACTTCAACCTGACCATCCTGTGCAATACGCTGATCATAATAACCATAAGACCATAGCATAGTAACACCGACCATAGGCATCTGTAAATAACCGGCAGACAACATGTGAGAGCCTGCCAAAAATCCCAAACCGCCCGAATATGTTTTTAATGACTGATCCAGTGCGATTTCCATTGAGAAATATGCTACATTTGGTAATGACATATTAACCTTCCTCTTCTTATACTATGTAAACTATTTGTCCCGTATTTTTTGGGGTACTACAACAGCATACCACAAAAATCATATAGTCAATTAATATTATAAAATCTTTGTTCTCTAATCCTAAAGAATTAGTCATATAAGGTTATTGAGCGCTTTAAAAAAGTTTACATAACTAAAAAATTTGAAATTATTCTCATTATTAAGCAAAAATTTTGTCTTATCTGATTTTATTAATAAATTTTTTCAAAGCTATTTTTACATGAGAATAGTTTAACCCACCCTGCATGTATGCGACATAAGGTTCCCGCATAGGACCATCGGCTGAAAGTTCTATTGTTGAGCCTTCAATAAATGTTCCGCCTGCCATTATTACTTTGTCTTCATACCCCGGAATATACTCCGGAATAGGAGTTACATAGCCGTTCACAGGAGAAAAGGACTGAATTGTTCTGCAAAATTCTTCTAAGTGTTCGGGATTTTCAAAAATTATGTTTTGTATAATGTCTGTGCGTTTTTCATTATATTTTGGAGCTGTATTATATCCTAAATCTTCAAATATTTTTGAAGCCAGAATGGCTCCTTTTACCGCATCAGATACAACAGACGGCGCCATAAAAAGCCCCTGAAATATTAATCTGTGCTGATTAAACATTGCACCGCCTTCACATCCTATTCCGGGTGCGGTCAGCCTGTTTGCGCTTTTTTCAACATATTTTGTTTTCCCCGCAATGTAGCCTCCTGCTTCTACGATTCCTCCGCCCGGATTTTTTATTAGCGAGCCCGCAATTAAATCAGCTCCGGCTTCTAATGGTTCTCTGTCTTCAACAAATTCTCCGTAACAGTTGTCCACAAAACAGATACAGTCGGGATTTTTTGATTTGACAATTTTACAAATTTTTTCGATACTGTCAATTGTTAATGACTTTCTTGTTGAATAGCCTTTTGAACGCTGAATTAAAACCATTGTAACTGTTTCATCAATAGATTTTTCAAGCTTTTCAAAGTCTATTTCATCATTTTTTAACGGAATTTCGTCATATAAAACTCCGTATGAGATTAAGGAATCTTCTTTAGTTTCATCATCCCCCGCTGTTCCTATAACTTCCTGCATCGTGTCATAAGGCGCTCCTGCGACAGAAATTAATTTATTGCCGGGGCGTAGATTCCCGAACAGGCAGCAGGCAAGAGTGTGTGTACCGGAAGCAAAGTGAATTCTTGCAATGGCTTTTTCAGCTTTAAAAACATCCGCAAATACTCTATCAAGGACTTCTCTGCCTATATCATCATGCCCGTAGCCCGAAACTGTATAAAAATGTTCTGGAGCAACTCTGTTTTCTATAAAGGCATTCAAAACTTTTTCCTGGTTATAATCTCTTATTTCATCAATTATTTCAAATTCTTTTTGAAGGCTTTTTTCTGCCTGTTTTATAAGTTCTTTGCTATTCATAATTTCTCCGCCAAATTCTGATTACTTTTATAATATTGCAAGAAAAAATAATCGTCAAATGGATTGAATGGAGGGTGAGGAGTGAATAGTGAAACGGAGTAATAATATTTGATATGAAGGGGTTACTATCAATATTTTTATTTTTAGTTTTAGCAATTCCTGTTATTGCAAGCGGATATAATGTGCACATGCCTGATGATTTACCCGAACTTGGGGATGAGGAAAGGGTTTTATTTATTCTTGATTTTTCAAACAGCATGTCGGAATATCTTGAAGGCAGGCGGAAAGTAGATTTGATGATTGACACTATGAAATCAATTTTACCAAATTTACCAAGAAATATGTCTGTTGGCTTACGTGTTTACGGACACCGAATGGGGTTTACTCCTTTCGAGGCCTGTCGTGCTTCAACACTTATTAATCCTGTTTCGCCCGCGAACGGGATTAATATAAGAAATTCTCTTCTTGATATAAAACCGCGCGGGATGACTCCGATAACTTATTCATTAAAGCAGGCGGTAAAAAAGGATTTTCTTGGCTATAACGGGAAAAAACATATAATTCTTTTGACCGACGGCGGAGAAAACTGTGATGAAAGTCCTTGCAGTTATGTTTTAGATCTTATAAAAGTGAGAAAAGATGTTACAATAGATGTAATTGCCTTTAATATAAATGATGAGGATGATCTATCACAGCTTGAATGTACATCACTTGTAACAAGCGGAAAATTTTACAATGCAAAAACTGCGGCTGAACTTGCAAGAAGTTTAAACAGCAGTGTAAACAGCGTAAAAAAGGTTGAAGCAAGAATTATTGAAAATTATTAATTGATTATGTAAAATAGAAGCATGAAATTTATTTTTATTCTTTTAATTTTGCTTATTATGCAGTCTGGGGTTTATGCGTTGAGTTATCATTCCGTATATGACCTCCAAGGTAAAAAAGTATATGAATGCAAATACGCATCCGTTGATTATTATTCGAATGATACTCTTATTATAAAGGATAACAAGGGGTATTATTTCAGTTTTGCTAAAGGAGGAAGAAGTAAATATTATAGTTTTTTGAAAAAACTTCCTATGTCAAAAATTTATTTTGTTGCATCGACTCCCATGATGGGTGAAAAAGCTGAGATTCTTAATAACAAAGGGCAGGTTGTTATTCCCTGGAGAAATAATTATGGTTGGGATTATATATACACTCCTGATAATAAAATTATTGTATATGATGCAAAAGAAGATATTCCATATTTGATTGATGAGAATGGTAAAAAAATAAAAATAACACAAGAGCGTTTTGAAAAAGAACAAGAATTGAATGAAAAAAGAAAAGATGCTTTCAGAACAAATTATTTCCCTTTTGAGGAAAATGGTTTATGGGGTGTAAAAAATTATTTAGGAAAAATTATATTAAAACCAACTTTTAAAAAGCCAATAGTGATTAAATATAATTATATCTTTGAAATAGATTACTAATGGCAGCCTTTATCTTCCATATCAATTTTGCCGTCGTAGTTGTTATCAATATCGTCCGTGCATGAACCTATTGAATATTTGCCTTCTGCTCTAACCCCTTGTTTCAGGTATTTGTCTGGAATTTTCTGCCACAGATATTCAAAAAATTCTCTGTAATATTTGGCAAGTCTTGCATTTTCAATAATTAAACAGTTTTCATCATTTTTATTTTCACCTGTCATTGTAAAATTCATCGAGCCGGCTATTATATATTTGTCATCAATAATTATACTTTTTGAGTGGACTTTACCTGCATAATTTTCTATTTTTACAGGAATCCCGACATTTCTCAGCAGTTTTACTTTGCTGCTTGTGGCATAACAGTTTGTTGCATCAATGATTAATTTTACATCTACTCCGCGTTGTTTTGCCTTTATTAGAGCTCGTGCCATTCCGTCATGGGTCAGTATAAATGCAGGTATATAGATATAATTCTGTGCTTTTTCAATTAATGGTATAATTTCTGTTGTAATAACACTGTCTTTTGGAGAGAAAAAAGGAGTAATTTTGGTGTCTCCAAGGATTATTGTTTTGTGTTGTACGTATGTTTTGGCATTATGGAATTTTCCTGCAAGCATCTGGTTAAACTCCTGCAGATAAATTTGTGCAATATCAACAGAATTTATAAAAAATAAGCAATTAGTATTAAAGCCGGAAAAATCAGTGTCGGAAAAATTCATTGAGCCTGTAATAACTTTTTTTCTGTCAAATATCATAAATTTATTGTGCATAAGAAATGTTTTGCCTTCTGTAGCCGATTCATCAGCAATTTTAATAATTTCTTTTGTTTCGGGATAATAGTCATTGTCGCTTGTATCATAGACAATCCTGAGTTTTACCCCTCTTGCTTTTGCGTTTAATACGGCATTGTGAATTTCAGGGATTGCATCCCATCCGTAAAGGGCAATATCTATTGTTTCTTGCGCCTGATTTATCTGTGTAAGAATTTCTTTACAGGCAAGAGATGAACATTTTCTGTCCGGTTTTAGCTTTACAGTTAAATCGGTTAAATACATTTTTATACTGCCGTTTGATATAGCAAGCGGATATGCAGGTATAATAACATTTTTATTTTGTTTGTTATTGTCTGAATTTTTATCAATATGGCAGAATTTGCATGGCTTTGCGTCTTTGGGTAACTGTCTTGCGGGAATAATAATTATATCTCTGGCAATAAGCCCGTATTTGCATCCCAGTTTATGGTATTTATTGCTTCTGTGATTTAATATGACAAGATTAAGCTTTTTGGCTTTAGAAAGCTGTTTATTATACTCATTTTTTAACAGCGTTTTGCCGTTGTAAAAACCAAATCCTGATTTGAGAAGTTTGTTTCTGTAAGATTCATTATTAATTATAATGTCCGCAAATTTACAATTTTGATTTTCCTGACCTGTGTATTTAAGCTTTACCCTCTTATTAAGCAGTAAGCTTTCCGAAAAGTTATCTGTTAAATAGCCGAACTTAATCGCGTCAGAATTTGAAATTTGCAGATTTTTTATAAGTTTGTCCTGATTTCTTGTTAAATTTGAGGTAAGTGTTTCAACCTGCGGAATACATATAATTTCATTCTGCTCAAATGTTTTGTTGCCGTTTAAGTCTACCTGAATAACGTCAGGATAAATTATTCCGATAACATATTTTTCGGATTTTCTTATGGTTTCAAATCCTATAAACCCCGAAAGAAGGACTAAAATAGTAAGTATAGATATGAGATTACGGAATTGCATATTCTTGTTTATAATTTGTAAGTTCAAAACCGAGTCTATCGATTTTGTCTTTAAGCGATTTATTTTGAGTTATTAAAAATTCTGTATAGTGCTGATTTTTGTGCGATGCGGCATAATTGCAAGGGTGAATAAGCGCTTCCGCAATACCTTCTCCTTCAATGGCTTTTAATCCGTATTCTATTGTCATACTGTCCATTAGCCCTGTATATCCAACGCCTATCAGATAATCATTTGTTTTAAGGCCGTACTCAAGTACAGTTTTTTTGTTGATTCCGGTAAAACTGTTTAACAACAGTATTTTTAAGATATTGGGCGGATATTTAAAGTTCAAATGTTTCCTCATACTCGGAACAAAGTACATTTCTTCATACTGCGTTCTGATAAACGGAATATTATACTCTTTTGCAAGTTTTGCAGTGAGTTTAAAAATATTTGGTATTGCATGTGTGTGAACATGGGAATCAATATGGTCAACTTTTGTATAATTCATAACTGTTTCTATTTGTGTTCTGAATTCGTATTCAATCTGCTCAAGAAATTTGTAATCATTTGACTTTAAAATAAGTTTTAGATAACTGTTATTGAATTTTCCCCGCTTATTTGTAAGCATAGGTGCTTTGGTTAATGATTTCCCCTCCATAATATTCAGATGTACACCTATTCCCAAATTCGGGCATTCAGGGATAATTTCGTTTACGGCAGCGTTAAAAGCCTTCCCGTTAGCGCACAGGCTTGCACTTGTTAAAAATCCGTTATGATAGCCCTCAAGCACAGCTCTGTTGAATGCTTTAGACATCCCGAAATCATCGGCATTAAGAATAAATTTTTTGTTTCCCATTAGCAATAAATCCTTGATTTAATATTATAAATATTATAGTATAAATATGCTGATTTGTGCAAATTTTGAGAGAGGAATTATGTATAAACCGACTTTGGCAATTATTATTCCATGTTACAATGAAGAATTGTGTTTAGAAAAAACTGTAACAAGACTTTTTGAAGTCCTTGAATATTTAATTAAAAAAGATAAAATAAAATCTGAAAGCTATCTTTATCTTGTTGATGACGGTTCAAAGGATTCTACATGGTCCATAATAGAAAAATTGCATAAAAATGACAAAAGAGTTAAAGGAACCAAGTTTATCCGCAATTTTGGAAATCAAAAGGCTTTAATTGCTGGTCTGGAAAGTGTAAGAGATATCGGGTGTGACTGTGCTGTTTCTATAGACGCTGATTTGCAGCAGGATGAAAATGCAATTGAAAAATTTATAGATGAATATATGAAAGGTGCAGATATCGTTTCAGGTATAAGACGAGACAGAAAAACTGATTCTTTCTTTAAAAAGTTTACTGCTGTTATGTTTTACAAGACGATGAATATTCTGGGAGCAAAAATTCCGCCTAATCATTCGGATTTCAGGCTTGTAAGCCTGAGAGCTTTAAAAATTATGGAACTTTATCCTGAAAAATATTTATTTTTGAGAGGTTTTTTCAATGAAGTCGGATTAAAAACAGCTTATGTCAGTTTTGATGTGAAGCCTAGAGAAGCGGGAGAATCAAAATTTAATTTTTTCACTCTGATGGCGCTTGCTCTTAACGGTATAACTTCATACAGTGTTGTTCCCCTGAGATTTGTTGCGGTTTTGGGCTTTTTTATGGCATTGTTTGGTTTTCTTGTCGGCGTTGAAACTGTTATAGAAAAAATATTCTGGCATAATTCCCCGAACGGCTGGGCAACAACAATTATTTTGCTTTGTGTATTTGGCGGAATTCAACTTTTCTGTCTTGGCCTAATAGGTGAATATGTCGGTCAGGTTTACCGTGAAGTTAAAGCACGACCGCGTTACGTAAAAGATATTGAGTTGAAATAATTTTTCCGATTTGTTATAATTTATATACGGCTATAAAATATAAGGAGTATAAAGATATGAAAATTTTTAAATTGTTGAAAAACTTCGGGGGGGGGGCACTCCTGGCCTAAATAGAGAGCTTAAACCCGAAAACTGTCACCTACTTTCGTCCTGTAGAGATGCAAAAAAATGTGCGTTTACATTAGCAGAAGTTCTCATTACCCTCGGAATAATCGGTGTAGTTGCAGCTATGACAATTCCTACATTAATTTTGAACCATCAAAAAGAAGTTGCCGGGAAAAGACTTCAAAAATTCTATTCAACTATGTTAAATGCTTTTAATTTTGCGATGATTGATCATGGAGATATTAGTTATTGGGAATTTCCGACTAAACAAAATAATGGCGATCAGATGTCAAAGTTTGCTACAACATATATTTTTCCATATCTTAAAGGTGTAGAACAATGTAATACAAACTCAAATCCGGAGTGTTTTTTCTATGGCAGCGAAATATTTGAGCAAGGGTTACCTGTAGTCTATATATTCAGTGACGGAAGCTGTTTTGGGATGAATATAGGCGGTGCAGGCGTAGGACAAGGAAATATACATATATATTATGATTATAATTGTATGCAAAAACCAAATATATATGGTAGAGATGTGTTTGATTTTATAATTCGCTGGGTCGGTAATAAATATGTATTTAAAGCCGGAGGTTACAGCACCGTAAATAAGACAACACGTGAAGAATTGCTAAATTTTTGTGAAAATGCTCAGGGGCACTCTCGTGGAGAATGTGCCTCTTTAATACAGTTTGACGGTTGGGAAATAAAAGAGGATTATCCGTGGTGGTAAAATATTTTAAAAACTTGTTACTTTTTCTCAGATATGCTAATATACTTGTATGAAACAGAGTATTCCTACAATTGTTATATCTGAGCAGCAAAGTACTTGTGAACTTTTAAAGTTATATTTACAGGAATTTGAAAAGTTCAATTTTTTGGCAGCAGCATCGGATTTGACAAAGGCTTACAATGCAATTAAGGAGCTTGATAAATCCCTTATTATAATTGATATTTCTGATTATCAGGAGCAGGCACTTAATTTTGTATCTAAAATTACTTCCGAGTTTGAAAATTGCAGGGTAATTACTCTTTCTGATAAGCCTCAGGTTGATATTGTAATACGGGCCATGCGTATCGGTGCTTCGGACTTTCTTTCACTACCGCTTATAAAAGATGAATTTTTTGAGGTGTTAACCAAGCATTATCTTGACATGACGGGAGGAAAACCAAAAAAGTCAAAGTGTAGAGTTATTACTGTTTATTCTAATAAAGGCGGTGTTGGAAAAACATCTATTGCAACAAATTTAGCTCTCGAACTTGCTAAAATTACAAAAGAAAATGTAGCATTGATTGATTTGAATTTTCAATTGGGTGATGTTACAACTTTTCTTGACTTAAAGCCGTCTTTTAATATTTCATATATGCTGCAGAATTTGGATAAAATTAATGAAGACTTTCTCTTATCTACTCTTGAAAAATATAAAGATACAAGTCTTTATGTTCTTGCAGATCCTCCGTATTTTAAGCCGGCAGAAAATTTTTCATCAAAAGAGATTACAAAATTGTTTGATATTTTGCGAGAAACTTTTTCTTATGTTGTTGTCGATACTTCAAGCGGTTTTGACTCAAAAGCAATTAATGCTCTTGAAAATTCGGATTTGATTTTTCTTGTTACCATTGTAAATCTGCCGGCGTTAAGAAATTGTCAGCGATGTATGGAATTATTTGATAAACTCGGGTTTGATGATGATAAAGTTCAGATTCTTATTAATCGATATATGGAAAATGATGAGATAAGTGCTGAAGATGCCGAAGAAGTTCTGGGTAAAAATATTTACTGGAAAATCCCGAATAACTATTTTACCTTGATGTCTGCAATTAATAAGGGAGTTCCTGTTTCTTCGGTAAATCAGGATTCAAATGTAGCGTTAGGGTATAAGCATCTTGCTTTAATGGTTTCAGACAGTGTATTCAGACAAAATATGGCTAAGAAACTCGGAAGGGTATAAAAAATTGTTAAAGAGCAGCAAACTAAGCGATAGATTTAAAAAGAAAGATAATATAATTGAACAGAAGGAGAATAAAGACACAGTACCTCTTGTGAAAAGAGAAAAGGCCAGTGAAAAATTTTTTGATTTGAACGGTGTGGAACCGGATTTACAGTCGGCTTTATTAAACAAAATTGATTCAACTCCTTTCTGGTTTGAATATAGCGATTTGAAACAGAGAGAATTAATCAGAAGTTTTGTTGATAATTATTTAAATCTGAAAAATTACACTGCAACTGAAGTCCAAAGAGAAGAACTAACCAAAAGATTGCATGAGTCAGTATCCGGCTTTGGCAAACTTGATTATTTACTTTCACGCGACAATGTCTCATCTGTGTTTGTAAATGGTTCCGGAAATGTCCATATTGATATTGAGGGCAAAATTTTAAATACGGAAATGACACTTTCAGAAAAACAGCTAAATATAGTTGTAAACAATATTTTTAAATTGTGCGGAGTAGAATTTGACAAGTCAAAATATATTTGGAATTTAAAAGATGAAAAATATTCTATAGCAATAATTTTTCCGCCTGTCAGTCAAAATGGTATAAATATTGCTATTTATAAGCCTTTAGAACCTAACATTGAAACTTTTTTTGAAAAAAATATAACCTCAAAGGAAGTGTTTGACTTTTTGGTATACTCGCTTTCTGAGGGTAAAAATATTGTTATTTCGGGCGAAATAAATTCATGCAAAACGTTCTTTTTAAGTGTTTTAATAAATGCTTTAAAGACCAACAAACGCTTTGCAATTTTGGAAAAATATCCGCAATTATCAGTGAAGGGTGATAATTTGCTGAAATTTATTCTCCCGGATAGTAAAGAACAAACTGATATTCTTATTTCAAACATATTGCAGATTGCTCCGGAACTAATATTTGCTGATTTAAATTATCCTGTAACGGATATATCGGAAAAGAAGGGGTCTGTAATTACATTACGCGCTTCATCTGTTGAGTCTGCAATAACCAAGCTTGTTTCCGCTTTTATTTCCGGGCAGTCTTTACCTGAAAAATATGCAAAACAAAAGGTATTGACTGATTATGATTATATTGTACAGATTAATAAGGTTAATGACGGTTCTTGTAAGGTTACTTCCGTTGTTGAATTAAAACCTGCGCGAACTCTTGCTTTATCTGTTAAGACTGTCGCAAAATTAGTTGATGGTCAATATATTACAGATATCCCTCAGCCTTTGACCTCAATAAGAGCAGGTTCTATAATTTCTCAGGGAGGGTCAATGTATTCCCGTTTTTACCGTTCTGAATAGATGATTTATTTACCATATCGTTAAATATTTTTTTTAGCCTTGAATCATTTACAGAAACTTTTGCAATTTGATCGATGCCGGGATTGATTACTTTTTTCATAATTTGTTTATCAACAAAATCATTAATAGGCTTTGTTAATAAAAATAATACTGTAATACCGCTTATTGTTTTAAGAAGTTTGTTTTTAAAAATAAGCGATGTCTGATAATCCATTAGGGCATTTCTTGTAGCTTGATATGAGTAATCTGCTTCATGATACATTTCTTTCATTTTGGGTAGCATTTTATTATATTTATTTAAAATTTTTTTAGGAACATTTTTGGCATCATTCTTTTTTAATGCTTCAAAAATTTCAAATGTATTTTTAGCATTTTGTTCTGCAAATTTTAAAATTTTTTTCTCATCATTGCTTAAAAGCTGGTATCTTTCGGTAAATATTTTTTTATATAATCTGCTGAATATATTGCTTGTTTTTTTATCATTTTTTCTGCTGTTTATAGTGTTTTCCAGAGTTGTCAGTATAACTTTCTTAAAGTTATCATAGTTTTTAAAAGCATGCCCGTGGGCTTGCGAAATTATATCTCTTGTGTGCCTGTATATTGCATCTTTTGTATTTCCGGAAACTTTTGTTTTATCAAGTTTGCCGATTGGCGAAATTATGTATTTACCTAAAATGATTGCTGCCGGCATTGCTACTACGGATGTAAGCGCTTGATAAACAGCTCTTTTAAAAGCACGTTTTCCGCTGGGGTCATAATTATCTTTATCATTTTTGTATTTGTCATAAATATCTGCTCCTAAGTACATAAAAGTCGGAATCCACAGAGCAGCGCCAAGCCTAGGTGCAATATCTGAAATTGCCGTTCCTATTTCATTCGAGTTGGATAAAGCTACAAAAAAGCCTTGATTTAGGGGATCTTTGTATTTGTTTTTCTTTTCTCCGGATATATTATTTTGACTTTGAAATACGGGTGTTATCAACTTTTTTACCTTGTGTTTAATTTTCGCAAATATATATACGTTTGTCAAAAAATTTTTTTGCTACTATTTTTATATTAGGTTATAATTTTTTTATGAAACGGAAATTTAAAATATCGTCGAAATATAAACCGGCAGGTGATCAGCCAAAAGCTATAGAACAGCTTGTTGAAGGACTCGAAAATGGTGATGATGCTCAAACATTGCTGGGAATAACAGGTTCCGGAAAAACTTTCACAATTGCAAATGTTATAGAGCGAATTCAGAAGCCTACTCTTATTATTGCACACAACAAAACGCTGGCTGCTCAGCTTTATAATGAATTTAAAGAACTCTTTCCTGATAATGCGGTTGAGTATTTTATCAGTTACTATGATTACTACCAGCCTGAAGCGTATATTCCGAGAACCGATACATTTATAGAAAAATCTGCTTCAATAAATGAAGAAATAGACAGATTAAGACACAATTCGACCCGTAGTCTTTACGAGCGTAATGACGTAATAATTGTTGCTTCTGTAAGTTGTATTTACGGCTTGGGCCTTCCTGAGAATTATTTTAAAGGTTCTGTTGAATTAAATGTCGGGGATGAAGTTGCTCGTGATGATTTACTTAAGCATCTTGTCAGTGTTCAGTATACAAGAAATGATTTAGTTTTAGAACGTTCAACATTTAGGGCAAGAGGTGATATTGTCGAGATAATGCCTGCTTATGAAAAGATTGTGACACGAATTTATTTCTTTGGAGATGAAATCGAAAAGATTGTAAGAATTGATAATGTAACAGGCGAAATTCTTGAATCACCTTCCAAAGTGGTTATTTATCCGGCTGTTCACTATCTTTCTTATGATGAAAATGTAGATGAAACAATTGATTTGATAAGAAAAGAATTACAGCAGCGGCTTGTGGTGCTTAATGCCGAAAATAAAATAGTTGAGGCACAAAGACTTGAACAGCGTGTTAAGTATGATATTGAAATGATAAAAGAAATGGGTTACTGCTCAGGAATTGAAAATTATTCAAGAATAATTGAAAGGCGGCCGCCCGGATCTGCTCCTGCCACATTACTTGACTATTTTCAGGGTGATTTTTTAACTGTAATTGATGAATCCCATGTAACTCTTCCTCAGCTGAAAGGAATGTATCATGGTGATGCGTCAAGAAAAGATACGTTGATTCAATATGGTTTCAGGCTCCCTTGTGCAAGAGATAACAGACCCTTAAAAAATGATGAATTTTTCAAAAAAGTTCACCAGAAAATTTATATTTCAGCAACTCCTGGAGAGTTTGAGAGAAAGACTTCCGCTCAGATTGTTGAACAGATTATCAGACCGACAGGTCTTGTTGATCCAAAAATCTCTGTAAGACCTATTGAATCGCAGATTGAAGATTTGAAAAAGGAAATTCAAAAACGTACGGATAAAAATGAACGTGTACTTATTACGACTTTAACAAAAAGAATGGCGGAAGATTTGACGGATTTCTTTATTCAGGAAGGTATAAAAGTCAGATATCTTCACAGTGAAATCCAATCTCTAGAACGTGTTGAAATTCTAAGAGATTTAAGACTGGGCGAATTTGATGTTTTGATTGGTGTTAACCTTTTAAGAGAAGGGCTTGACATACCTGAAGTTTCACTTGTTGCGATTATGGATGCCGATAAAGAAGGTTTTTTGCGTTCAGAAACAAGTCTTATTCAGACTATAGGCCGTGCGGCACGTAATGCATGCGGTGAAGTTATTATGTATGCTGACAGAATGACGGAATCTATGGAAAAAGCAATATCAGAAACAGAAAGACGCCGAAAAATACAGCTTGATTACAATAAAAAATACGGCATAATCCCGCAAACTATCAAGAAACCGATTGAAAATAATCTTCTTTCGCTTGTTGCAAGCTATCGGGATCTTGAAGATATTGTTGCGGAAGAAATGGTTGAAATGAATATTGAAAAGAAAGATTTACCAAAATTGATTGACAAACTTGAAAAAGATATGCACAAAGCTGCAAAAATCCTTGACTTTGAACGCGCTGCTGAAATTCGTGACAAGCTGAAAAAATTAAGGGAAATGGCTAAATAATTCTGTCTTTTTCTTTTTCATCACCCGCAATAGCCTCATAATCAACCTGTGCAAGGTAATGACCGGTTATTGAAAGATTTAATATAAGACACATACTCCAGAAAAATACCGCTATAGGATGCGGAATTCCAAAAAACAGCCATATAATATAAGTGATTGGGCCTGCTATAATCGCGTTTACAAGAAGAATTTGCGGTATCATAAATAACACTCCAGCAAATACATCTACGCATGAATTCCATATTGTCTTAATATTATATGCATCAGAAATTTTAAAATTTCTGGCATAACATAAATATCCTGTCATCATAATAGATACCAAAAGTCCCCATATAATAAAATACCACACTCTCATTGAAGCGGGATCGGGAAAATATTCACTTAAAAACTTACCTGTAGTACCCCCCAGCCATGAGCATATTGCAATAATAGGCCCGAGTGCCACCAGACCTTTTATTCCATCCCAAAACATTGAAATGATATTAAAAGAAGGCAGGACATAATTTTTTCCATTTCTTACGTTTGAAGTGCATTTTATCATAAATCCAAACAGGAGTATAAATACCGCGGCACTAACAGCCCAAAAGTTATTATCGTTTTTACTGTATAAATCTACACAGTAATATACCGGTATTGCAAATATAAAATATTTTGTAAGTGCATGATGATCATGAAAAGATTCTTCAAATGCGTCCTTTATTGATGCCATACTTCAAAGCCCTCTTTTTAATGAGTATAGCATATTATATAAGAAAATCAATATTATTAAGTATTCTGGGGTAATGATACAATAAATTCGGAACCTTTGTTTTTTTCACTTTTAAGAGTAATTTTCCCTTTATGCAGTTTTACAAACTCCATTGTTATCGCAAGGCCCAATCCTGTTGAATTTTCTCCGGATTTTTCTGCTTGTTCAAAACGTTTAAATATTTTTTTATGTAGTTTTTTGTCAATCCCTATACCGTTATCTTTGACGGATAACAAAAAAAAGTTTTTGTTTTTTGATGCAGTTATAGAAATTTTACCGTTTTCCGGTGTGAATTTTATTGCGTTCCCGAGTAAATTAAATAGTATTTGCTGAAATTTTTGATAATCAGCAGTAATTTCTTCACAGTTAATGAATTTATTAAATTGTATATTTTTTTTCATAATGAGTGGTGCTAATGTATTTACAACTTCATTAATAGCTGTTGATACATAAAATTTTTGCAGGTTCAACTTCATTAAATTTGCTTCAATTTTGGACATATCAAGAATTTCGTTAATCATCCCCAGAAGATTAATGCTTGATATTTTTATATCATTTACATAATCTTTTTGTTTTTTGTTTAATTTGCCAGCAAATTCATTACTTAAAAGTTCCGAAAATCCGAGTATCGATGTCAGCGGTGTTCTTAATTCATGAGTTATATTTGATAAAAATTTTGTTTTAAGCTTATCTGCTTCTTTAATTTTTTCACTATTTTTGTGAACATCGACGTATGCCTGCTGTAAGGCTTCTATCTGCATTTTTATAACCTTTTTAAGTTCAATGTCCTTTATAATGTTGGCTAATATGGAAGCAAATGCATTAAATATTTTCTTATCATCCTGTGCAAAATTATTACCGGTTAAAATTACAACTCCGAATAAGGAATTTTTGAATTTCAGATTTTCTTTTATGTATGGCTGTTGAATATCTTTAATACAGTTCGCCTGAGGATTAAATGAATATTCAAGTCTTTCTGGATTAAGAAAGAATATATAGCCTGAAGTAAATTCAATTACATTTTTTAGTAATATAAAAATTTGCTCGGAAAAATTATTTTCAATGTCAGTATTATAGATATTGTTTATAATTTGTGTAAATTTTTCAAATTTATCCAATGCAATTACTCCAGTTCGGATTTGTCTGTATAACCTATATAAGTAAGGTTTCTGTAGTAGCCGTCATAGTCAAGTCCGTAACCTATCAAAAATTTATCATCTACTTCAAAGCCGTAATAATCCGGTTCAACATCGGTAACCCTTGCCACTTTTTTATCAAGCAGCGAGCAGAATTTTGTTGATTTGGTGTGAAAATTACAGTTCATGAAATCAAGCAAAAATTTTGCAGTAAGCCCCGTATCAACAATGTCTTCAATTATTAAAACATTTTTCTCATTTAAATCAGGGAGCGAAATATCAACCGCATTAACCTTTCCTGATGTGGTTGTCCCTCCGTTATAACTGGATAACCGTATAAATTCCATTTTAACAGGCATGCTTAAAGATTTTACTAGATCTGTTGCAAACATAACAGCTCCTTTAAGAACACATACCGCATAAACTTCTTCATTACCATAAAATTTATTCATTTCATTTGCAAGCTCTTTTATTCTTGTTTGAATTTGTTCTTCAGTAAATAAAACTTTTAAATTATTTATATCCATAACCTACCTCTTTTTTTAACGTTATAACATGCGTGGGTTTATTAACAACCTTTATTTTATCACTTAATCCTATTCCTCCAGCCCACATAACTTCATCTTTGTTGCATAGTAAAATAATTTTATCTTTTTCATGCGGCGGAATTTTTTTTTCGTTAAGATATTTTTTTAGTTTTTGCGAACCGCCTGCTCCAAGCGGGAATATTTTATCTCCGTCTTTTCTGTATCTTAGAGTAAAATCGATTGTATCGGTTTCTATATAAGCTTTTAATTCGCTGTCTTCAGGAAATATTTCAGGGGTGTCATCAGTTTCTGCTATAGAAAATATGTATTCACCAAAATAGTACTCCCCGATATCCTTAATTTCAATTTCTTCTGGATTTTTTTCGGATTTTGTAATAACTTCTACTTTTTTGCTGCTTACAAAAAGCCATAAATCTTCCGCTAATGATATTGTCTTACCAGATTTTGCTTTTTTATTTTCTGCCAAAAATTTTTGGATATTGTCGATTTTTTTCTTGTCATAATCAATATTATATGTGTTTAAAATTTTGTATATAATTCTTTTTTGTTCAATATCAGACGCTTGCAAAATATTTTCAGGCAAATATCTGTCGATAAGTGTGTTGTCATCCCTTGAAATTGCACTAAGGGTATTTAGAGCATCTTTAACCTTTGGATTAATTTCCCTTAAAAGCGGCATAATTTTGTGCCTTATGAAATTTCTCTTATAATTTGTATTATAATTTGAGCTGTCAACATTCGGGGTTAAATTATTTCTTTGGCAGTACTTTTCTATTTCTTCTCTTGTAACATTTAAAAGAGGTCTGTAAAATATATCTCTGTGCTCTGAAATTCCCTGAAGCCCGATTGTCCCCGTACCTTTTATAATTCTGTACAGGACGGTTTCCGCATTGTCATCAAAGTTATGTGCAGTAAATACAACTTTAGAATTAAATTTTTTTGCGCATCTTTTGAAAAAGTCATATCTGGCCTTTCTTGCTGCGGTTTCTGTTTTTTCAATATCACTGCCGAGAGTCTCCGAATAGAATTGAATATTATTCTGTTTTGTAAATTCCAAGCAATTTTCTGCTTCGTCAAAACTTTCTTTCCCGCGCCAATTATGATTTAGGTGTGCAGCCACAATATTGTAACCTGATTTGTTCAGAATATCTAACAGGCACATTGAATCGTATCCGCCGGAAAATGCAACGATAAATGTGCCTGTTAGATTATATTTTTTTATAAAGTCTTCAACTTTGTTTGTAATCACCTAAGCCTCTTGAAATTTTTTTACTCCTTCTTTTATTTCAACCGCATCAACTCCCAGCTGTTCAAGCGCTTTCATTGCGAGAGAATCAGGTTCTGTAGTCAGCGCAAGAAGCATATGTGCCGATTCAATTTTATCTTTGCGGTCTTTTTTAGCAAGTTCCCAAGCCGTTTCCAAAACTCTTTTTGCTCTTTCTGTAAATACAATTTCAGTATCATAGTATTCATCCCCAAAACCGATAAGGCTTTCCACAACAGCTCTTGCATCTTTAATATTAATTTCAAGCTCTGTAAGAACTTGAGCCCCAATCCCTGTAGCTTCTCCGATGATTCCGAGTAAAAACATTTCGGTACCAACAATATTTCTTCCCAACCGTCTTGCTTCTTCTTTGGCCAGCCTAAGAATTGTAAGAGTTTCGGGCATTTGTTTTTCTATTGGTTTAATAATACTGTGTGCCAGATCATCATCAGGAATTTTAAGTTCTTTTAATATGTCGTAAGCTATTCCGCGTTTTGTTTTTAAAAGTCCTAGAACTATATGTTCTGGCAGTACCACTGATGAACCAAGCTCTTTTGCTGTCTGGAGGGCCATATTCATTGTAGTAAAAGCATTAGGCGTGAATATTATCTGTCTGCCCTCATATTCAGCCTGTCTTGACTGTATTTTTTCAAGCTTATCTTCGAAATTTTCGCTTGTTACTCCATATTTCGCAAATATTTTTGTTAATTCAGAGTCCTTGTCCTCAAGAATTGAAGAAAGTATTTGTTCTGTGCCTAAAATTTCATAGTTTGAAGCCGATAATTTTGCAACAGCTCTCTGAAATACTTTTGTTGATTCTTCACTATCAAAGATGTTATCAGTCTCTTTAGCTTTATCATCCGTTTCATGTTTTTCGTCAACTTCAGGATGATAAAGACGTTTTGTTTTCCTTTGAACCAGTTTTTCTATAAGAGATTTTGATTTGTAAATATCAAAGCCCAAATTTTCCAGAATATTGACATTATTTGATTTTTTGTCCGAAATTACCGAAAGAAGCAGATGTTCATAAAGTATTGTAGGATTTCCCGATTTGTTGGCCAAATCCAGTGATTTTTTCAGAATTTCTTTATAATCATCATCAAATGGAAGCGGAGCAGACATAACTGCTGATGCATTTGATTCTTTGTATTGTCTTAATTTATATATCTCATCCAACAATGATTCATGAGTAATGTTATATGATTTAAAAATTTTCAAAGAAATTCCTTTAGCCTCGTCAAAAAGAGCAAGCAAAAGATGTTCAGGATAAACTTTATCCGAATTCATTTTTTTTGCTAAATTTTGAGAACAGCTGACAACATTTACTGCTTTTTCGGTAAATTTTTCAAACAAAATCTATTCCTCGTCTTCTTCTTCATCCATATTTTCTACATAAGCTGCTACTTTTTCAAATTCAGCGTCATCATCAATTGTCTCAAAAAGATAATCTTCGCCATCCTTTGTTAAGCGCATAAGAACAACTTCATCACTTTCTTCTTCATCTTCTACGGATAAAAGAAGTGCATATTCCTGTTCGTCGACTTCTACGATATCGTATAGTTCAAATTTAATTACATTGCCGTTTTCATCAACGGTTTCAATAATTTGATCTTCATCTGCCATAGTTTTTAATTTATCCTTTCTTTTTATTTTCTGCTAAGGTACTGTTCCAGTATAATACAAGCACTTTCAATATCAACCAGTCCTTTGTTTTTTCTAAAGTCAATTTTTTTTGATCGCAAATTTTCTTCTGCAGTCTCTGAGGTAAGTCTTTCGTCCTCAAAAATGATTTCATAATCAGAAATTTTAGAAGCAAACTCTTTACAATCTTGAGCCTGTGCTCCATGAGTTCCGTCCATATTAAGCGGAACACCTACAACAATTTTTTGTACGTTGTTATCTTTTGCAATTTTTAAAATTTCTTCAATTGCCAAATTTTCCGGTTCTCTGTTAATACAGGAATGACCGTTTGCAATCATAAGCAAATAGTCGCTCAGTGCAACTCCTATTCGTTTTGTCCCTATATCAAGCGCCATTATTTTGTACATTATTTTACCCACATTTCTTCAATTGCACTGACTTTTTCTTTTTCGTTTTTTGCAAAATAATACTCGTAAATACTTTTTCTTAAGATATTTTTGAAAAATTCGCGTACAAGCTTTTTATCATTATACAGTGAACATAAATTTTTTGCAGTCTTATAATCTCCTGTAAAATGTTTTAATATTGCTGTGTGCATAATTCTTTCATGCCAGATGTTAAATTCACTGTCAAAAAATACTTTTTCAACATTTTTATCTATAAATTTGTCATAATCTTCCGGTGTAATTAGGGCAAGTTCCTTTAAAAACTTTTCGTATTCATCGCTGTATGTGCTGTTTAGGAACCAGTAATCCGTAAAATCAGATTTTAAAATAGTTTCAAATTCGTCTTGCGATAGTTTTTCCTGACTATAATTCAATTTTAAAGGTATAGTTTCAATATCTGCAAGCAGATTTTTCCAGCAGACATATTCATAAGGTAATCTATCAGCTGAAATTTTTTCCGCAGATAAAAGAATTGATTTTAATACTCCGGGATCTAATTCAAGGGCTCTTTGCGCCCTGTAAAAACGTTCGATAATTGTATTGCATTCAAATTTGGAAATTTCGTTAAAGCCGAAACAATCACGTATACCTTTGTAATCGTCAATTACAATTGCTACGAACTGTATTGCCCCTGTTTTTTTTATTCTAGAAACAATAACTGCCTGATTTCCATGTCCGTCTGGGTAAGTAATACAAATCTTATACGGTTTTGAATCCTTTAGTAAATCTTTGTAAAATTCAAGAGAATTATCTTCTCTTATTCCTGCAAGTTTTAATACTGACAGGTTCTTTTTTATAGCAGGTTTAAGCTCATCTTTTACGGACTCAAGTGCAGTATTTAGTGCATGGTACGCAAGCTGTGATTTAGAATTTCCAAGAATTTCAAGTGCTTTTCTACCTGTTTCAGTATCTGACATAGATAAAAATACGGGAATAAGCATATTTGCCAGCTCATTTTGCGAATAATCAGCGGCAAGCGACTCTAATAATATAATCTGGTCAGAATCAGGCAATGAGTTTAAAAAATCCAGAAAATCTATCTGAACTTCGGGATTAGCAATTGCATTGTCGAGAATTTTTTTTGTATCAGAATTAACCAGTTCGTCAGGATTGTCTAAATATTTATCACATTGCTCGTAAGACCAATTGGCATCAATATCCCTGAGAAGATCCAGTACAAATATTTTTGCATTATTTGAAGCCAGGTTATTTTTTATAATACTCCATAAGCGTTCTACAAGCTCGTCTTTCGGACAGTAACGTGCAATAAGAAATTTGAGCAGTTCCGGATTTTTTTGCGGAGTGTTAATCTCTTTAAACAGAAGCTTTACGATAATATTTTTATCGCTCTGTATGTCAAGCATTCTATAATGCACCTTATAGCTTTCGAAATCTTTTACATCAGAAAGTTTTGTAAGAATATTTGATATTTCAGCCTTTATTTCAAAGGGATTAAGTTCTGATTTCTCTGGCATTATCGTGCTTTCCCCCAAAAAGCATCAAGTATCTGCTGAGCTTCGGCAGAAGGCATTCTGTCATTAAGTATAAGATACTGTACTGCAATCATGGCACATTCGGAGCAAATATTTACTCCAGGGCCCTGAACCATCTTCAAAACCTGAGTGTTGGGTCTGTGACAAAAACTGCAATAAACAAGGTCTTCATGGTTATGCTCATGCTCGGTTTTTTCTGATTTTTTATCTCTTTTTGCTCCTAATTTTATCACTTTTTCTTCAGACATATTATACCTCTTATTTATCCGTATTGTAACTTTTTTTATAAAATTTGCCAAATATTAATGATTATTTTATAATTAAAAACACGGATGATTTTATGAGGATTATTATAGCATGAAAAAAGCTTTTTTACTAGCTAGTATCTTGTTTATTTCAGTAATATCCACGGCATGTATTAACAATTTTGCTGTTCAGGAATTAAATAATAAAGCAAAAGAGTTTATGGACAAAGGAGATTATGTATCTGCCATTGAACGATTAAAATCAAGTGTTGATTTAGACGGCAGTGTGTTTGAAACTCAATATAATCTTGCAGTTGCCTATACTAAGGCTGAGGATTATGCCAATGCTATTAAGACTTATGATATTGCAATTAAATTAAATCCTGATTTCCCTGATTCTTATTATTCTCTGGCTGTTTGCGAGGAAAATTTGGCAAAAGATATAATATCAGGTTTTGTAAAAGTTAATGATGATAATACTATAGAAAAAATCGAAAAAGATGAGTCTGATGAACCTGATACTATTTCTGAAAATTCAAAAAAAGAATTCTCGGAAAATGAAAAGCAAATGTTAACAAACCTTTTAAATGATGCTATATCTGATTATGGCTTATATCTTGATAAAGTAGGTACTGTTGATGACAGATCATACGTAGAAAATAAAATAAAAGAGCTTCAGCAGTTGCTTGCTGATAATGTTCACAAAGCAGAGTAGCAGAGAAATTTATGTTTCAATCACCGGGAGAAATTGCATTTAGGATTTTTGGATTCCCAGTTTATTATTATGGTATTATTTTGGCATTTGCAATCCTTACCGGTGTTTATTCGGCTTTTCTATTGTATCAAAAATTTTACGATTCAAAGAATGCCGAAAAGATAATAGAATTTTCTCCGTTCATTATTATAATAGGGATTGCAGGGGCTAGATTGTATTATTGCCTTGTTAATCTCTCTTATTATTCGGTTCATCCTGTTGAAATTTTTAATATAAGACAGGGCGGGTTGTCTATTCACGGGATGATTATTGTAGGAATACTTGCATTATATTATTTTGCCCAAAAGTATAAAATGTCATTTTTAAAACTTCTGGATGTATTTTTTTGCGGAACTGCTCTAGCGCAAAGTATAGGACGGTGGGGAAATTTTTTCAATTCCGAGGCATTCGGTATGCCGACAGAATTGCCTTGGAAATTGTATATTCCTATATCTCACAGGCCCGTAGAGTATATTAATTTTGAATATTTTCATCCGGCTTTTTTATATGAAAGTATTCTTGATTTTCTGATTTTTTTAATTCTATATAAAAACTTTAAAAAGTTTACAAGCAGACCGGGAACTCTGGCCTGTCTGTATTTAATTCTATATTCAATTGCAAGAATTTTTGTTGAACATTACAGAATTGACAGTGTTTTGAATATTGCAGGTTTTCCTGTCGCGCAGATTATTTCTCTGGTTACAATTATTTTGGCTTCCATTTCATTGGCTTTTCTTTTGAAACGTAAGATTAGTTGATTTTTATCTATATTTGGCGTTTAATCTATTTTGTTATGAATAAAAATTTACCCTCTGACAGAAAAGCACTTATCTGGTTGAGCGCTGCTCATTTTATAAATGATATTTATACAGGCGTTTTGAATCCTATTATGCCTTTTATTGCTGCAAAAATCGGGTTATCTATGGCAATTGCAACAATTATTTTAACAATTTCGCATATTTTTTCTTCATTATTACAGCCGTTATTCGGTTATTTTGCAGATAATATAGTAAAACGTTCTTTTATATTCTGGGGGTTAATTCTATCATCAATTTTTATTCCCTTATCGGCTATTTCAAATCATATTTTAGTTCTGATATCATTTATTATCATAGGAAGCATTGGTTCAAGTCTTTTTCACCCGCAAGCTCTTGGTTTTGCTTCAAGATTTGCAGATAGAGTAAATCCTGGAAAATCAATGGCTGTTTTTGTTGCAATGGGAACTCTCGGGTATTCATGCGGTCCGATTATTTCTTCGGGAATAACACAATTTTTAGGAATGGGTAAAATGCCGTTAATGACATTTATTGGCATTATCTGGGCTTTGCTGATGTTTAATTTTGTTCCTAAATTGTCTTTGTCCGAATCTGTAATATCAAAAATTGATTTTAAAGCAGCATTTGTAAAAATTTTAACAACCAGAAAACTGAATATCCTGAATGTTATTGCTATGCTTAAAACAATGATAATGTCATCTTGTTTTATACTTCTTCCTTTCTTGTGGAAAAATATGGGGTATAAACCTTTTTATATCGGGTTGGCATTATTTTTATTTATATTTGCCGGCGGTATAGGTTCTTTAATCAGTAATGCTGTAGAAAGGCGTATTGGAGCTGCAAATGTATTTTATATATCCATGATTTCAACCTTGCCTCTGATGATATTATTTGTTCTCACATATAAATCTCATCCCGCCTTATCACTTGTTATTTTTGTCGTTATGGGATTTATAACTATGATGGCAACACCTGTTACTATGGTTATGGCGCAAAACGTTCTGCCGGAATATAAAAGTATTATATCAGGATTTATAAATGGTTTTTCCTGGGGTATTGTGGCTGTGGTCATGTCGCTTTTAGGCTTTGTAGCTGAAAATTTCGGTATAACAAATGTTTTAATCTTTGTTGCTGTAATACCGGCATTATGCTCACTTCTTGTTAAAGAATTATTTAAAGAAAACAAATAAAAAGATTATGCGAGAACATTAAGAGATTTTTTTTCGCAGTGATTTCCCGAGAATTTTTCCTGCAAATAATTTACTCTATACAATAATTTATTTGTCAGTAAATCAAGACTTAATTTATTGTCAATTTTGTTTAACATGTTTAATTCATGTTCTCCGCCAAATGTATGTGCAGAATTAGATAAATTATTATTTTGTAAAGATGCTGAATTATTCAGAGTATTATGTACATTTAGACGGGCAATTGAAGAAACTAACATTCCTAACTCCTACTATGTCTCCTACCTTTTAAATTATAATACGGTCTATATATAAAATCAAGTATTAATTTTTGTAACAAATTGGGTAATCTTTGAAATTGAAGTTTGAATATATACTTTATATATATAGATTAAATAAATACAAGGATATTAAAAGAGAGATTTATTTAAATAAGAGAGAGACTTAAAATTCCTATTCCTACCTTCCTAAAACAAAATTTACCTCCTGAATAAGGAGGCTTTTTTTGTTTAAAAGCCGTGCCACTGTCTATCGAACATACCGGTAAAAATCTTTAAATCTGATATCTCTTTTTAATAACACAACACCCGCAAGTATTGTCTTAGTGCTGCTATGTTTCCATCCTGACACGGTTCGACAGCTTACGCCGCTGCATCCTTAAACGTCAGCAATATCAAATTTATCAAAGTTAACCGCCACATCCTCACAACAGGCTCTGCACCCCGCCTAGGCTTCGGGTCGAGGGATTGCAATTCCCCGTGGAGCACGGCTGATTATATTCTAACATGAAATTTTGAATATATTCAATTATTTTTCTAATTTATCTTTTTTTTTGAATTTTTATAGACATTTGGAGAATGCAAAAATTGTTCGATACGGGTTAATAATATGTTGAAAGGAGAAATAATGGAAAGACTAGATTTGTACAGATGCGAAATCTGCGGTAATCTTGTTGAACTTATACTCACCGGCGACGGAGAGCTAGTATGCTGCGGTCAGCCAATGCAAAAAGTTAACGGTCAAAACAGGGAAGAAGCAATTTTTGAAAAACATATTCCTGTTTTTGTTAAAAATGAAGATAACAATGACGAAGTCAGAGTCGGTGAAGTTTTGCATCCGATGACAGACGAACATTACATAATGTTTATTGAAACTATTTCTGAAGATAAAAACCACGTTCAGCTTCAATATTTACATCCGGGACAGGAGCCTAAAATGATTTTAGAGAAAAAGTTAGGTAAAACCCTTGCCCGCGAATTTTGCAATTTACACGGTTTATGGGAGGGCGAAAGTGATTAACGAAAAGGTAGAAAATATATTAAATTCACAGATTAATAAGGAATTTTATTCAGCGTATCTTTATCTTGCTATGTCAGCATTTTTTGATGAAATAGGATTATTCGGGTTTTCTAACTGGACGAAAGTTCAGGCTAAAGAAGAAATGGACCACGGAATGATTTTATTTGATTATATTATAGAGCGTGACGGTACAGTTAAGTTAGAGCAGATAGATGCTCCTCAAAGAGATTTTCAAAATCCGCTTCAGGTATTTGAGAAAATACTTGAGCATGAAAAATTTGTAACTGACAGTATTAACTGCGTTGCTTCAATGAGTGAAGATGAATGCGATCTTGCAACAAGGCATTTTATAAACTGGTATATATCCGAACAAGTTGAAGAAGAGGCAAATGCCAGAGATGTAATTACAAAGTTAAAAATGTTCGGGGATGAGAAATCATCGCTTTTCCATCTGGATCAGGAACTTGCCAAACGCGAATACAAAGCTCATTCTTATAAAAATTAAAGTAAAAAAGGAGGAATATTCCTCCTTTTTTTAGTAATCAATCTCCCAATTATTGTTTAATAATCTTCCGAAACATGCTTGATCCCCCCAACCGTTTGTTTCCTGACATGTTTTACCGGATTCTCTTATTGCTTTGAGTGATTCTCCGTCACAAATTCCCTTTGTTCTGCATGCAGGTGATGCGTTTAGTGTATCTAGGACTCCGTCATCCCAATTTATCATATAATATGCATCTCTGCCTATAACGTTTGGTTTTTTACTTCCGTTAACATCTATGAATGTAATCCCGTAATATGAAGAATATCCGTTGTAAGTGTTAATTCTTCCAAGACCGTCAATACATATTTCTGCACCGCTTGCCATTATTATACAATTTCCGTTTAACCATCCAAATTTACCTGTAGTAATAGTTTTCCCATTTATATTTTTGTAGTCGGCATCATAGCAAGATGCTCTTTCGCAAAATTGAATTACCTTAAAGTGCTTGTTGAGAAATTCTTTACTTTTAAATCCTGCCTCTTTTAAATTAATAGCATTATGATCGTTTATTTCTTGTTTAAAAGCTTGTTCTATTTCACTATATATTTTGCGTAATTGTGTAACATAAATTTTCTTTTGATGATTTTGAATAAGTGTTGGCATAGTAATTGCAGCAACTGTCCCAATTACGCTGAGAGTTACCAAAACTTCAGCAAGTGTAAAAGCTTCACATTTTCGTTTAAAACTAAAATGACAGAAAAAAATCTTTTAAAAATTAAAAAAGATGTGTTAAAGATACTATAAATGAGCTTTAAATAAGTGTTTTCGGGGGGGGGGCAGTCTCAATAGCTTTTTGTATAAACATTTTTACCTCCTTTTTTTGTTTATAATAACCATTTTTTTAAATTTTGTCAACAAAGGCCAATTATTGCGATTTTGTAAACAATTTGTCCGAAATTAAAAAATAGCTTATCATATTGGTATGAATAATGGTAAAATAGTTATAGTCGACGATGAAAAAATAGTTACCTCTGCCTTTAAAGCTTTATTTAAAGTTGAGGGCTATTCTGATATACATTTGTTTAATTCCCCGAAAGAAGCATTAGATTTTTTAAAATTTAATGTCCCTGATCTTATTATTTCTGATTTTATGATGCCTGGGATGAACGGGTTGGAATTTCTTACTGCTGCTAAAAAACTTTATCCCGAGGTCAGCATGATTTTGCTTACGGGTTACGCCGACAAAGAAAATGCCATAAAAGCTATTAATGAAATCGGACTTTATAAATACATTGAGAAACCGTGGGATAATGATGATTTAATAATGAATATCCGCAACGGGATTGAAAGAAGCCATCTGCTTGAAAATCTCAGAAATAAGATTGATGAACTTGAACAGGCAAAATTAAAGTTGGAAGATTATTCACAAAATCTTGAAAAAATTGTTGCAGAGCGTACTGCAGATCTGGCAGAGGCTAATAAAAAACTTTCAGGAATAATTAATTATTGTGCAGACGGAATTATTATAGTTGACGGTGAAGGTAATATATTACAGGTAAATCCTGCATGTGAAAATCTTGTTGGATTATCTGAATCGACATTACGAAAGAAAAAATTCCAGCAAATTGCCTATTCAAATGTTAAGGAACTGAATTCGGCAAAAGATAATAAATCATGTATTTTCGGGTTAGGCAGAGATAAGTCAGAAGTGCTCTTGCGTGATTATTTTATTGTAAATTCTTTAAGCGGTGAGCATAAACCTGTAGAGATAAGCTTTGCGGCTATTTCGAATGACAGCGATAACAATTTTGATAAGTTTGTCGGTGTTATAAGAGATGTAAGTGTACAAAAAGAAACAGAAAGATTAAGAGATGATTTTATTGCTACACTGACTCACGATATGAGAACACCTTTGCTGGCTGCAATTCAGACTTTAAAATTTTTCCTTGAAGGTGCCATAGGAACCCTTGATGAAAAACAAAAAGTTCTGCTTTCTACAATGCTTCAGAGCAATGAAGATTTGTTGGGCCTTGTTAATGCATTGTTAGAGGTTTACAGATTTGAAAGCGGTAAATTATCATTGTGCAAAACTGCTTTCCCTGTAAAAGATCTTGTAGAACAGTGTTATACAGAGTTAAAACCGCTTGCTGACAAAAAGAATTTAAAATTTTCTGTTACATTTGAACTGCCTGACAATCTTCATATCTATGCGGACAGGGCGGAAATAAAACGTGTTATAACAAATCTTTGCGGAAATGCAGTTAATTACACTAATATGGGAGGCGAAATAAAAATTTTGGCAAAATCACAAAACAATGATTTTATTTTTTCTGTCAGCGATAACGGCAATGGAATTCCACAGGCTGATATTCCGAATTTATTCAAAAGATTTTCTCAGGGAACCGCAAGAAAACGTTCTACGGGAACAGGATTGGGCTTGTATTTATCAAGGCAGATTATAGAAGCTCATAACGGAAAAATTTGGGTTGACAGTAAAATTGATAAAGGTAGTGAATTTTCTTTCCTTTTAACAAATGTTGTAACAGATGCTAAAGTTAAAGAAAGACAGGTATCTAATGGCTAAAAATATTAAAGTGATGATTGTTGAAGACCATGATATGGCACGTATGGGGCTTTCCGTGATATTGAGCAACAATCCTAATATAGAAATTTCAGGGATGTGTGCAGACGGTCTTGAAGGTGTGGAAAAGGCTCTTGAAATACGGCCTGATGTGGTTGTTATGGATATTGGACTTCCGACAATTGATGGTATTGAGGCAACTAAAAGAATTAAAAATTCAAATCCAGATATAAAAGTGTTAATGTATACTTCTCGTGAAGGAGAAGATGATATTTTTGATTCTTTTCAGGCTGGTGCTGACGGCTATATAACAAAAGGAGCGACATCGGAGCAGACGGTAGCTGCAGTTACTGCTGTTTCTGAGGGGGCCGGCTGGCTTGATCCTGCAATTGCAAAGGTGGTTCTTACAAATATAAGACGAGGAAGCGAACATACTGAAAAACGCGGAGAAATTAATTATAAGCTTGGTAAAAATTTGTACGGGCTGACGGAACGGGAAATGGAGGTTCTTGCATTAATTGTAGACGGACTTACCAATCCTCAGATAGCTGAAAAGCTTGTTATTACAATTTCTACGACCAAGACACATGTTCACAGTATATTACAGAAACTTTATGTTAACTCACGTTCAAAGGCTATTTCAATGGCTATGAAAGAGGGTTTAGTATAATATGATTTATGCTCTGCTCGGGATTGCTGCTGCTTTTTGCGCTTTTATTCAGTGGGGGGATGAAATCCCTATGCCGAATTTTGATGATGCAAACCAGAAGGAAGCAAAATACGTTCATAATGTAAACAAAAAAACAGAAAAGGAAAAATATGAGCGTACAAAGTTGAACAGACACCCGTCAGGCTTTATGACTGTTGAAGAGTATGAACTCCTATCAACTCCAAAAGACAGGATGACTGAGGAAATTGAAATTCCCAAAATTCCCACTCCTGCCGACATGGTCTATGTCCCTCAACCTGAATACAGGATTGTAAAATATAATAATCCTCCTGGTGTTGCTGAAATATCTTTAAATAAAACTTTTTATGAAAAAAGACAGCAAAATGCCCAGGGGATTGTATCCCCCGATTTTACAAAGCTTGTTTACCCTTCTGTTTATTATTATCCTGATAGTGCTTCAACCGCTTGCGATTTATTCGTTATAAATCTTGAGGAAGCAAAATCAAATTTGCATAAAATTCTTACTGCAAATGTTATACACAGGCTTGCTGAGCCTATTTTGTCTACAGATAAAAATATAGATAATTATTTTACATTTAGAACACTTACGCCGGTTGATTTTTCTGCTGACGGTACAAAACTTCTTGTTAAAGAAAAAATAGGTAATACAAAAGACGGAATCTGGAAAACGACCCCTATTGTTTATGATTTTACCAATAATGTTTCATACAGCCTTGTGGAAGTCAGAGATGCCATTTCTTATTACTGGGAAGAAAATAAGGGTTTAATGCTTGAAGATAAACGCTGGGATGTTTATCCTTTGGGGTTCGCTGCTGATAATCCGGATTGGATTGTTGTAAATGCGTATGCCTATACAGGTGATACTCCTGTAAACCTTGGAACATGGACTGTCAGCTATAAAGGGGAACAATCAAGGCTTATTACTTTTAAAGCTGATACTGTTAATATAAGTATGAACGGGTACAGGCTGGTTAAAGAAGGTGTTGTATCTCCTTCCGTTTCCGAGAAAGAGCAGGAGCAGCTAGAGCGTATTGAAAAGGCGCAGCAAAAGAAGAAAAAAGCAGAAGACAGGGCATACGTAAAAGATTTGGAAGCTTCCTATAAGGCTAAAATTAAAGAAATGGATAATGAATTTAAAGATCAGCAAAAAGACTATAAGCTTCGCAAGCGTATTCAAGGTTCAACTTCTGGAAACGAAGTTCTTATTAAATACAATGAAATTAAAGAAAAACAGGAGCTGAAAGAGCAACAGCGTCTCGAAAAACTCAAACAAAAAGAATTAAAACGTCTTGAAAACGAAAATTCAAAATCAAAAAAGCAGACTTAATTACTAATGTAACCCTATTTCTTCGAAGTATTTCGGATCGTATAATGCTTTTGCTGCACATCCTATACCTGCCTCCGCCATACCTGTACTGCCAGGGCATTGGGTATATAAATAGCTTGCAGGCAGATCTGCATATTTTCCAACAGCTTTAACCATATTTGTGTCTGGGTCAAGATACCAGAAAAATACGTCTTTCCCAAACATATTTGGTTTCTTTTTCCACCCGTTTATATCAATTGCAAGCAGTGAATATCTGTTATCATCGTACCAAAAAGTTCCAGTTGGATCGATATTTTTTAATTTCCCGAACCATAAAAGCATTCCATTTTTAAGACAATAAGGCTGTATCAAGGAAGACGCAGCTCTTCCTGCTGTATCGTAATTCCCGAAAAAGTTCTTATATCCTGCTCCCTTTTCATCGGCAGGTAACTCACAGTGACCGTTTTCAAAATATTGCTCGATAATCGCAGAATTTCTTTTATTTATGACGTCGTTTAGATCGACTTCGTCATAACGCATTCTTGTAATGCCATCCTGCAAAATAGTATTTGCTTGCAAAAATTGTGTTCTTAATACCTGTGCCTGATATTTATTAACTAAGGTCGGCAATGTCATTGCCGCAACAACCCCGATAATCCCTAATGTAATTAATACTTCAGCAAGAGTAAATGCAGACTTTGGCTGATAATAATAGATTGTCTGCCAATTTTTAGTCCTTAAAAACCTTGCTATATCCGGTTCTTTCGGGGGGGGGGGAGAGTCTCAAAGCTTCTTGTTTAAACATGTTTCAACTCCTTTTTTTTATTATTATTTACTATTAATTCTCTTTTGTCAATAGAATGTCTTTTTCTTTATGTGATAATTTTTTTAATCGAATTTCCTCCTTCATAGCATCTGATTTATTATCAAATTCTTTAAAGTAGACAATTTTTAGCGGTTTGTTTGCGCGTGTGTATTTTGCCCCCTTACCTTCACAGTGAAGTCTGAAACGTTTTTCCAGATTATCAGTATATCCGCAGTAATAAGTGTTGTGCTCTGTTAGAAGCATATATGTGTAATACTTTTTATTCATAATAAATTTATAAATAAAAATGGCGGTTTTTGGTACCGCCGTTTATAGTATTTCTTTTTCTTTATAATCCTGTATAACCAAAAACTAGCAAACAGATGAAAACCCGCCGCCACCGCCGCAGGAACCGCCTGCCGATGCACCTCCTGAGAACCCGCCGCAAGATGCACCAGCCGAGCTTGTACCTGAAGTAAAGTTTGTTGTTGAAGAAAGAGTTGATACGGCATTTGAAAAACTGCTTAAAAATCCAGAATAAGCAACTGTTTCACCGGCATCTGAATACTGAGAATAATCTACTGCAAAAGGATTGCTGGTTGAAAATTCATCGTAAGAATTAGTTTCAAACAGACTATGAAATACATTCATTGCCAATGAACCTGCTGTTTCTACTGATTCTGCCGGTTTTGTACTTCTTATATTATTTGTTCTGTCTTCTGAAGTTTTTGCTAAAATACCGTTCATTATCAAACTCCTCGTTCTCGTGTCTTACATTTATATAAACAAAAATTTTTTTACCTTATTTCAGCATGGCTTTTCTTTGTTACAATACTTAATAAAGATATCAACCTATCGATTTATATACTTAAAACTACCGATTGATGCTTATTTACAGAATATACAGTAATGTATAAATGTAGAGGATTAAAAGGATATGTTGAAAAAGATTATTCTTATATTGGTTATTTTTATGGGATTATCGGCATGCGCTTCGGATAATTTTCTAAACTCCGTCGTAATTGAAAATAACGACGGGCAAATGTCTGTTATTCTGCGCACGGATAAAATTGCAAAAGTTCGTAAAGAGATTGAATCGCCTGATAAAATTGTTATTTACATGAAAGGGGTTGAACAATCACCCGACATTAATACACTTTATAAAAATACTTCAAACATTAACGGGGTAGCCGTTCAAAGTGTAGGAAATAATGATATAAAGATTTATCTTGATGCAACAGGAATCTCAAAAGCAAATGTTATTCTTGAGACTCCCGATGCTTCTCCAATTACCGTTGTAAGCAGAGCAAGCGAAGGAAAAGTTTTATGGAGTATAGTTTCAATTCTCATACTGCTTTCTGTTATGCGTTCGGCTAAAAAGCGCCCAAAACAAAAAACACGTGAAGAGTTAATAAAAGAACGAGAAATGGCTTTATACAGAAATTTTCAAAAGGAAGTTTCTTCTATGCCAAATATAAATTATAAATTAAAGAGCTATAAAAAACATGTTCTTAAAGGCGAAACATTAAGGAATTACGCTAATACTATTACGAAAGTTTGATTTGAAAAGTAATTTAGGATTTATATATTGTCATTCAACAAATGTTTTTCAATGATTTTTGAAATTTTTTGAGCAGATGTTCCGTCTCCGTATGGATTTTGTGCTTTTAATCTTGTTTCTTTTTTTGTTTTTGACAATACAGCCTCACTATAAGAAATTATTTTGTCATAGTCCGCGCCTACTAAAACAGAAACACCTGCATCAATACCTTCCTGACGCTCTGTTTCATAACGCATTACAAGAGTCGGGCAGCCAAATGACGGAGCTTCTTCCTGTATTCCGCCCGAGTCGGTAAGTATCAATTTAGCATTTTTCATCAAATACACAAGATAAGGGTAGTCAAGCGGTTTTAAAAGTTTGACATTTTCATATTTTTCAAGTCTGCCATGGATTTTGTCCTTAACATTAGGATTAGGATGAACCGGAATAATAAATGTATGGTCATTATATTTTTTTAAGAGAAATTCAATAGCATCCAAAATTCGGTCAATTCTTTCACCATGATTTTCTCGTCTGTGTGCGGTAATTAATACAAGCTTTTCATTAATGTTTATTCCTAAATCAGTAAAATATTTTTCAGCACTGTTAAGAGTTGCATCAGATAAACAAAATAAAGCATCTATAACGGTATTCCCGACAACAAATATTTTTTTATCGCTAATATTTTCTTTTAAAAGCGCCTGCCTGTTTTTTTCTGTAGGCGCAAAGTTTAATTCTGCTACTCTTGTTGTCATCTGGCGCATAACTTCTTCAGGAAAAGGTTCATATATATCATAGGAGCGCAATCCAGCTTCAACATGATATACGGGCACTTTCCTGTAAAAACTTGCCAGAGCACCGCATAAAACTGTCATTGTATCCCCTTGGACAACAGTCGCATCAACATTATAATTGTCAAAAACTTTATCAAGGGCTGTTAATATTCTCGTTTGTACTTCTAAAAGAGATTGATTTGGGCGCATACAATCAAGATTTAAATCCGCCTTTAGACCAAAATATGCAAGAGTTTGATTTGATAACTCTTTTTGCTGTTCTGTATTACAAATTATAACATTATATTTATCGGGATATTTTTTTAGTTCTATCATGACAGGAGCAAGTTTTATAACTTCCGGTCGTGTCCCAAAGACGAATAATATATTTTTCATATTGACTAGTTTAATATAAAAAATATTCTTATGCAATTGTATAATCTGTTTATTGGATAATGAGGCAATTTATATTTGTTAGAGAATTTTTATAATGTACATAAAAGGAGATAAGTGAATGTTTGATTTATACATATTGGAAACCTGTCCATATTGCAGTAAGGTTATGAATTATTTTGATGAAAATTCAATAAAATATAATAAAAAAAATATCGGCGATAAAGAAAACAGAGAACAACTTATTAAACTTGGCGGATATGAACAGGTTCCTTTTTTATACGATACAGAGAAAAATGAAGGTTTATACGAATCAGATGACATAATTAAATACGCAGAAAGCATGGTGTAATGTATGTTCTACAATTCATCAAACAGTTATGAATATAATGATTGTGTTTCACGAGGCGCCTGTTCTATATCGCCGGCAGTGTCATCAATGCAGGAGGTCATGCTTATACTTTTGCGTCAAATTGCATATTATCTTTTAAAGTTAAAGGAATTTAACATAACTAATGATTCAATTACCCGCTCAGTTATTTCTCAGCTTGCACTCCTTGATGCAGCTAAAGATTTTTCAGAGTATCAAATTTTAAATATATTTTCAAAACAGTACGAAAATCTGATTTTTTTAAGGAAGGATTATCTTCAAAATTGTAGGGAAAGAGATGAACAGTCACAAGATTTGAAAAATTTGTTAAAGCTGTCGCCAAAAACTAATCTGTCTGGTATTCTTAAAAAAGGTGATAAAGAATTTCTTGCCAAATATAAAAAATTAAATTCCAATAAAAAATATGGTGCTGAAATTTTGCATTCCGTTATAAAGAGTGTGTGTACAAATTTGATATCACTTTATGATTATGATTGTTCATGTGAATACGCATCAGACAATGTTTTAGAGGCGTTAAATATATTTAACTCGTCTAAGATTGATTCGAAAACGGTAAAAAAATATACGGAAAATCTCTCAAAGATAGATGTGGAACTGCTGAAGCTTTTAAAAATTTCACAAGAAAATGCTTTTGGGAAAATACAGGAAACCGAAGTTTCAACATCTACCAGTCCAAATAAAGCAATACTTGTTTCAGGCTCTAATCTCAATGATTTAAAAAATGTTCTGGATTTTGTTAAGAGTTATGATATTGATGTCTATACAAACGGTAATTTATTAATTGCTCACGCTTTTCCTTATTTTAAATCGTGCAAAAATTTAAAAGGTCATTTCGGTACCGGAGTATTCAACACTATTCTTGACTTTGCTACATTTCCCGGAGCCATTCTATTAACAAAAAATGAAGCTCAGAACATAGAATATTTATATAGAGGCCGGCTCTTTACAACAGACGATATTGCTCCTAAAGGTGTTGTAAAAATTACTGATAATGATTTTTTCCCTCTTATTGAATCTGCTCTGCAGGCAAAAGGGTTTGCAAAAGGGCAGCAAAGAAAGAATATCAAAGTAGGTTTTAGCGAGGATAATTTAAATAATTTCTTAAATAAAATTTTAAACGAAGATTTTAAAAATTTGTTGATAATTGGTCATTCATCTCTAAATACCAGCAATAATGATTACTTTAAAAAGATGTTCAGTTTAATACCGAATAGCACTTATGCGATAACTCTTGCTAATAACCCCAATTTAGATAATGTCATGGAAATAAATTTAGGAAATGATTATGCTCAAATTTACGGGGTTCTTCAAAAAATATTTGAACGTATCCCGATTAATTCCGAAAAATTAGCATTTTTTATGACCAAATGCGATGTAAATTCCTTTTCAAATATAATTAATCTTAAAAATGAAGGTGCAAAAAATATATTTTTATCGGACTGTCCGCCCACACTAATTAACCCCTCTGTTTTATCGGCTTTTAATAAAGATTATGATATTTATCCAATCACTACACCTGCAGAAGATTTAAAAATATTAAAATAAAAGAGGAACTGATATTAGTTCCTCTTTTATAAGACTTTTAAGCTGACTGCAGATAAAATTAATATCTGTAGTGAGCAAAAGCTTTGTTTGCTTCAGCCATTTTGTGGGTGTCTTCGCGTTTTTTGCAAGCAGAACCCGAACCGTTTGAAGCATCGATTAATTCATTAGTTAATTTATCAATGAATGATTTTCCGCCGCGTTTTTTTGCAGCTTCAATAAGCCATGAAGAAGCAAGAGCAAATCCTCTGTCAGCCTTCACTTCAATAGGCACCTGATAAGTTGAACCACCGATACGTCTAGCTTTTACTTCCAAAAGCGGTGTAGCATTAGTCATAGCTTTCTGGAAAATATCAAGCGGTTTCTCGCCGGTTCTTTCTTCTATCTTTAACAAAGTAGCATAGAAGATTTTTTCAGCGAGTGATTTTTTACCGCGTCTCATAATTCTGTTAATAAATTTAGAAATATCAACGCTGTTGTATACAGGATCTGCTAAAGGTATTCTTTTAGCCGGTTTAGAACGTCTAGACATTATTTCTTACCTCCTTTAGCATTTTTCTTAGCACCGTATTTAGATCTGCTTTGTGCTCTGTTAGCAACACCTGCAGTATCCAGAGTGCCTCTTACGATGTGGTATCTTACACCAGGAAGGTCTTTAACTCTTCCTCCTCTGATAAGGACAACGCTGTGTTCCTGAAGATTGTGGCCGATACCCGGAATATATGAAGTTACTTCAAATCCGTTAGTCAATCTAACCCTTGCAACTTTTCTAAGTGCTGAGTTTGGTTTTTTAGGGGTTGTTGTGTAAACCCTTGTACATACTCCACGTCTTTGAGGACAATCCATCAAAGCAGGAGATTTTGTTTTGTCGGTTAGCTTTTTACGTTCTCTACGAACAAGCTGGTTAATTGTAGGCATTTAATTTCTCCTTTTTCTTTTTTCTACATCGGTAAAGATTAAAATCTAAAACCCTTACGCATTCTGATTTTAACCGGAACTGCCGAACGAATTTCGTCCCTACGTTCCTGCTTTACCCGCACAAACAGCAAATTTTTAATACAAAAATTCGGCAAGTGCGTATTTTTATTTAACTACAGCCAAAATGTGTTGTCAACAAATATTGCAAATAACTTAATAATGCTATATAATTGGCGTATATAGAGGAGCTTTTTAATGGATAAAAAGATAAAGGACAAATTAAAAGAAGCAGGCAGCTTTATACTGTGTGTTATTGTATTGCTCGGGTTCGGGTATTATTCGGGCTTTCTAAAAGGGTTTTCTCTGCGTGATTTCAATGATTCATATCAGAAAACTGTATATAACCTTTCTAAAAATTCGTCAACGGTTGGTGACAGGGCTCGTATTTTAAGCTCTGATAATTCTTCATCCCGTGAGGTCGTATCATATAAAAATTACAGACCGCGGACAATTCCAGAAACAGTTTTGAGAGGAGTTTACAGCTCGAATACCTGGGTGAATATATTTGATTCAAATAAAAAGGCTGTATTTTATTTATACGATCCCTCAGGTAATGATAAAAACCTTTCAGAAGATTTTCACTTAAGAATGACTGATTACTTAAATACAGATGACAATCGAGATTATTATAATAACTTTGCAATAACCTCTTATCAATTAAAAAATTTGAGAGTTGGTGTCACAGGTCCGGAAAAAATTTGTAATAGTCTGGAAGAATGTAACAATCAAAGGCTAAAAGCTTCTGACTATTCAAATATGGCAGAATTTTTTAAGCGCTGCGGACAAACTGCCTGTATTATTAACCCACTCAATAATACTTATGTTATCTTGAAAGACAGAAATTTCGCGTCTGCAGTAAGCGCTCTTAATAGCCTGCGCGAATGGTAATTTTATGTCAATTTAAAATCACCGTTTTTCTTAATATGTTCAACGAGCCCGCCATCTTGCAGTAATTTAATCATTACAGGCGGCAATGGTTCAATTGGAATTATTGCTTCGTTTGTTATGTCAGTTAAAATACCTTTCTCTATATCCAGATCAAGTTCATCGCCTGCATCAATTGCATCAGTATCAGCTTCTATTGCCAAAAGTCCTATATTAATCGCATTTCTGTAAAAAATTCTGGCAAAAGATTTCGCAATAACAGCTCCTACGCCTGCAATTTTAATAATTTGAGGGGCATGCTCCCGTGAAGAACCGAGCCCAAAATTAGACCCTGCTACAACGAAATCTCCTTTTTTCATAGAAGAAGCAAACGACGGATCTGCATCTTCCAGAACATGCTTTGCAAACTCCGGTAAATTAGAACGTAAATGGAATAATCTGCCCGGTGCAATGTGATCAGTTGAAATATTGTCCCCGAATTTAAAAGCTTTTCCTCTCATAATAGACTCCTTTTTTCTTGATTATACTACAAAATAGTGTTATAATAAAGAAAATGAGGTAAATTATTATGTATTTCAGCAGAAAATGTAAAGTAACTTTTATTTGTAACGGAGCAACTATATATAGTGAGGATGACAGATTAACCGATTCAGAGAACTACCCGCCGCTAAGCGATGCAGGGCAGGAAGAAATTGAAAGAATATGTGAATTTATAAAAAGACGAGGCATAAAAAACAGTGTTATTTACTCTTCACCTGCGGTTCGTTCACGCCAGAGCGCGGAGATGGTTGCAAAAGTTTACAAACAGGATTTTCAGGTAATTGAGGATTTACATCCGCGTAAATGCGGAGGTTTTAATGGCATGACTTATGAACAGCTATATGAAAAATGCCCTGATATGCTCGAACGTTTAATTAACTCTCCGGAGATTGCTACTCCTGAAGATGCGGAAAGTATAACTGATTTTATTAATAGAGTTGAAGTTACCCTAAATAGAATTATAGAGGAAAATTTAGGCAACAGAATTATCATTGTTACTCATAAGGATATAATTAAAGCAGCAATATGTCTTGCTTTACATATTCCTCACAGTTCATTGAGCCGTATTTATGTGAAATCAGGCAGTGCAACCCAGATTAGTTATTATGAAAAATGGTCAAGTCTTGTTTACTGTGATTATACACCTATGTAGCAATATTTAGTAAACGCTGGTTTTCACTTTTCAGAAAATCTTTGCCGGGATTTATTTCAATAAAATCCCATGGCAGTGGCTTGTCTAATTCATAATTTTCAAGTGCAAAATAATCGGTATTAATATTTAATTTTTTTGCAGAGGCTTTAAATGATCCAAGCTTACCGCCCGTTTTATAAACTTCCAGAACAAAGTCATTTAAACTTTCATCTCCTCGGGATAAAACTGCCTGCCAGTAATCCCACTTAATACTTGAAATATTAGAAGTTATTCCGATTTTATGTAATTCTTTTTTCAAAAAAGCAGATTTTTCTTCAAGCGTTTTTGTATCTTCACGTCCGCACCACTGGAACGGAGTGTTCGGTTTTGGCACAAAGCTTGAAAATCCGAACGATATATCAAATCCTTTATTTTCAAGTTTTACTTTTCGCCCGAGTTCTATAATTGCTTGTAAATCCTCCCGCGTTTCCGTCGGTAAACCTATCATTCCATAGAATTTAAGACCTCGCAAGCCGTTTTCTCTTGCAGTTTTTACGGCCGCGAAAATTTTATCTTCAGTCAGATTTTTGTTAATAACTTTTCTTAGTCTTTCACTTCCCGCTTCAATGGCAAGAGTTGAATTTTTTTGCCCTGCCGCAACCAGTGTTTGAACAACATCCGGAGTGATTGCATCAACTCTCAATGAAGAAACGCTCATATCTATTTTTTGTCCCGATTTAATTTTTTCATAAATATATTTACATACATCATGGAAGTGGGGGTGTGCACTTATTTGTGCTCCAAGCAGTGCAATTTTAGCAGTATTTGAAAGCCCTAAATCAATTGTCCTGATAAGCTCTGCATAAGGTACGCATCTAAGCGGTAAATTTAGGTATGATGCAAGGCAGAATCCGCAGCGATTTGCACATCCTCGCGACATTTCAAGTATAAATGTATTTTTAAAAAAAGCGTCTTCACTTATAATAGGGGTGTAGATGCATTCAGATAATTTTTTTGTCAATTTTTTTATTTTTTTTGGATATTTCGGGACATAAATTCCTCCAATTTCTGATAAAAGTTTCAGAGCAGAATTTTTATCACGAACTTTTTTACAAATATTTACAGCAGTAAGGTTAACTTCTTCTCCGTCACCGATTATAAAAAAGTCAAAAAATTCTTTATACGGTTCTGGATTAGCCGTCACAACGGGCCCACCCGCGAAAATTAGCGGTTCATTGGTTCTTTCTTTTGCTTTTAATGGTATGTTGTACTTTTCAAGCATTGAAAATATAGTTAAAAAGTCCATATCAAAAGAAAAGGAAAAACCAAACAAATTTACATCTTTAATATTAAATACTGTTTTTTCCGTATCCGAGCAAATTCTTTCAATGTTAACTCCATCAATCATATCTATTGTTTTGAACATCCATAAATAACCGAGTGATGACATTGAAAATGAATATATTCCGGGAAAGGCCATCCACATGACAAAATCATTGTTATTATTTTGTTTTCTTTTGTACAAAAAAGTTTCTTTATGATTCATCAGGTTCTTTTGCCTTTAAATTCATTGGTATTATATATAGTTCATCTATTAATACGCAAACGGTAGCCGCAATTGCAGGGGAAAGAATTACTCCCCAAAAACCTAAAAATTGTTCCGCTAAAAACAGGGATAAAAAAATCATCAGAGGATGTAATTCCATCAATTTTCCGAATAAGACCGGTCTTACTACGTAATTTGAAATCTGCTGTACTAGCAGAAATCCCGCAATAATTAAGACAATTTTAATTATTCCTACAGGATATGCAACAAGAATAATTATAGCAAGTGCAATTGTCGGGCCCAAAATAGGAATTATATCTAAAATGCCTGATATTAAACCTAGTAGTGTTGAATATTCAATGCCAAGGATAACAAGAACTATCGCCATCATAACGCCTACTGCTGCCATAGATAAAATTTGGGCTCTAACGTAGCCGCCGACCTTGTTGCTGATGTTACTTAAAATATCAGAAGCTTTCTCTTTCAAATCCGGAGGGAAAAATTCAAGAAATTTTTGTTTCAAATAAGCTTTATCTGCCAGTATATAGTAGACTATCATGGTAAGTGCAACAGATACCATTAAAAGCTGGAATATGCCGACAGTAAAGCTCCATGATTGGTCAACCAGACCTTTTGCAAATGAGGAAGAACTCCCTAAAATTGTTCCGGGATCAAACATTTCCGGAATTTTATGCCCCATAAATTCAGTGTTCAGGAGAAAATTTGTAACATCTGTAATTTTTTCCGGAAGTGTTAACAAAAAAGTTTTAATTTCTTTGTATGCAACAAAAAATATAGGAATAAATAATGCTACAATTCCAAGAATACTTGCCATTAAAACAACTGATGAAGCAGTTGTTCTGTTCATGTTTTTCATTAATTTTGTTACATAAGGATTAAGTGCGCAGGCAATTACGTAAGCTCCGAAAAATAGCATTAACACTCCGATAATCTTCGGAAGAATAAGCAAAAGTATGATTACCAAACCTGCAAAAATAATATTTTTTCCTGTAAAAAAGCGTTTGTTTAGCATATTTTCTCCTCTGAAAAATTTTATCAAAAATTAAAAAATCATGCAATTGTAATGGTGTTTATAATTGTAAATTTTTTGTTAAGAAATGTAAAAAAATCTCCTATAAAGGCAATATTCAAATAAAGATATACTTTATATATTTACGAGGACTAAACACAAAGGATAAAGACATGGGTTTCCTATCAGGCGCATATGGTAAATTAATGGCCGGGCGACTTGTCAGACAGCTACAATGGCAGTTGACAAGCGTAACAAGCCGTTATAACCGTATTACCAAACAAGTTGGTGATATGGAACAAAGCCTGCAGCGTCAAGAACGTATGTACAATATGTATAATTCAAATGTCTTTAACCAGGTTCGAATGGGTATGATGTCTGGTGTAAATCAATCTGATATGAATTCATACAACAATTATTTGTGGGGCACACAATCACTTCAACAACAGATGATGATGCAGCAAACAATGATGGCTGAGCAGTTTGATATTATGAGGGACGCTCAGCTTGAGCCATTAAAAGCTTTACAGGAAGAGTTAGAAACGCAAAAAGATAATCTTGAATCACGACTTGAACTTGCCAAAGGTCAATACGAAGCCAAAAAGAAAGAAGAACAGGACGGCGCAAAAAATGCCGTACCGGATTACACAGGCGGTCAAGGCTAACAGATATAGAGGCTCCCCTTTTACAGGGAGCCTTTTTTAATGCTTAATTTTCATTATTTATAATTAGTGCACCATCTTTTGCTACCGGAAGTGTCAGTATATTAACCTTGACATTCATCTCTTCCCAGGTATTTTTGACTATTGTTTTAATCTTATCAAGATTATTTTTTTGTGAGATTACAATAATTGCGGGGCCTGCACCGCTTAAAACACACCCCAGAACATCTTCTTCATGTTTAAGATTTTCTGCTATTTTATCCAATCCGGGAACTAGCTTCATCCTGTATGGCTGATGTAATCGGTCTTGCAGAGCAAGTTTCATTAACTCGGCATCTTTAGTATTAACAGCCTGTACAAACATCCCCAAACGCTTAGCGTTAAAAATTGCATCCTGCATCGGAACTTCTTTAGGCAGAACCGAGCGAGAAATTTCAGTAGATAGTTCATAATCAGGGATACAAACAGTAATATTCCATTCATCAGGCCAATTAAGTTTTGTGTACACAACGCTACCATCGTCTTCCTGAGAAGTTAGCACCAACCCGCCGACTATAGCCGGTGTTACATTATCAGGGTGTCCCTCAACTTCAGTTGCAATTGATAATAGGGCAACCTCATCTGCAGGATGACCAAGCAACTCATTAGCAGCTAGTAATCCTCCGACAATTACTGCCGCACTGCTCCCTAACCCGCGTGCTATAGGTATCTGTCCCTGAACAGTTATTTTAAGCTCGCTTGGAGTCTGCCCTATTGAATTATATAAAAGCTCTACAGCCTTATAAATAATGCTGTTTTCGTCCATAGGAATATGTTCAAGCATCAGGGCATCAGCACTGTCATCATTATTTATTACATTAATTTCTATTCCAGTACCAGGCAGTACAGTTTCTTCAATCGTAATTGTATTATATATTGGCAAAGCCATCCCTAAACAATCAAATCCAGGGCCTAAATTTGCGGTTGTAGCGGGTACTTTTACACTTATTTTCATATTTCCCTCATTTATACAATTATATTATAGCAAAAACATTAAAAAATGCTAATAATGAAGATATTTAAATAATTTGAACTGTAAAAATACGGCTATATAATAGTAATATGTATGAATTATATCCATATTTTACAAATGATGGCTCGGTAGGTTTGTATTCTCCTGAAGCTGATGACATCTACCACTCAACTTACGGCGCACTTACCGAGGCTTATGAAAAATTTATCTTTCCCGCCAACTTAAATGAATTTTTAAAAAAAAATTCTGAAATAAAAATTTTGGATATTTGTTATGGAATTGGTTATAACTCAAAAAGTTTTTTAAATTATTTTTTAGATTTTCTATATACCGAAACGATACATACAAATAATAATGAAAACAAAAAATCTTTATTTTATAACGGGCAGTTATATACCAATAACAAGAAATATAAAGTTTTTATACATGCTATAGACAAAGATAAAATTTTGGCAAATTTGTCTCCATTTTTTATTACTCAAAAAAATAATATAAATAATAACAAATTAAATTTTAATGAAGATAAAATCAAAAAAATGTTATCAGGGAAAACAGCTTCAAATTTTAAATTAAAAAAAGAGGTATCTATTTTATTATTAGAAAAGCTTAAAAATAATATTGATTGTGAAACAGAAAGCATTCTTTTTTCAAAAAAATATTCTCAATTTTTTGACCGTACTCTAATCGATTTATACAGGTTTTTAAAATTAAAAAGGTATAAATCTACTCCTTTGGAGGTGATAAATTGTTTCTTACATAATATATATTATAAGTATATTTCTTATAGTTATAAAATGGTGGTAAGAACCAATAAATTACTGAGTTTTAATTTTAAGCTTGATATTGATGATGCTAGAAACACTATTATTAAAGATAACAATATATATAATTATATATTCTTGGATGCTTTTACACCCGCAAAGTGCCCATGTTTATGGACTGTTGATTTTTTTAAATTATTATATGAACGTCTTGATAATAGCGGAATGCTTCTTACATATTCAAATTCTTCTGCTGTACGCAGCGCATTTATCAATGCCGGATTTTATGTCGGGAAAATCTTTTCTAAAACCGCAAATAAATTTACAGGTACGGTTGCAGTTAAAAATAAAGATCTAATAGTTAACGAACTCTCAGAATTCGATTTAGGGCTTATGAAAACTAAAGCAGGTATATTTTATCGTGATGAAAATTTAAACGCTTCTAACGAGGCTATTATAAAGCAGCATGAAATAGACGTAAAAAATTCAAACTTAATATCAAGTTCAAAATATATTAAATCTTTCAGAAAGGGAAGCAAATATGATATATGATGTTGTAGTTGTTGGCGGCGGAACTGCAGGTTGTGCAGCAGCTTATACTGCAGGGATGCTCGGTTTAAAAACATTAATTATTGAAAAAAATATTCATCTTGGCGGAACAATAACTTCAGGACTTGTTATTCCGGTTATGAAATCAGGAAATAATCAGATAAATACTGATTTTCGAAATGCTTTAATCGAAGAATGTAAAAAGCTCGGCGGACAGACAACTTTTCAAAATAATCCGGCCTGGTTCAACCCTGAAATTACAAAAATAGCTTTGGATAACTTAATGAGGCGAGCAGGGGTTGAAATTTTCTTTGATACAAATATTTTGGGTATAAAAATAGAAGATAATAGGATTAAACGTATTAAAATAACCAAAGAAATATTATCGGCATATAACGATGAGATAGAGTTGGAAGTTAAAAAATTATCGGTATCTGTCGGAGCGAGATATGTAATTGATGCAACAGGAAATTGTGTTGTCGGAAAAATTTGTAATTGTAATTTTTTGGAAAAAGATCATGAATTTCAACCTGTCACTTTGCGTTTTATGATGGGTGGGATTAATTTGAAAAAGTTTTCCGAATGGCTGAAGGATTTTGACAAGGACAGAAACGTTACTGTTGTTGAAGAAATTGACGGGTATATACATCTTTCTACTGCTTATACTTGGGATAAAGATAAAAAATGGGCGCTGGAACCTTTATTTAAGGACGCTGTAAAAAAAGGGATATTAAAAAGGTATGATACAAACTATTTTCAAATATTTACTGTGCCCGGAATGCCGGATACTGTGGCTTTTAACTGCCCGCGCATAATAGATTACAACAATTCACTTGAGGTAAAGAGCATATCAAAGGCGCTTTTGATTGCGAGACAGAACATATACAGATATCTGCAGTTTTGCCGCGAATATTTCCCTGGATTTGAAAATTCATATATTTCAAATATGGCCGACATGATTGGAGTTCGGGTATCTCGCCGAATTAAAGGGAAATATGTATATACAATAGATGACTTGAGATCAGGCAAAAAGTTTGAGCATCCTGTTGTAGTATCCGACTACCCTGTGGATGTACATTCTAATAAAAGAACAGAAAGCAGACTAGAAAAGGTTCAGGATTACCAATTGCCTATTGAAAGCCTTATGTCTGCGGATATTGACAATCTTTTTGTCGCCGGCAGATGCCTTTCTGCGGATTTCTTATCTCAGGGGGCATTAAGAGTACAGGGAAGCTGCTTTTCCATGGGAGAAGGGGTAGCAAAATATATTGCTAAACTTTTGGCTTAATTTTCCCTGCAAGAATTTGGGCTGCATTCAAAAGAGGGTCAATTGTCGGAGAATACGGCGGCGCATAAGTTAAATCATTTTTGTAGAATTCTGCCACAGACATTTTAGCCAGCAGCGCAGCCGTAAGAGCATTAATCCTCTTATCCGCATCTCCTGCCCCGACGGCCTGTGCTCCCAAAATTTGTCCGCTGTCATAATCGGCAATAAGTTTTAATGTTATATTGTTCACATCAGGCATATAGCCTACCTTGTCATTTTTGGTTACTGTAACTGAAACAGGATTATAACCGAGTGCCAGAGCTTTTTTTTGAGTTAATCCGGTCATTGACATTGTAAGATTTAAACACCTTGTAACAGCAGATGCAAGAACACCGCCAAATTTATCATCTCCACCGCAGGCGTTAATTGCTGCGGTTCGGCCCTGTTTGTTAGCATTTGAACCAAGCGGCATCCATATTCTTGTATTGCTGACAACAAGATTTGATTCTACGCAGTCACCGCAGGCATAGATATCCTTTATACTTGTTTCCATTTTATCATTAACGCTTATTGCACCAGTAATACCAAGTTCTATTCCTGCTTCCTTTGCAATTTCTACATTTGGAGTAACTCCGGCACACAAAACGACAAGGTCAGTTTGGAATTCTCTGCCGGAACCTGTCTGTACTCCATTAATACCGTTTGCATCCCCGGAAAATTCAGTTACAAGTTCAGAGGTATATATATCAAATCTGCCGTTGCTTATAGATTTAAGCTGTTCTTCTATTAACTTTGACATATCCTCATCAAAAAAATTCACAATCTGCGGGGAATATTCACAAACAGTAACATGCAAATTTTGCCGGACAAATGCCTCTAAAAGTTCTATCCCTATATAACCGGCTCCGACAATTGTTGCATGTTTTGATTTAAGAGCTTTTTCTTTTATAGCAATCCCGTCCTCAATTTTTCTCAATGTAAAAACATTAGGCAGGTTTACATTTTTAATCTTAGGAACAATCGGTCTTGCACCGGTTGCAATTATCAATTTGTCATATTCCGTCAAGAAAGCTTTTTGGGAGTCCAAATTCTGAATAAGCACCTGCTTTGATTCAGGTATAATTTTTACTGCTCTGTGCCTCAAGTGGATATGAATATTTTTTTCTTCAAATTCCTCTGGCGAACGGACAAGAAGCAATTTGTAGTCCTCAAAATTCCCTTCAATATAGTAGGGAAGTCCGCAGGCTGAATATGAAACGTGCGTATCATCCGTATATAAATTAATTTCAGCGTCAGGCAGTTCCCTGCGTGATTTTGCCGCAGCTTTTGCGCCTGCGGCTACGCCTCCGATAATTACTATTTTCATAACAAATTTAATTTAGCAGGTTTTTGAATATAAAACAATTATCAACATTACTAATTAAGTCCTGATGTATTCAAAATAACCTCTTTCATAAAGGCGCAATACGCATCTACATCATTTTCAAACTGTTCAATACCATCTACAAGATTGATTATTTCAATAACAATTTTTTCATTTCTTAAATCATCATACATAATATACACTCCCTTGCTCATGATTTATAACGGTATATATATACTTTTTCTTTAAATAAATCATGATTTTTGTTACAAAAATTTATTTTTTAGCAAAAAAAATTTTTACTGCTTTTAAATATCAATACAAAATAAGGAGGCAATAATGGAAATTTCTAAAAAATGTAACCACCCCGCATTTACTGCAAAATTTATCCCTAACAAAGCTTTTAAAGAAGTTGTTGACTATGCTGCAAATACCAAACAGCTAAGAGCACTTGATAGTGCATTGAATAATATTAAAAAAGCTAACGAAGGCGATATTTTAATTGTGCACGGTGCAAACAACGGACATGTATTCTCAAATTTTACAATGGGTAAAAAATCTGTATATAATTCGACCGCACAAAATCCAGCAGAGGCATCATTCAATGGTATTTTAGATCTTGGCACATTAGGTGCAAAATTTAGAAAACTCATAGGCGGGAATGTCAAAGAAAACATATCTGCAAATGATATAATGAAAAATTATACATCAGATATAAACGTTTAATCTTCATTGTATACAAGTCTTTTACGCAATGACCATTGGAAAAGAGTTAATACGAGGATAATTATGAATAAAACGTAGGCAATAGCGGAAGCTTTGCCTACGTTAAAATATTCAAAAGCATTTTTGTATATTGAATATACAAGAACATTTGTACTGTCCAAAGGTCCACCCTGAGTCATCAAATATATTAAATCAAATATCTGAAATGAACTTATGGCCGTAATTATTACGACGAAAAATATGCTTGGTGACAGAAGCGGTACAGTTACATTAATAAAAGTCTGAGCCGGAGTTGCACCGTCAATTTTAGCAGCCTCAAACATACTTTGTGATATTGTACTCAAGGAACTTAAAAATATCACCATGTTGTATCCTATAAGCTTCCATACTGAAACAATTATCAATGCAGGCATTGCAAAATGAGTATCATAAAGCCAGTTTATATGTAAATTTAATAAATGATTAAGTATTCCTATATTAGGGTCAAATATCCATTCCCATACAACACCTATTACAATCATAGGTGTAATGAACGGAAGAAAATATGCAGTTTTATAAAATTCCGAGCCTCTTATTTTAGAGTTTAAAATACAGGCTAAAATTAACGGAATTATAACGCCCAAAATTGATGTAGACATGGCAAAAATAACTGTATTTAATAATATTTTATAAAATAATTGTTCTTGAAATAATAATTTGTAATTTTCCAATCCCACAAATTTAATAGGATTTAGCAAATCCCACTTAGTAAAACTTAGCCCAAAAGAACAAATTACAGGAATAATAATAAAAATAAATGTTCCTGCCAAGGCCGGCAGAATAAATACCCAACCGGCGAATTTTTCGCTGTTAGAGAATTTTTCAAGAAATTTTTTCATGCTATAATTATACAATAATAAACTAGGGGAGACTTAATATGAAAAAATATGAACACGCATTCGGTAAAAATGATATTCGCGGAATATACGGTGAAGATATAACTGAAGAATTATTTTACAATACAGGACGCGGATTTGTTGAATGGCTAAAAAAACAGACCTCGAAACCGGAATCTGATATGTGGATAACAATTACCCGTGATGCAAGATTGCATTCTCCTGTGCTTGAAAAGGCTTTAGAAAAAGGTATCATATCGACCGGAGCCAATGTTGTTAATTTAGGCCTCGCACCTACACCAATAGGTTATTACAGCGAAGCTGCAGGTTTACCAAAAGAAATTACGGAAGGAAAAGATGTTACGTCTGCCCTCATTATTACTGCAAGCCATAATCCGAAAGAATATAACGGCTTAAAAATGACTTATAATAAACGTACACTTACCGAAAAACAAATTGCAGAAGTAAAAGAAGAAACTTTTAAAATATTTGAACCAATTAATGTTACAGATATCTTAAAGGCTGAACCGGAATTTAGCAATACAGGTAAGGTTAAAGAATACAATATTATTCCTAAGTATATAAATGAAATGAAGCATAAATTCGGCAAAATAGGTACGGGAATAAAAGTTGTAGTAGACAGTGCAAATGCAACAGGCGGTGTAGTAGGCCCAAAACTATACAGAGAATTGGGATGTGAAGTTATAGAATTATTCTCCGAACCTGACGGCAACTTTCCTAATCACCATCCCAACCCGAGTGTTGAAAAAACTCTGGATACTTTAAAGAAAGCGGTTATTGATAATAAAGCAGACCTTGGAATTGCGTACGACGGCGACAGCGACAGAATTGGAGTTGTGGACGAAAATGGAAAATTTTTAACAGGAGATAAACTTCTTTTAATATATGCTCAGGATTTGATAAACGACTGTAAAAAGAACGGTACCTGTCCTACTATAGTAAGTGAGGTCAAGTGTTCACAAGTTTTATACGATGAAATAAATAAACTTGGCGGTAACGCAGTGATGTGTAAAACGGGACACGGGTATATTAAAGATAAAATGAAAGAGACAGGGGCCATTCTTGCAGGTGAAATGAGCGGACATACGTTCTTCAAAGACAGGTATTACGGATTTGATGATGCAATATATGCGGGATGCAGGATTATAGAAATTATTGCAAAACACAAAAAGAATAATCCAAATTTTAAAATATCCGATATGCTTAAAGCATTTGACAATGTCTGTTCATCCGAAGAAGTAAGATTTCCTTGCCCGAATGAAAAGAAAAAAGAAGTTCTGGAACAGTTCAAACATTGCGTTGATGCAAATAGAAATATGTTTGGTTCTGATATTAAGGATATTATTACTCTTGACGGTATGAGAATTGTTTTTGACGGAGGTTTTGCTTTAATCAGACAAAGCAATACAGAACCTGTATTTACTCTAAGATTTGAGGCAAAAAACAAAGACGAATGTGATAGGTTTAAATCTTGTATGATTAAAACTCTTGAAAACATTTTGAAATAACAAAACAATTTTTTAGATGTTTTATTAATTCACAAAGAAAGAATTGTTCGCTATGATAACAGTTAATTATAATAATCCAAATAGGTATAATCCGGGGTTTACTTCAATAAGAATTGTTGAAAGCAAACCTGAACAGTATGTAAAATTTGTTAACGAATTCAAAGATTTCTGTTCGAAAAATTTAATTATCCGAGCAGAATCATTCCACCATGCAGCTTTTCAAAATTCATTAATAAAAATTGGAAAAGAAGAAAGGACATCTACAAGATGGGCATTTTTAAATGCTCAAAAATACGGTTTGGTTGATATTGAAAAAATAAAACAGCTTCCGATAATTGTAATGACCGGCAAAGATAAGGCTAAATATACGCGTAAAACTATAAAAGACTTTCTATTTTCTTTTTTACCCGCTTATCTTACCTGTAACAAAAGTATCTTCAAAGGTGTTTCAGAATGTCCGAAACACTTAATCAGATCATTGGTTATGAAAAATTTTGCTGACAAAAAATTACCTCAATTCAAAAACTTTTTAGAAAAAAATAATGCAAAAAAAGTTTCTTTTAATGAATTTTTAGATGAAGTAAAAAGCGGTAAATTATAAGTTTAAAACTGATAATTAAGAAATTAAATAAAAAGATTGCAAAGCACTTGCATTATAATCTTTTTATTGTTATTATATATTCTGTCAGAAAAGTTACTCACGAATATTTTACCATAGGCTTTAAATAGCTTTATTTTGGTATATTCAGTACATATAAAATTCAAACTAAAATGAAAGGTAAAAATCAATGGATTTAGAAAACAAAGACGAAATGAACGTAGAAGCTGCTGCAGATAATGTAGTTAAAGATACAGAAACTGCTCAGGCAGAAGAAGTTGTTGAAGAAGTTAAAGTTGAAGAATTGCCTGCTGAAGAAGAAAGACCTTCTAAAAGAAGATCTAGAGGCGGCAAAAAACAAAAAATCGAAACAACAGAAGAAAAACCTCAATCAGAATGGGTTGAACGTGTTGTTCAAATCAGCCGTGTAACAAAAGTTGTTAAAGGCGGTAAAAAATTAAGTTTCCGTGCAATTGTTATTGTAGGAAATAAAAAAGGACAGGTTGGCGTAGGCTGTGCTAAAGCTGCAGAAGTTATTATTGCTATTCAAAAAGCAATTGCTGACGGAAGAAAAAATCTTATCACAGTTCCTATTTTCAAAACAACTATTCCTCACCCGATTACAGGACGTTCAGGAGCAGGTGCTGTAATGCTTAAACCGGCTTCTCAAGGTACAGGTATTATCGCCGGCGGTGCTGTTCGTTTAGTTCTTGAACTTGCAGGTATTGAAAATATTCTTTCAAAATCTTTAGGTTCAAAATCCCCGCTTAACGCAGCAAATGCTACATTAGATGCTCTTCAAAAACTAACTCCGTTTTCTGAAGTTGCTTCAAAACGCGGCTTAACAATGGCTGAATTACTAAATTAGGTGCTACACACGTAGCCAATCAGGTTATTTATTATATTAACCAAATTTCGTATTATAAGATATAAGGAAAAATAAAATGGCAAAAACAGAATTAAAACAAATTAAAATCAAGCTTACAGGCAGCCTTATCGGTGCTTCTGAAAAACAGCGCAGAGTTGTTGCCGGTTTAGGTTTGAAAAAACAAAATCAAATTGTAGAACACTACAACAGTGCAACTATTTTAGGTATGGTAAATAAAGTACCTCACTTAGTTACAATTGTTGAGTAAAATCTGCATAATTGCGTACAGCCTTATGGCGATAGTGAAAGCGAGCAAGCCAAACATAGTTTAATGTTGGGCGCAGTAATAAGAAAGGAAATTAAAATGACAATTACATTAGAAGATTTAAGACCTGCAGAAGGTTCAACACATAAAATTAAAAGAGTAGGCAGAGGCCGTTCATCAGGCAGAGGTAAAACATCTTGCCGCGGTCACAACGGTGAAGGCCAGCGTTCAGGAAGCTCTGCAAAAAGAGGTTTTGAAGGCGGACAGATGCCGGGTTACAGACAAATGCCAAAATTAAAAGGCTTTAAACTTATCAACCAGCTTCAATATGCTGAAATCAATGTCGGCAGAATTGCTCAGTACGGTTTGAAAGAAGTTTCTCTTGAAATTTTGAAAGAAGCAGGCAGAGTACATCCTTCATGCGTTGGTTTAAGAGTTTTAGGTAACGGCGAATTAAAAGGTGCTGTTACTGTAAAAGCTTGTTATGTAACACCATCAGCAAAAGAAAAAATCGAAAAAGCAGGCGGAAAGGTTGAGTTAGTATAATGGCACCACAAATGAAAATGCCGACAACTGATGATTTATTATCAATGTGGAATGCTTCCGGATTGAAACAAAAAATATTGTTTACCTTCCTGATGATTGCCGCATTCAGATTCGGGGTTCAGATGCCTTTATTCGGTATTAACAACCAAATTTTCCAAAATATCGCTCAGGGTAACAACATAATCGGATTTTTAGATTTGTTCTCTGGCGGTGCTCTTGGAAAAGTTTCAATATTCGCATTAGGTATAGGACCTTACATCACATCATCAATTATCGTCCAGCTTGTTTCTGTTGTTATTCCTTCTCTGGAAAAACTCCAGAAGGAGGAAGGAGAAGCAGGCAGAAGAAAACTGTCACAGTATACTCGTGTGTTCACGGTTGTACTCGCAGTTTTCCAATCATTAATCTTTATGTTATATCTGCACCATCTACCGGGTGCGGTATTGCCTAACGTTAACCCTGTAATGTTCTTTATAAGTTCAATTGTAGTGTTAACGGCCGGTTCTGTTCTTGTAATGTGGATTTCTGAACTCATTACTGAAAAAGGTATCGGAAACGGCGGTTCCTTAATAATCTTTATCGGTATCTTATCAGGAATTCCGATTTATGCATCAAGAACAGCACAGATTGTTGCAAACAATTCTATGATGCAGTTAGGCTTGGCAGTTTTACTTTTAATTTTCTTTGCAGCAATGATTTTCATTGTAATAATGCAAGAAGCTGTAAGAAAAGTTATTATTGTTAATCCTAAAAGACAGGTCGGAAACAAAGTTTACGGCGGTATGAATTCATTTATACCGTTCAAACTTAATCCCGGCGGTGTTATGCCGATTATCTTCGCAATTGCAATTTTGCTTTTCCCTTCGACTGTTTTAAGTCTTGTGGGGCAGGCTAATTTCAAAAACGAGGCTGTTAAAAGCGTTGTTATACAGTTAAACCAATTTTTAAGTCCTGATGGTATAACTTATTACGTATTATATTTCTTGCTGATTGTTGCACTAACATTTTTCTACGCTTCAATCATGCCGAATATGCAGCCTAAAGATATTGCAGATAACTTAAAGAAATACGGTTCATCCATTCCGGGTATCAAACCCGGCAGACCGACAGCGGAAGCTCTTGACAGAATTTTGACAAAAACAACATTCATTGGAGCTATGGGACTTGGTATTATTGCACTTGTTCCGTCACTTGCAAGTTATATTACGAATATCAAAACCTTGCAGGGTATCGGTGCAACATCATTAATAATCATGGTCGGTGTAGCGCTTGATTTAATAAATCAGGTTAGAACACACCTGCTGGCAAGAAATTATGAATCCTTCCTAAAGGAATAAACATAATAAAAAAATAAAAAAGTAGTCCCTAATACTTAGGGGCTATTTTTTTGCGAAAAATAATAGCTATTTAGTTGAATGATAAGCGGTATAAAAATCTGTATTATATAAATGTAAATCCTCAACTCTTCTGATTGCTCAGTATTTTGGCCCTGACTCATATGATCAGGGCTTTTCTTTCTTAACATATCGACAAACAACTAAAAATAGTGTAGAATATATCTAAAGAAAGAGGAATTTATGAGAGAATTAATTGAAAAAGACAGAAAAATTACGGTTGTTCCCGCTGATTTCAAATGTGCAAATAAGGGTACTGTTATTGACGTTGAACCCAGATATTTTACTGTTGAGCTTGAGTATGAACCAAAAGGTATAATGCGTCATAACTATTGTGAATTTTATACACAGACTACGCATGGTACATTATATTTTGATTCTTATCCGGAAACTATTGAGGGGAATAAAATCAAAGTAGCAAGCCCGGCAAAACATAGATTTTTACAAAGACGTCAATATACGCGTATTAAATATGTGTATAACTTAGATTTAAACGCCGATGGAATGTCGCATAAAATAACAACTCTTGATATTTCTGCAGGCGGTATGAAATGCCGTACAAATGAAAATATTAATATTGAAGGCAAATATTCAATTATACTTCCGTTGTCAGAAGAACAATCCGTTGAATGCTTCTTTTTACCTATAAGAATTGAGAAGAACGAAAACGGCGGATACACCATTTCCGGAAGGTTTGAATATAACGACAGCAAAGACAGAATGACGTTAATCCAATACTGTGCAAAAAGAAGCATAGAAATCCGCAACAAATGAGCGTGCCGCTCAACCCGCAACACGGGCTATGCATAAATTTGTGCAATCCTAACTAAAGAAGAGCGTAGCCGCTCTAATAAATGTCATTCCGAACTTATTTCGGAATCTCTTACAAATATTATTCCCCTCCCTCGGGGGAGGGTTAGGGAGAGGGTAAAACAGGTCAATGAGCCTTGTAAATTTATTAAGAAAAAAAAATAAAAAGCTTTTGTTTACGACACCGTCACATTCTCAAAAGTTTTTTATTTTTCATAAATTCAGACAATTTTATAAATATGATATCTCTGAAACCGATGCTTATGATCCACAGACAGCTTTGCAGAAGGCTCAGGAACAAGCAAAAAACATTTATGGAACGAAAGCCACATATTTTCTTACAAACGGGTCTACAAGCGGTATAATTGCTTCTGTACTTGCCTGCACACAAAAAGGGGATAAGGTATTGATATGGGATAACTCTCATCCGTCACATCTAAACGCACTAAAACTTGCAGGCTGCGAACCGGTATATTACAATCTGCCGCAAATAAAAGAATGGGGAATTCCGGATAAAACCACGTCCGATGTAATTGATATAAAAGGAGTTAAGGCCGTTATCATAACATCACCGACTTATGAAGGAATTGTTTCTGATATAAAAGCATTGAAAAAAGTTTGCGAAAAAAATAATGCATATTTAATCGTTGATGAGGCACACGGTGCACTTTATCCTTTTTCGGATAAACTTCCTGAAAGTGCCGTAAAAATTGCGGATTTCACAATTCAGTCGCTTCACAAAACTGCGGGCGGGCTTAACCCTACGGCTCTTTTGCATGTAAATTGCGGTTTAAGCGCAGAAAATGCTCTTTCAATGATTAATACTACCTCTCCTTCTTATCCGCTCCTTGCAAGTATTGAGGCAAATATAAATTTTTTAAATTCAAAAAGAGGAAGAAAAAAACTGGATACTCTTATTGAAAATATTAAAACTCTAAAAAATAAAGTACAAAATATTGAATTTGGCGGTGACGACATAACAAAAATACTCATAAAACATAAAAGCATGACCGGATATGAACTGTCAGAAATATTATTCGAAAAATTTAATATTGAGGATGAAAAAACAAATAACATTTCAACCATGCTTTTATGCGGAATTGGTACCGATGAAAAAAAATTAACACGATTGTCTAGAGAATTGAAAAAAATATAAATATTACAATTTGTAACGAAATATTCATGCATTATTAAAGTTTTTTTGTAAAATGTCCGATATACCATAGTGAAAGTTACTAAGGAAATCGAAAGGAATTATCGTCAACTATGGGAATGGCGGCAGGACAAGCTAGATTATTATCAATCACATCTCGTATGTCTGATAACGAGCTTAGAGCCCAGATTATCAACAATAACAAGATGCGTCTTGCTACAGAAAGCTCACAGGTAAGTGAAGCTTATGTTAATGCTTTGAACCAGGCCCAAATGATGTTTACAAACTATGATGCTGATAATAATGCAAGTTATCAGCAGTTGACGTTTAATTCATTAACTTCCTATAATCCATATAACAACCAGTATGGGCTTGTTAATGCTTCAGGGCAATTACTTGTGTCTGAAACAGATGCAAAGAATTTTATGAATGCAGATGGTGATATGGATAAATTCTTGGCAAGTTACGGTCTGGAACAGACTACAACGTACTTTGATGAATTAACAAAAGCAGCAGAGACAAAAATAGTAGGAGAAGATGGAGAAACATCTCTTTGGACACCTAATGGCAATGTACCTGTTATGTCAACAGATGATAGCGGAAATGTTATATATGTTGATTCAGGCTATACCCCGGAACAACTGGAAATAATGTTTAACGGCGGCACAGATGATAATGGAGTAAAACACAGCGGTTATGATACTGCATTACATTCTTCAATTTATAACAACTATATATCTTATGCTGAGAAATTTGATTCTGCATTTACTGATTATGCAGAGTCAATTGTGACAAACATGAGCAATGTTTTACATGGTTTTAAAGGTAATAATAATAATAATCTTAACGATATAAAAACTCAACTTGAACAAATAAAAAGCACCGACAGTAACTTTGATGAAAATGGTAATCTAAAATCACCAGCTACTTTAGAACCGTATCTAGATGATCTTTCTACAATAGTATCATTAGCTAGCGATAAAGAATATGCAGGTGAAAATAATGCATATTTTACGGATCTGCAGAATGAAGTAAATGCCATAAAAGATGGTACAAGCATCAGTCAACTAACCAATCAGGATATTAGCTGGGACAGTACAACTAATGAACTTTCTTTTGAGGATATAGTATTAAGAAAAAATAGCACTGGCAGTTATGATGTTTATATACTTTCATCCGATGATACAGAGGGTACTGAAGGTACAGAAGATACAGAAGATACAGAGGCGGAAGAGGCTGATGAATATACAAGTCTTGGAGTATCCATACCAGATGGAACTACTAAATTGTATATAGTAACTGATAGTAGCGGCAACATATCTGCCCAAACAACTGCTCCCTCTGCTGGTGATTATGTATGTTATGAATTTAACACGACAATCAGTAGTATGTGTCAGGAGGAAGTCCCTGATACGGCCAGCATAACTTGTACATCTAAATTAACAGATATAGATAAGATAGAGGCAGCAATTGATATAATAGATGAACTTGACACTGCAATTTTTAATAATTGGGATACAAATAAACAAGCCTTTATAATGGTTGATGGTAAAGAATCTGCTGCACACTTAGCATACAGACAGGCAGCTGCAGAATTTCTTGTAATGCTTTATAATGAAGCAAAAGGTGAAAATGGCACGAAACTTTCTGTAGCAGACATGAATGAATCGCAACCGGCAGACGAATTAGGCTATGTAAAATTAACTGACGGCACGAAGACATATTATGTAGACATGAATGACATAACAAACTTAGCGACGAATCCTGATATGTTATCAACTTATATTACAAGTGGGATTCCTGCCATAGAAGCAACTGGGACTTCCCCTGATATAAATCAAGGGACAGGAACTACCCTAACACTCAGCAAAGAAGTAATGCAGGATTTACTGGATGTAATTACACTTAACAACGTAATGAATACGTACGGCGAACCAAAAATTACCTGGATAGATAAGAATAATCCGAATGAAAATGGTGAAGCAAAATATGCCTGGTATTCAAATCTCTTCACACGTATGCAAAAAGGATTTGCGGTGCTCCAGGATGGTCTGGCATCAAGCAATGAATGGATTCAGTTTGCGCTAGAAAACGGGATTGTTACAATGGAACAGGTTGATTCCGAAGATAACTGGAACGGATTGAATTATGCAAACTGCAGTGATATTACTGAACAAACAAATGACAAGGCCGTGGCTCTTGCTGAAGCTGAATATAACGCAGCAATGAACAAAATAGAAAACAAAGATAAAAGATATGATTTGGAATTGAAAAATATTGATACTGAACATAATTCTCTCCAAACTGAATACGATTCAATAAAAACAGCAATTGATAAAAATATTGAAAGAACATTCAAAATATACAGCTAATAGAAAATTACACACTACACACCAGTAAGCAGGATATTAACCTGCTTTTTTATTAAATACATAATTAAAATTTTTATACAGATATAAAGATTATGTAAGGAAATCTAAGTCATGGTAATTTTTCGTTTATAATTTGAATATAGATAAGATAAATGGAGATAATTATAATGGAAACAGTTAACGAAATTCTTTCAAAATTAGAAAATGCAGACAACACAACAAAAAATGAACTTGAAAACGAACTTGTTAATATCGGAACTTCAGTACTTCCTCAGCTTGTTGACGAACTTCAGGTTGTAAGAGGTATCAAAAGAGGTGTTGTTGCGATGACTTTGATTAGAATAGGTGATGCTTCCGTTAAATATTTAAAAAAAGCTGCTGAATGCAATAAAGACTTTGAATGGGTTGCTGAATATTTAATCAGAGAAATCAAAGGTTCAATTGCAGCTTAATCAAAATTTAAATCATAAAAAAGGCCGTAACTGTACGGTCTTTTTTTATGCTAAAATTGTTAGCATGAAAAAGGGGATATTATTTTATTTAACTTTATTTTTACTTATTCTTGCAATATATACCACAGCTAATTATTTTGATTTTGATCTGTGGGCGCGGCTTATTGCCGGCATGGGGGTTGTAGACGGCGGTCAGGTCTTAAAAGAAGACTTTTTATCTTACACACCGGTGCATACATGGTGGGATCACGAATGGGGCTCAGGAGTAATTTTTTATTTATGTTTAAAATATTTCGGGCCGTACAGCCTTATTATCCTGCAAGCTGTTCTTATGTTTTTGATATTTTTTACTGCATCAAGAATAATTAAGATAAAAACAAACACTAACCCATATAATATTTTATTCTACTTCTTTGCGTTAATGGCAGCGATGGGAACCCTGAATAGCCCGATAAGATGCCACATGTTCAGTTTTTTGCTGTTTACTGTATTTATATATATACTTGAAAGAGTAAGGCTCGGGAATAATAAACTGCTATTTCTTATCCCGATTTTGACTATATTTTGGAATAATGTACACGGCGGAGTTGTTTCCGGAATAGGCTTGCTTTTAATGTACGGGGTTGGAGAATTCCTTAATAAAAAAAGTTATGCAAAATATTTGATTACACTTGCAATCTCGTCTTTTGCCCTAATTATTAACCCATGGGGATATGGGTACATAAAATTTTTATTAATGGCAAATACCATGCAGAGGACTTATATTGTAGAATGGTGGAATATTTTTTCGAAATTTCATTTGTTTAAATACATTACATTTAAACTCTTTATGTTTGCCTCAATTATTGTTGAATGTATAAGCGTATTCAAACAAATTAAAATTGAAGGGTTTAAAAACTGGTATAATAATGCGGATAAAGTTAAATATATCGTACTTTTATCGACTTTCTACCTCGCAGTAAGCCATGTAAAACTTATTCCGTTTTTTGTTATATCAGCACTTTGTTTTGTATATCAAGACTTTTACGCCCTTATTTCCAAATATGAATTTCCCCGCTGGAAAGACAAAGTTATATATGCTCTTCTGTTGTTTATTTCTTTGTTTACATTTATATCAAAAGACTTTTCAGTTCCTGTAGGTATGGGAACTTACCCTGTAAAAGAAGTTGAATTTATTAAACAAAACAACCTTAAAGGGAAAATACTTGTTAATTTCGGGCTCGGAAGCTATGTTGCTTATAAAACTTATCCGGATAATTTGATATTTATGGACGGCAGATATGAGGAAGTTTACTATGATTATATGGTTCCCATGCTGAAAGAATTCTGCCTTGCTTATCCGCATTGGAAACAAATTCTAACTTATTTCCCGCCTGATATAATAATTATTGAAAAATATTACCCGATATATAATGTTTTGCAGAAAGAAAACGGTTGGAAACTTGTATACAGCGATAAAACTTTCGGCGTTTTTCTACCCGTATCGAAAGCTAACAGAAAATTTATACAACCGAGCGATGATTTGGAATATTATAAAAATACACTATTTACTACAGGTATAAAATTTAAATAAGAGTATAATTAAAATATGGATAATAATTTAAAATATACATGTCTTTTCGGCGGAGGAGCAATCCGCGGAGTATCATATATAGGAGCAATAAAAGCAATGGAAGAACTTGGGGTACAAATTGGAACCTTCGGAGGTTCTTCGGTTGGCTCTATTATAGCAGGTCTGCTTGCTGTTGGTTATACAGCGGATGAACTAAAACAAATATTTATTAAAGTTAACTTTGAATTGTTCAAAGATATTTCTATAGGTTTGGGGCCTCTCTTTGCAATAAGCAAAGGAGAAGTTTTTCTTGAATGGGTAAGAGAACTTATAGAAACAAAATTTTATGGTGAAAATTATAAAAAAGGTGCAAATAAGGCTGTAACCTTCAAAGATATTGAAAAAAATCTGGTTATAATAACAACAAATCTCTCAAATTTTGAATGCAAAGAATTTTCAAAATTTGAAACTCCTGATTATGAAATAGCATCTGCAATAAGAATTTCATCATGTATGCCCGGACTTATGAAACCTATTGAATACAACAATACTCTTCTTGTGGACGGTGATTTGCAAAAAAGTCTTCCAATGTGGAAGCTTTCTAAAAATCTACTAAGAGATGACGCCAGAATTTTGGAATTCAGACTTGAAGGCGATTATGACAAAAATAATATTTCAGGTATAGATTATGCTAATGCTGTATATAGTTGCATGACTGCCATGTCAACTTTATTTATAAAAAGCCTCTATGGTGCAAATGATAAATATGATTATATCGTTCTTAATACAGGAGACATAGTTATTGTTGACTTCAATATGAATGAGGCAAAAAGAAACGAACTGATTGAATCCGGATACAATCAGACCATGGAATATTTTTCCCATTACCTGACAGATAAAAAAGTTAAAATAAAAAAATGTTATGAAAAAATTCTTAGTTTTACAAATCGAATGCACAAATTTATATCTGCGAAAAAAATTATTAAGACAAAAATAGAACTTGGAGAACTATTTATAGAACTTGCAGATTTAAGCTCTATGATTGATAAAGATGATTACAATGCAATAAAATCATTTAAAGATTTATTATTGCAAAATATTAAATATCCACCTCTCTTTGGTGCAGCAAAACTTGCAAATGAAACTCTTGTTAAGACGGAACTTACCAGAATTAATAACAAATTTAAAACAAAAACTGCTGATTTAACTGAATATATTAATAAATATCAAAACAAACAAATTTCTTGACATTACAGTATGTTTACGTTAATATAAATTTGCTCAAAATCTTGGTATTGCGTATGATATCAGCTTTTGTAAATAAAATTAAATATGCCCTGGTGGCGGAATCGGTAGACGCGTCGGACTTAAAATCCGGTTGGAGTTAAATCCAGTGCCAGTTCAAGTCTGGCCCAGGGCATTTAGAAAGAACTCAAAAGAGTTCTTTTTTTTTCGTTAACAAATATTACAAAAATCATTTAATATAGCAATTATCTACTTATTATATACTTTATATATATAAAGACATATAATCTAACAGGTTTACTATGACAAATGTATCAGGATTCTTTAATAAAATAGGCCAGGCTTTTAAAAACGGCTGGAATAACGGAAACCTTGCTAAAGGGGTTACCGCTTTGGGTGCTACAGCATTTACTGTAGGAGCAACCGGTGCAATGATACATGACTTAAATAATAACAGAGGTTGCTGCGGTGGGGGTAGCATTTTTTCAGGAATGTTTGGCGGCTGCAATTATCCTGCTACAATGGGAATGCTTAGCGGAAGCCTGTATGGCATGGGTGGAATGAATCTTATGAACGGCTATCCAATGGCTATGGGGATGCCGGGTGCAATGAATTTTATGGGCGGAACCCAAATGACAATGGGTATGCCCGGCTCTATGAATATGGTTGGGATGGGTTTAACAGGCGGTATGGATCCATACGAATACGGAAGAATGTATATGCAGCAACTTAATGCTCAAAATCCGGGAAATGCATCAGGCGGAACTATTGCAGGTGTAAAAAAGCAAGACAATGAATATGCAGGGAAATGGGCTTCCGAACAAAGTACGGAAGCCGGAAAAAGTTTTGATGAAGCAACACAGGCAATGGTAGATAAAGATGGCAAAGTTGTTGAAGGAAAGAATTTTAAAATAACATCTAATGCTACAAATGAGGAACAATATAAGAAGGATTTATCCGAACTTGCTAAATCTTATGCCGCTTATATGGAAGAAAGCGGAAATGGTACTGTTAACCAAGAATTAACTTTACAAGAATTTGTTAATCATGAATTATCTAAATTACCTGCAGATGCCACTGCTGCAGAAAAACAAGAAGCACAGAAAATTGCTCAAATAACATTTGCAAGAATGGATTTAAACCAGGACGGTAAGGCTGATTGGAAGGAAGTTGCAGCTACAATGGCCACATTTGATACTGATTCCAAAGGCAAAGTAGATGGAAATATAAGTTCAAACGATTTAAAACGATGGACAGATCCTATGATTGATACTACTTCTTCCGCCTTCTCAGACACTGTAATTAAAAACTACAACAGGCTATTCGGGAAGGACGAATAATTTATCGAACTCTAACCAGTCAAAAGATTTAGTTTTCGCAAATCTCAAGAGCTCATCACTTTTGAGATTTTGCATTTGTACATAAATTTCATCAAAATCTTCATCAGCGCTCATTGATATAATCGGAATAGAAGCTTCTTTGGCGAGCTTTTCAACTTTTATATCATAGTTAATTGCACAGGTTTTTATCCCACACTTGATTGCAGTCAAAAGTGCATGGAAACGCATTCCAATCATAAAGTCAAGAGCAGCAATTCTGTTAATAACATCCTTTGTTACAATCTCCGTTTTTATAGCAGGGTTAATATTATTGAGTATATTCTCAAAATATTTGCAAAGTTCAAAATCCAAGGCTTCCTGAAGTGAAAATATTTCTATTTTCCTGTCTGAAAAATTCTTTGCAATAAAAAGAGCAAGTTTATGAAGCAGGTTGTCACTCATTGTCTTAAAACTTCTAAGTTGAACACCAACTGCACCCGAAGAATATCCACGTTTAATCTCAAGAGAATATACAGGGTCACATACGAGCTTTGCATTTACTTTGAATTGACTTAACAAATTAAGGCTTGCCTGATCTCTTACTGTTACTAGTGTACACAACTTCAGCAAATTCATAAGAATAAAACGAGCAGATTTATTATTAACAGGTCCTATTCCCTGTGCAAAAATTATTACTTTTTTATTAAATAAAAGTCCGACGGCAATAATGAGCGAATAATATACAAGACTCTTTAGACTTGTAACATCCTGCAAAAGACTTCCTCCGCCTGATATAACAACATCAGAAGATTTAATTGCCGATATAACATTCTTTAAATCAAAACTGTTTATTGAATTTACTTGATAAGTATTTGAAGTAAATTCAGTATCAGAAGAAAATACCGTAATATCAACACCCAACTTTTTTAAATGAGTTACTAACACAGAAAGTATAGTTTCATCACCGAAATTTTTAAATCCGTAATAACCCGATATTACAGCCCTAACCATTGTTACCCCTGTAAATTTCATAAACTTTATCTTTATACGGAATAGATTTTATTGCACCAATACCCTGAGCCTGAATACCTGCAAGGATTGAGGCAAATTTTGTAGCCTCCATAGGTGTAAAGCCATGAGTAAAAGCATGCAAAAATCCTCCGTTGAATACATCACCGGAGCATGTCGTATCAACGTAATCGGAAGAATAAAATTCCGTAAATGTAATATTACCGTTATATCCTGTATAATAGCCTTTTCTTTCTATAGATTTTAAAACAACAATTGATATTCCCATATCCCAGAGCTTTTTAATAGCATTTTCATAAGAATCAATTTCTAAAATATTTATAGAATCATGTTTGGTATTCATAAACATAATATCAACATATGAATTAATCCTTGAAAAAGCCTCCTTTGCATCATCAGGAGTAGTTAACTTGGAATAGTAATTAGGATCATACGCAGTTGTTATACCATTATCCTTAGCAAGTTTAAAAGCATATTCGACAGCCTCATCAGCAGATGGAGAAAGCGACTGAGTTACTCCTGATGCGTAAACTACCGAAGAATTAGTTATATAATCAACATTAATATCATCAATAGATAGTTTAGAAGGTGCTATTTTTTTTCTGTAGTGTACAATTTCCTTTTCATCTAAAGCCGGTCTTGCAATAATATACAGTCCGTTAGCCTCATTAGAAAGTTTTACCTGTGAAACATCAAGACCTTCAGCCTCCCAACTTTCGAGCAAAAAGCTTTTGAACGGGTCATCGCCAATTCTCGTAATAAATCCTGCCTTTGATCCCATTCTTTGTGCGGCAATAGCAGTTGCAAGAGCATCACCGCCATAACTTTTATAAAGACAACTTGCATCAGACAATTTAGCATTTGTCGATAATTCAACTAAACTCTCACCTATAGCTATAATATCCAGTTTTTCATCCATATTTAACCTTTTAACTCTTTCAAAACTCTTTTAACTCTTTGAGTTATTTCATGCAAAGAATAATTTTCATAGAAATCACGGCCAACGCCAACAACAGAAGCTCCGGCATTTATATAAGACCTGATTTCATCAATTTTAACATTACCTAAAGGCATAATATTTAAAAACGGCATGGGTCTTAACAAATCTTCAACATACATTGCCCCGCCCATGGCCGTAATAGGATAAATTTTTATCAGTGGAATACGGGCCTTCCATGCATTATAGGCTTCATTTGCCGTGGAAGTTCCTGCGATATAAGGGATTTCTTTATCCTTTGAAATCTTTACCAGGTTCATTGAAAATACCGGAGAAGATAAAATTTTTGCACCCGATAAGATGGCAGCATCCGCCTGCATAGAAGTTATTACACCGCCGGCACAAACATAAGCGGATTTTGAAACTTCTTCTAAAACTTTATATATTGAAGGATTTTCAACATTTATTTCAAGGGCCTTAATTCCACCTTCAATTAGAGCATTAGCAATATCTTCAGCCTTTTTCGGGTCACTGTTCCTAACTATCGGAAAAACTTTCTCCTCGGATAAAAGCTTAATTAAATTTTCTGTCATAATCTATCCTTTTTCAGGAATTTATTATATCATAAAATAAAGGGATTATTAAAAATGAAATTATTTAAAAGAAAATCGTTCTTTTTAAAGACAATACTGTTTCATATTTTTCTGGTTTTAATAATAGCATTTGTATCACTTAATTTTTGGGAAAATTTTATATATGATACAATAATTAACTCTGTTAACGCAACCAAAACAGGTTCTGATGAGATTTCTTTAATAGTAATTGATGACAAATCACTTGATTCATACAGATGGCCATGGGCGCGGTCATTGTATGGAGAAATTTTTGACTATTTAAATAAGACAAATGCCAAAGTAGTTGTATTTGACTCTATCATAAGAAGTCTTGATAAGGAACGGCCTGCCTCTTCTGATAATTACTTCTTTGATATTGTGAGCAAAACTCCGAATTTTATCGGTGGTTATATGGCTCTAACCAAAGATTATGAAAATCCGCAAGAGGGCGAAAAGTATGACAATGAATTTCATAAGAAATTTGCAATTGATGTATCTGACAGAAGAACTAAAAATAACGCAAGATACAGTGCTTATAACAGCTTAACAATGTTCCCCGAAGCATATTTTGATGCACAGCAGCATGTTGGTTCTGTCAATCTTAATTTAACTGCCGTAGACGGTGTTTTACGTTCTTCAAATGATTTAATAAGTTATAATGATAATTTTTACCCTTCACTGGCTCTAAGCGCTTATTTGCTTGCAAATAAGACTGATAAAATTACACTTACGAATACAAACATTACAATTGACAAAACAGGCTTAAAAATCCCTACAGTAAAAAAGGACGGTGATCTTACCCATTATATAAAATATTATAAACTGTATAACAATTCTGCTTATTCGCACAAAAATTACTCTGCAATAGATATAATCAATTCAAACAGACTTATTAAAGAAGGGAAACAACCTATTATAAACCCTGCAGAATTTGATAATAAGATTGTACTTGTCGGAGCAAATGCAATCGGCGTTGAAGATGTTTTAGAAACCTCAATATCTTTAAATCATCCCGGAGTTGACATTCAGGCAACAATCTTAGACAACTTTTTGAACAACGAATTTATCGTAAAATTTTCGCCATGGCTAAATTTCTTTATTATAGTACTATTCACAGTAATAACATTTGCGCTTATATTAATGTTTCCTTTTCTTGCTTCACTGCTTGCACTGATTGCAGGTGCCGTTTTATATCTGATATTTTGTATCTTTTGTTTCAAAAACAATATTGCACCTAATGTCATAACACCCCTTGCAGTTCAGCTAAGCACAATGATATTCGGGTATTCATACAGATTTATAGCAGAGGGTAGAAATAAAGAAAAAATTAAAAATGCAATGGGCAAATACCTGTCTCAGGACATCATGAAAAATGTTGTTCAAAACATTGACGACATAAAACTGGGCGGGAAAAAAGCAAACGTAACAGTTCTTTTTGCGGATATAAGAGGCTTTACAAGCATGAGTGAAAAAATGACTGCCGAAGAAGTTTCTGTTATCTTAAATGAGTATTTTTCAGAGATAGAACCGATTATTACAAAATATAACGGCGTCATTAATAAATTTATCGGTGATGCTGTAATGGCAATTTTCGGCGAACCGATACAGGATATTAACCACCCACAGAATGCTGTTAAATGTGCCTGTGAGATGTTAAAAAAGGTTGATCAGCTTCAGGATAAATGGATTTTTGAAGGTAAACCCAAAATTGAAATTGGAATAGGGATTAATACGGGAGAAGCTTTTGTCGGAAATATAGGTTCCGAAACACGTCTTGAATACACTGTAATCGGTGATATGGTAAACCTGGCCAGCAGGATTGAAAGCTATAACAAAGTTTATAAAACAAACATGCTGATAAGCAGTTCTACATACTCTTATGTGAGCGATATTGTAGATGTTATTAAAATTGCGGATGTTACTATCCGTGGAAAAGCAAAAAAAATGGATATTTATGAGGTTTTGCGGCTAAGTGATTGAAAATCTGGAACAACTGAAAAAAGCAATAGAGATTGAAATTCAATATAAATATATTGACATTCATGGTAAAACTCAAGCTTTTTCAAGTTTTATCAAACACGAAGCAAAAAAATACTACAAACTTTCAAATAAAAATCCCAAATGGGCTGTACTTGTTGAAACATTTGAGCACTATCCTTTTGCCGGAATAAATGAGCGCAGGAGAAGTATTGACAGACTTATTAAGGTTCTTAAATCGGAAACAGTGCCCAAAACTGAAATTGATACCAAATCACATCCTAAAAAACCGGCAGGTGAAACAGACGTTATGTATATCAAAGGAGTCGGTCCTAAAATAGCCTATAAACTTAACAAGCTCGGAATTTATACCGCAAAAGATTTAATGCTCTACTTTCCCAAAAAACATATTGATTACTCTACAAGAACATTGATAAAAAATCTTAAAGAGGATGAAACAACCACTGTTTTCGGGTATATTACATCAGTTTCCGCTTTCAATACAAGAAATAAATTATCCGTAGTAAAAGTTACGGTTGCAGACGAAAGCGGGAAACTCGACCTTAGCTTTTTTCAATCAAAATCAAACCAATTTATGCTACAGAGAATAAAGGCACAATTTCCTAAAAATGCAGGAATTATGGTTTCAGGAAAAGTTAAACGTAACAGTTACGACAACAAACTTACTTTCGATAAACCTAATTACTCAATAATGACCGGCGAATTTGTCGAGGACAAAAATTCAAATCTTAATCTTGCAAGAATTGTTCCTATATATACTGTCTGTGAAGATTTAAGCATTAAAGTTCTAAGAAGGGCAATATACAATGCAATTCAAATGTATAAAGATGAAATAGAAAATATCGTACCCGATTTTATAAGGCAAAAATACGGAATTCTTGATAAAAAAATTGCAGTTGAGCAGATACATTTTCCGGAAAGTATTGAGCTTTTAGAGCAGTCACGATTTTCACTTATATTTGAAGAACTTTTTATAATCCAGCTTAAACTGGCAAGAATAAGAGAAGAAAATTCAAATTCTCATTCATCTATAGCATTAACAGTAAAAACTAACGGCCTTGTAAGACAATTTATAGACAACCTTCCGTTTGAGCTTACCGGCGGACAAAAAAAGGCGATTAATGAAATTTTAAATGATTTAAATTCTGACGTACCAATGGCACGGCTATTACAGGGTGATGTAGGCAGTGGTAAAACCGTTGTTGCAACGATAATGCTTCTTGCAGGTGTTGAAAATGGCTATCAGGGAGCAATTATGGCTCCTACAGAAATTCTTGCGCAACAGCACTACAATAATCTAATAAAATGGTTAACACCAATGGGATTAAGTGTCGGACTGTTTTTAGGAAGTCAAGGCAAAAAAGTCCGTGAAAAATTCCGGACTGATCTAAGAAACGGGCAAATGAACATAGCAGTAGGTACACATGCCCTTATTCAGGAAGGTGTTGATTTTAATAAACTCGGAGCAATTGTTGTTGATGAACAACACAGATTCGGCGTAAAGCAAAGAAATGTGCTGAAAAAGAAATCTCAAAATCCTCAAATGTTAACCATGACCGCAACACCGATACCAAGGACACTAGCGCTGACTGTTCATGGAGACCTCGATTTAACAATAATTGACGAACTTCCTAAAGGACGAAAACCAATAAAAACATCACTTGTTACATCACATAGAGGCGTTTACGAACTTATTCAACATGAAATTGAACAGGGACGACAAGCATACGTAGTTTATCCGTTAATAGAAGAAAGCGAAACTCTTTCGGCTAAAGCTGCAACAATTGAAGCTGAACGGCTTCAAAAAGAAATATTTCCACAATTCAAGATAGGTCTGCTGCACGGAAAACTTAAAAATGACGAAAAAGAAAAAGTCATGGCAGACTTTAAAGATAAAAAATACGACATTCTTGTTTCAACAACAGTTGTTGAAGTCGGTGTGGATGTTCCTAACGCAACGGTTATGCTCATTGAAAATGCGGAACGCTTCGGCCTTTCACAGCTTCACCAGTTGAGAGGAAGGGTTGGAAGAAATGATTTGCAATCTTACTGTATTTTATACACTGCATCAAAATCTCAGGAAACGCGGGAAAGATTAAATATCATGGCTCAAACAAATGACGGCTTTGTGATAGCAGAAAAAGATTTACAGCTGAGAGGTCCTGGAGAATTTCTCGGAACACGCCAGAGCGGTCTGCCCGACTTAATTATCTCAGATATTGTAAGGGATGCAAAAATACTTGAAATCGCAAGAAATGAAGCAATTGATTTTGTAAAAACACAAAATATAGATAACTACCCCGAGCTAAAAGAAGCAACATCAACAAATATTTTAGGAAGTCTTGATATATAATTTGAACCTGCGGATTCAATAAAATTCATTTGTAACGTTTTATTAAGAAAAAATAATAAAAAAGGCAATTATTTAATAGTTATATATTTTATATATATAAGAGTATAAAATAAGGAGTATTATTATGTGGCCTCGAGTTAGGCGAAATACCGTAATAAACAACAATATATTACTTGCTCCGCCAAGAATACATCATAATCATTTTAGCGGCTTCGGAAATGTATTTAATTGGATGGCAGGATTTAGTTTGGCTCAAAATTTTATGAGCGGTTTATTTTCTCCATTTAAAATGCAATCATTTATGCCAATGACTCCTTACTATAATTTTACAGGAGTACCATATACTTCGCTGGCACATAATGCTACAGGCATTGATGCTATGTCAGCAGCAAGAAGAACTCTTGACAGCTTAGGATTTACCAAAGAATCAGGCTATAGTGTTTCAATGGGTGAAGATGGTAAATTAACATATACATATACACGCGGCTCACAAACAATTAGTGCGGGGAATTTGAAAGAATTGTTGGATAAACAAGTTGCTTCAAAAGAAAAGTCACAAGAACCACAAGAAACACAAACGACTCAAAACGCACAAACTACAGAAACAGAAGATGATAACTGGTTTGTACCTGCAGCTGAACATGGCGGAGAAGATGTTGCACCTTCAGAAGAAGATGCAGAAGATGCAGGAGCGGCAGTTTATAGTAACACGACCAATGCAGAAGATAATGGAGATGCATACGGACAATCTCAAACCTATCTATCAAACAACAGTTCGCCTAAAGGCTGGTATAGATCACAAAACGCAAACAGTGATTTATATCAGTTTACTGAATCGGAATTAAAAGAACACAAAGGTGCAAACACCAGTGTTGATTTCATTGTAAATCAATTTGTAAACGGTTATTCTGCCAGCAATATTAACAAGGACAAACTTAGAGCTGACCTTATTAAAAAGAACCCGAGTGTATTTAATGCTGATGGAAATTTAAAAGAAAACTCAGATATATGCAAACTCGACATACCTACCTCCACATCTGTTAAAGAAAATTACACAAAAAAGAGCTCTAAGCAAATTAAATCCAAACAACCTGCAGTTCTTGCGCAAGATGTAAACTATAAAATGGTCTACAAATCAGGCAACTACATATATAAGAAAAATGGCACAGGAACTTTGGATGATGATGCAATATTTGTTATTGACGATGTAAAATATTCGCTTAAAATAAACGGACAGAATACTAAACTTGATTACTGCCAGATAACCGATAATCGCGTATTACACTTTATGGATTACAAATTGATAGATCCTAAGACTGGACGCTTTAATGGCCAAAAAAATGTAGGTGTCTGGGGCGAAAACCTTAAAGTAAGCTACAGACTAGAAGCAGAACCAGGTTACACAGGCAAACTTGATAATGCTATAATAAAACGCGAATCAGACGGAAGAGTGACCGTTACAGTAAATAACAAAAGTTATCTTATGGATAACGTTATGAGCGGAGCCGAAAAAGTAAAATAAAATTAGTTGTAATAATCGAACTTAAGCCTTCACTAATAGTGAAGGCTTATTTTATTTTAAAGATTTGATTATTAAGGAGAAAATAAGGGTATATATATATTACCTCAATCTTATATATATTTTGTAAAGAAATGTAACAAAAGAGTATTATATACGCAATTATTGAATAAGTATATACTTTATATATATAAGAGAGAATAAATAAGAGGAACTGACATGGGCTACTATGGCATTACAGGCTGGTCCGGAGGCGGTCGAAGACCGATTAACTACGGACTGAAAGCCGGACAATTCAGAACAGGTAAATACAATGTCTTTCAGAACAAAACTGTTATTAACAATAACATTTTTGCAGGAGGATACATGGGCGGTTATAATTACGGCTATTTTGACCAGCAATGCTGTGGCGGCAACTCAACACCCAAATGGATGAACTGGATGATGGGCATTGGGCTTGGCACATCACTCTTAGGCGGAATCCTCGGTCTTTTTGGAGGTAAAAAAGCCGAAGCAGGAGGAGAAGCACCGGAAGCAAAAGCCCAAACGGATGAATTTGCCTCAGCAGAAAAATTATATCCAGATTGGAAATTTGCAAAAGAAGGAGATATTTACTATGCAGTAAATGGAGATACACAGCTCCAAGGAACATCCGTAAATGACTTGCTCGGGCAAATTAAAAACATGAAAAAGGATAAACCGGAAGCACAAAAAGAACCGGTAAATAATACCGACTCAAAACCACCGCAACCGACTTTAACAGAGCTGGAAAAGGCTTACCAACAAAACACCGACGGCTATTCACCGGTTAAATTTGATGGGGCTAATTTAACCGACATATTCAAAAACCTTACAGGCGTATTTGACTATGGAGAAGGAATCGGCGATTTTGAGGATGCAAAGGCAGATTTGAAAGGTAAAACATCTTTCAAAGAAGGTGAAACAATTAGCATCGGCGGTAAAGATTATAAAATTGTTAAATCTGAAGACGGATTTGTATATCTCAAAGATACTAAATCAACTAGAAACGGTGAACAAATTTACATACTCGAAAAAACACCATCAGGCAGTTATCAGCTATCTCAAAGGACCTTTACAAATACAGCAGGATTTGGAAAAGCCGCATGGTAAATACAGCATTATACAATCTGGCAGCTCTCAGATAACAGAGAGCTGCTTTATTATTTACAACAATATAAAGAAATTGTATAATCATTTATGTAAATAGAAAGAAGGTTGAAAATGGGAAATTTAAAAGTTGCAGTGGGTTCAGACCATGGCGGATTTGAATATAAAGAATCTATTATAAAATTTTTGCAATCAAAAAATATAGATTGTATCGACATAGGGACATATTCAAAAGACTCTTGCGACTATCCGGTAATTGCTAAAAAATTATGCGAAAAAATACTATCAGGGGAAGCTGACAGAGGAATATTAATTTGCGGCACAGGCATTGGAATGTCTATTGCGGCAAACAAAATCAAAGGTATTAGAGCAGCCTTATGTCATGATACATTTTCTGCAAGAGCAACAAGAGCACACAACAATTCAAACGTTTTGTGCATGGGAGAAAGAGTAATAGGTGAATGTCTTGCACTAGATATTGTTGATATGTGGCTTAAAACAGATTTTGAAGGCGGCAGACATCAGAAAAGAATTGATATGCTTGAAGCATAATTTTTCTTGCAGACAGTGATTTTTTATGTTAGAATTATATGACACAACATTAAAGGTAAATTTATGACAGAAGAAATTGATTCAAAAAAACTTGCCTGCGTGATAGCTCGCATACTTGATGACAAATTAGGAAAAAATATTACCATACTTAATATAAGCAATGTTTCTTCCCTCGCGGATTATTTCGTAATAGTTACAGGGGACTCTACACCGCAGGTTAAAGCTTTGATGAATGAAACCAAAGATAAAATAAAAGAACTTTTTTCACGTTTGCCTTTGAGAGTTGAAAATGACGCGAGAAACAGATGGAATCTTCTTGATTACGGGGATGTGGTTGTTCACATTCTCCACAGAGAAGAACGGGAAACTTATGCTATAGAAAAATTCTGGAGCAACGCTTTCAGTATTACGGAAGATGAATGGCGTGAAATCTCCAAAGAATATGCAAAATTTTAATAACGTAATCAGCTCCGCATTTGTGGAGCTTTTTCTTTATATAAATAAGGTTACTAATATATTCACGTTACATTTCTAAATAGTATTGCAATATATCTGAAATATTGTACAATAAAAGCAGGTATATTATACAAAGAGAGAAAAGCAGGTTAGGATGAGCACAGATATTCAAAAGCAAATAAATGACTTAATAATGGAAATGGCTAAAGATCCGCAAAATATTGAAAATTACCACAAACTTGCGGAATTATATCTTAAAATGGAAGATTACGACAAAGTTATGTCCGTTCTTGAAAGCCTTTTGACAATTAAACCGGACGACGTTCAGGCATTGGTAGGTATGGGCACAATGTGGTTTTATGAAAAGGATTTCAGAAAGTCGCTTTCATACTATAACAGAGCTCTTGAAGTTAATCCTAAAAATTTCTTAATTTATTACAATATGGGCAATGTTTTTGCGGAATGGAAAAATTTCCCGAAAGCTCTTTTCTATTATAACCGCGCAATTGATTTAAACTCAACAAATCCTGAAATTTATAACGCAATAGCTTTGCTTTATCAGGATAATGAAGACTATGTAGAATCAAAAGCTTATTATGAAAAAGCTTTATCGCTTGACCCTGAAAATATTACGGCACTTGTTGATATGGGTAATGTTTGTTTCAAACTGTTTGATTATGAAACTGCGCTTGAATTATACAAAAAAGTTTTTGCACTCAACCCTGATAATAAAATTGTTGCAATCTGCATAGGAAACACTCTAACCCTGATGCGTGAAAGAGAAAAAGCATACAATTACTTTGAAAAAGCCCTAAAAATGGAAGGGGATAATTACAAAGCTTATATCTGCTATGCAATCGCCCTTTCTGAATTTGGGGAATATGATATGGCCGTTGAAATGTACAAGCGTGCTGAAAATGTTCAACCAAAAGAAATTGATGCACAAATTCTTCTGGCAAATCTATACACCAACTTCAACCATCTTGATTTAGCAATGGATTTGTATAAAGAAGCAGTAAGATTAAAACCAAACAGTGCACAAACATATATGCTTCTCGGCAACGCCCACTACCTCAAAGGAGAAATTGAACAGTCTATCGCATCTTACCGTGCATCAATAAATATTTCACCGGAAAATGACGAATACAGACTTGTATATACTCAAGTTATTGACGAATATATTGATAAAAAAAGAAACGGAGAACCTGTATAAATGAAAGAAAGTTATTCACCATATATGATAGAAAGGCTTGTTGCAGGTTTTTCTTATCTTACAATGGGTATGGCAGGTTTTATATGGCTTATTATCAGCCTATTTACAAAGGCGGGTTTAAAACCTTTCTTACAGTATCATATATTCCAGTCAATTTTTATATCACTTGCTTTTGCAGTTATTTCAATTTTTGTAGGATGGATTTCAAACTTATTAAGCTTTATACCGTTTATTAATAAACTCGTTGCACAGATTACTTTTTTGCTTAACATGCCGTTAATATTTGACTATTCTTTAATTCAGAGTGTCATATATATTTTGTTAATTTACCTTGCAGTTATGGCATTTGCTGGGAAATTCAGCTATATTCCCTGGATTTCCGATATAATTGACCAGAATGTGTCAAGATAAATAAAAACCCTGCAGGAGATGCAGGGAGCATGTGCACTAATGAAAAGATTATGAATTATGATATTAAGATTCTGCTGTTCTTGCAAAAATTATTGCATTTGATAGAGGTATACCGCCCTTCATTTGAGGTTTGTTTACAATTTGGCCGTTTACATACATAACTGTAGAACCGCCGCCGTCAAGATTTATAGCCCCGATACAACCGGACGCTTTCATAAAATTAGCAAGTTCCATCAATGTCATCCCGATAGAACTTCCTTCACGTCCGTCAACCGCTACAAGCAGTAAATGATTGTCTTCTGTATAACCAATGGCACTGCGTGGGTTTCTGCCGCCTATTGAGGCAAGCTTTTGGGCCGTCATATCAACATAAACTTCTCCGTCTTTTACAAGATACGGACCGCCGCTTATGATATGTTTTACCCCCTTCCATTCGGGAGTTGTTTTAATTGATAATTTCACATCTTTTTTATCCAGCAGCGCATAAAGTATACTTTTCGGGCCTGAAATTACATATCCGTTTTGCGGAATTTCTACTGAATTTGCAGTTGCTTTAACGATTGTATCATCAACAACTTGAAGCCCTACACCATATTTTGGAGCAGCCGGCGCAAATTTTCCCCAATCCGGAGTATAGACAAGAACATGAGTGGATAGCATTCTGGGCTGGTTAATATTATCAACTTTAACTGTTTTGCCGCTTCCTTTAACGGTTGCATCAAGCTGAACCCTTGCGATATCAAAACCGTCCTCAAAAATTCCCAGTGCAACTCTGTCATATACAGGACCAGTATATAATTTTTTATCAATCATCAAAGTTCCCAGAGGAACCCCATTTTCAAACTTAAAATAAGTACCGTTTAATGCTACAAGAGCATCATTATTTTTTGCAATTGTCGAAATAGTTCTCCTGCTTTTCAAAGTATTATTTGAGGAAAGTGCCGGTGTTAACTCAAGGTTTTCAGCTAAATCCATATCAACTTCTACAACATTTATCCTAACAGGTCTTCCACTGTAAAATTTAGTCATTTTAATATGCTTTACACCTTCAGCAACATCGTTAATAACAGCCTTTGGATATTTATTACTGATATTCTCATCAAAAGCCTTCTTTTTTAATTCCGGATTAAGGCGGTTAAATATTTTAACTTTGACTTCGCTTGTATCAAAGCCGGGCGCTGTAACCTTTGCAATTTTCATATTACTTGCTTGGATAGGCAGCAGCGCCTGGCACAAAACTAATACCCCTATTATAGTTACGTTTACTGTAACTTCTGTTAATCTTCTCAGCTCATAATTGTCAACAAAAAATAACGTATCCATAATGTCACCTCTTGGTTAAGTAACCGGATACCTTTTTTATTTGTGAGTGGGGTGGGGAATAACACTCAGAGAAGGACTATTTTACTGTTTAGAGACGTTAAATTTCTTTTTCTTATTTGTGACGTCCCTAAATAGGAACGTCCCTCTACTACTATTGTAACATATTTTAACAAAAACCTCAACCCCACACCACTAAAGAGTTATAAAGATTTTACAAAACTAAATAAGGTATTATTTACACTTTTATTTCAAATAACGTTTTATTAATTTTGCAGCCTCTGAAGCAGACATATCAGAATCAACGGGAGTAATTTTTGATTTTTCACCTGTTGAACGTTTTAAATCAAAGTTTAAAAAAGAACCACCTTTAAAATCACCGTTACTCAAAGTTAATCTTGCTTCTTTTCCTAAAACATTTTCTTGAATAAGAACATTTACTTCACCTGATTTTGTTCCAAACATTTTCAAATTATTTTTTGTTTTTAACTGATATGTCGAGAGTTTTTTAAAAGCTTTATCAACAACCTTAGAAATAATACGCTGATTTTTTTTCCCGGTAAAAGAAACAGTATCCTTATCTAATCCCGAATTGACATTTGCAACGGAATTATTTCTATTTTGATAGAAATTAAAAGAATTTTTAACAGCAAAAGATGCCGTCGGGGTAACTGTAATTTTTGAAATCATAATTAATATATCCTCTTTCTGTAATACATAATTTATTTAACTTCAAACGATAATATATGTCAAACTTATTAGTCAACATCAACAGGTTCTCTGAGGATTTTTTCTATTGCTTCTCGCGCCGTAAAAACAAGTGCCTCCGGTACATTTGAAATAGTTGTAAACTGTCTCAACACATCAACCGTTCTTTTAAATGAACGCACAATATCCCCTTCTCCGATTTCAATTTGCTCGGTAATAGTTTCCCATTCGGCACCATCAGCCCAGAGTTCAATCAAAGAGCTGAAATAGGGATTAATGTACATTGGAGATTCGACTAAATAACGATTTTGCACTTTTTCAATTTTTCTTCGAATATTTCTTATTAAATTTAGCGTTTTTCTTACAGACTCAGATATAGGAAGATATGGGATATCAATTCGCAAATCCTCCGTAGTAATTGCACAAACTACCGCGGCAAGCTGGGCAGGAGTAAGGTTTTCCAAAATATTTGAAAATATAATTTCCGAGATAAATAATTCGTTTTCAGAACGTATCTGGGCCGTTGTCACACCTCTATCAGTCGGATAATCATCAACAAGATATCCCATATCAGTTAAAACACTCCGATGTGCTAAAAATTTATTCCAGAAAATATCTCTTTGACGATCGATTTCTTTTTCAAGCTTTTTTAAACGAACAGAAAAACGAGAAAGAACTTCAACATTCTTTGAATGTTTTTTATAAAGTTTGCAGTTATCACAAGGATAGTTGTGCATTTTACTTAAAAGAGCTTTTGTTTCTTTACCGAATTGAACAGCTTCAGCCGGCAAAGGTCTGTTTTTAGAGCGCTCTTGTTTACATATTTTTTTATAAGTTTGCCTGTTTTGAACATAAATATGACGGATTTTATCATATTCACATAATTCACTATCAGACAATTTTGAAGGACAAATAAATTTTCTGGATACAATGTCATTTTCCAATTGTTCTTTTAGTTTTAAGAGCGGTTGAAGACGCGAACCCGCAGAAAAATACCCGAAACTTTTTAAAATAAGTTCTTTTGCTTCTTCAAGGCTAAAACGTTGAAGCAAATTCAAAACCATTGAGTATGAAGGAGAAAATCTGCTTTCCAATGGATTTGCATCACTCAATACAAGTTCAGCAACTTCTTCCGGGCTCTGGAACTGTGTTCCGACAATAACAACATAACCAACTTCATCCATCCCGCGCCTGCCTGCACGGCCCGACATTTGCAAAAATTCACTTGCCGTAAGCATTCTATGCCCGCTGTCAGTTCTCTTGCTTGTAGAACTTATAACTGTCGTTCTCGCCGGCATATTAATCCCAGCAGCAAGAGTCTCTGTTGCAAAGACAACTTTTATTAAACCCTTTTGGAATAATTTTTCAACAAGATTTTTCCAGGCAGGTAAAAGTCCTGCATGATGGGAAGCCACCCCTTGATATAAATAATCTAAATGTTTATTATTATACAAATGTGGATTTTCAGCTATATATTCATCAACAAATTGCTTTATCTGAGCTTTTTCACCTTTTGTTATAAGATCAAGCGAGGCACATTTTTCCATCTGCTCATCACATTTTTTCCTTGAAAACGTAAAATATATAGCAGGAAGCATGTTATTTTCCTGTAAATTTCGCACAATATCTTTAACAAAAGACCTTCTATTCTGTAATTTTTTACCAAAAAGACGTTTTTCCGGACGAATTTTCTTATTAAGCTGCCCGCACGGCGTCAAAAGAGGCAGCAATTTTGTCGGTTGGGAACTGTCAAAGTAATAAAACTTTAAAGGTACAGGTCTGAAATCAGTATCAACAAGCTCTGTTTTAGAATGAACTGTATTTATCCATTCAGTAAGTTCATCCGCATTGGCAACTGTTGCAGATAACGCGATAATTTGAACATTTGTCGGACAGTAAATAATACTTTCTTCCCAAACAGTTCCGCGCTGCTCATCATTCATATAATGAACTTCATCAAGAACAACATATCTGACATCTTTCATATTGTCAGCCACAGCACCAAAATTCGTTCCGTAAAGCATATTACGGAAAACTTCAGTTGTCATAACAACAATTTGGGCATTTCTGTTGATAGAAGTATCACCGGTTAATAAACCAACCTTATCAGTCCCGTATTTTTCTCCGAAATCGTAGTATTTCTGGTTAGAAAGAGCTTTCAGAGGTGTTGTATAAAAAATTCTTTTATTTTCCTCTAATGCTTTATGAATTGCATGCTGAGCAATAACAGTTTTACCTGCACCTGTTGGAGCACATACTACAACACTTTTGCCTTCATTAATATATTCACAGGCCTCTTTTTGAAAATCATCCAGCTCAAACGGGAATTCGTACATGTTTTCTCCTTAATATTATTATGCCAAAAATATTAATATTTGTAAAATATATTAATTATCTTCAGCAAATAATATTTTTACGTGCATTATATAAATGCTTGTTAACACCACTATATATAAGACAAAAGGAGTAAACAGATGAATATAGGCATAAACACACACACATCAAATCAACCGAATTTCGGAATGGCAATACATTCAAATGAAGTTGTTAATAAAGCTCTTAAGGCACGAATTAAAAAAACTTCTGAATTAGAAAAACTTAATAAAATAGTTGAACAACAGGCAAAAAATGATAAAGTAGACATAAATCTTATGATTATGCCTGATGGAAAAACTTTAACTGCTAATGTATATTCATTAGATAAAGATGATTCCCTAACCTTTGCATTCTTTAAAAATTATAGAGAAAATGCTTTTACAAAATTGTTCCAAGGTCCAGTAGGATTTATTGAAAAAATCGCAAAAATTGCGGATAAACAAGCTTCGAAAATAAGGCTATTTGAAGCTGACACATATGAAGACATTTTCAGAAAAATGTAATAATAAAAAAACTCCCTTTTGGGAGTTTTTTTATATCTTATCAAATCCTGTATATTTTCTTAAGACTTGCGGAATAATTATTGTTCCGTCTTCTTGCTGGTAATTTTCAACGATTGCTGCAAAAGTTCTCCCTACAGCTAATCCCGAACCGTTGATTGTATGAACAAACTGAGTCTTTCCAGTTGCTTTATCACGATATCTTATATTAGCGCGTCTTGCCTGATAATCACCGTAATTTGAACAGCTTGAAATTTCTTTATAAGTTCCGTATGACGGCATCCAAACCTCTAAATCCCAGCATTTGTTTGCAGAAAAACCTATATCGCCGGTTGACAATGCTTCACGGCGATAAGGAAGTTCAAGCAGCTGGAGCATTTTTTCAGCATCTTCAGTTAATTTTTCATGTTCCTCTTTACTTGTTTGAGGAGTACAAAGTTTTACAAGTTCAACTTTATTAAATTGATGAACCCTTATAAGTCCTCTTGTATCTTTACCCGCAGAACCTGATTCACGTCTGAAACACGGAGTGTAAGCAGTCATATATTTCGGCAAATCATCTTCTGACAGTATTTCATTTGCATAAATATTAGTAACAGGAACTTCTGCAGTCGGAATTAAGTATAAATCTTCGTCAACACATTTATACATATCCTCTTTAAACTTTGGCAGCTGTCCCGTTCCCGTCATAGTCGCAGCATTTGCCATAAATGGAGGCAAAACTTCTTCGTAACCTTGCTCGGATGTATGATAATCCAAGAAAAAGTTTATAATAGCACGTTCAAGTTTTGCACCTTTACCGCGATAAAGAATAAAACGGCTTTGTGAAAGTTTTACGCCACGTTCAAAATCTACAAGACCTTTTTCTTCACACAAGTCCCAGTGAGCTTTATATTCAAAATCAAATTTTCTTGGTTCTCCCCACTTATAAACCTCAATATTATCATCTTCAGAAAGACCTATAGGAGTTGTTTCATCGGGAATATTAGGGATATGGAGCAGAATATCACGCTGTTTATTGTCAAGTTCCGTCTGCTTTTCTTCTAATGCTTTAATATCATCTCCGAGTTTGCGAACTTCTTCCTGAACAGCATCAGTATTTTCTCCATTTTTTTTCATTATACCGATTTTTTGCGAATCACTTTTTCTTTTGGCTCTTAATTCATCAACCTGAGTCTGAATTTTCCTTCTCTCAACATCTATTTCCAAAACTTCATCTACAGACAGTTCAGGATTTCTGCGTTTTAAAAGTTCATTTACCTTTTGGGGATTTTCTCTAATCATTTTGATATCAAGCATTTCTACACCTCTTTTATTATTATAATTTATGTATTAATTTTAGTTTAAATAAAAGTTATAATCAAGATTAAAATTATCTGTGTACATTTGTAAAGAATTATGGATTTTCTTGACAAATAATGTATAATATTGACAAAGGGATATGTGTTTATGATGTTTAAAAAGCTTGTTCAAAAACTTAATATCGAAAAGGAAAGAGTATCAAGTGCATCTATTAATCCTATTGACGTTGATTTTGACGGACGAAAACAAGATTTCCTCAGCAAACTTACAAAAAATGCGCTTAATTTATACGAAAAAAAATGCGATATCAAAAATTTTACCAAACTTGCTCTTTCTGATCCCGAAAACACATCTCATAATGAAATAGTAAATGAACTTTTCAGAAAGGGTGTAATTGACCCTGCTGATGATGAAAAACTTCTTGAACTTTCTGATAACAGAAGATTTTTAAAAGATTTAGGCCTTATTGATTAACTTATTACATGATATTTTTTCAGAACATGATTTTACTTAAAGATTCTGAATTATCAAATTAGTAAATTCTTTCGTAGATAAATTTCCACCTAAATCCTTAGTAAATTTCCCTTGTGAAAAAGTTTTAAACAAAGCTTTTTCAATTATTTGAGCATAAGAATTTTCTCCGATATATTTAAGCATTTCTATAGCAGAGAGTAAAAGTGCCGTCGGATTAGCCTTATTCTGCCCTTTAATATCAGGTGCGGAGCCATGAACAGGCTCAAATACAGCATACTCAAGACCGATGTTAGCTCCCTGTGCAACGCCTAAACCACCGATTAAGCCCGCACACAAATCAGATACAATATCTCCGTATAGATTCGGCAAAACAAGAACATCAAATTGCGAAGGATTTTGTACTAACTGCATACAAAGGTTGTCAACAAGTATTTCACGTTTACTAATTTGTGGATAGTCACAAGCTACATTACGGAAGCATTCCAGAAATAAACCGTCAGAAAGCTTCATGATATTAGCCTTTGTAACAACACACACTTCATTTCGATTGTTCTTCAAAGCATAATCAAATGCAAAACGACAAATTCGCTCTGAGGCTTTTCTTGTTATAACTTTTATACTTTCAGCGGTATCGTTATCAATTTGACGTTCTATTCCTGCATACAAATCCTCTGTATTTTCACGAACAACTACAATATCAACATTATCAAACTTTGTTTTTACATTGGGAAGATTTTTACACGGGCGGAGATTAGCATATAAATCAAGTTCTTTTCTCAATTGGACATTTACCGAACGAAATCCCTTTCCTATAGGAGTTGTAACTGGAGCCTTAAGCGCTACTTTATTTCTCTTTATTGAATTTAACACTCTTTCAGGTAGCGGTGTACCCTCAGACTCCATAACATCAGCACCTGCTGTTTGAATATCCCAGTCAATTTTTAATCCTGAAGCATCAATAATTTTTACAACCGCCTCTGAAATTTCCGGGCCGATACCATCACCGTTAATCAATGTTATCTGTTTCATTATTCCTCACAATATGAAGTCTACGCTCAAACTTTTCAAAAAATCCACAATTTGTAACGGTTAAACTATCCTCCAAATAGACAACGCCTAATCCTAAAGCCGTCAATAAAGGACAAGAAACACCCTCTGCATAATTTTTACAATTCATGCACTGATCATCATCTTCTATAAAAATTTTACCGTTATCACAATACATACAAGCATTATACAACTTTGATCCCGGTTTGTAAATAAAAAAAAATTAACATTTCTTAATATAATTAAATTAATAGGCAATTTATAAAGGAAAAAATTTTTTATGTAATTAAGGTAGGTTAGAAAAATCAGGTAGGTTTAACATGGTAGGTGTTTCCAGAATATTGAAAGCCGGCGGAAGGCTGTTATTTGATCCTAAATTTCAGGATATCGCAACAAATACCATTAAGGCATCAAAAAAATCAATGGGATACAGAAATATCCACAAGCAGATAGGAGATGCTTTTGTAAAGGCTGATAAGGCAACGGTTAATACACCGCTTTGGAAAAGTATGAGAAAATCACTTACCAGTCTTGGTCCTGATATTAAAACAAGTTGGAAAGCTGCATCGGGATTTACAGGAAAAAGTAAAGCAATATTTGGACAATTAGGGAAAAGAATGCCATTATTAGGCGTACTGTTATCTGTAGGAATTGAAATACCAAATATAGTTTCTGCATTTCAGGATAAAGGGCTTGGCGGCGGACTTATTGAAATAGGTAAATCAACAGCAAGACTAGCCGGAGCCACAGCAGGCTTCATTATCGGTGCAGGTCTAGGCGGTTTCGTCGGAGGTTTTGCAGGTGGCTTTATAGGTGACTGGCTCGCTAGCAAAGTTGTGGGCAAAAGTCATTCAGAAAAAAAAGCTGAGGCTGAACTCCAAGCTCAATCAGCATTGGGACAACAGCAAAATGTAGCATCACAAGTCGTAAATCCCTACGCACAACATGGAACATCCGGGACAACAGGTTTAAATTATGCACAACCGACAATTACCCCGCAACAGTTAATGGCAATGCAGCAAATGCTATACAGCGGCGGTTTTGAGAATCCGATGGATCAAGACTTTATGGCTATGACATCAGGAATAAACAGGCTTAATTATATGTGCTAGATAACAACACCATTAGTGTGAGGCAATACATATATGATGCAAGGTCCCAACAGGCTTTGCATCTTCGCCTGTATAAACAAGTAAATGTTACACTTCTTTACAATAAAGGCAATTTTTTCAAAAAAAAATTTTTATTATATATATAACACGGGGAAATAAAGAATTATTAATTAAGGGGAAAATTATGGCTGAACCAAACAGTATTCAGACCCAAAATTTAGTATTAACGAATTGGCTGAACGGAGTTCAGGCACCTGCGCCTGAACCGACATTAACAAATGAACTAAGCGCATTAGGTAACGAAGCAATGGTTGGCAGTGCTTTCATTCTTGGACTTCCTATGTTTACAATGCCGCTGAAAAAACCTATTAATACTTTTAAGCAAATGGGTAAAGATGGGAAAAGTTATTCCGAAGTTTGGAAAGAATTATCTGACAAAACAAAGTCAGAAAAGGCCGCTCTTAAAGGTAATAATATATGGCAGTCATACCAAAACAGAGGAATGTACAAACAGATTAACAGAATGGGAGCAGAAATACCATCTTTTGATCCTAATACAGATATATCAAAACTTAATAGTAAACAACTTTTAAAATATCAAAATAACGTAACCAAAAGTGCATATTACGGTGACGCAAAACGTTTAATAGAAGAAACCAAACAAATGATTGAAAATGCCAAAAGAAACGGTACAACCATTTCGAAAGAACAGCTTAAAACTCAATTAAATAAAATTAGAGAAGCTGTCAGAACTGGAGACGCAAAGCTAAACACTGCAATGAAAAATGGGGTTATAAAACCGACATCATGGTTTGGGAAAGCAAAACATCAGGTAAAATTAAAAACAGGCGGATATAAAGTAAACGGCGAACTACTAAAAACTGCAAGAGGAGCCTCCGCTCTTAAAGGTGCATCAAAATGCGTAAAAGGTGCAGGATGGATGGCAGTAATTCAAGGAGTTATGGAAATTCCGGATATTATATCTGCATACAAAATTGATAAAGCAGAAGAAGCAGAAGGAAGAAAATCTAATAGAGGGAATAAACAACTTGCAAAATCTGCAGTTAAAGTCGGTGCAGGAGTCTTAGGTTATGCGGCCGGTGCTGCAGCAACAGGAGCAATAGTAGGCTCTGTTGTCCCGGGAATAGGAAACGTTGCAGGAGCAGTTATAGGCTTCGTCGGCGGTCTTATCGGAGGATTTATTGCAACAAAAGCTGCAGGCAAGATTATGGATGCAGCAACTGGGGAAAAAGATTCACTTGATAAATCAGAAGCACAAATTTATGCAGAAGAACAAAATAAAAAATCGGCTCAAGAAGCGGAGCAAACAGCTAAACTGGCAGCATTAAGCACTGAAATGGAAGATGAAATATTAGCAGCCGTTAAAGAAAGTGTTGACAGTGGGAATGAGGCACCGGAAGATGTACTTAACGCCTACAAATATTTAATAGAAAGACGAGAACAAAGTTTGGAAGGTACAGAAGAAGAACCCCGAATTCTCGATACTCTTTCAAATATTATCAGCTTTGGACAAGCATAAACAGAATACAAAAAACGGAAGCATAAGCTTCCGTTTTTTGTATTTAAATTGATGATACATTGAAATCTCTTTCAGCACGACTTGAAGAACATTCAAATATAATTTTTAAAAATTTATCTATAGCAAGTTCCATACTGGAAATTTCTTTTTTTAAAGCTTTATAGTTTTCTTCTTTTACATCCCTCAATGCGTTTTCAAAAATCTCGTCATGATACATATACAAATCTCCTTATAATACCTTTGCAGATTTATACTGCAAAACTACTTCACATATTCCCTCTAACGGTATTTTTAAAAACTTTCTTTAACAAATTTGGCAATATTGTTACAAAATTTATTATTTTATGATTATTTCTACAAAATAAAATAACTTTAATGTAGAATATTAGAATACAGGGGAAAAAGAATGGCAACCGATTTTCTAACAAGTTACGATTATTATTCAAGCAGACGTGATATGGAAGTCATATCAAATATTGTTGAGTCTTTAAAAAAAATTTTGGAAGAAGATAAACTTCAAACTCAGCCTTTATTTTTGAAAACATCCGAAAATCTTATTTTGAATATTGCAAGAAAAGTTGTTCAGGAGAAAAAGAAAACTTTCTTAATAGGCATTACAGGTGAAAGTGCTTCCGGTAAAACGGTTTTTGTTGACAATACGATAAAAGCCTGCGTTAAAGAAAAAAAAGAAGGTATATACACTGTAATACGCTGTGATGACTATTACAAAGATACTTCAAAAGAACTTTTAGCAGCGGGCAGCTATGAGGAATTATTCAAAACAGGCTTCAGCTTCGATACTCCTGATGCTATTGATTTGGAATTAATGAAAAAACATCTTATGAAATTAAAAGCAGGAAGAGAAATTGTTTCTCCCAGATATGATTTCGTTACCTGTGTATCCGACCCTGCAGGAGATGTAAAAAAGCCTGCCAAAGTCGTGTTAACAGAAGGATTATATGTTTTAAACGAAGGTATAAGAGATATTATGGATGTAAAAGTATATGTCTATACCCCGCTTGAAGTTATTAAAGAAAGATGGTACAAAAGAGCAGCTCTGAGAGGGAAAACAGGAACGGCAGCGGATTTACAGTTCCAGGATGTAAACAAAACCGCACAACAATATATACGTCCTGCATACCAGATTTCGGACGCCGTTATTAACGGAATGGTTTCCCAAAAATATATTCAGGAAATTACAGACGAAATATTTAATACATTAAAAAATATAGTTGAATATTAATAAAATAAAGGAGCCTGAAAAATCAGGCTCTTTTATTTTTTAGTGATTAATCATGCAGGGGCATTTTGGCTGCACAGGCTGCAAGTAAATTCTTTCACAGGTATCGCAGGTTTCGTTAAAAGCCCTTGTACATGTTGGACATGTATTTAATGTTACACGGGTACACTCGTCACATTTAACCTTTTTAACCTTACACTTATTACAATTTTTAAATCCTGTGAAAGGATTAAGGCTAAAATTAGTCTTATTTTCACCTATACCGATATATGGCAGCGGATTAAGATAAGAAATATAAGGCATAGGGTTTAAAGACTGAGCACCTTCCCACGCAGCAAATGCTCCTTGAGTTGAAAATGAAATAGCACCAATCAATGCTAAAGTAATACATAAATTTTTCATAAAATACTCCCATAAATTTTTGACAGCTACAAATCTGCCTACAGATTTATTTTAAACTTTATAACTTATGGTTACTATAGCCTAAATAACAAGAGAACTACCCGAAAGTAGTCCTCTTTTAAGATTAAATTTAAAATATATGAATTAAAGAGCCTGCTGAACTCTGCAAATTGAAGCATCATCAAGCAAAATTACATATACTTCTTCACCGGCTTTTGCATGGTATTTCAAGCCCGGAGTTACAAGGCCTGTAACTAAACCGACAGCAGCACCAACCGGAGTACCGATTGCAACACCTGTACCGATTTTGTCAGGGCTTGGGATAAATGCGAAACCAACACCTGCACCGGTACCGATTGCACCGCCTGTTACTGTGCATAATGCAAGCTTACCTGCAGTCATCCATGGGCCTTCTTTTAAAGAATAATCTTTAGAGAAAGGTTTTGCATTGAAAGCAAGTTCTTTTCCGTTAGGAAGAACAACCTTTGTTAACTGAGGATAAACTCTTGCATTTTTGTTAAACCATCTCTGATCTTTAATTTCATTGATTTGTGCAATGAATTTTGTTCCTTCAGGAATAACAAGTGTACCTTCTTTAGTGTAAATAGCTTCCGGTGCCACAAAAGTAACAATGTCACCAGCTTTATGTTTTTCAGATTTAAATTTTTCAGTGAATGCAACAGAAAGAACGTTTCCTTCAGCAATTACACTTTCAACATTGTTTACCATAACTTCATTGTTAGGAGCATTTCTCTTAACATCAAGATGTTCTACTCTTGTTTTACCTAAGTATTGTTCTTTAACTAAATCAAGTTTTTCTTTTAATCTTGCTAAAAGAACAGCAGCTTCAGCCCTTGACAAATTGTCGTTAGGTCTGAGTTCTCTTGAATCAGGATAGTTTACGTAAATGCCGTAGTTGATTGTTTTTGCATAAACTTTTTTAGCCCAAACAGGAATAGCAGATGCGTCTTTAAATTGATTAAGAACAGATGTATCAGCATCCATATCCTTAGTAATATGGCTGATTACAGATTGAGCTTCTGATCTCAACACTGCTCTGTCAGGTTTGAAAGTATTGTCAGGATAACCATAAACCAAACCTAATTGTTGTGAACGTAAGATGTTGTCATAATTTGGATTGCTTTTTGCAACATCAGTAAATTTGTTTGAAATGTTAACATTAATGTTTTCATCAGATAAAACTTTCAACAAAGCATTAACAAATTCAACCCTTGTAATAGTTTTTTCAGGATTGAAACGATCTCCTGATAAAGTCATAATATTGTTATCAACAACAATATTAATTTCCTTGCTTGCCCAATAATTCTGATTTACATCAGCTATTGAGGCTGCAAGAACAGATACGGCATTAAATGCGACCAAGCATAAAGCCATAACTCCTGAAATAATTCTTTTCATTTTTACTTCCTCATATTTACTAGTAAACCTTTTTCGTGTATGATTATAACGCAGATTTAAATATTTGTAAACATGTATTGTAATAATTGAATTATTTACCCAATAAAGAAAGGAAAATTATGGATAGTTACACTATGACGAAAATCGTTGCAACACTTGGTCCTGCAACGTCAACAAAAGAAAAGATCAGAGAACTTTTCCATGCAGGTGTTACCATGTTCAGATTAAATTCTTCTCATGGCGATATTGACATGCACAAAACAAATTTGTCTTACATAAGAGAAATTGAAAAAGAAGAAAAAACATTAATTCCTGTACTTTTAGACCTTCAAGGCCCTAAAATCAGAATCGGTAATTTGCCTGAGTCAATTGAAATCGCAAAAGATCAAATCTTAAAATTCAGACATCAGCCCGAAGTTACAGGCGATATTCTTCCTGTTGATTATAAAGGCATGGCAGATGACGTTACTCCCGGCGAAAAAATTATGATTGACGACGGAAAAATTCAGCTTGAAGTAGTAAAAGTTGAAGACAGAGTTATTTTTGCAAAAGTCTTGACTGACGGCCTGCTTAAACAAAGAAAAGGTATTAATATCCCCGGTTCACAAGGAAGTTTAGATGTTTTAACAGAAAGAGATATTAAATTTGTAGAATTTGCTGCTCATAATGACATAGACTACCTTGGACTTTCATTTGTAAGAAATGCATCAGATGTTGTTAAACTTCGTGAATTACTGGAAGGCCATGGAAACACAACGGCAAAAATTATTTCAAAAATAGAAAAACCGCAGGCTGTTGAAAATATCGACAGTATTATAGAAGTATCTGACGGCATTATGGTTGCAAGAGGCGACTTAGGTATTGAAATATCTACAGAAAAAGTTCCTATTGTACAAAAAACAATTATCAGAAAAGCAAATGCAAAAAGAAAAGTTGTAATTGTTGCAACACAAATGCTTGACAGCATGATTGAAAACCCGATACCTACGCGTGCTGAAACTTCTGATGTTGCAAATGCTATCCTTGACGGAACTGATGCAATTATGCTTTCCGGAGAAACAGCAGCAGGTGCATATCCGGTAGAAGCCGTTGCAATGATGAAAAAGATTGCAGTTGCCGTTGAAGAATCTCCGTTTATGAGAAAAAATAAATTCCCGCGAAAAATGATTGAGGAAGAAAAAGATTCTCAGGCAATGGCAATCGGTATGTCTATCGCTGATATGGCAAGAAAAATGAACATAAAAGCAGCAATAGCTCTTACAGGCAGCGGATTTACCGCAGCAATGTTAGCTGAAGCTAAATTAAGCGTTCCTATTTTTGCCTGCTGTCCGAACAGACACATCTGCCGTGATGTAAAATTATTCAGAGGCGTATTCCCTATTCCTCTTGATTTTAACGGTTCAATTGATAAAGCTTCAATTGCCGTGTTGGATGAATTTTTAATTAATAATTTAGGCCTTGAAAAAGGTGATTATGTTGTAATTACAGGTTCTGTTCCTGAATTGCTTGTCGGCGGAACAAACTTTATTAAAATTCATGAGATAGGGAAAAATTAATAACTTCAATACAAAATAAAAAAGCCCTGAGTAATTCGGGGCTTTTTTTATAAACTAATTAAACAATTTAATAAACAATTTGCACATAAACAGTACGGGTACGTGCCTTATTATCAAAATCAATTAAGACAATCTGCTGCCACTGTCCGAGCTGCAAAGCTCCGTCTATTAAAGGCACTGTTGTACTGTTGCCTACTATTGAAGCTCTAATATGGGCATATCCGTTACCATCGTGCCAAGTTTCATCATGATGATATCCATCTTTAACCGGTGCAATTTTTTCAAGTGCTTCAGGCAAATCTACAAGTAACCCGGGTTCAAACTCAATATTTGTTATAGAAACAGTACTGCCTGCGACATATACATGCACAACCGCAGACTGCAGCGAGTGATTATAAACAGCATGTTTTACTTTTTGCGTTATATCAATAATATCTGTAAACCCCTGAGTATTAATCGTAAATTTTTCATTAATTACAGTCATATTTATACTCCTTAACCATACATTTCATCAGCGTAAAATACAAATTCCAAATGACCTATGATTATTGTATCACCATCTTTTATTCCTTTTTGTGAAAGTGCCTCAAACACTCCCATAGATTTCATAATATTTTGAAAGCGGATTACCTGTTCAGAATTTCTTTCATCCGTAACCCCTGCAATTCTTTCTATTTTACCGCCTTCGATAATAAATGTATCTTTAGCCACCTTAAATATTTCAAAAGAACTGTCGTCATTATAATAAGCGCCTAAATCTTCTTCAACGACAATTTCAGTATCTGTTTTAGGAATATCATCAACTTTTTGCCCCATAAAATCAAGAAGTTTGTCAAGATTTTCACCTGTAACCGCAGAAATTTCAAATACATCAGGCGAAACATATCTGAATTGTTCCAACAATTCTTTTTTTCTTTGTTCATCTATCGCATCAATTTTGTTCAAAACAACAATCTGATAGAGATTTGCAAGATGCTCAGAATGCTTTTCTAGTTCAAGATTTATTTTTTTGTAGTTTTCAAACGGATTTTCTTCGGTAGTGTCAATCAAATGTACAAGAAATCTGCATCTTTCTACATGACGGAGAAAATCAAAACCCAATCCTACACCTTCTGAAGCACCTTCAATCAACCCGGGGATATCTGCAACAACATAACCGTCACCGGAGCGTTTCTTGACAACTCCCAAATTAGGTATCAAAGTTGTAAAAGGATAATCAGCAATTTTAGGTTTTGCAGAACTTATTCTGCTTATTAAAGTAGATTTACCCGCATTTGGCATCCCTAGAAGCCCCACATCAGCAATAAGTTTTAACTCTAAGAATAATTCACGTTCTATAGACGGTTCACCCGGCTCACAAAACTGCGGTGCACGTTTTTGAGCAGTAGCAAATCTTGCATTACCTCTGCCTCCCCTGCCGCCTTTTGCAACAAGAGCCTTTTGATCATGAGTTTTTAAATCGGCAATTATATTACCTGTTTTGATATCCTTAACAACAGTTCCTACCGGCACTTTTATGTATAAATCTTTTGCGCAGGCGCCATGCATATTTTTAATACCGCCGTTCTCACCTGCTTCAGCTTTAAAGACTGATTTATGTTTAAAGTCCATCAAAGTAGACATATTTTCGTCGGCAATTAAATAAACATCACCGCCTCTACCGCCGTCGCCGCCAGCAGGTCCGCCTTTATCCACATATTTTTCCCTGCGCCACGCAACCATTCCGTTGCCGCCGCGTCCTGATATAACCCTAATCTTGCATTTATCAATAAACTTCATATTTACACCGGTTTTTGTCATTCTGAACTTGTTTCAGAATCTCTTTGTACTATAATAATACTACTATGAAAAACATAAAAAATAAATTATTCTCTAAAGAACCTGTAACAATCGGCCCCCAAAGCGGATACGATAATTATATAATGGCAATTGAATCAAGCTGTGACGAAACAGCGTGTGCAATAGTAAAAAACGGCCGTGAGGTGATTGCAAATGTTGTAGCCTCGCAGATTAAAACACACGCACAATTCGGCGGTGTAATACCGGAAATTGCGGCAAGAGAACATCTGGATTCAATTAATATAGTAATAGATGAAGCTTTTAAACAGGCAAAAGAAAACGCAAATATTAACCCTGAAGATATAACTGCATTTGCAGGAACAGTAGGCCCAGGACTTGTGGGCTGCCTTCTTGTCGGTTTAAACGCTGCAAAAACACTCGCTTTGACTTATGACAAACCGTTTATCGGCGTAAATCACTTAAACGCACATCTTTGCGGAAACTATCTTGATACGGAGCTAAAACCGCCTTTTATGGCACTTTTAGTCAGCGGCGGGCATACACAGATTATTGATGTAAAATCTTATTCCGAACAAAATATTTTAGGAGAAACAATTGATGATGCAGTCGGAGAAGCCTACGATAAAGTTGCAAGACTGATAGGTCTTCCTTATCCGGGCGGTCCAAAACTTGATAAACTGGCGCAGGAAGGTAATCCTTATGCATTCAAACTCCCGGAAGCCAAAGTTGAAGGCTACAACTTTAGTTTTAGCGGGCTTAAAACAGCAGTTCTCCGTCTTGTCAAATCTTTTGACGGGAAAGAAATGCCCGTTAAAGATATTTGTGCAAGCTTTCAAGAATGTGTATCCTCAACCCTTCTGCACAAATTAAAAAAAGCTCTTGAGAATTCGGGATACAAACAAGTTGTTATAGCGGGCGGCGTTGCAGCAAATTCTGAAATCAGAAAAAAAATATTTAATCTTGAAAACGAAGGTTATAAAGTATACGCCCCGCCAATGAAATACTGTACTGATAACGCTGCAATGGTTGCATCATGTGCTTATTTCAATACAAATACTTTTGATGACATAAATACGGAAGTTTTTTCAAGAGTAAAATAAATTTTTAAAAATTGTAAAGATTACACTAATAAATTAGCAAAAAATATTTTGTTACATATTTAGTAGTATAGAAAAAACATCTTGGGAAACAAAACTATACTATGAAATCTTCTTGCGGATCCTGAAAAGGTTCCGCTTTACTATATTTTGGTATTTGTATAAAGTTTTGAGAGTATAAACTCTGTAATTTTTTTCTCAAGATTACATTGAAAATGATTGTTTACTTCTTTAATAAAATAGCACGGACTTGTCACATTAATTTCAATTATTTTACCGTCAATAACATCAAGACCAACCATAGGAAGCCCTAATTTATTTAACTCTTTAGCAACAGGAACAAAATTTTCCTTTTCTTCCTGAGTTAATTCAGCCTTCACAATATTTGAATCACAATGCTCATTAAATTTAAAATCATCATTTGAAGGAAGCTTCTGCACGCAAACATCTAATACTTCATCACCAAGAAACATAACCCGCTTATCTCCGAATTTTGCCTTTGGAAGATATTTTTGGACCATAATAAGCTGTTTTTGATTTTTTGTCATCGTATTAATTATAACAGCGGTATTTTTATCATTTTTTTTCAAAGTCATTACACCGGAGCCAAAACAGCCGTTAAGAGGTTTTAAAACTATTTCTTCGTGTTGGTTTAAAAATTCTATAATATCGGATTTTGATGATGTCACAATATTTTCAGGCATCAAATTCAAAAACTTTAATGTATGTAATTTTTCATTAAAATTACGAATAGAACACGGATCATTAAGTATTAATGTCCTATCTCTGTCCACAAAATCAAAAACATAAGTTGCATTAATATAATCAATATCAACAGGCGGATCAGGTCTGAACATAACAAGTTTAAAATCATCAATTTGGCGGAATTCTTCTGATTTTTCATATAATATATTTTCATTTACTTCAAAGGTTTTAAAACAATGCGCAAACGCTCTGCCCGAAATAAGAGTAAGAAAATCAATCGTAGTAATATAAACATTATTTCTATTTCTTAAAAGCTCTCTTATTAACCAAAAATTTGTTACAAGATTGTTAAATTCAAAATATTTAAGTTCAAGTCTGTCAATAACAAATAAAATATCCATATATGCCTCTGTTCAATAGAGATTATAACCTTAACACAGATTTTTCAATAAGTAAAAAGTATAATATTTGTAATAATTCTTAATATTTTAGTTAAAAAAAGCAAAAAAAAATTCTCACAAGTGTTATTATAAATATAATGAAGTGTGTATAATAATTTATAAAAAGAAAGGTAGAAATTATGTCAGTAAATTCAGTTAATTCTGCAAGCGCTGCAGCAGCTGCACCAGAAGTATCCAAGAAAAAACACTCATCATCATCTGTAGCAGCTCCTACAATTGGTTTAGGTGTTGTTGGTGCCGGAGCCGGCTACTTAGCAGGCGGCAAAAGACCGGGATTAGAAGAAGTTTTTAAAATGGAACCTGACACTTTTGAATCACACGTAAAAAGTGCTGAAGGAGATGTAAAAACAGAAGCTAACAAAATCGGAGAAGAAATTAAAAAATTAAACGATGAAAATGGTGAATATACACCTGAAAAAGCTAAAAAAGATGCTTTTGATGCTGAAGTAAATAAACAAACTCTTAAAGACGATGCTTCTGAAACAAAAGCTTTAAAAGAAGCTAATGAAAATTATGACAAAAAACTTTTGGAAGAATTAAACAAAGACAAAAAAGACGGTGAAAAATTCGCAAAAGTTAATGATGCACCGGCAGATGCTCAAAAAGCAGCTAAAGAAGCATTAAAAGAATCTGATGAAGCAAAAGCTGTTAAAACAGCAGAACAAAATGTACGTACTGCAAAAGAAAAACTCGTCAGAGAATCTGCAGATGACAAAGTTAAAAATATTGTAAAAGAATTTGATGATGCTGTAGAAGCTGCAAAAACTAAAAAGACTGAAAAAATTTCAAATCTTGTAAAAGATGAAAATATGAAATCAGCTTTTGACAAAATCAAAAAATTATTCCCGAAAGAAGGGAAAGGCAAAGCAGCAGCTATCTGGGGCGGTATTGCAGCAGCAGTAGGTTTAATTGCCGGATTAGTTCTCAGCGGAAGCAAAAAAGAAGCTAAATAATAGCAGACATAGATTTACCTTGTATATACAAAACGGCGGAATTAAAATTCAGCCGTTTTTAATTTTTAACATTATTATAGTTATTGCGCTGCTAAACTTTATCCGGGTCTAAAACTACACAACGAGAATTATTAATTTGTAAAAGAGCTGCAAATTTTTCTATATCAGCCTTAATTTCAGGGAAAGTGTTATAATGCATTGGAATGACTGTTTGTGCTCCCAGCCAATCAGCAGCAACAGCCGCATGTTCTATATCCATAGTATAATGTCCGCCGATAGGAAGCATTGCAATATTCGGACGGTACAACTCTTTTATAATTTTCATTTCAGAAGTTAACCCTGTATCGCCTGCATGATAAATTCTGACATTTTCCGTATCTATAACAACTCCTGCAGGCTCACCTGCATACCTGCCGTCAGGTAAAACACTTGTATGCGATGCAGGAACAAATACCGCTCTGCCCCAAGCATAATTAATCCACCCGCCAAAGTTAACAGAACGAACCTTACAACCCTGTTCCTTGCAGTATTGGGCAAGTTCAACAATTGCAGTAATTGTCGCATCCTTTTCTTTTGCAATTTCTATTGCTTGACCAAGATGGTCTCCGTGTGCATGAGTCAGAAATATATCCGTAATATTTGCATTATGCCAGTCATATTTAGGATTTATACTAACATAAGGATCAATCATAATAGAATTGTCTTTTAATTTAATTTCAAATGCACTGTGTCCAATATACCTTAAATCCATAATAATCTCCTTTTTTCCATTTCAATATAACAAATTTTATTGTAGAATGCAAATATGGAATATGAAAAATTAATGCAAAAATGTATAGAACTAGCAAGACAGGCAGAGGGGCAGACTTCTCCAAATCCTCTTGTAGGATGCGTTGTTCTCGATAATTACGGAAATGAAATTTCAACAGGCTATCATCACAAATATGGAGATAACCACGCAGAACGCGATGCTCTTTTAAAACTTCAAAACGGGGAGGAAAAAGGCGGAACACTTATTGTAAATCTAGAACCATGCTCGCACTACGGGAAAACTCCTCCCTGTGCTGATTTAATAATTGAACGCGGGATAAAAAAAGTTGTTATAGGAATGCAAGATGTAAATCCTATTGTTGCGGGAAATGGAATCAAAAAATTAAAAAATGCAGGGATTGAAGTAATAGAAAACGTTCTTGAAAATGAATGCAAAGCATTAAATGAAATTTTTATTAGAAACATGACAAAAAACGAAGTTTTTGTTGCGCTGAAAACCGCTGCAACTTTGGACGGAAAAATTGCAACGTCAAACGGATCTTCCAAATGGATAACATCCGAAAAAGCCAGAGAAGAAGTAAAAAAAATAAGAAACCGCTATGATGCAATTTTAACAACATCTTCAACAATACTTGCCGATAATCCGACAATGGCTCATAGAAAAAAAATTATTTTGGACAGAGAATTAAAAACAAATCTTGAAGCTCCGATTTACAAAGACGGCGAAATCTACCTATTTAACGAAACTCTTGATATGTTTGAAGGCGGAATAAATTTTATAAAAACACCCGTAATAAATGAAAAACTTGATTTGGAATTCATATTGAAAAAGGCATTTGATTTAGGGATAAAAAGTATATTAGTTGAAGCAGGCGGTCATCTTAACGGAGAAATTTTAAAATACACAGACAAAATTTATCATTTTATTGCTCCGAAAATCACCGGCGATAACAGCTCCTTATCCTGCTTTGATTTCAGAAAAATTGACAATATAAATGACAGTTACAATTTTAAAATTACTCAAATTGATACCTTTGAACCTGATATTTTATTAACTTACTATCCTATTTCAAAATAATAAAAAAGTTGTATAATAGATTTTATGAAGAAAAGAGCAACGGCTGCAGGAACATTTTATCCTGCCGATAAAACAGAATTAGAAAATCTTATAAAGAATTTTGAAATAGAGGAGCCTAAATATCTTTCAAGAGCTGTAATTGTACCGCATGCAGGATATGCATACTCGGGCAGGCTTTCTGCAAACGGGATACAGCGTATAAAAAAAGAGGCAAAAAATGTTTTCATATTTGCACCGGCACACTATGAACGAATTTTTGGCTGTGCAGTCTGCGATTACGATGAATTTGAAACACCGTTAGGAAATATAAAAGTCAACAAAGACCTAACACAGAAAATTGCAGCATTTTGCGACTGTAATACTGCTGACTTCGCATTTGAAAAAGAGCACTCAATAGAAGTTCAACTGCCTCTAATTAAATATTTTTTACCAGATGCACAAATTGTACCTGTTCTATACGGATGCGAAAATTTTAAAAATTTGTGTGAAACTATAGAACATTTTTGGACCGATGAAGAAAATGTTTTCATAATATCAAGCGATTTAAGCCATTTTTATCCGGAAAAAGAAGCTTCTAAAATAGACTATTACACCGCAAAAATGATTGAAGAAAACAATCTCTCAAATTTTGAACAGGAACAGGCATGCGGTGCAGTCGGGATTTGCGGGCTTATTGAATTTGCAAAAAAGAAAAATTTTTCTCTTATAAGGACAGGGCTTACAAATTCAGCATCGGCAACCGGAGATTCGTCGCGTGTTGTCGGTTACGGATGCTGGTTTTTATATGATGGAAAAAAAAATAATTATATAAAAAAATATTACACTGATTTTGTCAAAAAAATTTGTAAAGACAGTATCTTATCCGGTTTACAGCTCGGTCAGGCTGCAATAGATAATTATGATTGCGTATTCGAGGAGTATGGAGCAAGTTTTGTAACTCTTGAACTGGACGGGATTCTACGCGGATGTATTGGTTCAATTATTGCACATAAACCTTTAATTAAAGATTTAATTCATAATGCACATGCTGCAGCATTTTCAGATCCCAGATTTCCTGCTCTTACTCTAAATGAATACAATAGAATAACACTAGGAGTATCACTTCTTTCAAAACCTCAAAGAATTGAATTTGAAACGGAAGAAGAACTACTTAATGAATTATCACCGACAACTGACGGACTTATTATCCGTGACGGCAACTATCAGGCAGTTTTTTTACCTGATGTTTGGGAACAGCTGCCGCAAAAAGAAGAGTTTCTTAATCAATTAAAAATAAAAGCCGGTCTTCCTAAAGGACATTTTTCCGATAGCTTTGAGGCTTTTAAATTTACAACTACAAAAATATAAATGTTTAAGAAATATTTGTCTCTAATAAACTTCCCTAAAATAAAATTTTAAATTATAATAATTAAATGATAAAAATTAAAAGAATTAAGAATAGATTAATTATTAATATTTTGTTTATTAAGTTGAGTTTTGCCATAAATAACAATAAAATTATCCTGATTGACGAAAACGGGTTAAGGAGAAAGGTCAAAAAAATCAAAGGGCTGGATGTAAAATTTGAAGGGAAAAACTCTAAAATAATTCTACATTCACCAATAAACAATTTTAACAATTGCAAAATTTTAATTAGGAGTAACTGTGTTGTCGAAATTGGTCAAAACAGCAACATTAATAATTTTACTGCAGAACTAATCAATCATTCAAAATTGATAATCGGTAAAAATTTTTATTGCGGTAGTACAAATGCTTTTGTTGATTATAGGTCAAGTCTCATTATAGGTAATGACTGCATGTTTTCAGATGGAATAACTATAAGATGCGGCGACGGAACTGCTCATAAGATTATAGATCTCAGCACAAACACCTACAAATCCTTATCCGGCAATGTTGTTATAGAAGATCATGTTTGGGTTGGATTAAACGCAACAATACTAAAACGAGCACATGTCAAAAAAGATTCAATTATCGGTACAAGTGCGGTAGTTGCCAAACAGTTTGAAGAAACCAATGTTTCGATTGCAGGAAATCCGGCAAAAATAATTCAGAGAAATATAAATTGGTCATCATAGAAAAACTTATAAATAACTTAGCCTACAATATCAATTTTTTTGCCATAATATAATTGATCGCTTATTGCATCTGCAGTGTCATTAAATTTTGCTTGTGATGACATCCAAATTGCTGCCTGCATTGCTGATTTATGCATTTTTTGCTGATTTAAAGATAATTTCTTTAAATCATTTTTTAACTCTTCCTGGCTGTCATACTGCTTGTTTGATAAACTATGCAAAGTCTCTTTTTGCTCCTGTAGCATATCATAAATAACAAGTAATTTGTTATTTTCAGATAAGTATCTAAAATCTTCTTCGCCTGACTCTACTTTAGACGTTATATTATATTTGCCAAAATTAACAGAATTTATGTTTTGAATTTTCACATTTAACTCCTTAATCAATAACTTTACCTTCAAATACATCAATTACCATATTTACATTATCAGAATGTAAAGAATTGGTAATTTTTGATGCACTTTCGGACTCTACGTTGGTCTGAACATCTTCTTTCAATTCTTCTACTTCATCTGAAGAAACCTCTGGCTCCATTTGAACAGATTTCATAACCGGTGAAGGCTTTGGTTTAGGTGCTTCTATATTCTTCGTGGCAGGCTGAACCGGTTTTATCTGAATATCATCGGCATGAGGAAGCCTTATAACCACATTTGAATTTTCCTGTGAGAACAAAGAATTAACAGCATCAACAACTGCCTGTTTTTTAGAACCGCTTTGAACCTGATTTAAGAAAATCTCATTTTTCATTGTCAAAACTGTTTCATCAGGCTCAATTTTAACAGGATTAGCCCATTGTTTCAGTAATGCACGTGTTGGAGCACTGTGCACATTATCAAGCAGTCTTCCCCACAAAACAGCAATATCAGCTCCGTCAGAGTGTTTTGACATCGGCATCGGTGAAAAATCATCTGTATTGTGAGCACTTTCAGCCTTTGGTTCAGAAGAAACAGGCTCTTTTTCTTGAGGCTTCTCCGTCGCTTGAACCTTTTCTTCTTCTTTATGCAAGACTATATCCGGTTTTGCATGTTCTGTCCTTTGCATTTCAGACTTCATAACAGGGGCTGGAGCTGTTTTATAAGCAGAAACTTTAACAGGTTGAACATTTCCGCTTTCTAATCTTGCAATTCTATTTTGAAGTTCCAGCAGAGATGTATTTTCAGTTAGATTTGCAAGGTCAATTATTGCAACTTCAAGCCACAAACGCGGATTATTAGTAAGTTTTAACTCTTTAATATATTCAGAGCATTTATCAATAAGAAAAACAATCTGATGAGTTTCAATATTTTCAGACTGCGCTGTCATAGCTTTAACCTGTGCATCGTTAGCCTGAGTTAATTCAAACACTATTTCTTTTCTGCAATTTTTAACAATTAGCAGATTTTTCAGATAATCCATCAAATTAGTGAGAATTTGTACAGGCTCATTACCCGAGTTGTAAATCTTTTCCAACTCTTCAATAGCCTCCTGCGGTTTTGAATTAACAATTTTGTCCGCAAGAGAATTTAACGTATCAAATGAAAGACGCCCGAGAAGATTGTTTATATCATCAGTTGAAATAGCCTCATCACCATCAAGAACACTTAACTGATCAAGCAGGGCAATACTGTCGCGCATTCCGCCAGCAGAATTTTTCGCAATTGTAAAAAGTGCATCATCTGTAATATTAATCTTTTCGTTATCAGCAATATATCTCAGATGCTTTACAATGTCATCTGTTGTAATACGCTTAAAATCAAACCTCTGGCAGCGGCTTTTTATCGTATCAAGGACTTTATGAACTTCTGTCGTAGCAAGTATGAAAATAACATTTTTCGGCGGTTCTTCAAGAGTTTTCAAAAGTGCGTTAAACGCTGTCGTAGAAAGCATGTGAACTTCGTCTATAATATAAATCTTATACCTGCTGTTAACAGGAGCATACATAACCTTTTCAAGAATATTTTGCGCATCTTCGACTTTTCTGTTACTTGCTGCATCAATTTCTATAACATCCATTGGAGTTGAATTTGTGATATCAATACAATTTTCGCAAACTCCGCAAGGATTGATTGTCGGCCCCTCTTTACAGTTCAGAGATTTAGCAAAAATACGGGCGGTAGAAGTTTTTCCGGTACCCCTTGGCCCCGTAAAAAGATATGCATGAGAAATTTTATTAAGTTCAATCGCGTTTTTTAAAGCTTTTTTAATATGTTCCTGCCCGACAACTTCTTCTAACCTTTGCGGGCGGTATTTTCTGTATAAAGGTATGTATTTTTCATTCATAAGTTAATTATATCAAACGCATACAAAAAATAAAAACAATACTTGAGTTAATATTGACAAAAATTAAAAAATAATAAATAATAAAAACAGAGAATCTAAGTCAGGAGGATGAAAAATGTTTACCAGAGAAGCTTTAAGAGTGCCCCCCCCCCGAAAAACCCAAATGTAAAAAAGATTTATAGATCTGTAATTAGAAGACCGGAGGGCAGGAAAACAAGAGGGCAGGCTGCTATCTGTGAGCAAAGCTCACGAAAAAATATGTTCCTTCCCTTAATAGGACTCTGCAGCCCAAAACGATTGAGTATCGTTTTGGGAGAGGTGTTTAGGATGGGGTTCAAATATACAACCAGATTGCTACCCACCCCAGCCCCCTCTCTAATCAGGGAGGGAAAACCTGCATTTACTCTGGCAGAAGGTGCTACGCACGTAGCCATGTGGGACAATCAACGTAAAATTGCATTCACATTGGCGGAAGTATTAATAACTCTTGGTATTATCGGCGTTGTCGCAGCCATGACAATGCCAACAATAATCGGACATTATAAAAGACAGGAAACTTTATCAAGACTAAAAAAAGCATACTCCATTATCAATCAGGCTTTGAAAATGTCTGAAGCTGCCAACGGAGAATATGAATACTGGGATAGTGGATTTGATGTAGGTGCAAAAGAATATTTGAATAAATACTGGTTACCCTACTTTAATGTTTTAAAAATTTGTAATAACTCTTCTGAATGCAATTATGATAATGATTACCCCTATAAATTATTAAACGGTAATAGCTATAGCATGGGTTTTGCAAGTAATTCTAGACGTATACCATTTATTACAACTGATGGCATTTTATTTTCAATTTCAATTGGAGCAGGAACAAATGAAGCGCTGTCTGTTGACAGTACAATATATATTGACATTAATGGTTCAAAAGAGCCAAATACATTGGGCAAAGACTATTTTATGTTTAAATTAGTAAAAAATAAAGGTATACTACCAAATGGATATAATACCGACCAAAATAAAATATATGCGAATTGTAGTAAAACGGGCTCAGGTGAATATTGTGCACAGTGGATAATGATGAACGGCTGGCAGTTCCCTAAAGATTATCCGTACTGATATTTGTGCTAGAATTAAATTATGAAAATTATTAAACCACAGTTATTAAAGGATGGAGATACAATAGGAATTCTAGCACCGTCAGGCTCAATGGAAAACGATACAAACCTCAAGCGTGCCGTTACATTCTTTGAAAACAGAGGCTACAAGGTTAAATTATCCGATAATGTTTATTCAAAAAACAGATATCTTGCAGGTAGCGACAGTGAAAGACTTGACGCGCTTCATAAAATGTTTTCAGACAAATCCGTAAATGCGATAATCTGCCTGAGAGGCGGTTACGGAGCAATCAGACTTATTAACAAAATCGACTATGATTTAATCCGACAAAATCCTAAAATTTTCTGCGGCTACTCTGATATTACAGCACTTAATGCAATGTTTCTAAAATATGCAGGACTTGCGACTTTCTCTGGTCCAATGATTTTAAGCGACTTTGGAGAGGAAAATTTATGCGGATACACAATCAATAAATTTTTTGAAACAGTAACGACCGGCAAATTTGATTATGAAGGTACATTCTGGGGCGGGAATTTGTCAACACTTGTTTCTCTTTGCGGTCAGGATTTTATTCCGGATTTTGAATTTACCCTATTTTTGGAAGATTTGAACGAACCGCCTTACAAAATAGATAAAATGGTTACGCAGCTCTTCAATATAGAAAAAATCCGCAAAAATACTAAAGCAATAGCAATCGGTGACTTTTTGGGCGTTGACGACATTTATTATATCTTTGAAGATTTAGGATTACCGTTGATAAAGAATTTTCCTGCATCACATTCTGCGAAAAAAGCAACTATACCATACGGCTTTACATCATTCTGAACTCGTTTCAAAATCTTTCAGAGATGCTGAAATAAATTCAGCATGACAAAAACATAGCTAAATATAAAATAATTAATTTTATATTAAATATGTATTCCCTCTAAAGTTTTTGAGATAAAATATAATTATGTGTGAGATAAATAAGGATAAAGACTATGTGGGATTACTCAGATAAAGTTATAGATCATTACAGAAACCCGAGAAATGTCGGGAAAATTGATAATGCCGATGCTATCGGAGAAGCAGGTTCATTAGCCTGCGGCGATTCACTGAAAATATATTTAAAAATTAAAGACGGAATTGTAACTGATGCTAAATTTCAGACTTTCGGATGCGGTTCTGCCGTTGCAAGTTCGAGCATTTTAACTGAAATGATTATCGGGAAAACGATTGAAGAAGTAAAAAAAATTACAAACAAAGATATTGCAGACCAGTTAGGCGGACTTCCTCCGGAAAAAATGCATTGTTCGGTTATGGGCTATGAAGCATTGGAAGATGCCCTGAAAAATTATGATGATTACACCGACCTTGACGACATCAGAAATGAAGAAGAAGCAAATAAGCAGCGTGAAAAAATTGTCTGCACCTGCTTTGGAATTACTGAAAACGTAATCTGGGACGCAATAAAAATGAACGGACTTAAGACAGTTGAAGAAGTAACTAATTATACAAAGGCCGGCGGCGCCTGCGGGAAATGCAAAGGCCTGATTCAGGATATCATTGATACATATTACAAAAAAGAAGAACACGAAAAAACCGAATCAACGTTAACCCCCGCACAAAAAATTATTAAAATAAATAATGTTATTGAAAAACAGATTTCACCTGAATTAATGAAAGACGGCGGAGATATAACACTCGTTGATATTAACGGCAACAAAGTTATGGTAAAACTTCGCGGAAAGTGCTCGGGCTGTAAAAATTCCCACCTGACACTCAAAGCGTTTGTTGAAAAAACACTGAAGGATACAGTTGATTCAAATATCGAAGTTGTGGAGGTTGAATAATGAATTTAATATATTTAGACAATAACGCAACAACAAAAGTTGACCCGCAAGTTTTAGAGGCAATGCTTCCATACTTAAAAGACGAATATGCTAACCCTTCAAGCGTTTATGATTTTGCAAAACATGCAAACCATGCAGTAAGAGATGCAAGAGGCGTTATGAAAGATTTCTTTAACGCAAAAGACGAAAAAGAAATAATCTTCACCTCCTGCGGTTCTGAAAGTGCAAACACAGCAATTCGCGGTGTGCTAAACATGAATAAAAACAAACGCCACATTATAACAACAAAAGTTGAACACCCGTGCGTTTTGAATTTGTACCAAACACTGGAAAAAGAAGGTTACAGAGTAGACTATATAGGGGTAAATTCTAACGGAGAACTTGATTTAGCTCAACTGGAAGAAGCCATAAATGATGATACAGCCCTTGTTTCCGTAATGTATGCCAACAACGAAACCGGTGTAATTTTCCCGATTGAAAAAATATCGGAAATCATCAAATCAAAAAATAAAGAAACTAAATTCTTTGTAGATGCGGTTCAGGTATCAGGCAAAATCCCGATTGATGTTCAGGCGATGGGTGCTGATTTGGTCGGAATTTCAGGACATAAATTCCACGCTCCAAAAGGTATCGGAGCACTTTATGTAAATTCAAAAACATTAATAACACCTTTAATTATCGGCGGTCATCAGGAACGCGGGAAACGTGCAGGAACAGAAAACGTTCCTTACATTGTCGGGATGGCAAAAGCGGCTGAACTTGCAACAGACCATTTGAAATATGAGGCAACAGAAGTTAAAAGACTTCGTGACAAACTTGAACAAAATATTGTTAAAAACATATTTAACGCAAGATTGAACACGGGAGTAGCAAACAGAGTTCCCAACACAACAAACATCGGTTTTGAATACATTGAAGGGGAGCTTATTCTTCTTCATTTGAGCGACTTGGGAATTTGCGCAAGTTCGGGAAGCGCCTGTACATCAGGTTCACTTGAGCCGTCTCACGTGTTAAGAGCGATGAATGTTCCGTTCACGGCAATTCACGGCAGCATAAGATTTTCTTTGAGCAAATTCACAACAGAAGCTGAAATTGATTATGTATGCGAAAAAATGCCCGGAATAATTGAAAAATTAACTAATTTATCGCCATTTCAGGATGAACTCGAGGCATTGAAAAGATTAAGACATTAATCTTGAAATTAATACTTTTATACAATTAAAAAAAAATCGTAGTGCTCAGGTACTGCGATTTTTTATGTATTTTTTATCTTTTAGAAATACTGACCGTGTAGAATAGTTTTAGATTACGTTCAGCCTTATCCTATGCATAAGGAGTTTTTTGTTATGAAAAAATTTGTTATTTCCTTATGCATTATATTAAGTATAAACGGCTGCGCAGCAGCCGGCCAGTACTCACAAATTCTTGATAAAATAGAAAATTCTTTATACGGTTTTACATATACAACATCCGATGACGCATCACGCCTCGACAGAATAGAGCAGAGCGTCTACGGACAGTCAAGAACAAATCAGGCGGTATCCGAAAGGGTTGCAAAGCTGAATAAAGATATGTCGGCCGAACTTTTAGGACAAGAAATAACACCTAAAGAAGACACCTTCGCGGAAGAAGACGACTACAGAGAAACAATTGCAGAAGAAAAAATGCCGCCTGCCGGCGCAAATGTAGATTATCCATCAGTCAACGAACTTGAAAAAAAACTTTTTAAACAAGAGTTTAAAAATCGGGATTTAAACAGCAGACTTGCAAAACTGGAAAAAGAAACACTCGGACAAACTTATGAAAAGGATGCGTTTGCCACACGTGTTGAAAGGCTGCAGGCTAAAATAAAACCGGACTCACTTATGAATAACAGTATAGCTCAGGATTCAAATGAATACTATGACGACGAGTCAATACCTTTAGATAAAAATTATAATCTTTCAGAGTACCAGCCGCCCGAATTTGATTATGACGCCTATAATGCGAGCCATCAAAAACCTGTAAGAATAAATCTCGCTTCTGTTGAAAAAACAATATTTAAGCAGAGCTTTAACCAGGATTCAATGGACAACAGACTCGCAAGACTTGAAAGTACTATGTTTGGAACAACGTTTGATGCAGACAGCGAAAGCGACAGATTAAGAAGAATTTCCAGCGCATATAAAGCTTTGAAAACAGCAAGCAAATATGATTCAAACAAATTCTCACAAAATATGGCAACAGCCATGCAGATAGGAACATTATTGTTAATGATACTTGCGTGTGTATTATAAATAAAAAAAGAGGTTAGTTTCTCTAACCTCTTTTTTTTATATAAAACCTGATTAAACTTTTCTTTTTCTAGCTGCTTCAGATTTGCGTTTTCTTTTTACGCTCGGTTTTTCGTATCTTTCACGTTTTTTAACTTCTGAAAGGATACCGGCTTTTTGAATTTTTTTCTTGAAACGTCTTAAAGCGCTTTCAATTGATTCGTTTTCGCCAACTTTAACTTCTGCCATTTATATTTTCACCACCTTTATGGTCATTATTTTTTACATTCTGATTTAATAATTAAATTATAGCTTAAATAAAAAATTTTTCAAGTGTATTAAGCCGACAGAGTAAATATCTGATAAATTTCCTCGTCTGAAAGCTCAGTGATGATCTTTTCACCTTCATAAACAGCAAGGTCGGCAAGTTCTTTCTTGGATTTTAGCATTTCGTCAATCTTTTCCTCAAAGGTACCGAGTGTAATCATTCTGTGAACCATTACGTTTTTATCCTGACCTATACGGTAAGTTCTGTCTGTTGCCTGATCTTCAACCGCAGGATTCCACCACAAATCATAGTGAATTACATTTGTTGCACTTGTAAGGTTCAACCCGGTTCCGCCGGCTTTTAATGAAAGCACCATAATCTTTGCGTCACCATCGTTTTGGAAACGGTGTATTAAATCTTCTCTCTGCGGAACAGTTAATGAGCCGTGGAAAAATAACGGGTCTGTATTACATTCGTCAGGAATAACCTTGCATAAAATGTCACCCATCTCTTTATATTGAGTAAAGATAAGAGTTTTTTCATTATTATCAAGTATACTCTGCACAGTAGATATACATTTATCCATTTTACCTGACAGTTCTTTACTCATTTCTCCGCCTTTTAAGAACTGGTAAGGATGATTACAAATCTGCTTCAGAGCAGTAATAAGTTTGAATATGTTTCCGCGTCTGTTAATACCTGTAAATCCAGAAATTTTTTCCATCATTTCATTAAGAGTTTTTTCATAAAGTACAGCCTGCGGTTTTGACAGATAGCAGTAATCATTAATAACCATTTTTTCAGGTAAGTCAGTAATAACGTGTTTATCTGTTTTCAAACGTCTTAGAACAAACGGGGAAACAGACATTTTCAATTTTGCCGCACGCGAATTTTCTTTAAACCGCTCAATAGGTATAGCATAACTTTTTTGGAATTCTCTTAAAGTCCCCAAATATCCTTGATTAATAAAGTCAAATATAGACCAAAGTTCAGTGAGTCTGTTTTCAACAGGCGTACCTGTCATTGCAATCTTTATATCTGACTTTAACATTTTAACCGCAAGAGTTTGAGCAGTATCAGGATTTTTAATATTCTGCGCCTCATCAACAACAATCATTCCCCAAGCATCTTTTTTCAATTCTTCAACATCAATTCTCATAATTGCATAAGTCGTTAGAATTACATCATGCTTTAAGTCAAGCTTTCTTTCTGCACCGTGGTATATAACAGCATCAAGAGAAGGCGCAAACATTTGAAGTTCTTTCATCCAGTTACCCATCAAGGTAGTCGGACAAATTACCAGCACAGGCTTATCAAGTTTATTTTCTTCTTTTAACTTCAAGATAAGACTTATTACCTGAATTGTTTTACCAAGTCCCATATCATCAGCCATACAAGCACCAAAGCCTTTGGAAACATTTGTCCATAACCATTTTAAACCAGTAAGCTGATAAGGTCTTAGTTCTCCTTTTAAAGCTTCCGGCGGGGTTACTTCTACAGGCTTGTTAAAATCTTTAATAACTTTTGCAAATGCTTCATCATAATCAAAGTCATACTGGGCAAACTGACCGGACATTGAAGCCTGAATAAGCTCCATCCTTGTCATTGATTTTAAATTGGATTTTGCAATTTGTTCGAAAATCTTTTTTGTATCATCTTTATCAATTAAAACATACTTATTTTTATACTTAATAAGTCCATTTTCACCTTCAACAAGTTTATTAAATTCCTCAACCGATAATTTTTCATTCCCGATTGCTATTTCATACGAAAAGTCCAAAATATCATCTAGAGATATCTTCGAAGTTGAATTATTGTTAAATATGTCAGCAAGTTCTTTTGAACGCGAAGTCTTTACTTTTGCGTTAATAGATGCACGCGGAACAACAATATTTGTCAGTTCTTTGGGCAGAATAACCTCAATTTGAGCCTTTTGAAGATAATAAGCAGTCTTAGTTATAATCTGATACACCTGATTTAAATCGAGGTCAAGATAAAGTTTATCTTCATCTTCAAACAAATCTTCCAACTCGGGCATATATCTTATTGCATAATTAAGCTGTTTTTCTACAATACGTGCGATATCGGATGAATTTGCGCCAAAAACTTCTTCATCAGTGTATAATCTGTCAACAAAGACATCTTCACCGGTTTTTCTGTTTTTAATATGCACTTTTAGCCTGAAAAGCTCCTGATCTTCAAGTTTATCAATCTTGAAGAAAGGAATCACATCATATTTACCGAGATAAAGTTCGTCAAACCACTGAGCAAAGCTTTCTGCAATATCATGTCCCTTCATTACGGCACGCTGCTCAAGGTCTTTTATCATATAAGTACCGGACTTTACGTCCTTAAATTTATAAGCTTTTATCCCCAAAAATTTATAAATCACATAGTTTAAATAATTATAAATAAAATCGTTGATAAAGTTTTTAGGTTTTTCTCCTTTTATAAATAAATCATCAGGTATATTTTCTTCAAACTGGTTAATAATGCGTGCAAGCTGCTGAGAATTAATAATAGGCTCATACACAATTCTGAACATTGTACCGTGTTTTTTTATTGTCGGGATAAAATAGAGTTTTTCAATCAACTTCATAACAAAATATGTAAGCTTATTCAAATAAATAAAAGTCGGAGTCAAAGACTCAATATCAACAACATTGCCGAACCCGCCGAAATAATCCATAACAAGATCCAGACTCATGGAATAACCGACTTTATCATCCATAACTTCTGACTTAAAACGGAATAATGAGCCCTTAGACTTTAAATAATATTGAAAATTATTTGTAGGCGTGACAAAAAATGAAAGTTTATCGTTATTATTTATCAGATAAAAATTTGTATTTCTCGCAGGTGCATTAGGGCTTAAGAAAACACCCGCAAACTCATCTTCCACAGTCTGATATATTAAACTTAAAGTATAACGGAAATCCTTGTTTTTAAATCCGTCAGGATTTTCTGACAGGTTGAAAAACAATTCATCAACATTATTCTTTTTAAATGAAAAATCTATATCCAAGTTTTTTATATCAGCCATATATTTCCAATCCAATTTATTTAATTAATAGGCAGATGCCAAAACAGCATCTGCCAGAATAACTTCTATTTAATCAAAGAATCGCAATCCATCTCTGCAGGTTTTGGAATACCCATTAACTGCAAGACAGTCGGTGCAATGTTGCATAAAGCCCCGTCATCTTTTAATTGCATATCTTTCGGCGCATTTATAAGAACAAACGGAACTTTGTTTGTTGTATGTGCCGTCTGAGGTTTAGCCGTATCAGCATTAACCATAACTTCGGAATTTCCATGGTCTGCAGTCAAAAGCATAATAATGTTATTCTTTTTGCAGGCCTCAGCAATTTTTCCTACGCATTCGTCAACAACATGGCAAGCCTTTGTTGCTGCTTCAATAACTCCGGTATGACCCACCATATCAGGATTTGCAAAGTTCACCAGAATAAAACCGTATTCAGGATTATCTATTGCTTTGAGAACATTTTCACAAACTTCCGGTGCGCTCATTTCAGGCTGTAAGTCATAAGTAGCAACCTTTGGAGAAGGGACAAGAACTCTTGTTTCATGAGGCTGTGGTTCATCAATACCGCCATTAAAGAAGAAGGTAACGTGCGCATATTTCTCTGTTTCAGCAGTTCTGAACTGTTTAACTCCGTTAGCCTCCAAAACATCGCCGAGAATATTTACAAGGTGTTCTTTCGGGAAAGCAACAGGAAAACTAAAATCTTCATTATAGCTTGTCATTGTTATATAACAAAGATTTTTAAGAACTTTCTTTCTTTCAAAACCGTCAAAATCTGCAAAATTCAAAGCTTTAGAAATTTCTCTTGCTCTGTCCGGTCTGAAATTAATGAAAATGATTGAATCATTATCATGAATTCTGGATTCTTCACCGCCGATAACAGTCGGAAGAACAAATTCATCATTATCACCTCTTGCATAAGATGCTTTTACACCCTCGCAGGCAGATGATGCTTTTTCACCTTCTCCAAATAACAAAGCATTATAACCTTTTTCAACTCTATCCCAGCGATTGTCACGATCCATTATATAATAACGGCCTATAATAGTTGCAACAGGCGGAAGCCCGTATTTTTTCAGTTCAGCTTCAACGGGTTCTAAAAATGTGCAGGCACTTTGAGGAGGTGTATCACGGCCATCCAAAAATGCGTGAACATAAACTCTTTTCAAACCGTTATCAGCAGCCATCTTTATCAAAGCTAAAAGGTGCTCTAAAGATGAATGAACACCGCCTGTTGAAACAAGCCCGAAAATGTGTAAAGCAGAATTATTTTCTTTAGCGTGATTCATAGCCATCAAGAAACGTTCATTTTTAAAGAAAGAACCATCTTTAATAGCTCTGTTAATTCTGGACAAATCCTGATGCACAACACGTCCTGCGCCAAGATTCAAGTGTCCGACTTCGCTGTTTCCCATCTGACCTTCAGGCAGACCAACATATTGCCCGTCTGCGTGAATTGAAATTGTCGGATATTCTTTTTCCAAGTTGTCAACATGGACAGGATGAGCAAGCTTTGTTGCATCATACTCGGGATGATTTTTACTTATTCCCCAACCGTCCATAATACATAATAATACTCTCTGTGTCATAATTTTTATCCTCTATCTATATTTCTTACTTAAGTGAATTTTATCAGGAACAAAAATCAATTACAAGAGAGAAGTTTCTAATAAAAAATGCATAAAGAAGCCCCATACAGATGTGATTTTGTTGCCTGCGTGGTCTCGCAGGTGGGTGAACGCCTCGGATTATCCGTTTCCCGCTGGCGATAAAATATCGGCGGGTATACTTCACATCCTGTCAGAGCCAATTCTCCCTTTTAAAATAAATGTAGGAACAAAATGAGCATCCGTACAGAGCTAATACATTATAACACAACTTTTATTTATATTCAATATTAAACAGTCTGCCTATTTTGAATACTTATTTGCGCCGAAATAAAACCCAATATAAACAGATAAAAGAATAACTGCAATCGGATTAAATACAATTAAATTCAAATTGTCAGGATAGAACACATTCAATAAAGCTGTAAATACTGCCAAAACCAAAGCAACAGCAGTATATTTTAATGTACTTTTTTTCATTTTTACGACCTTTACATTATGAGATATAGTTACATCTCGCATAGAATCAACATTTGAAAGACTCATTGCTTTATCATAAATTGTTTGAGTAATTTGTCCATTTTCAAGCAGATGCTTGCATGATCTTTCATAAGCTTTATTAAGCTGAACCTCAACAAGTTTTAACATCCTGTCTTCAGAAAGATTGCTTAAAGCAGCCTCTCTAGTCATCTCAAAAGTTACAAAAGCAAGTTTCTGTAATATTGTTTCATGATAATTTTCAGGTATCCCCGAGCGCAGCAAATCTACATATTTGTGGAAAGTCCATTCAGAAATTATTTGAGTAAGCATCTTTGCTGTATCAGAGTTTTCTATGGTATCATCTTTTGAAAAAGCTTCCCCTGCAATATATGTAAAATTATATATTTTATCAAGAAATTCTTTCTTATGCTTTAATGCAATATCTTCCGGCATAAGCCCTTCAGCCTGTTTAGTCAAATCTTTAGCAAAACCTTTGTAGTCAAATGTAGCTACCATAAAACCCTCCTTTAAAAATTATAGCATGCCATTTAGATTCGGGCAAGTTTTTATAGCATTAATTCATTTTTAAAGTTTGCATTGCAATTTTTGCAGCATTATCAGCGCGCATCATTGCCTGATCAGCCGCCGAGGTATCTTCCTGCTGATTAACAAGCTGCACTCCTATAGGAGATGGAATATAAGTTCTGACAGGTTCCGGCGGAGTATTATTATTCGTCGTATTTAAGCTCTGCTGAGTTGTAGTTGTTGTTGTCGTGGTTGCTGCAGAAGGATTTCTATACTTGTTAAGCAAGTTTGTAGCACTCTGTCCCTGTTGGGTATTTGTAGTAGTTACAGTTTGTGTTGTATTAGTCTGCTGAACCGGTGGCTGAACAGGATTTTGCTGAAGCTGAGGCGGAACTTGTATCTGTTCCTGTGCCTGCTGCGGCTGCTCTTTACCTTCATCCAGTACAGAATTTTTAGGTTTACCAAATATTAAATGCGAACCTTTTACGGCAATCTTGCTTAAGAAAGGCAAAATTATCATCATACCGAGAACAATTCTCATTGGATAACCTGCCATCTGCTTAATACCGAATTTTGGATGACGGAATAAATCTTTAATTTTAGCCATTATACCTTTTCTGTAAGTTTTTACTCCATCTTTTACTACGCCGATATCAGCTTTGTCATAAGGTCTGATTTGTTCAAGACCCACTGTAACAATTCGACCAACTTTCTTAAACAATTTAATAATCGGATTTTTTACACCTGCATTTAATTCTTTTTGCAATGCCTTTTTACTTGCTTTCCATTCTGCCTTATTAGCAAATTTAGCTGACATTGCCTTCATATTATGAGCATTTAAATGTGCACGATAAGCCTCAACCTGCTGTTTTGTCATACCTGCATACTGAAGTCCGCCTATACTATGCATCAATTTTATAGCCATAGGCATTGCAACGAAGAATGCTACCATTTCTGTGAAACGTTCAGCAAAACTCTTCATTTTTTCGCTCATTCCGTCCGCTTTCATACTCTTGTACAAAACATCCGCAAAATAAGCTGCCTGCATTAATGCAACGAGTTTACCGCCTGCAACTCTGTTTGTAGCACCTTCCAGAATAACGTTTGTATATTTATTCAGGAATCTGCCCAGAGCAGATTTAGGAATTTTATTCAATAAGCCTGCTTTTTGTAATGCCTGTTTATACTCAGGATGAGCATTCAAGTCCATATTCCCGATTGATGCTGCCATTTTATTTGCAAATTCTGATCCGTAAACGTCACGGTTTAAAAATTTGCGCTGAAGCCAGTTTAAAGCACCTTTTTTCTGTAGATATGCACGCGAAAACATCTTCGGATTAGACTGAGATGATATTTCTATAATTTTTGCAGGATTACTATGAATATTTGTTTTTATATATTCCAGCTCCTTAAAATTCTTAGCACCCAATTCAAAGGATTTCATATCCTTCAATTTTGCAACTCTATCTTTTGCGCTTAACTTAGCGAAATCGCTAACAGCAGTATTCAGAGCCGAACCTGTTAACGGTGTCCCGCGGGAATATTTTTGCAAACATTCAAACTCGGCTTTTTGCAAAATCAGTTCACGTGCTTCTTTTGTTGTCGCACTATTAAATGCTTTCTTAAAACTATTTATATCATTTGAGTCAGCTCCATAACGAACTAAATCATCAAGAGAACAGGACTCTTTTAAAAAGTTATCAGCCACCTGCGGGAAATCACCGCCGAAAAAACCAAGCATACCGTCTGCTTGAGTTAATACCATAGGATTTTCAGGTCGTGACGGTGTGTATGCCATTGCACGCGTAATTTTAAATCTATCTATAACATTTTTTCTTACAAATGACTTGAAACTTTTAAATCCGTTATTTAATGATTGCCCGAAACTGGACTTACCAAACGCACTATTTTTTACATGACTTGTAACATCATCGCCAAATTGCCCTATTTTATGATAAATAGTTTTATCATAATCTCCTCTTGTTTTTTCTGCGAATTTATCCATACCTTTTGCGATAGCAAACCAGGAAGGTATGGCCAGTAAACCTGTATAAAGCATCCCTTTAGGATCATCTGTAGTTTCAGACACTCTATTGCTAACATAGCTGTCCTGAACATTTTGCTTTAACAGCTCAGGATTTACAGCCTGCATAGGTACCTGCTGTGATTGTACAGTTTGAGGATTCATTGCCTGAAACTGCGGGATTTGCTGTTGTTTATTTACATTGTTTTCGAGCATAATTTTCCCATTTTCCCCTATATAAATATAAAAACAAAACCTGCTCATTAATTGCTTTTAAAAAATATATGTAAAGAAATGTAACAACTTTAGCCTTTTGTGAAATTCACTACTTTTTATATACTTTATATATACATCTGAAGTAAATAAGAAGAATGAGAGGCATAAAATGGCAGTAGCAAATTTGAAAAAAATTGATGACAAATTAAAAAGCATTTATGAAAATGAAGTTACAGTCAACAATAATCAGCCGTTTGAAGATCGTTCGGAATTACTGCTTGCACAGATGAATTTTATCGCAATTGCAAATAAACAAGCTTTACATTTAATCTAATAATTTAACTCCAATTAATTTTTCCCCTACAAATTTTTCACCTGATTTCATAACGAAATCAGGTTTTCTTTATGTGTTATAATTCGGATATGAAACTTTGCATATTTTCAGGCACATTTAATCCCATTCATACGGCACACTTAAAAATGGCCGAATATGTTCTGAAAAATTTCGGATTTGATAAAATATTGTTCATTCCGGCATTTAAACCGCCCCATAAGGATTATAACCCTGAAATGTGCCTCCATCGCTATAATATGGTTAAACTTGCAACCGGAACAAATCCGCATTTTGAAATATCAGATATTGAATTTAAACGTGAGAATAAATCCTACACTTATGACACGATTATTGAACTTTACAAACAAAATAATATAGACGGTAAAATTAACCTCATTATCGGAACAGATGCCTTTAAACAGATTGAAACATGGTATAAAACCGAACAGTTGAAAAATATTGTTGATTTTATTGTTTTTATACGTGAAAATGAAAAAGTTGAGCTGGAATATTTAAAAAACAAAGGATATAATTTTAGATTCGCTCCGATGGAGTTTATAGATATTTCATCAACAGAAATCAGAAATAGAATAGCAGATGGAAAATCTATTAAAGGTTTAGTTACAAAAAAAGTTGAGGATTATATAAAAGAAAATGGACTATACAAAAATAAAACAATGGCTTAAAGAAAACCTTAATGAAGAAAGGTATTTGCATACTCTCGGTACTGCCGAATGTGCAAAACAACTTGCAAAAAAATATAACATAGATGAAGAAAAGGCATATTTAGCAGGGTTATTGCACGACTGTGCGAAATGTTTTTCAAAAGATAAACTGCTTGGCATAATAAAAAAACATCTAGAGGTTGAAGAAAGTGAAATGCTCAACTACAAAACCCTGCACGCTCCGGTCAGCGCATATATCGCACAAACAGAATTCAAAGTAACAGATAAAGAAATTCTGTCTGCAATTCGCTGGCATACTTTAGGCAGACTTGATATGACCGATTTTGAAAAAATTGTATTTCTTGCAGATAAAATAGAACCAAATACAAGAGATAAAGAGTATTCAGAAAAAATTATTAAAATACTTGAAGAAGAAAACGGACTGAATAAAGCACTCTTAGTCTGCTATAAAGAAACTCTCAAAAGTCTTGTAAAACGTGACCTAAAAATATGCCTCCTTACTGTTGAAATCTACAACAAACTTCAAGATTTAGTACAAAATTAGCATGTTTGTGATAAAATATAAAACAAAGTGAGGGAGTTCAGATGAAAGTATTGGAAATTAAGAATAATTTAGTGAAGATTGCCTACGAGACACAAGATAATCTCGCTCTTTCAGGCTTTGTTATTATTCAGGATGTTAATACCCCCTATGTTGCTCAGGTAATGAATCTTAAAGCAGATGTCACTGCTAATTATGCAATTGTAAAACTACTTTTTACATTTAATGAAGAAGGCATATTAAAAAATTACAACGGTACAATTCCTTCATTAAAATCAACCGTTACAAAACTCCCTGCAAATGAACTTCTTGATATCATCCCTATTGATAAACCGCTAAAAATAGGAACTCTTGCGGAACAGGAAACTCTTCTTCAAGTAGATAAATCAATTCTTGATAACAATTTGCTGGTTTGTTCAAACAACACTGAAAATACTAAACGTTTAATTAATAATCTTGTTTCCCAAATAGATGAAAAAGTTGTTATTTTTGATATAGACGGAACTCTTGAACTGACAAGCAAAATTAAATTCGGCAAAGATTTTAAATTACCTCTGAATTATGAAACTATAAATTTCATATATGAAAATGATCTTGAAGATGTTGATGCAACCAGCAGGGCAATAATTCAGGATATATTCCTTGAGGTTCAGCAGTATACAAAAACATTGCCTGAAGGATATCTGCCGTTTGATACATTTTTAAATGTAGTAGACCAGCAGTACAAAGAAACTCAAATTCCCCAGCTTGTACTTCTTAAAAATAAATTATTAAAATACAAAGAATTAAATGTTTTTGCACAAGAACTTAAGGATATTTTGAATTTTAGCATTGCAATTGAACAATCTGAAATTTTAACTGTTGATATTTCTGAAGTGCCTGAAAACTTACAGAAAGAAATCATAACTTACGCATACAACGTTATGTCCGGTATAAAAGGCCGTATTTATTCTTTCATAAAAATAGAAAATTCAAACTCAGACAAAAAACTGCTAAAAACTTTACTTCAACAACAAGAAATATCAACTACTATTATATGCCCTCACGAATATAAATATATTAATATTCTTAAAGAAAATGCGCAAAATTTAATTTTATTCACACCGCTTACACTTCAGCACGATTTTGCAAGTTACAATACATTTTTAAATAAACTTAATGCTGATGAATTTATAATCTACGGTGCACATACACAAAATATTCCTTTAATTGTTATGTTAGAAGACAGTTCTGAAACCGGCGAAGATAATGATGAAAATAAAATACAAAATACAGAAGAACCCAAACCTGAAACTGTTGAAGAAACCAATCAATCCTCCGAAATTATTTCAGACACAATTATTGAAGAAGCAGAAGAAAAAGTAAATGATATTGATTTAGAAGAAGAAGAAGAAATTGAGCAACCTTCAATTATTGAAGATGTCACACAGGAAGATACAGTGCTGAATGATTATCCACAAGATATAGCTTATCCTGATATTACGATTGAGGAGCCCGTTGAGATTGTAGAAAATTCACAAGAGCCGGAAATTTCGGAAGAGAACACATCAGAGCAAACAGAACCTGATATTCCTAATATACTTGAAGATATCCCAGAAGACATACCGGAAGAAGATACTATAATTGAAGAAACCGTAACTCCTGACAGTCAATACACTAAAATTGACGATATTAAAGTTGAACCTTTATACGACGATGCTTCAATTGAGGAATTAACAGAACCAGACGAAATACCAATTGAAACATTGCAATCAGATACAGCAGATGAAGAACTGCAAACTGAAGATGATATTGTTCAACAGGTTGCCAAAGATGTAGATAAAGCATTATATGAAAAAATTGAAACGGAAGATAACCTCTCCTTCGACAATATTGAAACAGACGAATTAACAGAAGACGATTTAAACTTAATAGATGATATTAACTTAGGTAATGAAGAAGATAACACATTAGAAATAACTGACTTTTCGGAAGAAAATCCGCCAGTTCTGCCAATTTATCCTGGAGAAGACATAGAAGCGGAAGAAAATCAAAAACTTGAACCAGGAGACAGAGTCTCAACTCCTAAGTACGGGGAAGGCGTTGTTGAAAAAATGATAAAATACGGGAATAAAATGCTCTGCTCAATTGAATTCCCGAACATTGGAAGAAGACTCCTTGATCCTGCAATGAGCGAAATTACAAAATTATCTTAATTTTTCTGCGCCTTTTAAATAAACGAATTTGGGAATAAAATCCTCCCGACAGTTTAAGACTATAAGAATTCTAAGACACATAGGAAGCGATGCAGGAACATCAAGTTCATGAAAACACATCATGGCAATATTTGTCCAGCCAAAATCAATACGTGCAAATTTTGCAGGGAAAGCAGCATTCAAATCATCAGTAAGCGTGAAAATAACATGGGATATCATATTTTGCTCTATATTATTTTCCATAACCATCTTTGTAAGCAATTCAATGGTTGCATTTTTAATATCATAATCCGTATTGGAAGATACGGTTATTGCCCCTCTAATTCCCTTTGTAATCATTTTTTACTCCTTATTATTTATGCAAGCCGTTTGCCCAATCCCGCGCAAACATTTCCCCCTTGCCTTCAGGTTTAACTTTTACAAGAAGAATTGAACCCTTACCGCATCCGACCTCTATACCTTCTTTAGAAAATTTTATAAATTCTCCGCATTTTCCGCACCCATCAAGAACACGAGTTTCTAAAACCTTTATAATCTTTCCGTTATACATAAAAAATGCAGAAGGGAACTTATAAATACCGCGCACAAGATTATGAATATCTTCAGCTGACTTAGACCAGTCAATCTGTGTTTCTTCTTTTGACAGCTTATTTGCCATACATACACTATCAACACATTGTTTTTGAGGACGTATAGTGTTATTAACAAGTCCAGTAAGTGTTTTTTCAATAAGAATCGGAGATTTTTCACTAATGATCTCGAACAAATCGACACAAGTCATATCTTCAGGTATATCAATAATCTCTTTTAAGCAGACATCCCCGCAGTCGAGTCCGAGTTCCGTTATCATAGTACAAATACCTGTCTGCTTATCACCATTAATAATAGCACGCTGAATAGGATTTGCTCCCCTGTATTTTGGCAAAAGCGAAGCATGAAGGTTAATCGTTTCATATTTTGGAATATCCAAAACATCTTGCGATAAAATTTGCCCGAATGCAAAAGTTACAAAAAAATCAGGATTTAAATTTTTTAACGCATTTTGAACTTCCGGCTCTTTTCTTATAGACCTCGGCTGAAAAACTGGTAATCCCTTCTCAAGTGCAAACTCTTTTATAGGAGACATCGAAAGTTTATGCCCTCTGCCTGCCGGTTTATCAGGCTGTGTCACAACAGCAAGAACATTAACTTCTTTAGAGTTATACAAATATTCTAGAGATTTCAACGCAATTTTCGGGGTTCCAAAAAATACAATATTAATCATTTTCTTTTTCCAGTTCTTTATCAATATCAGGTTCATTTATAATCTTATCAGGTTCAACAGGCGGCAGATGATGTTTTGCAAGAATTTCATCGGTTTCAAATCTGTTGACGCAGTGATCTATAAAAAGAATTCCATCGAGATGGTCATTTTCATGCTGTATTGCACGGGCAAGAAGACAACCGTCTTTAGCTTCCATCACAAAAGGACGGCCGTGAATATCAAGTGCCTTTACCATAATATTTTTGTAGCGTTTTACATCAGTATATGCCTCAGGGAAGCTTATACAGCCTTCCTGAGCAATAATAGCCCCCGATTTTTTGATAATCTTAGGATTTATAAAAACAAGCGGATTTAAAGGTTCATCATTTTTTGAGACATCTACAACAAAAACCCTGTAATTTACACCAATTTGCGGCGCAGCCATACCAACACCGTTCTTTGCATACATGGTGTCAAGTAAATCCTGAACCAAATCCTGAATTTTTTTAGAAACTTTATGAACCTCTTTTGAAGGCTCTCTCAAACTCTTTTCTCCATATTTCAAAACTTTTTTGACGGACATACATACCTCTCTGCTACTTTATATAAATTATAAAGCAAAATATTAAGATTTGCAAACAAAAAACTAAAATATAACAATAATTTATTTAGTATATTGTTTTTATATATATGAGTTATATAAACAATATAAATTTTACAAATATAGGAATTTACCAGCAGAACTCAAACGGACTCAGCAGGACTCAAAAAAAATACGATAACAGAACCAAGTTTATTTTCCGGAAATTCCACTAATAATATAAATGAGCAAAATCAGGAGATTGCAGAAAAAATTTCCGATGAGTCCGTTAGAATAGCATCATCATACAATATTGAGCCGATGAAACAAAAAGCAGAAAGAGCTGAGAATATAATTAATAAAACAACAGTTTCACCAAGCTTAACATCAGCCGGCTCAAAACTATACACAACTATAATGAAGCTTACTGATGAATTTTTAGAACTGCTTGGTTCTGTATTTGATTCATGCAAAAATATAACAGATCCTAAAGAAGTTGAAAATAAAATAAAATCTATTGAAATTGAAATAAGCAAAAAGCAGCAGGAAATTAGTGCTTACACGCAAAGAATCCAGATGACAGCAACCCTTTGCCAAAAACTGGAAAATATTTTAAGTGATCCGGAAAAATCGGAATTATTAAAAAATATTGATTTTGATAAAATTGCAAGTAAACTACTTGAAGCACCGCAAATAAACGACACGGGAATTAAAGGAAACAGCGAAGAAGCCGGAATGTTATCAACACAAAACACAGAAGAAACAAGTACAAATGATGATGATAATAAACTAAGAAATATTATATCAGGCATTATTGAATATGCAGAGACAGGTAAAAAAGATAAAGTACCGGCAGAATTTATAAATGATAATAATACACTGGAGCAAAACAGCTCCGGCGGAAATCAAAATACTGTTACAAATCCTTTCAGTTCAGGGCAAGCTAATCCATTTGTACAGATTCAGGGAAAAAATCCATTCTTATTTAAAGTCTAAAAATTTATGAACTTGCGGAATAAGCCTTACATTGCTATATTTATCCAGAAATTTATCAAGGATAGCTGAGGCAAATTCAGAAGTAACAGACATTTTATTAGCAGTCATTTCCGGCTGGAGAATAAGTTCTATATCATATTTGTGCGCAAGCTCACAGCATTTAACAATTTCTACATCAGTAATATTTTCGTTAAAAACAATTTTGGCAAAAGTTTCAATTCCTTTACTGGCTTTAAAAAATTTATCATGGAATTTGTATGCATCTTTAATTCCCGTAGCACTTTCAAGTTTTATATCCGCAGAAACAATATCAATAAACGGCTTAATCTCCGAAAATTTATCCGCAAGAGTTGCGTTAGTTTCCAGATAAATTTTTTTATTTATGAGCGGCAAAAATTCTTTTAGGAATTCAACTGATAAAAGGGGTTCTCCGCCTGTTAAGGAGACAGAATGCGTATTTTTACTACCGTTTACAATATCTGCAAGTTCACATGGATTATATTCAGTGAATTCATTTTCTGATGAGAATTCCGTATCACAAAAATTACATTTTAAATTACAGTTACAAAATCTTACAAATAATTGTTTATATCCGACATAAGGTCCTTCACCCTGTATTGATTCAAAAATTTCTTTTATCTTTACTTTATTCATTTAGCAAATTCTCTCTGATATTTTCCTGTGATAATTTTCTAAGCTTTTCATAGAGCCTGATTTCATCATCCGACAAAGAAGATGGAATTTCAATATGCACTACGACAATCATGTCACCGTTTTTTCCATTTTGTTTTAAGCCCTGACGGGAAAGTCTGAATTTCTGTCCGGAATGCGTTTTAGGCGGAATTTTTAAAGATAAATTCCCTTCAAACGCGGGGATAGAAATATTACCTCCAAGAACTGCCTCAAATGGAGTAACAGGAACATTATATATAACATTACTGCCTTCAAACTGCATTCTTGAATTAGGTTCTATTTTAATCTTCAAATACAAATCGCCGTTTTTACCGCCGTTTTCTCCGGGATTTCCCTCTCCCGTGACACGGAGTTTAGTATTATTTTTAACATTTTTAGGGATTTTAACAGTAATTTTTCTGTGCTCACTATGCTCACCGGAACCTTTGCATAACGGGCAGGCAGAACCGTTTATAAATTTTCTTCCTTTACAGCGCGGGCACTGCGTAGTATGTACGACATTTACAACGCGTTTGGTCCCCCTTACCGCATCTTTCATTGGAACAGATATTTCTTCATAGATGTCTTCACCGTTTTTGGAGGATAATTTTTCTTTTTTGTTTTTTGGCTTTGCGAATTCCTCAAAGATATCATTAATTTTTTTAGAAAACTCAACTTTAGTCTCATTTTCAGCGGATGTTTGTTTTTTATATTCGGATTGCGCCTGTTTAGGAGAAGTATGTTGTTTTTCTTCTCTGTTCGCAGATTTGAAAAATCCGTTTATAGTATCATAACGCAGACGTTTTTTAGGATCGGAAAGCGTTTCATAAGCTTCTGAAATATCTTTAAACATCTGAGCTCCCGACGGATTAACATCAGGATGAAATTTTCGTGCCAGACGTCTGTATGCTGCTTTAATTTCAGCATCGGAACTGTCAGGTGTAACTCCAAGAATAGAATAATAATTCTTCATACACTTATATATAATGAAGATTTAAAAATTTTCAACCTGCATACAGATATCAGTTCGATACTTTTTACCGTCGAAACTTATTTGCTCTATATCTTCATAAAGATATTTTCTGGCTCTGGAAAGAGTATTAGCAGTCTTTGTAAGCACAAGAGTTTTTCCTGCTATTGTTTCATACTCAAGATATTCATTTTTTCTGACTGGGAAATGTGTTATATCAGAATCAACCCTATCAAGACCTTTTATTATATTTCCCGCTGTTCTGGAGGAAAGAACACAGGAAACAGAAGCATTATCTGAAACATTAATGTATCTGTAATCATCAGCAAAAGAACCTATAGCACAGGCTTCAAAAAGAGTTAAAAGATTTTCATCCACAAGATTTAAAACAGCTTCGCAATCATGATTTGACAGAAACGGCTTAAAATCCAAAACGACGTAAGTTCCGTCATCTTTCAGTACACAATTTATACCCAAAATACCAAGGTAAGGAATTTCTTTCTGCTGAAGTGAAGAAAGGACTTTTTGCACGACGTTGTTCATAACGGAATTCTCGATTTCAGCAGACACTTTATAATCCGGAGTAAAAGCGCCAATTCCGTCTGTCAAAATTCCGCCGTCTCCATTTTCCATAAATTTATAGTTGGCAACGACCGATAAAGGAAGTGCATGGTAACCGTCAGTAACAATGTAAAGCGTAAATTCATGACCATAGACATAATCTTCAAGAACAACCTTTTTTTCGTTTCTGGCAAATAAATCCTCAACAAATGTTTTAGCAGAAATAAAAGTTGTACAAACTAACCTATCCTGTCCCGAAGCATTTTCATCGGTTCTTATTACCTGAGGCATAGGAGCATTTTTCAAATAATCAATGGCAAGCTGAGGTTTATCAAAAACGGCAAAACGCGGAGTCGGGATTCTGAGTCTGTACAAAAATTTTTTAGCCGACGACCTGCTTAAAGCAAATTCCGCGCTCTTTGCAAACGGAGCAAAAATAAGCTGTTCATTAGCTTGAAAGAGTTCTCCTATATTATTTTTTATTGCAACCTCTGATGAAGCAACTGTCAAATTAATTGAATTTTTAACAGCAAAAGCGAGTAATTCCTCAACATTATCTTCTCTAATATCAACACATTTGGCGATTTCTCCGATAACAGAATTGCCAGGAGTCACGAAAATATCACATCCGTAATTTTTAAACTTTTTAACAAGCGCATATTCCTTTGCCGATGCACCTACTATCAAAACCTTTTTTACATTATCAGCCATAAATATATTATATACAAATTTCTCATCTTTATAAACGATTTTATTAAGAAAAATTAAAATTTATTATAAATTATGATATAATAATGACAAAATTAAAATAATAATTAAATTTACCTTAGGAAGAGAGGTTACGTAGAAATGGCAGGTATTGCAAATTTATTGTCACAAATGTTTATCCCGCAGTCAACGCAGGTTACTGCTCCGGTAAGAAGTAACAATCCTTACAGCAATAATCCGTTTGTAAATTATAACGGCAACAGCCTTAACAATTATGCAAAAAATTCACCTGTAAGAGGAGGATATTTTGCCGGTTACTATAATGGCAAACAAAATATAGTCGGACAGCGTCTGTTCATCGAAGTTTAGGTCATAAGCAATTGACTTTTGCCAGAAAAAAGGTTATAATGTATATAGTTACGTTAGGGAAGTTTTATTATTTATGAAAAGTGAGGCTTGTTTAGGATTTACCGTTTCGGAATTAATGATAGCATTGGCTATTGTCGGCATAATTGCTGCAATGACGGTTCCGGCGGTTATATCTAAGTATCAAAAGCAATCAATGGTTGCTTTATTAAAAAAGAATTACGTTGAATTGCAGGAAAATTTATTATTGTTGTACGCAGATAATTTTAAGACCAATTTTTATAGAACAACACTTAATACTGATACGGAAAAATTTTTTGAAGATTTTTATAATGCGACAGACGAATGCGGAAATACTCCCCAGCCTTGTTTTGCAGATTCATATCGTTCAATAAATTCTGCGGCAAGGACTGATTTTGACTGTGACGGCTACAGTGTTTTGTTAAAAGGCGGTTCCGCGATGTGTATTGAACCAGGGCAGGCAAGTGTAGAGGCTGATGATGAAGCCGGTATTGAAGCTGAAGATGCGCAGCCTGCTCATGTATACCTTGATGTTAACGGTACGGATAAACCAAATATAGGCGGAAGAGATATGTTCTCATTCTATATTTATGATTTTTACACAGTAGATGATTTGGGCGAGAATGTTGATGAGATAGGGGATGATTCAAATAAACGGACATTAAGAAACCAACAGGCAGCCGGATGCGCAAATTCAACAGTCGGAGCAGGCTGTTTTGCAAGAGTATTTAATGATGAATGGAAAATGAATTACTAATTTACAAAAGAGGATAAGTTATGAAGAAACAAAATGCATTTACTTTAACAGAAGTTCTGGTAACACTGAGTATTGTCGGGGTTATATCTGCTATGACCGTTCCTACGTTAATGAGTAAATATCAAAAAGAGGCCCAAACCGTCCAAATAAGAAAAGCATCTCAGGAATTTGCCAATGCGATTGATATGTATATAACAGCTGAAGGGAAAAATTCTCTTGCTGCAACAAGAATATTTGATGACGGAGGTCTGGAAGATTTTATTGACTCAAATTTGAAAGTCACCAAAGAATGTGCTGCGAATGATACTTCCTGCTTTGCTTCAAATTACAGATCAATTGATAACACTAAAAATAGTGCTATGAGCTGTACAGAAAAGTCCTATGTATTAGCTAATTCTGCCGTAATATGTGTAACTGTTACCGATGACGACCCTGTAGAAATGCCAGATGGGAGTCATGCTTGGCTAGTTGGGGCTCCATGGATGAAAATTATTATGGATACAAACGGACAGGACAAACCTAATATAGGCGGACGTGATATGTTTACCTTTTACATAAACAGGCAAGGTGAACTTTTAGGAGTCAGTCCTAACTCTCCTGAAGCAGACGCTGGGTATGAACCTAATAATGGGTATTTACCGTTCCCGCCTGTGCTTGGTTCAGGCAATCAAACAACATGTACAAATTCACCATTCGGTGAAAAATGTATGTACAATCTTATGCGCAATGGCTGGAAGATGGATTACTAAAAGTTTTTAAACATCAAAATTTACTAAAAAGCAAAGTTTTGATATTAAACTTTGCTTTTTAATTTGGCTTAATAATAATGGACAAATACCCGTTTTTGTAATACCATCATACTAGAGAGTATATGATATGAATTATAACAAAAATTTGGTGATAGGATGCGGGCTGTCCGGTGCTGTTATAGCACGGCTGCTTGCTGATAACGGGGAAAAAGTTCTTGTAATCGACAGAAAAAATCACATTGCAGGAAACATCTACGACTACAATAATGATAACGGAATATGTATCCATAAATACGGCTCACATATTTTCCACACTAACAATGAAAAAGTATGGCAATTTTTAAACCGTTTTACATCATTCAACACCTATATGCATAGAGTTGTTGCACTGATTGACGGAATTGAAACTACAATACCGTTTAATATAAACGCTCTATATGATGTTTTCCCGCACTCTCTTGCCAAAAGACTTGAAGAAAACCTGCTTAATAACTTTCAATACAACACGAAAGTTCCCATCCTTGAATTTCAAAAACAGGATGACAAGGATTTAAAATTTCTTGCAGATTACATCTATGAAAAAGTATTTCTTCACTATACGGCAAAACAGTGGGGTAAAAATCCAAATGAAATTGACTCGTCAGTAACCGCAAGAGTGCCTGTATATATCAGCAAAGATAACAGATATTTTCAGGACAAATATCAGGGAATACCGCTAAACGGTTATACCAAAATGGTTGAAAATATTCTAAATCACCAGAATATAGAAATCAAATTAAACACAGATTTTAAAGAATTTGCCTCTGAAGATTCTGATTTAATGAATGAATACAGGATATTTTATACAGGTTCCATTGATGAATTCTTTAACTACAAATACGGTATGTTACCTTACAGAAGTGTTTATTTCAAATTTGAAACACACAACACAGAGTTTTACCAGAAAAATTCCGTCGTAAATTATCCGTGTAATTATGATTTTACAAGAATTCACGAATACAAATATTACCTGAATGACAAATCCGAAAAAACTGTTATAGCCAAAGAATATTCCCAATATTTCGAAAACGGGAAAAATGAAAGGTATTACCCGATTTGTAATGATGAAAATATCAAACTCTATGAAAAATACCTGAAAGAAAGACCTCAAAATGTCTATTTTCTCGGGCGTCTCGGTGATTACAGGTATTATGACATGGATAAAGCAGCAGAAAGAGCTATGAATTTGTTTAAGGAGATAAATAATGGCTAAAGTCAGTGTTGTTGTACCCGTTTATAATGTTGAAAAATATTTAACAGAATGTTTAGATAGTATAATTAATCAGACTCTTGAAGATATTGAAATTATCTGTGTAAACGACGGTTCCACCGATTCTTCGCTTGAAATTCTGAATAATTATGCACAGAAAGATAAACGTATTATTGTTATAAACAAAGCAAACTCAGGCTACGGAAACACAATGAACATAGGTATAAACGCCTCAAGAGGCGAATACATTGGGATTATAGAATCAGATGACTTTGCAGATAAAAACATGTTTGAAGATTTATATAAAATCGCAAAAGAAAATGATGCAGACATAGTAAAAGGCGACTGGTACAACTACTGGAGCAAAAATAAATTTTCAAGAAAAAACAATAGGATTTCTCCGGCTAAAGCTTTTAAATTAACAAATTCTATGCAGGATAAAAGTCTTTTACGCATTAATCCATCCGTTTGGAGTGCTATTTATAAAAGAGATTTTCTAAATAAATACAACATCAGATTTCTTGAAACTCCAGGAGCAAGCTATCAGGATTTAGCCTTCTCCTTCAAAATATTTGCACTGGCACAACGTGTAATCTTAACTGATAAAGCATACCTTCATTACAGACAGGATAATATAAATTCTTCAGTAAAAAGTAAAACAAAAGTTTACTGCGTATGTGATGAATATGATGAAATAGACAGATTTTTAGATGAATATCCGCAGTTAAAATTTGAATATAAAATTCAGGAAGAAATTAACCGCTACAATGGGTATGTCAGCTCTGTTTTAAGAATTGACGATTCCGTCAAACCTGAATTTATTAAGGTGTTTTCTGAACATTTCAAAGAGGAGTACAACTCCGGACTTTTAGGAGATGAGTTTTTCAAAAAAATTAAGAAAAAAGAGTTTATGACTCTTATTAACTCCCCTGATAAATATCTTAAGGTGCTCAAAAATATTGAAAGAAGAAGAAAATTCAATCAAATTAGAAAAAATATACTCTCAATTCATTTCAGAAACGGCAGACTTAATCTTACAATATTTGGCAAAGAGGTCATATAAATGCCGAAAATATCCGTAATTGTTCCTGTTTATAACTCTGAAAAATATTTGCCTAAATGTCTCGACAGTCTAATAAACCAAACTTTCAATGATATTGAAATAATATGCGTTAATGATGGCTCTACGGATGCATCAGCAGAAATTTTAAATCATTATGCAGAAAAATATGATAAAATTAAAATTATAACCCAGAGAAATCAGGGATTATCCAGTGCAAGAAATAAAGGGATAGAAGCAGCATGCGGAGAATACATATCCTTTGTCGACAGCGATGACTTTGTTAACGAAAAATTATTTGAAAATCTTATAAAATATCTCCCTCAAGAGATGATATGCTTTGAAGGCCGGCTTTATCCGCCGGATAAAACAAACCCGCTTCAAAAATTAATTTCAAACAAAAGAAAAGGTGTGCATAAAGTAACGGATAAAATTATAAAGGACACAAATGTTTATGTATGGAATAAACTCTTCCAAACTTCTATTATAAAAGATAATAACATTAAATTCGCAGAAGGTTTATTATTTGAAGATTTTCCTTTTGTTATGGAATATATGTTGAGTATAAAAAACATCTGTTACATAAATGGGAAATATTATTTTTACAGGCAGCATGGTTCATCTATTATGAAAAAATGCGCCGATAAATCAATCCACCATCTATATGTCTGGCATTTTCTGTATGAAAGATTGAAACAAAAAAATATTCTTGACGAACACATAAAGATTATAAAATATCTTTTTCATAAATATTGTATACTTGCCTATAAATTCTCAAGTGATGCTCAAAAAGCAATAATTATCAAGACATCAAAACAGTATGCAAAAGAAATTAATTACACGGATATTGATAAATTTATAAACATTCTTATAAACAATAAAATTATCTATGCAAACAGATTTGAACAAATTTTTTCATTAAAAAATATAAAAAAAGCTCATCTAAAATACAAAGTTATAACAATAGCAGGACAATCTTTTGTTATAAATAAAAGTGTATTGAAAAATAACAAACCGCGTGTACTTGTACACCTGCATTTATATTATCAGAACCAGCTGAAATATATGATTAATAAATTAAAAAATATTAATAGCTGCAATTGGGATTTATATGTAACTTTAGTTGAAAATAATCCCGATATTATTAATCAAATAAAACAATTTAAACCAGATGCAAAAATTATCATAATCCAAAACAAAGGATATGATATATGGCCGTTTATACAAATATTAAATTTGGTTAATCTTGAAGATTACGATTTTATCCTAAAATGTCATACAAAAAACTACAGACGGACAAAAAAATTCTACGGGAAAGGGTACAGATGGCGGAATTACCTTATCAATGCACTACTCAAAAATAAAAAAACTTTTAAGAATAATCTTATAACAATGCTTGAAAATCCTGAAATAGGACTGATTGGCTCTAAAGTTACACTTGCAACAATGGGTTCTAAAGAAGCTGAAGATACAGACCTTTTTGAAAAACTTTGCGAGAAATACAACTTTCCGGTAAACAAAGGAAAATTTATTGCAGGAACAATATTCCTTGCAAGGGCAAAATGCTATGAAAGAATTAAAAATATGAAGCTTACATCTGAAGATTTTAATGAAACTCTCCATACCAACAGCGGAGCATCAATGTCGCATGCAATGGAAAGATTATTAACAAGAATAATTGAAATGCAGAATTACAAAATTTATGCGGTAAACAGCAAAAGGTATACCATAAAAAAATTTATTGAAACTGTACTTCAATTTATTTTTGCGATAAAAAATTATAAGAATAACGGAATAAAAGAGAAAAAGATAACTGTTTTAGGATTAAAATTTTTCATTAAGGAGAAAAATAATGATTTACTCCCTGATATTAAGTAATACAAACAGCATTGAAAATGCAAAACTTATTGCAAACACGCTCGTCAAAGACAAACTTGCAGCATGTGTTAATATAATCCCGCAGATTAAATCAATTTATTTCTGGAATAATGAGATAACTGAAGATGATGAATATCTAATGGTTATAAAAACAAAAAAAGAATTATTTGAAAATGTAAAAAACAAAATTGTAGAACTTCATCCTTATGAAGTGCCGGAAATAATATCTTTTGATATTACAAACGGAGAAAAAAATTATCTTGATTGGATTGAAAATTGCACTAAATAGCTGCTGCTAATTTTCTTTTCTTACCGCAATCCCTTTTTTAGTTGCATTAATAATTTTTACAATAGCTTCATCACAGAGTTTTAACTCTCTTTGTTTTTCGGGACTTTGCGAGGACTTCCATTCCTCTAAGGCCTTCCTGAAATCATCTCCGTCAAGAATACATTCTCCGGTGCCGACAAGAGGCGCATATTTTTCCGTAAACTGTCTGTTAAAATCAGCATATATTTCAGTAATAAAATCAGAAGCTATTTTAGCATTATTGATAATAACTCTTTCATCTTTTTCAATCATTGATTTTAAATTCTCTGATAACACATCATCGGGAGCAATTACCATTTTTCCGGTATTTGCGCCCATACCGAGATTTTTAACCATTAAATCCGCATAAGCTCTGACAGATTCCATATCCGCACTTATACCATAAGAGCCGTCCATTCCGTAAAATAAATTTTCAGCTGAGTTGCCGCCAAAAGAGCAAACAAGTGATGCAAAGATATTTTCAAATGACATTGCACTGTTTTTATCTCTGCCATGGTATACGGCACCACCGTAAACACCCCTTGGATCAAGCGTTATAAAGTTTACTTTATCAGGAATATGCCACGGTTTTCCGATTGTCTTTGCAATATTATTCATTACTTCAAGATTAACAGCATGCCCGCATTCGTGAGAGGATACAACACGTTTTTCATGATCTTCTATATGGTTCATGGCCGGTCGGCCGGTTGTTATTTGCAAATATGCTTCCGTAAAATCAGCTTTTGTCAGAGATCTGTGACCGCGTTCCAAGGCAACAGATTGGGCTTTTTTGACAAAATTCTTAAGATAAATAAACGGGAAACCTCTTGTAATATTCGATGCAGCTTCAATTATGTTTTCACGTGTTTCACTATCACCCGCAAGTTTAACTTTTGCGTCATGCAATGCCTGTTTAATAATTTCCGCTCTTTCCGCTTTATTATAAGCCGGAGAAGATACCTCTATACTATCCACGAATTTAAACGATTTCATTGCAGCAGCCCCTATAAGATTCGGATCCGCGACTGAACCGACAACAAGAACATTTAATCCGGCCTTGTCCGCTTTTTCCATTTCTCTAAGAAGTTGGGCCATAGCCTTTTGGTGATATTCGGAGACAAATTCCCCAACAGAAAAATATTCAAAATTTTCAATAAACAATACTGCAGATTTATTCGGATTAGCTTCTGCCTGAGTATTTACCACTGAAAATAATTTTTTTATTGAAGCTTCCGGCGAAAGCACGCCACCCCCGAAAATATCAACATCTTTTGTTCCAAAATCCATTGTATTAATTTCAAGGTATGGAACACTTGCTTCACCTGCTATTGCTTTTGCAGTATATCTTCTTCCGCTTCCGGGGGAACCATCTTGGGAATATATAATAATACCCTTTGTCCCCATTTTATTTGACCTAATCTGTTTTACAATAGAGGCTGCCTCTTTTTTTGTAGAATTTTTACCAACAATATTTTTTAATCTTTTACCGGTGTCAAAAGACATTACAATTGAACTGTCATCTCCTGCTTTTTTAAATAAATTTGTTGCCTCTTTCAAATAATTTGCTACATCTGTTTCATTTATTTCTTTTTTATCAATGTAATAACTTACGATTTTTTTCATAAGATTTACAGTTTTAATAGGGAAAGCTCCGTCCAGCTGAGCTGAGGCTTCTACTACTTTTTCAATAGCATTTTTTGAAAACGGTTTTTGAATATTTTGAATTAAAACAGGATTTTCTTTAAAGAATCTAATCATCTGAACTGTAGACAAAGTTGGCAATGCAGCCTCCTCAAAATCAGAAAATAAACCTGTAGTTGCCGAAAAATTATAATAATTATCCTTTGTTGAATAGAATAAAAATTTCACATTTGGAGGAGGCGCTGCAATTGTTTGCAGAAGTATTGGCGGTATATCAAAAGACATTCTACCATCACTTTCAACCCTAACACTACCCATAACAATCATTTGAACCGGGTTTGCAATTATAATATACTTATTTGATTTATCTTTGCCAAGATCACTAACAACTTGGCTGAAATAATCAGGCTTAGTCATTTCATTAAACTCAGCAATCTTATAATTTTGATTACTGTTCTTTATAACACGTCGAACAGTATCTATAAAAGGCTGAGGAATTTCCTTAGATTGATCAAAAGTTAGATAAATATTAGTTCCCAGCGAAAGATTTTTTAAAATATTTTCAGCCTTCTTATCATACACACTGAAAGGAGTACGCTTACTTTCAGGAGTATGATCCTGCATTGAAAGATTTGATATTTCATCCCGCAATTCTTCCGTGAAATCGGATGTGATATCGTCAGGGCTGTTAAATACACCTAATAAGAAGTTAACAGAATTTATAGGCTTATCTTCTTGTCTGTTAGCCCAGACCGCATCCGTTAAATCTTCTGAAAATGCAACATCATCAGGATTGGTTACTGTTCCATTTTTATAATTTTCTAAAATTTTATCAATTTTTGAAATATTATTTTTTAGAACATCTTTAAACATCTTTCTTAAATCCGGTTGTTCAAAGATATTTGGGGCAGCACCGGAGATAATTATACCTACAATATCCGGATAATCCTTAGCGTTTTTAAAATCCTCTTCTCCTGAATCCAATTTATCAAGATACCCGCATAATGTATTAAGAGAAGATTTAATTACATGAAGCGTAGTAATTTTATCACAGCCATCTTTAACAGCCTCATTTTTCAAATTTGTGATAAACTTCTTTGTCGGAGTATCAGCATAATACATTATATTTTCAAATTTTGTCATCTGAGGACTTTTTGAATGTTTTTCACTGCCGAGAAAGGGAACAAAATAGTTCATGCTAATTCCGGACGGAACCCCAGCATAACCGGAATTATGAATATTATTATCAGAATTTGAATTGTTAAATAGTGAATTTGCAGAATAGTGAACCTTATCAAGAGTCGCAGTTATCTTATTAATCATTATACTTCTCCTGCAGATAAGAAACATTAAAATAAAAAAATTTGCTAGTAATTAATAAAAATTTACAAATAATTATCTATTTTCAATATAATCAACAGTTTCTTTATGTATAGAATTATTTGCGAGCTTCAAATATTTTCTCTGGTTAATTGAATAATTCGAATCACGGGAACATAGTCTTGTCAAACGAGCTAGAAAAGTCATGACAGGTAGTTTTTTATCACTATTTAAAATTAAATCTTTATTATTAAGCTTAAACGAAGATTGAGAAACTCCTTCATTAGGAATATCAAAACGAGTTACAAGTAATTCAATATTTTTGAAATCCCTTTTATTGACAAATTCATTCGGAACACGATTTAGATAATCTGACAAATCATTTCCTTTTTCATCATCAGATAATGAGGCATTAATCTTAATCTTTGTATATTTTTTTTCTCCCTGAGCAATAGAATTATTCAATTTTTGGTATGAACCAAATCGGGAATATTCTGCTTTTTTAATACTTACATTGCAAAAGCCGGTGAAACTAATATTCATATTTATCCTTTAAGTAAAAATTAACAAATTGAGTAAAACTCAAAAAAAAATTAATTTGCTAAAAAATCACAAATATCACTCTTGATTAACAACAAAAATGCCGCGTCTCGGAATCGAACCAAGGACACAGGGATTTTCAGTCCCTTGCTCTACCAACTGAGCTAACGCGGCATTTTTATATTTAATTATCAAATAATATTTTAAAGAGTTGAGGCAATAAAATATTCTTTTGGGATAAATGGTTCTAAATATTTAATTGCCACGTTTTTTATTATACCGGCTGAAAATTTTCAGTCAAGAACTTTTTTATTAAGTTTGAGGGGCAAGGTATAAAGTAACATTTCTTCCTTCAAGCTGAGGTTTTTTCTCAACTGTGACAGGAAGATTTTGCATGTCAGCAACAAAACGATTAGCAAGATCAAATGCTAGATTTGAATGCTGCATTTCACGACCTCTAAGCATAACAACAATTTTTACTTTATTTCCCTGAGCAATAAATTTTTCAATACTTTTTATTCTAACCTGATAGTCATGCGTATCTATTTTATATCTGATTTTAATCTCTTTAATTTCTACGGTGTGCTGTTTTTTCTTCGCTTCTTTAGCGCGTTTTTCCTGTTCATACTTGTATTTACCGTAATTTAATATTTTGGCAACAGGCGGTTCCTGATTTGGATTAATTAAAACCAGATCCAAATCAGCATCATAAGCCATCTGTAAAGCTTTGGATGTTAGAATTACACCATGGTTTTGACCATCCTGATCTATTAATCTAACTTCTTTTGAACGAATACGTTCATTAATAATTACCTGATTTTTATTATTTTTATTATCGTTTGGTGCTATTGTTGTATCTCCTATATTGTACTCACAAGTATTATGGTAGCACAAAATTGCATTTTTTCCATATTTATTAAGGATTTTTTTTTGTAACAAAATGTAAAGTTGAAAAAAGTTAGGCCGCAACAATGAGATGTAGGCTTTTTTGTCGATTTTTAGCTATAAATAAAATTAAAGTTTTAAATAAATTGTCCGATATAAATACTACAAAGCAAATATCAAAGAAAAGAATATAAGGAGTCTAATTTATGGAACAACCAATGGTCGAAACAAAAGAACCGGAAGTATTTATTGACTTAAATAACGGGGAGTATCTGCAATTTGACATGACATTACCTATTCAAATTTTATTTGATGATGTTATGAATTTTGTCTCAAAAACAGACTTTGAATGATTAAAATGTAATGGATTGTTAGTACAAAAAGGAAGGCTATTAATATAGTCTTCTTTTTTTGTTACAAAAATATAGTAAAATGTCGATGTTCGTGCAATAATAAATTTATTAAAATTTCGGTTGTGAGGGATTGTTATATGGATAAACTTTTTATCAGGATATTATGTATTTTAACTTTATGTACCGGAATTGCATCTCCTGTTTTTGCGGACTTTAAGGAACATTATGACTTAGGACAGCAATACTTAGCTAATTACCAGTATTCGGGTGCAATTACGGAATTTAAAAGCGCACTAAGAATTAATTATCTTGACAACTCGGCAAGAATAGGCCTTATTAATTCATATCTTGCAAGAGGCACATATTATGCCAACACTGACAAGGATTATGCAAAAGCGGCAGACGACTACCGTGCTGCACTTTTCTATCTCTTATACTACCCGAATGCAAATCAGGTCAGAAACTCTTCACAGGCAATCGTACAGGTTACTTCAAATCTTAATAAGTGCTTGAATGAAATAAACTTTGATACAACTGCGCAAAATCGTTTCAATACCGCCAAACAACTAAGGGCAGAAGGGAATTTTGCAGCTGCGGGATACGAATTTAACCAATCACTATCAGACAAAAATCTACTTAAAGACAGTTTTCAACAGACAGGCGATATTATGAAGCTTCTAGGAAACGATCCAAAAGCCTCTGAATATTATAAGAAAGCGGTTGCAGTTGCTCCTTCTGACATTGATTTAAGACTTTCTTATGCAAAAATGCTTGATAAGTTGGGCTCAGAAGATGAAGCCGTTCAGGAGTATAACTATATTCTTTCAAAAACAGAGGATAATAAAGATATTTTATATTCTCTGGAGAGAATTTACAAAAGGAAATTGGAAGAATCACCTGAGGATGCTTCTGTTACAGCAAATTTAGGAGCGATTATGCAAAAAGAAGGAAACCTTGATGAGGCATTAAGATATTATTCAAAAGCCGAATATCTTGACCCTTCCAACGTTAATACAAGAATTAATGTCGGGACACTTTACCAGCAAAAAGGTGATTTTAAAACGGCAATAACTGCCTATGATTCAGTTCTGACAATTTACCCTGATAATGTTCTTGCAAATCTTTATAAGGCACAGTCACTTGCAGCTATAGGAGAAGATAAGAAAGCAACAGATCTTTATAAAAAAGTGCTTACACTAGACCCTGGGAATCAGGTTGCTCAAAATGAAATGATTAATATGGTTCGCGGGACAATGACGACCGCACAATTTGTAGATTACATAAAGAAAAACAATCCGCAAAATGCCGCCGACATTTTATACAACTATGCACTTGACTTACACAAGCAAAACAAACTGACGGATTCAATTGCAATATATGGTGAAGTTATTAAACTTACTCCTTCAAATCCGGAAGTTTACGTAAATTTAGCAATTGCTCAGGGACAAAATAAAAATTATGATGCTGCGCTTGTTACATTAAATACTGCAAACACAAAATTTCCGAATAATTCGCAGGTAAAAGACGCAATCAAATCAATCAGCGCACAATCAACGGATGAGAAATTGGCTGCTGCTGCAGAATATTACAATAATAAAGATTATCAAAACGCTATAAATGAATATTTAAAAATCCAACCGCCAACATCGGATTCAATGTTAGGCGCTGCTTCCGCATATCAAAATATGGACGATATTGACAACGCAATAGTTTACTACAAAAAAGCATTTGATTTGGCTCCGAAAAATTCTGATATTGCTTATTATATAGGTGCCCTTTATGCGGATAAAGAAGATTATAATAATGCAAAAACTTACACTGACAAAGCTATTGCATTAAACAAAGATAACAAACAGGCTCAGGAGCTTTTAGAAAGCCTTAACGCACAGCTTGCATCCCAAGAGCTTGAGCAGGCAATCTCGCTGTTTGATTCTGAAAAGTATGCCGAAAGTCTGGCTTTGCTGAATAAAATTCTTGAAGTCGAACCGAATGATTCTTATGCTCTCTATTACAGAGGAATGATTTACGACACACAGAAAAAATATAATGAGGCAATTGCAGATTACAAAAAAGCAATAAATATAAGTCCAGATCTAACAATAGTAAATTACTTAATCGCAGTTGACTACGATACACTGGGGCAGTATAAGAACGCACTGCCTTATTACAAGACTTTTACATCTAAATACACAGAACAGGATGATTTCCTAAAATACGCACAAACAAGGGCAGGTGAACTGGAAAACAATGGCAAATAAAGCATTACCTCTTATACAAAGCCGCGTTTCGCTTGCACCTATGGCAGGTATAACTGATTATGTATTAAGAAGTCTTGTAAGAAGATATTCAGAAAGCTGCCTTTTAACAACAGAAATGATAAGCTCTGAATATTTGGCACAAACACTCAACGGTCGAAGCGGTACAGAAATTCTTAAGCGAGATGCTGACCATTCCCCTATCTCATATCAGATAAGCGGTCACAAACCGCATTTAATGCGTCAGGCAGCAGAGTTTTTAACACAATATGCGGATATGATTGATATTAATATGGGCTGTCCAGTAAAAAAAGTTGTAGGCGGGCAGGACGGCTGTGCTTTAATGAGAACTCCCGAACTTGCATCAGATCTTGTTAAAGCGGTAAAAGACGGAACTGACAAACCGGTAAGTGTAAAATTCAGGCTTGGCTACACATCAGATGAGATGAATTATGTTGAATTCGGTCAGAAAATGCAGGAAGCCGGCGCCGAATTTATAACAATTCACGGGCGAACGCGTTCTCAAATGTATTCTGGGAAAGCTGACTGGGCTAAAATTCGGGAATTAAAAAAAAATGTTGATATTCCTGTATTTGCAAACGGTGATATTACATCAATCGAAAATGCAATTGAATGCCTTGAGCTTTCGGGAGCAGACGGAGTTGCAATAGGCAGAGGTGCACTTGGCGATCCGACACTTATCGGACGCATTGAGCATTATTTGAATACAGGAGAAAAACTTCCTATTCCGCCGCTTGAAAAACGGGTTGAAATGCTAAAATGGCATTTGGATGAGGAAATTAAACTACGCGGAGAAAATGTTGCGATAAAATTCATGCGAAAATTTTATCCATACTATTTATCGGGGTTTGAAAACGCAAAAGTGCTCCGTTCAAAGCTTGTATTGGAAGAAGATTACAATAAAATTATTGTATTACTAAATAATACAGCTATTGAACATGGAATATATTAAATTATTGGTGTTTATATCGCAGTTTACACTAAATGTATTCAAAATACAGTCATAATGTCATTCCGAACGTCGGATTGAACTCCGTATTTCGGAATCTCAATATTATTTAGACCCTGAAACAAGTTCAGGGTGACGTTTTTTACCATTTTGTCATTCTGAGCCTAAAATATAACATTCTTCAGGCTATGCCCTCAGAATGGGATTTAGACTAAGAATCGCATAATTCTTCTGAACGCCAAGGTGTCTGTGTCTAATTACGAAGTTATTTAATGTGGCTACATGCGTAGCACTACATCCTCTCTGGAGCACTAACCGCAAGTATATCTTCCAATGCGTTATGAAGAACTGTTTTTACACCCCAAACAAGTGCAATTCTTGCCTTCATCATTTCTTTATCTTCTGATATTACACGGTTTGCGTTATAGAATGAATGAAATTCAGAAGCAAGTTCCTGAACATATCTGCAAATTGTGTAAACCTGACGTGTTTCTGCCGAATTTTTAATAACAGATTTATATTCCTCAAGTTTTAAAATCAGCTGTCTTGCAGTATCAATTGTCGGAAGCACCATTTCCGATTTAAATTCGCTGATTAGTTTGTTTAATTCCGTTTCAGACATCGGTGCAGGAGATTTTTCACCTGTTTCAGTATCTAATTTTTCTGCAATAACATTTCTTAGAATTGAACAGGCTCTCGCATGAGCATATTGAACATAGAAAACAGGATTTTCATCAGAATTTTTCTTTGCAAGTTAAATATCAAAATCAAGAGTTGTATCAATGTTTCTCATAGACATCCAGAAACGTGTCGCATCAACACCAACCTCGTCAATCAAATCTTCAAGCGTAACCATATTTTTACGTTTGCCCATTCTAACTTCGTTGCCGTCAATAACAAGATTAACAAGCTGTCCTAAAAGGACTTCAAGTTTATTCGGATCGTAGCCCAGAGCCTCAATGGAGGCTTTTACGCGGGCGACATAACCATGGTGGTCTGCCCCCCAGATGTTAATCATTCTGTCAAAACCGCGTTCCAATTTATCAATATGGTATGCTATATCTGCCGTAAGGTAAGTATTTGAACCGTCTGCTTTTTTAATTACGCGATCCTGGTCGTCGCCGTAATCTGAAGATTTAAACCAGTCAGCGCCGTCTTTCTGGTAAATTTTACCGCTTGCTTTCAACTTATTTACACATTCTTCAACTTTACCCGATTTATGCAAAAATAATTCAGAATAAAAATTATCAAAATGAACTTTAAATTTATCTAATAAGTCACGCTGAACCTTTTCTTCATATTCTTTTGCAAAATCACAAAGTTCCTGAATATCATCAGGCAGCCCTTTATGATTTTTTAAATATTCTTTAGCGACAGGAATTAAATAATCTCCGGGATAATAATTTTTTCTTTCAACTTCATCAGACGGGAAGTCAACATCTTCACCGAGTTCCTGACGAATTCTGATAGCAAGAGAGTTACCCAGTTTTTGAATTTGAGAACCCGCATCATTAATATAAAATTCCTGATAGACCTCATGCCCGTAGAATTTCAAAAGGTTAGCAAGAACCGAACCCATAGCAGCCCAGCGGCCGTGTCCTATATGGAAAGGTCCTGTAGGATTAGCCGAAACATATTCAAGTATTATCTTTTCTGTTTCAACATTTTCAGGCTTACCGAATTCTTTTTCAGCCTTGAAAATTTCTTCCACAAGATTGGAAAGAATTTTCTTGCCTGCTTTGAAGTTTATAAAACCGCCGATAACTGTATATTCATTATCGTCTTTTTCAATATATTCAAGAATTGCATTTGCAATTTGAGGCGGTGCAATTTTTGCAAATCTGGCAAGCTGAGAAACATTAACAGCATAATCACCGAAATCCAAATTTTTCGGACGTTCAACTTTAAGTGTACCTCTTGTATATTCGGTCATTGCACCTAATTTATTATCATTAACTGCCTTTTCAAGAGCATTTTCTATCTCGTTTATAAAATAATCTTTTATCATAATTCTCTCCATTGTAATCTATGTGAATTAATTATACTATAAACAAACTATATGAAATCTAATGTTTGTAATATAATATTACTATGATGAACGTTCAAAACATTATTGACAGAATACGCGAAATCATGAGTGATGAAACCGTTATTCAGCTCAAAGATGAACTGAACAGCTATCACGTTGCTGATTTGGCCGATATTTTTCAGGAGTTAAAACCCGAAGAAAGACTTCAGTGTTTTAAACTGCTGGATTTAAGCAAAGCTGCCGATTTAATGGAATATTTACCCGCCCAGATGCAGGTTGAACTCTTAAGCGATATTGACGAGAATCTTGCATCACAAATTTTGACACAATTACCTCATGACGCTGCTGCAGACGTTCTCGGGGATATGGAAGAAGATGAAAGTGAAACATATTTAGACAAACTTCCCCACAAATTTTCAGAAGAAGTCAGAGAACTTTTAACATATAACGAAGACACTGCAGGCGGTATTATGAACCCGGTTGTTTTAACAGTTAATTCGGACATGAGCGTTCAGGATGTCTTAAACCACATAAGAATTAAAGCCGAACAAGACAATATGGAACTTTATTACGTTTATGTGGTTGATAAACAAAATCACCTTCTTGGCGTTGTATCATTGCGAAAACTTCTAACATCACCTATAAATCAAAAAGTAGAAGACATAATGATTTCCGATATTGTTAAGCTTCATGTTGATGATTACAGCGATTATATTATTGATGAATTTATGAAATACCAGTACAATGCCCTTCCGGTAGTAGATCTTTACAACAGGCTAAAAGGGATGATTACGTGGGATGATGTACATGATTTGTTCGAAGAAGAAACAACTGAAGAAATTTACCAATCTTCAGGTATTTCAACAGAAATTGTTGATGAAGACGAAATTCTGTCAGGGAATGTTTTAAACGCAATAAGAGCAAGAACACCATGGCTTTTTATCACACTTATAGGAGAATTTATTGCCGTAAATGTAGGTCATCATTTTGACCATACATTACAGGCACTCCCAATAATTGCAATTTTTATGCCTCTCCTTGCAGGTCTTGGCGGAAACATCGGAACACAAAGTATTACACTTATGGTTCGCGGCCTTTCCACAGGTCAGGTTACTTTAAATTCTGCGGTTCATCATATTTTAAGAGAGACTTTTATCGGATTTGTAATAGGCTCAATTTTCGGAATTCTTGTAACATTAGTTACCTGGGGCTGGCAGCATAGTATAGAACTCGGAGCAATTGTAGGGATTGCAATGGCTATAAATATGACAATGGCAACAGTTATCGGTACATTTACACCTTTTGCACTTAAAGCAATGAAAGTAGATCCTGCAGTCGCATCAGGACCTGTTATTGCGACAACAATTGATGTTTTAGGATTGGCAATATACTTTACTCTCGTGTCAACCTATCTAATTAAGGTTATGTAAAAAAAGGTAAAATAATATGACAAATCAAATTCAGAGAAACAGAAATAATTATGACAAAAATGATAGAAGTGAAACATTTGTAAGACACGCTAAAGAAACCAGAGAAGAACGTTCCTCCTTTGCTAAAGTTTTAATAGGCATGATAATAGTATTTATAGGAGTTTTATTAGGTATATTTATTATTGCGGGCAATGAAAACTTTGTTGTAGAACATTTTGGAGAGGACTCAATAATAACAAAAATTTATCAAAAACTAACCGTAAGTAATGCAAACAAAGAACATGCGGATTTTACTCTTCCTTTTGGATTAAGAAGACAGAATATTTTGTTTCTCGGGGTTGACGCCAGCGGGAATCCGAATGATTTATGGTCAGGAACAAGAACAGATACAATTATTCTTGTAAATATTGATCCCAGAACAAAATCGGTCAATGCTCTTTCAATTCCGCGCGACAGTAAAGTTTATCTCCCTGGTGATAACGGTGTGAATAAAATTAATGCCGCACACGCTATAGGCGGAATTGAAATGACAAAACGAACAATCGAAGATACATTAGGAGTTCATATTGACAGATACATAATGGTGCACGACAGCGCAGTTAAGGAAATTGTCGATGCTATGGACGGATTGGATGTATATGTTGAAAAGCCCATGCATTATAACGATTACTCAGGTAATTTACATATTAACTTTACAAAAGGAGATCATCACTTAACCGGTCAGCAGGCTGTTGAATATTTAAGATTCAGGCATGATGCTTTGGGGGATATAGGCAGAACTCAAAGACAGCAATGGCTCCTAAGAAGCCTTTTGAATAAATTAAAACAACCTGAAACAATTACTAAAATTCCTGATATTATATCAGTCGCAAAAAAATATATAAAAACAGATATGTCTTTCTATGAAATGTCGCAGTATGCTGCACTTGCAAAACACATAGACATGGATAAAATTGAAGTAGCAATGCTTCCGGGTGCTCCAAATCAGAAAGGTTATATAAGCTATTGGATTTTAGATCCGGAAAAAACTCAGGAAGTCGTAAACAGAGTAATTTATCGTGACAAAGTTGCTATTGACGAAGCCGCACCAATGACTGCAGGAGTAATGGCATCAAGTACAGCTAAAGCAGAAGAAATGGAAGCAAACCTTAAAGCTGCTAATATAGAAGTTAAATGTACCGGTATAACAACAAGAGCTCACTCTCAATTTATTGCGCATTCTGCGAATGTAACCAATGACTATTATAATTGGTTAAAGAAAAAGAATGAAGCATTCGGCGGACTCCAATTTGTTTATGATCCTGTTAATTATCAATGCGGAGAAACAGATTTTACAATAGTATTGTCAGGGAATTAATTCCCTGACTATGTGCCTGTAGCTCAGTTGGATAGAGCGTTTCCCTCCGAAGGAAAAGGTCGTGCGTTCGAATCGCATCAGGCACAAAAAAGGTCGATATCCTTATGATATTGACCTTTTTTGATGTATTAAATTCCATTAGCGTTCGAACGAAATTTTTGCAGAGAACACAAGTATTAAATTATAGCAATTAAGATTGCTATAATTTAATCTGAAGTCCGTTTAACGAAAAAATTTCAAGACGATAGCATCAGGTACAATAAAAAATTCCTTAAGTAGGGATCTTTTATTTAGTTTCCGTCATGTTTAAACATTATAAACACAGCACCCATAATTACAGCAATTATTAGGACTGATATAACGGGTCCCAATGATGAAAAATCAAATTTTTCATACTCAAGAATCACTTCAATAACGCTATTTTTAGAATCTGTATCAGATAAATCCCAATAATACTCAGTATCGCTTATTACTTTAGTTGCATTATTTTTTACAGCCTTTTTAGGAATTTTTATTGTTATTTCCGAAATAGGTTTTAAGCCAGGAACAGAGTTAAAGTAATTGCCAAGAGCCTCACCAAATTTTTTCTGCTGCTGAGGGTTATAGGAGGAAGTCGATACTGCACCGCTTGCATAATAAGTAGTTTCTGTAACATCTCCCGTATTCGGATCTGTTTGCGTTGTTTTTGAAACGACTTTGTCAGGTTTACCATTTATTGTAAAAGAATTTTCTTCGTCAATATCTTCATTTTGGAAAGAGTTTTCCTGTTTAGACAACTGTTCCATAGCCTTATTAGAATCATAAACCAAATGTATTTTATAAAACTTACTAAACCCTCTTCTTTCTATAGTAAAAGCTTCATCAACATCCGTGAAAGCATCTTCAAATTCTTCTCCTGTTTTTTCAAAATTAATATTTTTTTTGCTTATTGTAATCCCTCTATATGTACCATCATAATATTCCGCAACATCATAACCGTCTTTTTTAAAATCCTCTTCATTTTCAAAAACAGATTTTTCAAACTCATTTTTAAAACCGGGATCATAATTCTCAAAAAAAGACAGATTAAATGCCTGTGTTTTTGAAATTGAAACATTGTCTTTGTCATCAATATTTATGTTATAAGAAGATTTTATACAGCCAGTACAGAAAACTGACACTGATACTAATAAAACTAAAACTAATAATAAATTTTTTCTCATAAATTCTATCTCCACAATATTAATTTATTATACATTAAAAATCATTTTACGCTTCTATTATCTATTTTCAAACCTGAATCCAGAATTATTTTCAACAATAAAACGTCCGATTTTATCCAGTTTTTTTCTGAGTTCCTCCCGTGTTGCACTTACCTTATCAGGATAAATTTCGTACAATTTTTTATGGAAATCATCCGTCAAATTGGGCATAACAACATTTGCACCGCTTTGCAAGGCTAAAAGTCTGCCGTCTGCTCTTAAAGATTCCATAGCCGTTGTTGCAGGGATATTTATATCCAGAAGCAAAATTCTTGTTAAAGCCATAACTTTCACAGCCAAATCAAGATTTCCCGAGTGCTCATTTTTCAATGAAGTTTGCGGATGAGGGATAAAAGGACCTATACCAATCATATCAGCATCTAATTCTTTAAAAAACAAAATATCATCTGCCAGTGATTCAATAGTCTGCCCAGGCAACCCCACAAGACATCCTGTTCCTGTTTCATAACCAAGTTTTTTTAAATCGTACAAACATCTTTTACGGTTTTCAAAATCAGCATAGGGATGCATTTTTTTATATAAATTTTCATCCGTCGTTTCTATACGCAAAAGGTATCTGTCAGCACCAGCTTCTTTGTATGCCCTGAATTCATCAAATGTTTTTTCACCGATACTCAAAGTTAGGGCGACATCCAAAGACTTGATATCAGCAATAATCTCGCACAACAAATCCGTAGAATAAAAATCATCCTCTCCCGATTGAAGAACAATTGTTTTATATCCTTGAGCCGCGCCGTTTTTTGCAAGATTAATTATTTCATCTTTTGAAAGTCTGTATCTTTTAACTGACTTATTTTGAGATTGCAGTCCGCAATATTGGCAGTTACGTTTACAAATATTGGAAAACTCAATTAATCCGCGCAGATGAACACCGTCACCGACATATTGATGACGAATTTTGTCAGCAGTATCCAAAACTGAATTGTCATCAGAGTTTAAAATATCTATTATTTCTTTTTTTGATAAATTCATAAAAAAATTATATCACATGATATAATCAAATTATAAGAAGGGGGAAAAATGAAAAAATGTAAAATTACGGTACTAAAGAAAACATTTGAAGAAGAACTTGCTAAAGAATACGGTGCACCAAACCTTGGTCCATGTCCAATGCTGAAAGAAGGTCAGGTATTTTATGCTGATTATGCAAAGCCAGAAGGTTTTTGTGATGAAGCCTGGAAAGCAATCTATCAATATGTTTTTGCACTTTCGCATGGGGCAGATAAAGAAACATTCTATTTTAACGATTGGATAAGAGTTCCGGGTGTTGCAATATGTTCATGTAATGACGGTTTACGGCCTGTTATATTCAAAATAGAGGTGACAGATGAAATCTCTGAGATAAATTATACACCCGTATAAAAATTTTTATATTATAATAAATATGGTTGACAGCCGGTTTGAAAAAATCGAAAAGTATGAGGCTTCGTAGCTCAGCAGGATAGAGCAGCGGTTTCCTAAACCGAAGATCGCGCGTTCGAATCGCGCCGGGGCCACCATACTTTTTTCATTTTCTTTAATATTAAAATATCAACACTGCAAGCAGTGCAAATAAAATTAACGGGATATTGTAATGTAAAAACGTCGGAATACATGTGTCTTTAATATGTTCATGCTGACCGTCGACATTCAAACCGGCTGTTGGGCCAAGCGTAGTGCCGGAAGCAGGAGAGCCTGCATCACCTAAAGCGGCAGATGAGGCAAACACAACTATTGCTTCAAAAGGCGTGAAGCCAAGATGAACAAATATCGGTACAAATAAAACGGCTAAAATAGGGATTGTACCAAAAGAAGTTCCGATACCTATTGTTATGAATAAGCCTATTATCAGCATTAAAAATGAGGCAACAAGTTTTGAGCCCATCATCAACGGAATAAAAGCATTAACAAGGTTGTCAATACCGCCGGTTGATTTCAACACACCCGCAAAACCAGCTGCAACCAGCATTACAAATGCTACATAACCCATTAAGCCTATACCTTCATTAATAAGAGTATCCATTTTTTCAGGGTTAATAGCCCGTGTGCCGAAAATTATTGTTAAACCAATTAAAGCGCCTAATGGCAAAGACTTTGTCCACAACTGAACAGCTAGCGTTGCAAAGGCCGCAAGCAGAGTTATATAATGACTTCCCGTAAATCTCAAAGACCTTCTACGTTCTTCTCTGAACGGGATATTTTCATAGCCCCGCGGTTTTCTGTACGAAATAAATACAGCCCATAAAAGTCCGCAAAAAAGTCCTAACCCTAAAATCCATACAGACTGCCAAACATCCGTAACAGAAACTTTCATGCCGTTTGAGGTCATATTATCCGCGAGAAGCCTTTGAAAGATTAACCCGAACCCTGCCGGAAAAACGATATAGGGAGTAACCAGACCGAACGCAAGAGCACAGGCAACAGCACGACGATCAAGCTTGAGCTTATTCATAACTGATATCAAAGGCGGAATTATTACAGGGATAAAAGCAATATGTACCGGTATCAAATTCTGCGATGCACAGGCTAAAAGTGTTAATATTAAAAGAAGAATAAATTTATTATTTTTTATCAATAATGCAATTCTTTTTGCAAGAACATCCGCCAAACCCGTATGCGCCATAGCTGCGGCAAATGTTCCGAGTAAAATATAACTCAAAGCAGTTTCGCTGTTTTGTCCCATACCGTTTATAAAAACGTCCATAATCTGTCCCGCATGCATTCCTGCGATTTTACCGGCAACAACGGCAGAAACAATAAGGGCAAGTAAAACATTTACCCTGCATAAACATAAAATACACAGCAATATGACAGATACAATTATCGGGTTAAATAATAATTCCATAGCCTAAACTTTTTCCGCTGTTAATTCTTCAAATTTCGGTTTTCTTCCGCAGGATTTGTCCTCATCACAAAAGCCCAATCTTTCACATTTAGGGACAAGATAAGGTTTTAACCATGGTTCTTCATTAACAAGTTCATCGCACATCATTTTAACCATTGTTCTTATTTCGTACTGCGCTCTTGTACAAAGTCTTAAGTTTGCAAGGTGAATCATTTCCCTGAGGTTTAAACTTGCAACAAGGGAACTTGCAGCAGCATTTGGGAGGACAAATCTTGCATCTTCAGCAGGAACTCCAGCATCAACAAATTCCTGATACTGCTCTGAAATTTTTCCCATAAACGCGACAAATTTTTCTTTTAATTCAGGATTTCTTTCTATTGTCGGCGGAATAATATAATCAAACTGCCCTTTTTCCTTAACATATCTTTGAGATTTTTGAGAAAAAGACATGTGCCTGTGTCTTACAAGCTGATGCGTGCAGGCCCGCGAAACATTTGATATTGCAAAAGTAACCTGAATATGCTCAATTGTTGAATAATGACCTGAGGAAATAACTCTTTCAATAAGTTTAAGCATTTTTTCTTTATCATCAGTGCTGTTATAAATATTTATCGGGTAATCTGCACTGTAACAGGTTCTGCAGGCTGTATAAACAGTCTTTAGCATATTATCAGGTTTTGAAATCAAATTTACAACAGGTTTGTTATTATTTTCCATACACAAAATCCCCTCTATAAAATACAATAAAATAATTATACCACCCTTAAGTTTAAGAGTGGTATAATGTAAATTTTTTCTAACAATTTATGCAAACTAAGCTTTTTTATTGCCGTAACGTTTGTTAAATCTTTCAACACGACCTTCTGAGTCAAGAATTTTCTGCTGGCCTGTGTAGAACGGATGGCAGTGGTTGCAAATTTCAACCGTAATATTATCATTAATTGAACCTGTTTCAATTTCGTTACCGCAAACACACTTGATAACTGTTTTTTTATAATCAGGGTGTATTCCTTTTTTCATTTCTAACCTCTTTCTTTTTCTCAAGATTCCAAACTTGATTACTTTTAAAATTTCGACTAATTATATGATACTACGGAAATAAAAAAGTGCAAGCGGTAAGAAAATCTCATGCATATGTTTGATGTTAATTTTTATTAATTTCGGCATAATAAAAAGGTTATCAGTTATTAGATTTTTAAAGGTGATTATATAGATGAATCTGCATGAAAAATGTTTACTCAGGTATTTGCAAAACCCCGATGAATTGTCGTATTCTACAGAAATTTTAAAAGTTAACAATTTTATTCTTGAAAAACAGTTTATATTAAAAAATTTTGTTGCCAAATCTTCTACATTCAACTATACTGAAAGAATGAAGTAGAGAAAAATATATAAGGTTATGTTTAAAAAAATTTTATATGCCTTAGGGCTGATAATTTTCGGGATATTTATATTTTTAATTGTAAAAAATGCAAATCTTAATTCGTTAATTGATGCTGTAGAAAACAGAACTTTCGACTTAAGACAGGGCATTATTATTAAAGATGGCGGGAAAAAAGCAAACAGTGATATTGTCATAATTGCGGTGGATGATGCAACTTATGAGTATATACTCGGCAGCTACGGCGAATGGCCCTTACCCAGAGATGTTTACGCAAAAATGATAAATTATCTGGAGCAGTTCAGCCCACGTGCAATAGCATTTGACATGATGTTTGTTAAATCATTAAAAAGTCAAAATAATGCCGATTCGGCCCTTGTCAATGCTTTTAAGAAATATAACAACGTTTTCACTTCAATGAATTTCGATAATCAGTCTGCAGATTTAAGAACCCCGCCTAAACTACCTGACAAATTATCAATTAATATTAAAAATAACTCAAGCATTGATTTTTCAGATTTAAGCTATACAAATTGCAGAAAAATACTTGACGGAATTATAGATGCGACTTCAAATATAGGTATAATCAATGTTTCACGTTCTGATGACGGAGTTTTAAGAAAAATGCCTTTGATAGTAAAATATCAGGATAAATTTTACCCTCAGCTTGCACTGAAAGTGGGAATGCAATACCTTGGAGAAGGCAACGACACATATGAAATTGACAAAAATTCAAACCTTAAACTCGGCGACAGAAAAATTTTTCTTGACAAAGACGGCAGTGCGATAATTAACTGGTACGGCCCTGCGGGGACATACACATACATCCCTATGTATCAGCTTATAAAAGCTGTTAACGGAGAAAAAACCGAACTGGATTATGATTTTTCCAATAAAATAATATATTTCGGAACAACCGCGGCCAGTTTGTTTGACATAAAAACCGTACCAACAGGGAAGATTTATCCCGGGGTAGAAATTCAGGCAACTTTTCTAAATAACCTTATTGATAATAACTTTATAAGGAAAGTTAACAGAGGATATACGCTTGCTTTAAGCATACTTTTAGCTTTGCTCATTGCATCTGTAGTGAGCAGGGTTAGTTCGGCGTTTACAGCTTCATTAATGTCACTTTCAACATATTTTGTATACCTTTTAATATCATACTATGCAATGAAACTCGGCAATCTCTGGCTTGAAATTATCTATCCTTTAATATTTTCGATTTTTGCGTTTACATGTGCTTACATAATAAAATACCTTATTAAATCACGCGATTTTGAACTACAGTACAAGCTTGCTACAACCGACGGATTAACAGAACTTTATAACCACAGATATTTTCAAGAACAAATTAGAATGCAGCTTGAACAATCAAAACGATATAATACAAGCTTCTCCCTTATTATTATTGACATTGATTTCTTTAAAAAGTTTAACGATACATTCGGACATCAATCCGGAGATGCTGTTTTAAGAGAAGTTGCCCAAACACTTAAACGAAATGTCCGTGCAACAGATATTGTATGCAGATACGGCGGGGAAGAAATGAGTATAATACTACCCAATACTCCTAAAGAAGAAGCTTTCTCTACCGCACAAAAAATATGTGCAAGAGTTGCCGAAAAGAAATTCAAACTTTCAAACGGAAAAGAAACAAACGTCACAATAAGCCTTGGAGTCTCAACTTATCCAGCAGATGGAGAAAGCGCTGTTGATATTATTGAAGCTGCAGATAAACGTTTATACAACGCTAAAAATAACGGAAGAAATCAAGTCGGATAAAAGCCAACTATTTATTTACGTTTTTTCCCGATAAATAGTCCGATATGATATCCGAATAAAGAAATTTTATATTTTTCTAAAGTCTTAACCCTATTCTTTAAAGATTCTAAAGCTGCTTCATAATTACCTTTTACAGGATGATATATCTTGTTATCAGGATGTTCAAATAAACGATCCTCATTCAAATCATAATTTGGAGCAAACCTTAAATTTTCCTCAAGTCTTGTACCTTTAAACCCGTTATTTAATAATTCGGTAGGAGCAAATAACTCACAATTCATCCACCTATTTGCCTTATTTTTAGATATTCCGAAAAATAAAGCAGACATCTCTAATCTTCTTTGATACATAAAATCAATAGCCCTTGAACTTAAACGCACAACTGGAAAAAATGAAGAATAACAAGTTTTACCCAAATAAGCCCAATCAGTTTTTTTTAGCCATTCCCAACCTGAATTCTTATTTAAGGCACTGAGTCCAGATACAATTAAATCAGCATTATCATTTTCATATTTAGAGAAAAAAGGTTTATAAGAATCTCCATTGAAAAAAACATCATAATCAAAATGCCAATAATAATCATAATTTGGGAAATACCTTTTGATTATATAAAAAATATAATCAGCACAATACCACATTACGTTGCTGATAGATGTGTTTGTATTTTTTGATGCATAATAAGGCAGATTAAAAGTCTTAAAAATATTTTCATCAAATAAAAAACACTTTATATCTTTTCCAAGTCCGTCAAAAAAATCCAAATTTTGCACAGGCTCATTAAAATCTCCGGGAATAATCTTTTTATGATTGTCAATAAACAGAATGCAATCATAATCCGTTGAGTTTTTTAATTTTAAAAACTCTGAAATTACTCCCTTAGAAATAATATGTGTACGCATAAAAACAAGTGTTTTCGACATAAAGAAACAATCACCTATATTACGGGTACATCAACAGGATCAACCAAAATTACGTTTAAAACTTCGCCTTTTCTAAGGTTTACATCATCGCCTTTTCGTATCATATCTGCAAAAAAGTCATAAACATAATAAGCTCCGCCGCCTATAGTTCCTCCAATTGCACCTATACCTGTCATCAATTGATCTGCAACAATTACATCATCAAATACATCCCCGCCCCATTCTGTTGAAGTTGAAACAATATCTTTTGTAACGTGCCAGTTATTTATAAGAGCATCTTTATACCCCTTACCGCCAGTTATACCGCCGTCATAAGTAATATCAGCACGCCCTGTTATTGTAAAAGTCAAAGGAAGCTGTCTTCCGTTAGGTGTTACAACATGGTCAAAATCAAGATACAAAACCGCACCTTTTGACATTCTTTTTGAAGGTTCAACTTTTCTGATAGTACCGCGCACTAATGAGCCCATAGGCAAAATCACGTCATTGTCGGCTGTTTCATCATTCATTAATATAGCTGTAAATTCAGTTCCTTCTGTATTGTTAATAGTAGATATCGGGTTCATCAACTGAAGCGAAAATTTAGTTCCAGCAGGAATCCTTTTAGTCTTAGCATTTGCATTAAAAGGGGCTGCTAAAGCAGTATTTATAAATAATAACATTGATAACATTAAAACTAAAAATCTCATAAAAGCTCTCCTATTCTTTTTCATACATTTTATAAAACAATTAACAATTTTGCAATATATTTACAAAAGTCTTATACTATCTGTATGTCCAAAATTGATAAAATTGAAGAATTACAAAATATTTTAAAAGAAGATCAGACAAACTTTCAGGCACGGCGCGAACTTGCGGTATTGCTTCTGGACTGCGGATATCCTGAAGAAGCCAAACAACACTTTTTATATCTGGCAAAAATCTTCAATGATGACAGCGGACTATACTACAACCTCGGAATTACCTATGAAAAACTGAAAAATCTTGACAAAGCACAGGAAGCATATTTAAAGGCAATAGACCTTGCCCCTGAAGAAGTTGATGCTTATTACAACCTCGGACTTGTATATTTAGATAAAAAAATGTATGAAAAAGCCGTTGATTGCTTTGAAAGTGTTCTGTCAAAAGACAATAATGACTCTAATTCATATTTTTCAATAGGGCTTTGCTACTTTAAAGAAGGAAAATTTGACGGTGCAAAATACTATTTTCAGCGCACAATTGATTTGAATGATGAAGATATATACGCTCACTTTTATATGGGCAATATTCTAAAAGAACAGGGTGATAACGAGGGAGCAAAAGAAAAATTTAACAAGGTTCTCCAGCTCTCACCCGATTATAGCTGGGCATATTTTAATCTTGCTTCAATTGATTATGAAGAAGATGATTTTGACTCCGCAATAAACAATCTTGAAAAAACAATTGAATTAAATCCAAAAGATATTGAAGCATATAAAATTTACGCAAAAATATTAAGTAAACTCGGTCGATATGATAATGCTGTCTCTATTATGGAAAAAGCTATTGAAAACTGCGGAGAAACCGGAGATTTGTATTATATACTTGCGCAAATTTATAAACTTCAAAATTCGAGGGAAAATTATGTTAAGGCTATGAATAAAGCTCTTAAATTAAATTCTACCCTTTCAGTCTCCCCAAAACTTGTAAAAAAAGAGTTAGATAAGCTTTTTTAGAGGCATGCATGAAAAAATTTTTAGCAACATTTTTAATCTTTGCAATATTTAATCCTGTTAGTTTAGCTCAAACGGAAGAAAATTGTACAATAAAAAGTCATAATTTTGCGTTGGGATACAATATTGTACAATGCGGTGATAAATATGGGGTAACAACTAAAGACGGAACTGTTATTCTTCAAGCAAATTACGATTATATTAGAGAATACAGTATTCAACTTGTAAACAACCGTAACTACAAAAATACAATAATAAGCATTCTGCAAGATAATAAATATGGTTTAGCAGACTTAAACGGGGAAATCCTCTTTGAACCTGAATTTGATAAAATAGAAACAATAAGTAAACATTATAGATACATTAAAGTAAAAAAAGATAATAAATATGCAATTTTTGATATTAACAAAAAATCTCTGAGTGACTTTGTATTCGATAGTGTTTCAACAAATAAAATTGAAGCAATACAAGTAGAAAGTGAAGGTGAAAAATATTTGTTATACCCCGGCAAAACTTTTCTGAGATGCTTAGGAATTGTGATTACTTTTCCTGTAATGCTTGTAGGCGGTATAGCTTGTATTCCGTTTGCATTGTTTGCTTTTGCTATGCTTTATAAATAATCTTTTTATGGTAAAATAATCATAAGAAAAGAGGATTTAGAATTATGAAAATGTCAAAATTATTTGTACAAACCCTGAGAGAATACCCTTCCGATGCGGAAGTTATTTCTCACAAAATGCTTGGCAGAGCAGGGTTTATAAAAAAACTTTCACCCGGCGTTTATACATATATGCCTTTGATGTGGAGAGTTTTGAAAAAGATTGAAACTATTGTAAGAGAAGAAATGGACAGAGCAGGCGCTCAGGAACTTTTAATGCCGTTTGTACAGCCGAAAGAACTCTGGGAAGAATCAGGCAGATGGGAAGTATACGGAAAAGAATTAATGCGCCTTAAAGACCGCCACGACAGAGATATGTGCCTCGGGCCTACACACGAAGAAATTATAACAGCTGTCGCCCGCGACGGATTGAAATCTTACAAACAATTACCGGTTAATTTATACCAGATACAATCTAAATTTAGAGATGAAATAAGACCTAGATACGGACTTTTAAGAGGCAGAGAATTTATTATGAAAGACGCCTACAGCTTTGATTTAGATGAAGCAGGTCTAGATAAAGAATACGAAAATATGGCTCAGGCTTATAAAAAAATATTTGAAAGATGCGGGCTTGAAACAAAAATGGTTCAATCTGATTCAGGAGCTATAGGCGGAAGCGTTTCGCACGAATTTATGGTAATCACTGACACTGATGCAGGAGAAAATGATGTTTTCTACTGTAATTCCTGCGATTATTCAGCGAATTCCAACCACGCAATATCAAATCTGCCTGAAGCCGTTGTTGACGGTAAGGAATATTTTAAAGAAACCAAAATACTTGATACTCCGAACACTCACTCTATTGAGGAATTAAGTAAATTCTTAAATATTCCGGATACACTGATTTTAAAAACTCTGGTTTATATAATTGACAAAAAACCGGTTCTTGCACTTATAAGAGCTGACAAAGCCATAGAAGAAACAAAATTAATGAACGCAGCAGAAGGGATTGATATAAGAATAGCTTCCTCTGCTGAAATTGCAGAACTTATGTCAGAAAAAGGATTTGATGCCGTACCCGGCTTTATAGGGCCAAAGGGAATGGATGGTATTCAAATTATAGCTGATGAAACAGTTCGAGATTTGAAAAACTTTGTTGTCGGAATTAATCAAACAGACAAGCACCTTGTAGGCGCAAATCTTTCTGATTTAGGTATTGAAAATATCAAATACGCTGATATCAGGCTTGTACAGAGAGGAGAATTATGTCCTCAGTGCGGCAAACCGCTCTATGTAACTAAAGGGATAGAAGTCGGAAATATTTTCAAACTCGGGACAAAATACTCAAAGCCGATGAATGCAGTTTACACAGATATCAACGGAAAAACTCATCCTTATGTCATGGGATGTTACGGAATAGGAATTTCAAGAACAGCTGCTGCAGCTGTTGAAGCACACTATGACGAACACGGAATTAAATGGCCAATTGCGATTGCTCCGTATCATGTTGTAATTGTTCCCGTTAATATTAATGACGAACTTCAAATGAAAGTTGCGGATAAAATGTACAAAGATTTACAGTCTGCAGGCATTGAAGTTGTTCTTGATGATCGTGATGAAAGAGCGGGTGTCAAGTTCAAAGACGCAGATTTAATAGGCTTCCCGTTCAGGGTAACTGTCGGGAAAACAATTAATGAAGGCTTTGTTGAATATAAAGTCCGTGAAACGGGAGAACAGGAAAAATATACACCTGAAGAAGCAACAAAAAAACTTATAGAAAAAATTAAAGCGGTTAAATAATTAACCGCTTTTTTAATTTATAATTTAATGTTTATTATGCCTGAAAGCATAATATTTAAATAAAACATAAGTAACGACAGCAGCAAGCAAAATAGAAACGAACTGCCCGACATAAACATTTTTTGTCACGTACCTTACAATTATCTCAAGAATAATAGCGTTGACAGCGTAACTTACAACCCAGGTTGTGCAGCATTTTATATATTCTCTAAGCCAGTGGCCCTTTGTGCAAAAAACAAAAAGCTTTTGATTAACAAATGAAAAAACAGAAGAGATAGCCCACTGTAGTGCGACACAAATCTGATAATGCTCCTGACCGATTAAGTAAACCGCAATTGCAAAAATTATGTAAGAAAAAGCCGCGTTGACCCCGCCAATAAATAAAAATCTAATCTTATCAGGGATTAAACACCATTTATTATACAAATTTAATACAGCTTCCTTACTCATTAATAAGCCTTTCCAACCAGTGAATTGTGAGTTTTGAGTTCAAGTTCATCATCAAGTTTTGACAATTTAATCTTTTCACCGTAACGCTTTTCAAGCGCAAGTTCTATTAAATAATCAGCGAAATGTGGATTTTTAGGCAGCAGCGAGCCATGAAGATAAGTACCGAAAACATTTTTATATCTTCCGCCTTCCATACCATCCTGACCGTTATTGCCGTTTCCAACTTTTAATTTTCCAAGCGGTTTTGTATCTCCCTGAAGATATGTTAATCCGCTATGGTTTTCAAAACCTACGAGAGTTGAAGGACTTAAAAAATCCGTTTCAACCGTAACATTTCCGATAAATCTTTTTTTTCCGGCAACAGTATAAGCATCCATAAGGCTTATGCCTAAAAGTTTATCCCCTTCAAACGGTTGGTAATAATGTCCAAAAAGTTGATACCCGCCGCAAATACCTAAAAACACAGTATTCTTGTCACGTTCTTCTAATAAGAAATCTTTATGTTTATAGAGTTCTTCTGCAACTTCTATTTGTTGTCTGTCCTGCCCGCCGCCTATAAAGTATAAATCATGTTCTTTTATTCTGTCACCAACACCAATCGGGTCATATTCAACATCAATTCCACGCCATTCACAGCGTTTTGTAAGTGTTATTATATTTCCCATATCGCCATATAAATTTAACAGTTTGGGATACAAATGCCCTATTGATATTTTTACATTTTTCTCTTCCATGCTATATCAGTATAGCACAATAATAGTATTAAGGCTTGATAATTATCAAAAAAAAAGTTATAATAAAAAAAAAGGAGGATGAAAAATGTTTAAACAAGAAACTTTGAGGCTGCCCCCCCCCCCGCAAAGTTCAAGTATAACAAGAAATTCAGAAAAATTTATTTACTTTCGTAAATTTGGTTTTACTCTTGCTGAAGTTTTGATTACTTTAGGAATTATTGGTGTTGTAGCGGCTATGACCATTCCAACATTACTTCAAAATTATCAGAAAGAACGAACAGCTGCACAATTAAAAGCCACCTTTTCAATTTTATCTCAGGCATTTCAGCATGCAGTTGCCGACTACGGGGATATTCCAAACTGGAGTGTAAGTAATATATACGGTCAAACATCAGGCGGAACTCAAATATTAGAAGAATTTATGTCAACATATTTGCTTCCATATATTAAAGTTACAAAAGATTACGGGAAAACCTCTCTAAAAGATATTGGTTATAAGGCATTATACTATATGAATGGCAGTAAAGATGCAAACAACTGGAATAGTTTAAACAAACGCATTATAGTATTAGCAAACGGGAGCCTTATTGCAGTTTCTATATCCGGAAACTGTGAACAGGAAAACGGGCAATGTGTATCTGACTGGTGGTACGGTGGATTTATGATAATAACGGATATTAACGGAATTAAAGGTCCTAATACATATGGAAAAGATGTTTTTAAAATGATTCTCCCTCAATATGAAACCGTGAACAAAAATAAATTTGTATTCTCAGGAACAGGCAGCGAGCACAGCACCCTTCAGCAAGGGTGCAGCAAAAGCGGAAACGGGGAATCCTGCGGAGCATTGATACAACAGGATGGCTGGAAAATTAATTATGAATGGTAGAATATTTTATTTATTTTAATAATATTATTGTATAATAATTTTATGATAGATACACATTCCCACATAAATATGCTTGAGAACATTACAACCGATGGCGCCGTCCCAAATGCCGCAGCAAACGGTGTGAATAAAATAATAGTTCCGGCAGCAAATCCCGCCGATTTTGCAGGAATTATGGAACTTATCAATGAATATGATAATGTATACGGAATGCTCGGTGTTCATCCGTCAGAGGCTAAGGATTGGAACGACGTTCTTATTGAAGACATAAAAAAACTTGCTAAAAACAAAAAAATTGTTGCTATAGGTGAAATAGGACTTGATTACTATTGGGATAAAAGCTTTAATGAGCTCCAAAAAGAAGTTTTTATTAAACAGATAAAACTTGCAAATGAACTTAATCTGCCGATAGACGTACACGACAGAGAAGCCCACAAAGACACTTTTGATATTTTAAAAGAATACAACAATGGTTCAAAAGTTGTTATGCACTGTTTTTCAGGAAGTGTAGAGTTTGCAAAAGAATGCATCAAAGAAGGCTGGTATCTTGGAATAGGCGGTGTCGTAACATTTAAAAATGCGGTAAAAATGAAAGAAGTTGTACAGGCAGTTCCGCTTGAGCATATACTTCTTGAAACGGATGCGCCCTATCTTACACCTGTTCCGTATCGCGGGAAAGAAAATCAGCCTGCTTACGTAAAATTTGTTGCCGAAGAAATCGCAAAACTCCGAAATATTAGTATTGAAGAAGTAAACGGTGTTACAACAGCAAATGCAGAAAGTGTGTTTGCCATATGAAAGAACGCCTTGACAAATATCTGACGGATCTTGGATACTTTGAAACAAAAAGTAAAGCATCGGCCGCTATTCTTGCAGGACACGTAAAAATCAATGATGAATATATTACAAAAGCCGGTTTTCAAATTAACCCTTCAAAGGAATATGATATAGTTGTTAAATCTATGCCTTACGTTTCAAGAGGCGGTTTTAAGCTAAAAAAAGCCCTTGATGCATTTAATTTTAGTGTAAAAGATAGAATTTGCTTTGATGCCGGCGCATCAACAGGCGGATTTACGGACTGTCTTTTACAAAACGGCGCCAAATTTGTATACGCAGTTGATGTCGGATACGGACAGCTTGACTGGAAAATCCGCTCTGACAACCGTGTAAAAACAATTGAAAGAACAAACCTTAAAATCTGCCAGTTTTCTGACATCTACTCGGAAAATGAACCATTGGCTGATTTACTCGTCAGCGACCTGTCTTTTATCTCTTTAACCAAAGTTCTTGAAAATCTTAAAAAACTTTTAAATCCCAATTTTCACGAAATGATTTGTCTTATAAAACCTCAATTTGAAGCAGGGAAAGAAAAAGTTGAAAAAGGCGGGGTTGTAAAAGATAAAAAAGTACATAAAGAAGTTATTGAAAATGTTATAAATTTTGCCAAGACTCTCAATTACTCAATTCAAGGGCTTACATATTCATCAATAAAAGGGCCTTCCGGAAATATTGAATATCTTATCTGGTTATCAACAGAAGCAAACGAGCCGAAATTTTTTGACGTAGAATCAATAGTAAACGAAGCACACTCTAATTTAAACTGTTAAGCTTTAGGTACATTTGCAAGCGGGGTAGCGCCGTATAAATCAATATATCTAAAGAAATTCAAAACAACACCAGGCGGAAAGAAATAATTATTATTTGTCGGTGTAATTTTTAACATGGAATGCTTATCATCAACCTTCACTATACTGGCAAGATACTGCTTATTTACCGCAGTAAAAAGAATATAGCCCGTTTTTGACTGAATTTCTTCAACATCAAAATTATTAGCATTAGCACTTGCGATAGCCATATAAAACAATTTATCCTGAGGCAGAATATACGTTCTTGTACAAATATTAAAATTAACATTCTGAGGAGTAATAAGATTGCTGAGAAGCAAATTATCATCAGCTTTCGCCTGTAACATACAAGATAAAAGAATTACAAAAGATATAATAAAAGTTTTTATTGTTCTTTCCATGATTCACCTACACTTATATCAACAACGAGAGGAACCGATAAAGGCTGATTTAATTCCATAGCCTCTTTCACAAGCCGTTTAACATCCTCTAATTCAGTTTTTAATACTTCTACAACAAGTTCGTCATGAACCTGAATAATCATTTTTGATTTTAGATTATTTTCCCTTAATTTGTTTGCAAACTCTATCATGGCAATCTTCATTAAATCAGCAGCCGAGCCCTGCATCGGCTGATTAATTGCCGCACGTTTTGCAAATTCTCTAATCATTCCGTTTGAACTTGAAAGTTCAGATGCAAGATAGCGTTTTCTCCCGAAAATCGTCTGAACAAAACCTTTTTCTTCCGCCTCTTTTACAGTTCCTTCCATATATGCTTTCACTCTCGGATATGTCGCAAAATATTTATTTATAAAATCTTCCGCTTCAGCATTTGAAATACCGAGCGCCTTTGCAAGCCCGTATTTACTCTGGCCGTAGATAATACCGAAATTAACAGCTTTGGAATTATAACGCATTTCCTTTGTAACCTGCTCTACCGGAACATCAAAAACTTTAGAAGCCGTAAGAGTATGAACGTCTATTCCGTTATTAAACGCTTCCAACAAATGTTTATCCTGAGTAATATGTGCTAAAAGACGAAGTTCAATCTGTGAATAATCTGCAGAAAGGATTAAAGCATTTTCTCTGTCCTCAGGAACAAATGCTTTTCTTATTTTGTTGCCTTCTTCTGTTCTGACAGGAATATTTTGCAAGTTCGGATTTGATGAAGAAAGCCTGCCTGTTGCCGTTACTGTCTGGTTATAGGTTGTATGAATACGCCTGTCTTTTATATCAATTAAAGCAGGCAAAGCTTCTGTATAAGTAGATTTTAGCTTTGCATATTTTCTGTAATCAAGAATTAATTGAGCAATTTCATAATCCTCAGCCAGCTCCTCTAAAACAGCAGCGTTTGTTGAATAATTCGTCTTTCCGCGCTTCTTTTTCGCTTTCAAGCCCATTTTATCAAATAGAACTTCACCCACCTGACGCGGAGAATTAATATTAAAATTACACCCTGCAAGTTTAAATATTTTTTCTTCAATCTGTGCAAGTTCCAAATTCATTAAAACTGTCAATTGAGCAAGATACATTTCATCTACGGAAACTCCGTCATATTCCATATCAGCAAGAACAAATGTCAACGGAACTTCAATATTATAAACGATATCAAGTTCTTTTTCATCTAGATCGGATGACCAGAATTTTACGAGTTCCAGAATAGAAACAATTTCATCACATGTAAAAGTCAATACACTTTCCGCAGGCGAATCACTCAATTTAATTTGTTTTTTCTTGTCCTTTTCAAAAGGTGCAAAAGGAATAATTGCATGTCCCAAATGTTCCATTGCCTGAATATCCAGTTCGTGATTCCTTTGCGGGTCTTTTACATAGCTTGCAAGCATTGTATCAAATATTATACCTTTGAGAAATACACCTGCACACCTCAATATATTATATGCACTTTTAGCATTGTGAGTTACCTTTTTGACATCATCGTTTTCGAACAACGGTTTTAAAGCTTCCAGAACATCTTTTACACGCAGCTGATTTTCAATATTAGAATGATTAACCGGAATGTATAAACTCTTATATATAGCACCTGAATCTATAAAACTTATACGTTTATCATAAGTAATATCCGGATTATAAGAAAATGAAAACCCCGTAATTTCAGAGCGTACAGCACTTACTACATTTGCATACACTCTAAAAGCAACCAGTTTTTGTCTTTGCAAATCTTTAACAAGCGTATCAAGGTCTACAGAATCAACAACGAGATGATTTTCTGAGTTAAAATCAGACTCTTTGTTAATTTCTTCATTAACGACCTCAGAAAAGATACCAAGCTGACAGGTACCTTCAACTTGATTTTGTGACACAATCGGAGCAGAACCTTTATCAAAAGAATATAAAATCTCATTTATATTTTTAATAAATGTATAAAACTGCATTTTTTTCAAATATTCTGTCACAACAGAAATTTCAGGCAATTCAACTTTTGTCTTATCAAAATCGAAATTTACATCAAGATTTCTCACAATTGTAGCGAGATACTGGCTCATTTTTGCCTGTTCCTTACCCGCACAAATTTTTTCTCTTACAGATTTTTCCGGAATATTTTCGCAATCCGCAAGAACATTATCTAATGTGCCGTATTTTGCAAGAAGTTTTTGTGCTGTCTTTTCTCCAATACCTTTTACACCGGGAATACAATCGGAAATATCACCTCTTAAGCCCTTATAGTCTATAACCTGATTAGGATATACACCTAATTTTTCATAAATCTTATCCCAGTTATACTCGACAAGCTCGCCTTTTGAGGGAAGTATTACTTTAACACATCCGTCTTTATCCACAAGCTGGAAAGCATCCTGATCACCTGTCAGAATTAAAACCTTATGTCCAAGCGCACAAGCTTCACTTGATATAGTTCCAATAACATCATCAGCCTCAAAACCTTCTTTAGTGTAAATTGGTATATTGAAAGCTTTCAAACCCTCATAAATGAGCTCCATTTGAGAACGCATATTGTCCGGCATTGCTTCACGATTACTTTTATACTCAGTGTAAGTTTCCGTTCTGAATGTATGATGACTGACATCAAATGCAACAGCTATTGCATCAACTTTTAAATCACTATTTTTTAAAAGATCAAATATAGCTTTAAAAAAGCCGTACACAGCCCATGTCGGAGTGCCGTCAGAAGTTCTCATATTACTTCTTTCAAGAGCGTAATACTGTCTGAAAGCAAGTGCATGTCCGTCAATTAAAATAAGTGTTTTACTATTCCCCATAAATATATTTTTTCATAAATACACACATTTTACAAATATGTTAAGCAAAATTTCGTAAAAAAAGCGGATTTTTAATCCGCTTTTAAATTTATTTTATTATGCTGTAATTTCTTTATCGTGGTTCTGAGTAGGAAGCTGCACAACCTCAGCGTTTTTCCTGTTTTTTACCATATCAGCCGTAACAACAAATTTAGTTACATCGCCTTTTGTAGGCACATCATACATAACATCAAGCATGATTTCCTCAACAATTGAACGCAGCGCACGAGCACCTGTCTTACGTTTAATTGCTTCCTGTGCAATCAAATCTATGGCTTCCGGTTCAAATTCCAAATCAACTCCGTCCATTTCTAACAGGGCTTGATACTGCTTTAATACAGCGTTTTTCGGTTCTGTTAAAATCATTTTTAATGTTTTTTCATTCAGTTGATCAAGAACAGCATAAACAGGAACACGACCGATGAACTCAGGAATCATACCGAATTTCAACAAATCTTCCGGCTGAAGTTTTTTCAACATTCGCGCAGCAGCTGCCTCTTTTTCAATCTGAGTCATAGGAGCCTTTGCACCGAATCCGACAGAGGTTCCTTCACCTGCCCTGCGTTCAACTATTTTCTCCAAACCGACAAAGGCACCGCCGACTATAAACAGAATATTTTTTGTATCAATTTCAATGAATTCCTGATGCGGATGTTTTCTGCCGCCCTGAGGAGGAACATGTGCAACAGTACCTTCAATCATTTTTAACAAAGCCTGCTGAACACCTTCTCCGGAAACATCTCTTGTAATTGAAGTATTTTCAGATTTTCTGGAAATTTTGTCAATTTCATCTATATAAATAATACCGCGCTCAGCCTTAGCAGAATCAAATTCGGCATTCTGATACAGTCTTAACAAAATATTTTCGACGTCATCGCCTACATAGCCTGCCTCTGTTAAGGTAGTGGCATCAGCGACAGCAAAAGGAACATCAAGCATTTTTGCAAGAGTCTGAGCAAGAAGGGTTTTACCGGAACCGGTAGGCCCGACAAGAAGAATATTTGATTTTTGAATTTCAACTGAATCCTTATCGTTATCTTTATTGTGCTTTAATCTCTTATAATGATTATAAACAGCAACTGACAACACTTTTTTTGCATCATCCTGACCTACAATATACTGATCAAGATAAGCCTTGATTTCGTGCGGTTTTGGAATAGGTTTTTCTTCAGCAGAATTATCACCGTCACCAGTTTCCTTTTCCTTATTTTCAAAAAATTCTTCATCTAATATTTGATTACACAAATCAACACATTCATCACATATATAAACCTCAGGACCGGCAATTAATTTTTTTACCTGATCTTGAGATTTACCGCAAAATGAACATTTTAATCTGCTGTCATCATGTTTTACCATCTTTTATACCAAAGCTTACGAAGGTGAAAACCTATCGTAAGCTAATCCTTTCTTTATTACTTGATTGCATCTCTTGAAATAACTTTATCAATCATACCGTATTCTAAAGCTTCAGCCGGAGTCATGATATAGTCACGATCTGTATCTTTTTCAATCTTTTTAATTGACTGGCCTGTGTTAGCAGCCAAAATTTCATTCAATGATTTTTTAATTCTGATAATTTCAGCGGCCTGAATTTCTATATCCGTTGCCTGACCCTGTGCACCGCCCAATGGCTGGTGGATTAATACTCTTGAATGAGGGAGAGCCATACGTTTACCTTTCGCACCGGAAGATAAAAGAAATGCCCCCATAGAAGCAGCCTGACCTAAACAAATAGTTGAAACATCAGCTCTGATATGCTGCATTGTATCATAAATAGCAAAACCGGCCGTAACACTTCCGCCAGGGCTGTTTATATAAAGCATGATATCTTTTTCAGGATTTTCACTGTCCAACAACAACAACTGTGCTACAACCAAATTTGCAACCATATCATCAATTGGTGTGCCTAAGAAAATAATTCTTTCTCTCAATAATCTTGAAAAAATATCAAAAGAACGTTCACCTCTGCTTGATTGTTCAATTACTACAGGTACAAAGCTCATCTTTTTATCCTTTCTTTAACAATTAAATTATAAACTATAAATATAAAATAGCAAAGATGTGCCCGAAATAAATCAGGCACATATATTAGATTTTAAATTACTTAATTTCAACCGTATTATTTTGAATTAAGAAATCTCTCACTTTGTCATTAAGTGCCTGTTGAGAAATTGAAGTCAAAGCTTCCGGACTTTTACCCAATTGTTTAATCAAATCCTGAGGTTTCAAGCCATACATAGCTCCTAGTTGTGCAAATTTTGCTTCAATATCTTTAGATTCAAGCTTAATATTTTCTTCTTTGGCAATTTTGTCAATAACAAGAGAATTTTTAATTCTTGTTTTAGCATCTTCATGAAGATTTTTAGTCAATTCATCTTCACCCTGTGATTTAACAAGAGTTTCCCAGGTAATTCCCTGAGCTGCAAGTCTTTGCTTATATTCTTCTTTTAAAGAAGCAACTTCCCTTTCAATCATTGTTTCAGGTATGTCTACACTTGAAGCATCAATAACAGCTTTAAACACTTCATTTTCAGAATTTTGTTTATTTGTTCTTTCTCTTTGAGTGTCAAGATATTTCTGAATATCTGCTTTCAAATCATCAACCGTTTTGAAAGGGCCTACCTTTTGAGCAAATTCATCATTAAGCTCGGGGAGTTTTCTTTCTTTAATCTCATTAACTTTAATTTTGAATGTTGCAGGTTGTCCCTTTAATTTTTCATCATGGTAATTTTCAGGGAAAGTAACTTTAATATCAAATTCATCATTCAAATTTTTACCGACAATTTGTTCGGCAAATCCGGGAATAAAGTTTGAATGAGCCAAATCAAGCGGATAATTTTTTGCATCTCCGCCCTGAATTTTTTCGCCGTTGCAAAAACCTTCAAAATCAATTACGGCAATATCACTATCCTTGGTTGCTCTGTCAATAACTGTTTCCTGAGTAGCATACTGGTTCAAAAGATTATCAATAGATTTCTGCATAGCATCTTCAACAACAGGCGAATCTTTAACTTCTAATTTCAAACCTTTATATTGCCCTAGTGTAACTTCAGGTCTCAATTCAGCTTTTGCCGTTACTGTTAAATCTTCTCCCATGTTAAAGTTATAAGATGTGATATAAGGCTGAGCAACTAAATCAAGTTTATTATCAACAACTGCCTGATTAATAGCTTTAGGCATAAGATTTTCAATAGCTTCCTGCTTGATTCTTTCAGTTCCTACGTGTCTTTCAACAACTGAACGCGGAGCTTTACCCTTTCTGAACCCGTCAATATTTACATACTGGGAAATTTTTCTTACTGCATTGTTATATGCATCAGCTGCATCTTTTGCAGGAATTGTAATATTTAATTTAACAACATTTTCTTTTTCTTTTTCTAAAGTAACTTTCATATCTTTATCCTTATATTAATTAATACATATATATTAATCATACTTCAAACAAGAATTTGTGCAAGTTTTATGAGGTAAAGAAAACCCGCACTATTCTATGCGGGAAGGAATGAAAGTAAACGAGCCGAATTACGGCCGTTTATTCTGAATAAACAAACTTATTTTATCTTTGCTTCAAGAGTTTTTAAGCGGGCATCAAGTTTCTTATTGTCATTTTGAAGCTGTCTATTGTCATCCTGAACTTGTTTCAGAATCTCTTTTAACTGTTGATTTTCTTGTTCAAGAGTTGTAACACGTGAATCAAGTTCTTTGATTGCATTTATCATTGCATAGAACATATCTTCAAAACGAATTTTCAAGAAACCGTCTGCAGCTTTACTTACAGCTTCGGGAAAGACTTTTTGTAAATCCTGTGCGATTACGCCAACATGTGGAGTTTTATTTTCATCTTTTTTAAAGGTAAAGTTGAATACTTTTAACTCACGGATTTTATCTAAGCCCGAAGTGCTTTCTTTACCGACATATTTTAATCGGCGGTCAGAATAATACAAATGGAGACTGTTCCAAAAAGTGATCCATTTATCATTAACATTATGAGATTTGCGGATATCCTCATCTTTACGTTCTATAAGAGAAAGACGGTTACTTGAAATGGAACTTTGCGAATCCTTTTCTCTTGTTGTCAAAAAAGTATTACCTCTAACTATAAGGTTTCCGTTTATAACAACTGATGTATCATTATTATCTGCTAAACCGCTAAGAGAATTACTGGATAAATTATGAATTTCCAATACAGCTGCACCATTATTAAATTTAGATTTGCCGCCTATAAATATACGTTCTTCTGCATCACTCGAGGATGCCCACGAAGAACCAGATCTCGGACCGGAATTTGCACCAATACATACTTTATTTGAACCTGCAACAGCTTGGCAAGCATTATATCCAATCGCTACATTGTTTGAACCAAAAGCCTTCGCATAATCGCCAACAGCCGTAGAATAGGGACCAGAAGCTTCTGAACTCGAACCCAAGGCAGTAGAACCATCTCCGGAAGCTTCTGAATTCGAACCCAAGGCAGTAGAACCACTACCTGAAGCTGAGCCCGCTAAAGCGACAGACTTTAGACCGGAAGCTTCAGCATAGGCACCTAAGGCTGTAGAATAGTTACCAGAAGCTGTCGAATTAGCCCCTAAGACTACGGAATAGTTATTGGTAGCTATAGAATTATAACCCAACGTGATAGAATAAATGCCACTGGACTTTGCACTCGCTCCCAGAGCGGTTGAATTCAAACCAGATGCCTCTGATGCATAGCCGAAAGCACTGGCAAAACTGTTTGTCGCTTTTGAGGTATTACCTACAGCTGTTGTGTCAGCCCCGCTGGCAATTGAACCAGATCCCAAAACGGTTGACTGATAACCAGAAGCTTCGGATAATTTGCCTATAGCAATTGCATCTGTATTCGTTGATGAGGACTGCATACCGATTGATATACCGGAAGCAGTTGTTGAGGATGATTGGGAGCCGATTGCAATTGTCCCTTCGGCTCCGGCTAATGCCTCATCGCCAAAAGCTTGAGAATAATTACCAGAAGCCCCTGCACTATAACCTATGGCGCTTGATTGAATGCCTGAGGCGACAGATGAACTCCCTAAAGATGTAGAATCACTTCCGGTTGCAGTGGAATTTACACCTACAGCTGTTGTATTATTGTTAGATGCACGGGTATTTAAACCAAATGCAATTGCATTACTACCTAGATTCCCGCTCGCTAAACTGCCTAATAATAACCCGCTGTTCT
>CALUQH010000002.1 GCA_944322885.1 Candidatus Gastranaerophilales bacterium | reverse complement strand
AATATGATGGCGGAATCCCTGTTTGTCTCAATGAAGTACTAATAGAAAATTTTCCCAAGGTTATAAAGTTAGTACAATATTATATTGGTAATATAGAAAATAAAGAAATTCTGTTTTTAAAAATTGCGATTGATTTTTACATACAAGCAATTAATAAAATCCATCCGACACATCAAATTACTTATTGTTGTTTGGCACTAGAAGCTCTTTTTAATACAAATTCAGAAAAAATATCCCGACAGTTAAGAGATAGATGTTCTGACTTATTATCATTGGCCTTAGGATTAAATAAAAAACAAATAGCTAAAAATATTAATAAAGCTTATGAAACACGTTGTTCATACGTGCATGGGCAAGATCCCGCTTGTAACAAGGATGATAATTTAGCAAGTAATATTTTTGATTATACTAGATTTTCTATCCTGATATTTCTAAATTTAATCTCAAATAAAATGTTTCTAAAAAAATTCAAAACTAGGATCCCAAATCTCAATTTTAAAAATTATATTAATGAATACTATCTGAATAATATTAATCTAATGCATAATTTAAAAAATGAGTTACAAACGTACCTAAATAAATCTGCCTGGATAAATAATTTAAAAATAGAAAAATCCTATTGCAGACTAAGAGATTTAGAACTTAATTCATAAACAATATATTGTCTAAAACTATAACCCATTATTTCCATTGAAGAATACAACAAAATGAAGTTGTGTTGTATTTCTCCCCAACTCGCCTGAACGTCGCTAAGCACCGTTTGAAAAGTGTTTAAATTTTGTGTCATTGGACTTTACTTTTTTAATGGTAGAAGCAATCATTGTCTGAAACTAAGCAGATTTCAAATAAACATAGTACAACCAATAAAAAAGATAGAAGATATTCAAAAGATTAAAAAATATTTGGCAAAAAAGACAAGAGATGCACTGCTTTTTAGTTTGGGATAAATGACCGGTACATCTCAATACTAAAAAACAGCCTCAAATCGGCTGTCTGTTTGATTTTTTATTAAATTTTTTCCGTCTCAATGTCCCAGAAACATATTACAAAAATTTGCAACCGTTTGAAACGCAGATTGGAACTTGAAAAGCCACTAAAAAAGAGCCTTTTCGGCTCTTGTTGTAAAATATGGGCCGCAGTGGACTCGAACCACCGACCTCACCCTTATCAGGGGTGCGCTCTAACCACCTGAGCTAGCAGCCCGCAACCATTATCAATGGTAATATATAAAATTTTCAAATCAAGACTTGTTACTTTGCGTGACCCTTATCAGGCCTCTCACAAAACGTGACATTTAGTCACCTTTTGCTCGGCACAGTGCTCTAATCACCTGCACCGGCAGCCCGCAACTTTGTCAGCAAAATTAAATGTAGCATGAACATTTTTTAAAATCAAGTCTTTTGTTGATTTTATTCTTTTTATACAAAAAGGGCAGGTATAAAACCTGCCCTTACATAGTTTTAATGCTTTTAAATTATTTTACTGTTAATTTCTTTTTCGCATCTTTATCAGAATATTTTTTAGGTGCATGAACTTTCAATACACCATGTTCCAATTTTGCTTCTGTTTTTTCAACATCAATTTCTTCAGGGAAGTAAACTGTTCTTGAAAATTCACCGTATCTGAATTCTGATTTTTTATAAGATTTTTCATTTTCAGTTTTTTCTTCTTCTTTTTTGGCATTAATTACAATGTAATTTTTATCAATATCAATGTCCAAATCTTCTTTTTTTACGCCCGGAAGTTCTGCTTTAACTTCATAATCACGGCCTTTATCCGAAATTTCTACAGGCATTGAGTATTTATCCATTTCTTCCCAATAAGCTGCTTCGGGGAAATAGCTGTCAAAATGTCTGTTCAATAATGAACTGATTTCATCATTCACTGTTCTTATAAAGTTTTCAGGAGCTTTTCTAACTAAGAATTTCATATTAACACTTCCTTTCAAATAACTTACTTTTAACTACATTTACATTATTTACCTTATTTGCAAGAAATCGTGTTTTTTTAACCAAAATTTAACAATTACCGAAAATCACTTCTTATGCCAGACTTCAAAGTTTTCTATATCGTCAAAAAGCTCCTTATAATTCCCGTTAAAACATATACACCTGTCATCAACAAACAGCCAGCAAAGTTCTTTAGTATTTGTTACCCCGGTTATAAAATCATTCAGATTATTTTCAAGCAGCCACATAGAAGCAAGCATTTTATTACGAGTTGTAAAAAGTTTTATTTTATATTTTTTAGAAAGCTTTTCAACAAACTGCCTTGCCCCGTCACGTAATGGCGGGATGTAATCAGGGTTGTAATCATTGCTGTAAGTATTTATTACTCCATCAAGGTCAAGGAGAATTGTTTTTTTCACATCAGCCATATTAACTCCATATATTATCTCGTTCGCGAAAGCGATAATTTAACTATACATATAAAATATAAAAATGCAAATCGATGAGAAAAAACAAAAAATACTAAATTCACTTGCTAAAATAACTAAAAAGCTCAGGGGAAGACAGAGCCAATTTATGCTTGCAAGTGAAAATGATATTTCAACATCGATTATCAGCACTGTAGAAAGAGCATTGAAAGATCCTCAATTCACAACTATTTATAAACTTGCCGAAGCTCTCAATATAAAACCGCATAAATTAATAAAAATGGTTGAAGACGATTTACCGCCGGATTTCACTTTGATTGACAGATAATCACAATATGCTACAATGGACTCATGATTTTTGAAGAACAAATCAAGGTTAAATATTCCGAAATGGATTATAAACTTGCATTAAAACCTTCGTCTCTTTTAAATTTTTTACAGGATATGGCAAGTGCAAACGCAGAGAGCTTGGGGTTCGGCTATTCATATATAACACCTAAAAATCTCGGCTGGTTTCTGCTCAAATACAGAATGGAATTTAATGACTATCCTGTATCTGTTTACAATTTAACTTTAAAAACAGAACCCCGCGGCTGCCAAAAACTGTTTGCTTATCGTGATTTTTATATATGTAAGGGAGAAAAACTCCTCGGGAAAATTTCAAGTGTCTGGGCTGTTGTTGATATGACAACAAAAGCGCCAGTTCCCGTTCAACCGGCACTAAATAACGAATATATGCCGCTTTATCAAAAAAGAGAGGACGATTTAGCGTTTAAAAAACTCAAACCTGTTGAAAGAGCAGATATTGAAAAAATATTTGAAGTTCGTTATGAAGATATAGATGTAAATTCGCATGCAAACAACGGGAATTATATAATCTGGGCATTAGAACCTTTAAATTTTGACTTCAGAAGTACTCACAAAATCAAAACCCTTGATATACAATTCAAAAAAGAAGTAAAATACGGAGCAAAAGTAGTTTCTCAAATTGAATTTTTAAATGATTTTACAACTCTTCATTTAATAAAAAACTACGAAACTAATGAAGATTTATGCCTCGTTGAAATTCTCTGGGAAAAAGAATGACAAAAAAAATTTTTTTTATGTTTTGGTAATATTACTTAAAAAATCATTGAGGTTAACACCTTAAAATACTATAATAATTAAGCATAAAAAACTTGAAAGGAATTATGATGGTTGCAGAAATGACTTTCCCTCAGTTAGAACGAACAATTAACCCGACACACGATATAAAATTGTTTGCAGGACGTTCTAACATTAAACTTGCACAGGAAATTGCCGACTATTTGGGGACTACAATAGGGCCCATGATTGTAAAGAATTTTGCAGACGGTGAAATTTATGTGCAGGTAAAAGAAAGTGTGAGAGGGGATGATGTATTTATTATCCAGCCTTTATGCAATCCTGTTAACGAAAATTTGATGGAACTTTTGATTATTATTGACGCTTTCAAAAGAGCAAGTGCAAAAACAATAACAGCCGTAATTCCTTACTACGGTTATGCAAGACAGGACAGAAAAACTTCAGGACGTGAAGCAATTACCGCGAAACTCGTTGCAGATTTATTGACAACAGCAGGTGCTGACAGAATTCTTGCAATGGATTTGCATACCGGACAAATTCAGGGGTTCTTTAATATTCTTGTCGACCATATTTTTGCAACATCAATTTTAACTAATTATATTAAAAATTTAAATATCAATCCGGATGATATGGTTGCAGTAAGCCCGGATACAGGCGGAGTTCAAAGAACAAGACACTTTGCAAAAGCAATCGGATGCCCTCTTGCAATTATTGATAAACGCCGCGACAAACATAACGAAGCTATTGCATCACATGTTATCGGAGATGTTAAAGATAAGATTTGTATAATGTTTGATGACATGATAGATACAGCAGGCACTATATGCGAAGCATCAAAACTCCTTAAGAAAGAAGGAGCAAAAGATATATATGTTTGTGCTGTTCATCCGGTATTTTCAGGGCCTGCAATCGAAAGGCTTGCAAATGCTCCGATTAAAGAATGTATTGTAACAAATACAATTCCGTTAGATATGGAAAAAATGCCTCCTAATATTAAGCAGCTTTCTGTTGCACCGCTTTTGGGAGCTGCAATTGCACGAATTCATGACGATGAATCTGTAAGCTCGCTTTTCGGGTTTGAAAAAGAAATGCAGGTCCAATAGGGAACGTAGCCGTTCCATCCATAACATAGGTTTTGCATAAAATTTATACGGCCTAAACTAAAGAGGAACGTAGCCGTTCCATGCAACACAGCTTACGGGGTTGCATAAGCCGCTTCCTACGTTTTTAGAAAAATTTTACCAAAATGGTAGTATCGCTTTGTTTGGTCAATGCACTCGGGTATTATTTCCATCCCTAAACAAGTCCTGTATATCCTTGTCCCTCGCATCTGTTTTGCCTTATACAAACTGCTCTAGAATAAAATTAATACTAAGCCTGATGTGGCGGGTTGAGCGGCACGCTCCTTCTTTAGTATAAATTCTACAAACTTATGCAAAACCTAATGTATCTACGCTCGTAGTGCAAAAAAAAGCCATTCTTTTTTAATGAAGAACGGCTACCAGACTTGGGGAGGAGGTATGAAAAACAATATGTTTTTCATATCTAATAATTTTTAACTCGGACAAGCAAAAATAAAACTTTTGTTTTTTATAAAAATCTCATACAAACGATGTATAAATATAACAGCCAAATATTTAAAAAAAATTAATTTTCCATATACAAAACAAAAAATTTGATATAATAAATTTATGAACGATAAAGATTATGAAGATTTTATATCAACCGTAAGCCACGAATTACGTACTCCTCTGACCTCAATCAGAGGTTTTTCCGAAACTATGCTTTCATCCTGGGACAAGCTTGATGACGAAAGTAAAAAAAAGTTTTTAAAAATTATCGTTGAACAGTCAAATCGGCTCATTAATCTTGTTGAAAATATGCTTTCTGTCACAAAACTCCAAAACACAAAAGAAGATTTAATATACAAAGAAGTTCAGATTAAACCGGCTGTTGAAACAATCATATCAATAATAAAAAATCAATATAGCGACAAGAGCTTCAAGATAGATATAAACCCGAATACTCCGCCAATTCTTGCCGATAAAGACAAGTTTGAACAAATTCTTACAAACATAATTGAAAATGCTGCAAAATACGGGGATGAGAATTCTACAATATTTATAAAAACAGAAATTCTTAATGACATGGTTTCCATAAAAATCACAAACAGCGGCATTGAAATTCCGCAAAACGATTATGAAAAAATATTTACCAAGTTTTCAAGAATTGACAATCCTTTGACACGTAAAGTGCAAGGCAGCGGACTCGGTTTATACATAACAAAAAATCTTGTTGAAAAAATGGGCGGGAAAATTTTCGTTAAATCAGAAAATCATAAAACAACATTTGAAATACATTTGCCCTCATCAAATATTGAAGTTCAAGCGAGGGAAAAATGCAGCCGGTAACATTAATTATTGACAAAAGACGTGAAATTTCCGTCAAATACAGAAAATTGCTAAAAAGTAACAATAACTCCGTTATTATTACCAAAAATCTCCTGTCAGCACTGAAAATAATTCAGGATAAAGAACCTGACCTTATAATAATTTCAGACAGCATAGACAGCGATCTGGCTGATTTTTGCAAAAAAATCAGAGCTCTTACATATAACATGCGCCCCGTTATTATTGCTGTTTCCAAATCTGCCGAACTTTCAGACAAAATTAATGCTTTAGAAAACGGTGCAGATGATTTTATATCAGAACCTGTAAATCCTGATGAATTTTTAATGCGAATAAAAGCTCATTTGCGCAGAGAATTTGAATCAAATATGAACCCCAAAATATGCCTGCCCGCAAAAAATTACTCCATGCGCGCGCTGAAACGAATTCTGTCGGAAAATACTCCATGGGCAGTTATGTATATTAGTATCGAAAATTTCAAAAATTACAAAGAAACATATACAGAACTTGCCTCGGATAAACTAATACAAACATATTGCGCCATCATGAATTCTGCACTGTCCGAATCAGATTATCTGGGAATGCTTTCTGATAATGAATTTTTAATAATAACGGACAGCTTAAAAGCTGAAAAAATAGCAAATTTTTTAACATTTGCATTTGATTCTGTTGCCCCGAAATTTTACTCTCCGCAGGATAACAAACGGGGATTTATGCTTATGCGCGGAGATGAATTTGCAGGACGCCGCTCAAATTTTGTTCACAGCACAATCGGAATTATTACCAATGAATTTATCCAGTACAGAGATACAAATCAATTAATGCATGCTATTTTGCAGATACACAGAATGGCTGACATGCCCGCAAAATCAAATTATTTAATTGAAAGACCGAGAATTACGGCAGAAAATGCAGTTGAAAATGAAATTAATAATAAAATATTTATTATTGAAGAAGACGAAGCAACAAGAGTTCTTCTCACAACAATTCTTCAACTTCAAGGATATGACGCAACAGCTATGGACAATTTAGAAGAAATATCTTCAATTCCCGCAATGGTAATTCTTGATGCAGGAGATGCCGAAGAATTTAAAGGGCTTGAAATATGCAGACGTTTGAGGCAAAATCCTGATTTTGACAGAACAAAAGTAATAGTTACATCGTCAATCCATGATAAAGAGCTTGTGTTAAATGCAGGCGCGGATTTATATATCCCGAAACCTTATGAAATTTCGAATATAATAAAATGGGTGCAAAAACTTTTTCAGGATTAACCGATTAAATTTTCAAGGAACTCAGCGTCTTTTTCAGCTTTTTGCGTATTAATATTTGAACGTTTCATATAATTTCTCAAAGCTTCGCGTATAAGTTCACTTCTTGTTCTCTGTTCATTAACTGCAACATTATCAATCTTATGCAAAAATGCATCAGGCATAGTAACTAAAATCTTCGCCATATTTCCACTCCGTTAATAAGAACTTCACACTTTATGCTACCATAATAACATATATAATCCTTTTTTTCAAGTGTCTTAGCCCGCATGTGCAGTTGACATAAAAACATAAATTTTTATACTTATATGTGTAATTATAACGAAAGGAGTTTTAATTTATGGAAGACAACAACTATAGACACGAAGACTTTGATGATTGTTTTCTTTGCAAACATCCCGCATTAAGGCATGTTTTAACAGGTCTTTTGGTATTTTTAGGAGCGTTTCTTGCATTTTATGTAGTTGCTGACTGGCATTTTAAAAGAATATTAGATCCGTCTTTTTATATGAGAAGAATGGACAGAGCCGTTATGCAAAGAGAAAAGAACTTTGATAAAATGGAACGCAGAGCACTAAAACAGCAGGAATGGATTGACAAAAGAGCAATGAAAATGCAGCAGAAAATGGCAGATCAGGCATCCCAATTTATTCATGTTGAAAAAGCCGATGACGCTTACAAAATTGTCATTGATTTAAAACCATTTGACAACAATGAAAAAAATGTTGAGGTCAGAACGGACGGAAACACTGTAATTATCAATGCAGCAGGTGAAAAAAACAGTCATCACAGACAGGAAATTGTTAAATACAGTCAGGCATTTGCATTCTCGGAAAATATTGACAGTTCAGCAATAACAAAAGTACGTGAAGGCGATAAGTATATCATTACTATTCCTTTAGAGGATTAATACCAACAAAATAAAAAGCGGGAACATTGTATTCCCGCTTTTTTTTAATACATTGTAGAGCGTAATATCATATAAAGTATTTGTGCTCCGATTGCCGTTGAATTCATAATAATATTTGTCATGGCACTATTTTCAGGATCATATAAATCCACAAAGATATCAAGTTCATCAGCATCTATATTAGACGGGAAGGGTGAGAATGTAAGTCGTTTTATTTTATCCTCAACATTCTTTTCCTTTACGGGGACATTATTATAGTCATATAGTGTAAATTTCTTTATCTTACCGTCTTTAGCAATTGTAAAATATATTTTACACGTTTTCATATACTTCATACCCGGATGTGCAAGATAACCCAGTGTTTTAGAAGATACAGATTTTGCATATTTTGCATAACTTTCACGCAAATATTTGTTAAGATTATAAATTTCTACATTAAAAATAAATTTTTCAGTCGGCGAAGCATCATAACCTTTATATGAATTATGTTTAATTGCGTTCAGCGTATCATTGTCTATCTGTTTTGAGCCGGATGATTGAATTAAGACCGCATCTTCAACACCTCCGTATTTATTCATCAATACAAGACATTTAAAAGGTTTTAGCCTTAAGGAATTTATTTCCGGCATCGTTTGAAGAAATACCGGTGTCAATTCTTTATTATAATAATTACTTATTCCGCGGTTTATATTGTTATTATATATTTGTATATTTAGAGTATCACCCTTTAATTTTCCGGGATACGGAGTTACTTTTATCTTCTTTAACTCTTTGGTAATATACGGAGCATTAATCAAATCAAATTTATTATACAATTTTACATCTCTTACATTACCATCTTTATCAAATGTAAAATCAAACAGAATATTTGTATAATTACAAATCTGGTTTGATATTTCTTCAGCAATCTGCTTTCCATAATCATTGACTTCTTCAATAACTTCCTTTGAGGTCGGATTGAATGTCATTATTATCCTGTAATATCCGTCTCCCTGAAGTTCTGAAGGTGGCATTTCAACTGTTTTATCCAAAAAATAATTACACAATTTGTCATCGTAGATTCTATCACCTGACGATTGTATAAGTCGTATAGATTTCACTTTGCCGATACTTGAAATACTAAGTTCAAGCTGCATGTTATGTAAATCAATATAATCCTCATGCGGAGCACGTTCTATCTCTTTATCCAGTTGTTTTAAAAGCCTGCCGTAATATTTGGCATCGTCAGAATTCGGATTTTGTCCGGTTATATAATTTCTGCTTACAACATCTGTTTTAACTCTTCCGTCCTGCACTATAAAATTTACAATGCATTTGAATTTTGAACGTTCAAAATCCTCAGGAGATTTTTCAATAGATTTTAGGCTGTCGTCAACTAACTCTGCAAGCTCCTTATTATCATAACTAATAATTTTATGGGCATTCAGGCTGTGGTTTAATTTTATATCAAGAAAAACTTCAACTGTTCCTGACAATTCCTTTTTATCACGCAAAATTTTGTTCACGCTCTGTACACAATTTGACACACCTTTTTCACTACTGTATAACTCTCCTGCGTATGCATAAGAACAAAATAACAACATTATCCCTAAAATAATAAACCACTTTTTCATACATCAACCTCAAATTTCAATAATAAAAAAATAAAATACAACAATTACTTAAATCTGCGCATCATTTTCATTGCTTTGTTCATTGCATGTTTACCCATTTTACCTTTATAACCGCCGAGTCCGCCGAGATTTCCCATCCTGCTTAAATCCGGCATTCCGCCGCCCATTTTGCCGAACAAACCTTTCATATCGGTCATGCCCTTCATCATGACGCGCATTTGTTCAAATTGTTTAATAAACGCATTAACCTCTGCATAATCCATCCCGCAGCCTTTTGCAATACGTTTTTTGCGGCTTGTATTGATTATATCGGGGTTTGCACGTTCTTCAGGAGTCATGCTTGATATAAAAACTTCCATTTTCTTAAACTGCTTTTCACCCTCATGCGAAATTTTATCTCTGTCATCTTTCCCGATATTCAATCCAAGCATACCAAGCATATTGCCCATTGAACCAAAAGCCTGCATTTGTTTTTGCATTTTCAGGAAATCATTGAAAGAAAAATTATTCTTGCTCATTTTTTCTTCAAGTTCACGGGCCTGTTTTTCATCAAAAACTTCCTGCGCACGTTCAACAAGAGATACAATATCACCCATACCTAAGATACGTGCTGCCATTCTCTCAGGATAAAAATCTTCCAACGCATTAAGTTTTTCACCCGTACCGGTTAATTTAATAGGTTTTCCCGTACAGTAAGATACACTCAACGCAGAACCGCCCCTGCTATCCCCGTCAAGCTTTGTTAATACAAGCCCCGTTAAACCTAACTGTGCATCAAAATTTTCTGCGACATTAACGGCTTCCTGACCGGTCATGGCGTCAATTACAAGAAGTTTTTCCGCGGGGTGAAAGACTCTGTCAATCAAAAGAAGTTCTGCCATCATATCAGTATCAATCTGCAGACGTCCCGCCGTATCTAAAATAACAGTACTAAATCCGTTAGAATTTGCATAATCAATTGCTCCCCGAACAATTTTTTGAACATCAGTGCAATCAGGAATTGTAAACACTTCCGTTTCAATTTCTTTTCCGAGCGTCTGTAATTGAGAAATTGCAGCAGGCCTGTATACGTCACATGCGACAAGAAGCGGTTTGCGTCCTTCTTTTTTCAGCTTAACCGCCAATTTTGCAGATGATGTTGTTTTCCCTGAACCTTGAAGCCCGAGCATCATAATAAGGTTAGGATTTCCAGAAAAATCCAGCGGTTTTTGTTCTTTGCCAAGTAAGTTAACAAGTTCATCATGAACAATTTTTACTAACTGCTGAGAAGGATCAACACCTTCAAGAACCTTTTCACCTTCAGCCTTATCCTTGATTGAGGAAATAAAAGATTTTACAACCCTTAAATTAACATCAGCTTCCAAGAGTGCACGTCTGATTTCGCGTAAAGCTTCCTGCATATTATCCTGCGTAAGTTCCTGATTACGCGTCCTGCTTATAATCCCTTGTAATTTCTCGCTTAAACTGTCAAACATAATGTAATTATAGCACAAATTTTAAAACATCATACAAATTTATGATTTCATTTCAAATTTCGTCTGCTAATATATAACCATACTCCTTAGAGAACTAAGATACACATATCCCTAATCAACAGCTATGCACTTCAATGTACATAGCTTTTCTTTTATTTCAGGAATAACTTCTCTTGACAAAATATTTTGATATAATACAATAAAGCTACATCCATACAACTTACTGGAGGAGTGCCAGAGCGGTTGATTGGAGCAGTCTTGAAAACTGTCGTACGTTCACGCGTACCGTGGGTTCGAATCCCACCTCCTCCTCCACTTAAAATCTTCGCATTGCGAAGATTTATTGTTAAAATATAGAAATTTTTTATGAAAAAATATATTATATTTGCACCTAAATTTACAAGGAATAATGGTGTACAAGTTTTATATAAATTATGGGAAAAACTTACACAAAAAGGTTATGACGCCTATATCTTTGCGCCGCCATCAGATTATAAGTGTAAGTATATATCCCATATTACTCCTGAAATGAGGAAAAATGATATTGTAGTTTATCCAGAAATAGTTTCTTTTAACCCATTACAATTCCAAAATGTTGTAAGGTATATTTTATTCTATCCAAATAAAAATGGCGGACAAGAAAAGTATGAAGATTATGAAGTTAAATTTACATATAATCCAATCTTCTATCCTGATGCATACAAACTTCCAATTCAAACATTAGATACTAACGTTTTTTATTTTGACAGTACTATAAAAAAAGATAAAACATGTTATTTTGTACATAAAAGAGGTAAATGGCGCACTTTTCCAGGAATAGAAAATATGATAGAAATTAACATGGAGTTTCCGGCTACAAAAGACGCTCTTGGTCAACTTTTAAGAGAGACTAAAACATTATATTCATTTGATTCAAATACTCAACTCCTGGAAGAGGCACTTATTTGTGGATGCGATGTAAAAATAGTACTTGAAAATGGTTTTGAAGATTATCATAGCTCCTATAATGAACTTTATGCTGATGAAGAAAAAGATTTTGAAAATTTCATAAAAATTACACAAAATATGAACTATACAGGGAAAATTAAAAAACTTTCATTAGGAACTAGAAAATACATAATGAAAGAAACCATAAAAGCATTCTTTTACAAATATATTTTCAAAAACAAAGAAAAATATACAAAACATTTCAACAGAAAACAATATTTAATACATGGATGAGTCCAAGAAACAAAAGTTCACAGTTTTTGAAACAAATTACATTTTATTTATGCATTTATAACAATAATTCATAAATAAGCCTAATTACATTAGAATTAATTAATAACAATAAATTGTAATTAAATTATTTCTGTGTTAAATATTATATTATTTAGAGTATAAGGGTATTTTAATGAAAGTTGTAATTTTAGCCGGCGGATTGGGAACACGCTTAAGTGAAGAGACAAAATTGGTGCCAAAACCAATGGTGGAAATCGGAGGGAAACCGATTTTATGGCATATTATGAAGATTTATTCCCATTACGGATTTAATGATTTTGTAATACTTACAGGGTATAAGTCACATATTATAAAAGATTATTTTGTCCATTATTACCAGCAATATTCCGATATCACAGTTGATATGCTTAACAATACCGTAGATATTCACAGGATGCAGACAGAACCATGGAAAGTGACAATATTGTATACCGGGCAGGATACAATGACCGGCGGAAGAATTAAAAAAGCACAGGAATATATCGGTAATAACAGATTTTTACTAACATACGGCGATGGAGTCGCAGATATTAATTTAAATAAATTAATATCTGCACATGAAACATCGAAAAAAACAGTTACAATGACAGCAGTACAACCCTCCGGACGATTCGGAGCACTTGTAATAAAAGACGACAATATCATTACATCTTTTAAAGAAAAACCGGCAGGCGATGAATCCTGGGTCAACGGCGGATTTTTCGTATGCGAACCGGAAGTTTTTGACTATATTCCGCAGGGGGATGATGTTATATTTGAACGTAAACCATTAGAAAATCTGGCAAATGATAAAAAATTAAACGCTTTTAAACATAAAGGTTTCTGGCGTCCGATGGATACCTTAAAAGATAAGAATGATTTAACCAAAATGTGGAAAGAAGATAATGCTCCGTGGGCAATATGGAATAAGAGGGAATTATAATGCCTGACAAACCGATTTTATCTATTTGTATTCCGACAAGAAACAGGAGTATGTATCTTGAACATACTTTAAGAGAAATAACTGATGATATTACTTTTCAAAATACTAATAAAATAGAAATTGTTATATCTGATAATTGTTCTGATGACGACACTGAAAATTTATGCAGAAAATATCAGCAAAAATTCCCTGATAAAATTATTTATAAACGACAACAGGAAAATATAAAAGACAAAAATTTTGTTGAAGTATTAAAACTTGCTAACGGTAAATATGCTAAGTTAAATAATGACAATATTTACTTTAAAAAAAATGCACTGGCTGAAATTGTATCATTACTTGAAAATGCGAATGATAATATTATATTTTTCACTAACAGAGATTTGAAAAATCCGAAAAAATCCATTATAAACGTAAACAGTTTTGATGAACTTATTTCTCAAATAACATATTCCTGCACATGGATAGGCGGTTTATGCGTAAACACTTCAAAATATAAAATGATTGATTCACCAATAAGATTTTCGGATTTATGTTTCGGCCAAATTGATATTTTAGCCAAACTTATGAAAGACGGCTCGGGATTAATTATTGAAAAGCAATTAATGGAAGTTATAACAATAAATAAAAAAGGCGGTTATAATATCGCGCAAATTTTCGGAGAAAATTTTATCTCAATATTACAAATATTAAAAAAAGAAGAACTTCTTTCAAACAAAACTTATGAAAAAACATTAAAAAAACTTCTATTAGAACATATTAACCACTACTACTTTGATTATAAAAAACAATGTAATTTTACCAAAGACGGATATCTAAAATATTTGTATAAATATTATCTAATAAAACCATACTTTTATTTTCCGTATATTAAATATCATTGCAGAATGTTTTTAAGGCAAATCATAAGAATTCAAAGAGTGGACAATAAAAAAATTATAACTATTTTTAATTGTTTTAAAAAAACAAGAACATACAGACCAATACATCATTTAAGCTCAAATAAATTTATACATGTTGTTCACCCCGACACTGCAAGATTTATAGAAGTTGGAGCATACTCTTATGGCTCGATTGATGTATTATGCCATGGGATTTTTCCTTTCAAACTAAAAATAGGCAGATTTTGTTCTATCGGTCCTGATGTAAAGTTTATTCTGGCTTCAGACCACTATTATAATACCTTATCAACATACCCGTTCAAAGTTATGGTACTTAAAACCGAATTAAAAGAAGCTAAATCAAAAGGCGATATTATAGTAAAAGATGATGTATGGATTGCTACAAATTCAATAATTTTATCCGGAGTAACAATCGGGCAGGGGGCAATTGTAGGAGCTGGTTCTGTTGTAACTAAAGATGTTCCGCCTTATGCAATAGTCGGAGGGAATCCGGCAAAAATTATTAAATATCGTTTTGAGCCGGAAATAATCGAAAAACTTATTAAATTTGATTACTCAAAACTGACGGAAGAAAAAATTAAAAAAATTGGCTTGAAACTATACAGAGAAATTAATAAGGATAATATAGACAGTCTTTTAAAAGAATTTGAGGAAGCATAGTGTTTAACAGTATATACAAAAATAAAAAAGTATTTTTAACAGGACATACAGGCTTTAAAGGAAGCTGGCTTGCAATTTGGCTTACACAACTCGGGGCAAAGGTCTGCGGGTATTCTCTTGAACCCAATACAACCCCCTCAATGTTTGAAGAATTACATATTGCAGAGAAAATTGAAAAATCAGTTATCAGCGATATTCTTGATGTTGAAAAACTTGAGAAAACTATGCGGGAATTTGAACCCGATATAGTATTCCATCTTGCGGCACAACCGCTTGTCAGACTTTCGTATTCACAACCTGTTCTCACCTATCAAACAAATGTAATAGGAACATTAAATGTATTGGAAACCGCAAGGAAAATACCTTCCGTTAAAGCTTTTGTAAATGTAACAACTGACAAATGCTACGAAAATAAAGAAGTTAAAAAAGGTTACACGGAAGATGACCCGATGGGCGGTTATGATATGTATTCATCCTCTAAAGGATGTGTAGAGATTATGTCATCATCATACAGACGTTCATTCCTGCAGAGCGAAAATACTTATGCCATGGCAACGGCACGAGCCGGCAATGTAATAGGCGGCGGAGACTGGGCACTTGACAGACTTATTCCCGATTGTATAAGAGGTATTAATCAAGGCCGTGATATTGAAATTAGAAATCCTATAGCAGTAAGACCCTGGCAGCATGTACTTGAACCTTTGTCAGGATACCTTTTGTTAGGTGAAAGACTTTTAAAAGAAGGGAAAAAATATGCCGATGGTTTTAATTTCGGTCCCGATGAAAATAGTATCCTAACGGTTGCGGAAGTTGCTAAAAAAATTACAGAAATCTATGGCAAAGGCAAAGTTGTTGTCGGGGAAAAAAGTCCTTTGCATGAGGCAGGACTTTTAATGCTCAACATAGAAAAAGCTAAAAAAGTTTTGGGCTGGACACCTACATATAATGCACAGCAGGCTTTGCAAAAGACAGTTGACTGGTATAAACATTTTTATGATAAAAATACAAATATGTATGAATATACATGCTCACAAATTACCGATTATGAGAACGATATAAGGTGGAATAAACATTAGTATTTTTCAAGAAACTATACCTATATTCAATTAATTATGCCTGATAAGTATTTTTAATTATTTAATATAAGTATTTGCTATTTTTATAAAATCGTTAATAATATAAAAATAAAGGTTTATAAAAACTTAGTATGAGGTACAAATGTTAAAAAAATTTTTAGTTTTGTTATCGGCACTTATGTTAATTATCGGAGGGACAACTATGAGTTTGGCAAAAAATAATTCAGACAACAGCGATTGGGATAAAACTTTTAAAAAAAGCGACAAAGTAGATGTAAAAAAAGTAAGTTTCAAGAACAGATACGGAATTACATTGGTCGGAGATTTATACACTCCTAAAGATAAATCCGAAAAAGAAATGGCTGCAATCGCAATAAGCGGGCCATTCGGTGCAGTTAAGGAGCAGGCATCAGGTTTATATGCTCAAACATTGGCAGAACGCGGGTTTGTTACACTTGCATTCGACCCTTCCTATACAGGTGAAAGCTCAGGAGAACCCCGAAATGTCGCATCACCTGATATAAATACGGAAGATTTTTCGGCAGCAGTAGATTTTTTAAGCAGCCAAAAAGATGTTGATGCAGAAAGAATAGGTATTCTCGGGATATGCGGGTTTGGCGGATTTGGCTTGAATGCCGCCGCAATGGATACAAGAATTAAAGCAACCGTTACATCCACAATGTATGATATGACAAGAGTCAGCGCAAACGGATATTTTGATTCCATGGACGAAAAAGCCCGATATGAATTGAAAAAATCCCTTAATAAACAAAGAACAGAAGATTTTAAAAACGGAACTTATGCAAAAGCTCCGGGGCTTCCTGAAAAATTGACAGGAGAAGAACCACAGTTTGTACAGGATTATTACGGATACTATAAAACTCCGCGCGGATTTCATAAGCGTTCAATAAACTCAAACGGCAACTGGAATATGACCTCAACCCTATCCTTAATAAATATGCCTATACTTGCATACAGTGATGAAATACAAAATGCCGTACTGGTTATTCACGGAGAAAAGGCTCACAGTCGTTATTTCAGTGAAGATGCTTTCAAAAAACTCAAAGGGGATAATAAAGAGCTGCTTATCGTAAAAGATGCTAACCACGTAGACTTATACGACAATATGGACAAAATTCCTTTTGATAAGATTGAGGCATTTTATAAAGAATACTTAAAATAGCAAAAGAAAATTAATGAATTGCAAAGGCAGAAATAATAAGAGAATATTTCTGCTTTTGTTTTTTTATTTGACAATTGAACCTCAAATTTATATAATAACTTTATGACCAAAATGATTAAAGTACTCAAAGGAACAAAAGACATTTTACCTCAGGAAGCCGGACAATGGCAAAGATTAGAGCAAAAAGCGCTTGAAATTTTTACAAAATACGGTTATAAAGAAATCAGAACTCCAATTTTTGAGGTAACGGAACTTTTTGCACGCGGAGTCGGCGACACAACAGATATTGTCAACAAAGAAATGTATACCTTTGAAAAAAGCGACCGCTCAATAACTTTACGTCCGGAAAACACAGCAGGTGTAGTACGTTCATTTATTGAGAACGGAATGGCAAGATTATCAGCCCCCGTAAAACTCTGGTACAAAGGTCCGATGTTCAGATATGAACGTCCGCAGGCAGGCAGACAAAGACAATTCCATCAGGTCGGTGTTGAAATGTTCGGGATTAAAGAACCGGCTGCAGATGCGGAAGTTATCATGCTCGCCGTTGATTATCTTAAATCGCTCGGACTAAACGATTTGGAAGTTGAAATAAATTCTCTCGGATGCCCCAAATGCCGCGAAGAATACAAAAAAAGAATTAAAGAAGTCTTAAAACCCGAATTTGACAACCTTTGCGAGGACTGCCGGAACAGATACGAAAAAAATCCTCTGAGACTTTTAGACTGCAAGGTTGAATCCTGCAAAGAAATTTTTGCAAAACCGGAAATTCAAAAAGTTATTCAATCAGATTTTATCTGTGAAGAATGCGCACAACATTATAAAGAATTAAAATCCTATTTAGACAAATTAAAAATTAAATACGTTGAAAATAAACTTTTAGTCAGAGGTTTAGATTATTATAACAGAACCGTTTTTGAGATTAAATCAAATAATCTCGGCTCACAAAATGCAGTATGCGGAGGCGGACGCTATGACAGCCTTGTCAAAAATTTAGGCGGAGAAGACACGCCCGCTATAGGCTGGGCAATGGGTATGGAAAGGTTAAACTCGCTTCTTCCCGATGTAGAACCCGAAAAACTTGATGCATACATAGTTTGCAATTCTCCTTCAGACGCGTTTGAACTTGCACAGGAACTCAGAGGCAAAGGGATTAAAGTTGAATTTGATCTTGCAAATAAAAAGTTTACCAAACAGCTTGAAAAAGCTTCAAAAGTTGCAAAATATGCACTTATTTTAGGCGAAGACGAGATTAAGTCAAATAAAGTTGCCGTAAAAAATCTGGCAACATCCGAACAAATCAGCGTAGACAGAAATGATGTTACAAATCATATAGGATAATTGTTATGGCAAATTCGGTTGATGAAGTTATTGTAAAATTATCTGCAGGTTTTAATCGTATTTTTAACGATTTTAAAGGAGTGTATCTTTTCGGAATTCACACAGACGGCAATATGCACGAAGGGGAAGATATTGAACTTGCAGGAATTTTTGATATCGAAGATAAATCAAAACGCGAACAAATTTGGCCGATTGTAGGGAAAATTGAAACAGAAATGGATGTATGTATAGACTTTTACCCTTATACACAGGAAAGCTTCAAACAGGATGAAGAAATATATCAAGAGGTTATGGAAAACGGTATATTCTTTGATAAAAACGGAAAAAGAATAAGTACGAAATAAAAAGGAGAACTGAAAATGGAAAAAGTAACAATCCGTTCAGACAGAAAAGACGATTACAAATTTTATTACAAGGGCGAAGAAGTAATCTTAGGCGCCGGAAAAATTATCGGTATTGCAACAGGCTTAAATGACGTTGTTCTTCCGACCTGTGCAATGAAAATTATTAATAACCTCATTGTTATTAAAGAAGACGTAAAACACCATAAAGAAGAAGCATAGCCGCTTCTCCCGCAGTTCGGATTTCACATTAATTTTATATGTCATTGCTCGGAGTTCAACGGCAATGCAAGCTTATTTTGTCCATTTTTTAACAAGCAGAGTAAGAAAAACAGAAAAAATTACTCTTCAACATCAAAAATTTTTGACGCACTTATATTCAGTGCGGAGCAAATTTTATGAATCATTTTCAGACTGATGTTTTTACGTCCATTTTCAATTAAACTCAAATAGTTAACAGAACAACCTATTTTTTCAGACAATACTTCTTGAGTTAAATCTCTCAAATTTCGATAAAATTTTATTTTTAATCCTATATGTTTTTTAAAATCGTCAAAATTCATTATTAAAAATTTAATATATTTGACAGTTTATTTTAACTCTGCTATAGTATGTATAAATTTGACTAATAATCAAATAAAAAATACTATCAGGCAATTAAGGAGATGAGATGGCAACAACAAAAGACAAATACAAAGAAATTGAAAAAAGTATTAACATAATTCAAGAAGCATTAAGCAATGTAGTTGAAATAAATAGTGAAGCTTTTATTGAAATACGCTCAAAATTGGATTATATAAAATACTTACTAAAATATGACGGAGAAAATGAGTAAATTTACAAAAGTATCTGCGTTCCTAAAATAATTCTGTGGCTGTCCTCTGTATCTTCGTTGTCGCAAAATACATAGTTTAAAATTAACCTTAATGCCTGACCTTTGATAAAATAGTTTAAACCAATAGAATATTCTCTCCTTTTGTTATCCGCAATATCCCTATTCGGGTCAAACTGATCATAACGGGCTAAAATATGAAGTTTCTGGGTAATTCTGTAAGCTATCGTTGTATAAAAACCAGTTGCTTTATCAGTACTTCTGTAAGTTCCGTTATAACCGTCAGCAATCGCATATTCAAAGTTTGCCATAAACTTTTTATATCTGTAGCTTGCGTAAGCTCCGCCGACTGTATAACTTGTATCATTATGCCCTGCATTCAAACCGCCCCCGAGAACAAGTGTTCCGTATCTGCCGTCAGTTTTGCCCAAAGGTTTAAAGTTTACCCAGCCTGTGAATTCAGCCCCGGGGAAAAATTCCTTAAAAAACCTGTCGGAACTGTTGAGAGCCAAACTGTAGTCAATCAAATCATAATCTCCGACAACCCTGACACCGAGAGCCCTTGTGTTTCCAAAGGTTCTTGAAATTTGTGAGCGCATTGCAAACGGCAGAACGTATGAACCCATACCGCCTTCAAAACCAACCTGATTTCGCGAGTTCCCGACAATAATTTTATGATGCGGGATGCGGGTGTTCATTATGTAAGCGTCTGTGACCAGCCCTTGAAGATACGTTCTGTTTTCTCCCGGACGGAAATTAAATTGCAGTTTAAAATCTGTATTTTTATCTTTGAAATCCCCGACAACACCGGCTTCCATAAATCCGAAACCATAGTCGGTATCGTAATCGGCTCCCTCAAAATCAAAACCGAAATTTCCCTGATAAGCACCATAAAACTGAACTCTGTCTATCGGGCCTTTTTTGTATTTAAAAGTCAGCTCATCCTGCAAAAGATAAGATGGTATTGAAGTTCTCTCAATTTTTTTCTTATAAATTCTGCCGAACAAAGATTCTTCTTCGAACTTAAAAGGATGATCAAAATCCTTGTCTGTATCAAACAAATGATCAAAAATCGAAAACTCTGTATCTACGTTATCTCTTATAATATCTTTTTGAACCCAGTCATCAGATTTTTTAGGCTGCACAGGCGCGGAATTTTCCGGTTCTGTTTTTGTAACATCAAGCTGAATTACTTCCTGCACTGTTTCTGTTTTAACTTTTTCATGATTTAATTTTCCGAATGCAAAAACATGCGGGGCTGATAAAATTAAAAGAGATATTATAGCTATTCTTAAAAAATAGTTCACAAATATTAATGTATCACAAAATATATGCAAAAAAAAATTTTTTTAGTGTATATTAATTATTATGACAAGTGTAACAAAAAAAATTATGAATAAAACAGCCGAAAATAAATATACAAAAGTTAAAGTAAAAGCCCCGATTGTAGAAGCTCTTAAACAAGCTTATGAAACTCCGTCTTACCAGTTTCATATCCCCGGACATACAAGAGGGAACGGTTCTCTGCCGGAATTTAAAAAACTTATCGGTAAAAAAGCTTTGTGCATTGATACAACTGATGAATTTGACGGACTCGGCACTCTTCATCCCGCAACAGGCCCGATAAAAGAGGCTCAGGAGCTTGCAGCGCAGGCTTTCGGCGCTAAAAAAACTTTTTTCTTAATTAACGGTTCAACTGCCGGAAACCTTGCACTTGCAATGTCTTTAACAGGTAAAGGCAAGAAAATTATTACAAACCGCAACTGCCACCGCTCAATTTTAACAGGTATGATAATTTCAGGTGCGGAACCTTTGTGGCTTATCCCGAAAAAATTTGATGAATGGGGTATTTGGGGCAATGTTACACCAGAAAGCGTTGAAGAAATGCTCACCCAAAATCCCGATGCATCAATGGTGTGGATTACAAATCCGACTTATGAAGGGGTTGTGTCTGATATAAAATCTATATCGGAAATTTGTAAAAAACACAATGTACCTCTTATTGTTGATGAGGCGCACGCATGCCTGTGGAATTTCAACAATCATCTTCCAACATCTGCATTAAAACTCGGGGCTGATGCGGTTGTTCATTCGCTTCACAAAACCGGCGGAAGTATGAGCCAGAGTTCCATGCTTCATATTGCCGAAAATTCTATGATAGACGCTGATGCAGTTGAAAAAGCACTTAAATTACTACATACAACAAGCCCTTCATTGATGCTTCTAGCAAGTTTAGACGCTGCTCGTGCAAATTTAGACAGCCCCAGAGGAAGAAAACAGCTTGAACGGGCTGTACAAAATGCAAAATATTTAAGGCGCGAAATCGATAAACTTGAACACATTCACCATCTTCAACCTGATTTCGGGTATAAAACAGATATTACAAAAGTGTTTATCCGTGACGACAGATTGTCAGGCAAACGTCTTGAATCTATTTTGGAAATTGATTTTAATATAGAAGTTGAAAGCGCATCAGATGCGGGGCTTTTAATTCTTTCAAATATCGGCAACACAAGAGCTGATATGCAGTATCTTGTAAAATGTTTACAGCAGATTGATAAGACAAATTACACAGATATCTGTTACCTTGAGAAGAAAAAACACATGCCGATGCTTGAACCGATTATAAAAATGACTCTCAGAGAAGCTTTTTACTCTCATAAAGAAGTTATACCAAAAGAACATGCCATCGGACGTATTGCCGCAGAAGTGATTGCAGAATGCCCTCCGGGGATTGCAGTTCTGCTTCCGGGTGAATTGATAACCGAAGAACATCTGCCGTATCTTGTGGATTATGACACAATAGAGGTTATTAAGTAACTCTACATTATATATATGATTACAAAACCTCTGCATTCGCATAAAATAATGACGGAGGTTATGAATATGATTTTGACAAACATAGAATCTGTTCCTGGAATGGTTATTACCGCACAATACGGGCTTGTGACAGGGAGCACTGTCAGAGCTAAAAATGCGATTAAAGATTTTGGAGCCGGCTTAAAAAACATGGTTGGCGGCGAGTTAAAAAGTTATACCGAACTTTTGAGCGAGGCGCGCAAAGAAGCTGTTGCACGTATGGAACAACAGGCTTTCAAAATGGGCGCAAATGCTGTTATTAACGTAAGACTTGCAACATCTTCCGTTACAGTTGGCGCAGCAGAAGTTTACGCTTACGGAACAGCCGTAAAAGTCGAACCGAAAGGATAATTTGCCATGGGTGATATATTATTACTGCTGATTATTCTCGGTTTTACTTTTTTTACCGGCTCGATTATTGAAAAACGGCATTTTGAAAATATTAAAAAGCGGGAAATTGCGCTTATTAGAAAACCTATTATAAATTTTGGCGCAAAAACATGGCATACAAACAAAAAAATTAAAAAAATTGAACTTGTAACAGGCGAATGTGTTATAAGCGGAGATTATTTTAAGAATTTTGTTGCAGGCCTGAAAAATTTGTTTGGCGGAAGACTTACAACTTTTGAGTCAGTAATAGACAGAGGCAGACGTGAAGCAATCTTAAGAATGCGTGAAAAAGCACGCGGAGCAAATTTTATAGTAAACGCCCGCATAGAATCTGTGATGATAAATGATACTTACGGACAAGAAACAGTTCCTCAATGTGCAATAATAGCCTACGGAACCGCTGTTACTTATGAATAAAAACTTGGAAGAAAAATATTTAAGCGTAATAGAAGATAATGTTAACGTCGGGAAATCAAATGCCGGCATTGAATTTGTAATTTTACTTGCAGGTATTGCCGCAATCTGTTTTCTAATATATATTTTTGCAGACAGCATTGGAAGTTTCTTTATTGACAGAATGTCTAATGAAACTCAAATAAAGATAGAAAATGCTTTTTCCTTCGGTACTAAGCCTAAAGTTTCATCTAAAAATGAAAATATTATAAAACTTGAAAATATAAGAAATAGAATTATACCGCTTGATAAAAATTTGCAGGGGAAATCCAAATTTCCGATTTATGAAGTTCCTGAAAAACAGATTAATGCCTTTATTACTCCAAACGGCACTATATTTTTCACTGAAGGTCTTTTAAATGAGGTAAAAGATGAAGAAATGCTGACGTTTGTTCTTGCACACGAACTCGGGCATTACGCACACAGAGATCATTTAAAAAGCATGAGCAGGCAGCTCATTGCTGCTGTCATTACGTCAATCTTTGCTTCCGGCAACAATGATATAAATCTTACACTAGGCAGTATTTCAGATTTAAATGGCCTTACATACTCCAGAAAACAGGAACGTGAAGCAGATAAATATGCAAACGAAATTGTGTACAAAATATACGGGAACAACAACGGAGCCGTGGAATTTTTCAAAATGCTTGAGAAAAAGGAAAAAGCTCCAGAATTTTTACAATACTTCTCCACACATCCATCGACAAAACAAAGACTAAAATTAATACAAAAATACTAAAATATTTACAAATAACACTAAATTTGGTAACATATAACAAAAGGGCTGGTTATTATGCATATAAATAATGTTTCTGCAAAAACTTCAACAAAATTAGTAATAACACTGGCAATATTATCAATTATATACACTGCAGCGGTTATCTTAGCTTATACGCACTTTTCAATAGATACAGAAAAATCAATACAGGGATTTTTCTCATGGGCATCAGCAACTTTTCATACTTTTTTGAACGATTTTCCTGAAGATAAATGGATTGCATGGGGAGTTTTTATAATTCTTCCGGCCGCATTATATCTGGGATTTATAAGTGCTGTGGTAGAAAGACACTTTGCACTGTCTAAGCTTGCTTCAGCATTGAACCTTAAGTCCGTAGATTTTTTGCCTGACAGGGTTAAATTCAATTTTAACCGTCCGCAATACGACTTTACCTGCGGATACGGAGAAATAAATAATCTGGAAATGGTGCTGGTAACTGCACTCGCCCGCAGCAAATACGGGACTTATATTGTAATAAATGAGTTAAAACTTAATTTTACCGTATTAAATAACAAAAAATTTTCTTTAACTAATACTCCCATGGCTCCTATAAAGCTGATTTACAATATAATTGACTGCGGAAGGAAAGTAAATAAATTTTCATACAAATTTGAAGGTGCAAGAGTACAGGAAGATATAAAAGAAAAAATTGAGGATTATCTGCATAAAGGCGTAAAACCTGTCTTGACAAGCGTTGGTGAAACAAATTTTAAATGGATGTCCATTGTATTTTTTAGCATAGGTCTGGTATTTCTTATAGGATTTAAAGATGCCTTAAATGATTTTTTATACAATGACTTTATGGGTCTTTTAATTCCGGGGGTACCTATTGCAGCATTTTTAGGAATTTCATTTATATTTGATATTATCCTGATAATTGACAAAATTAAAGAAAGAAATTATAGAGGTTACAATGGACAATAAAGAAATAGAAAAACTTATAGAAAATCTTGACAACATTGTACCAAACATTACGCCGCATTCAAGCGACGAAGAAAAACAAAAAGTTTTAGAACACATAAATTATGTTCTCGGACTTGCACCTCAGAATACAAATGTATTGTCATGGAAAGCAATTTATTACATGGCTATTGAAGATTATGATAATACAATTCTTATTTGCAAGGAAATTTTAAAAATTAGCCCGAATGACTTGATGGCAAAAGAAACTATACAAGACTGTGAAAAATTAAAAGAATTACAGACAGAAGTTCGGTCTTCATCTAGAGTCTACGGCAGCCACAGTGAACCTGATTTACTTGAAAAAGTACCGGTAGGTTTTCTTGTAACAGCTAAAATAATTATTCTTGCTGCCGTAATCTGGTTTTGCTGTCCGGCATTAATCTTGTCTTTCAACGATAATAAAATTTTGAATATAAAAGACCCATCGCGTTTTCAGACGATAAAGGTCAATCCGTTGAGCGAGTATGACAATTTAACCAGACAACAAATTTTTGATATAAGAAAAGAACATGTAAAAAATTCACTTTTTGCAAAAGAAAATTATGAACCTGACAAATCCGTTTTCGGTTCTATAGTGGATCACAAGCCGTGGTGGGGAACAATTACCTGCAACCAGTTAGATTATAAAGGCGATTATCATGAAAGAATTGAAGGACCTTCGAAAGTAAGCGCCCAAATGAACAATCCAAACGCTCTTGTAGGTTTGAGCCTTCCGTTAATTCCATGGGAATATGATTATAATCAGGAATTCTGCACATCTGATTACGGCAGATTTTTACCTGTATCAATTCAATATGACAAAAAAGATAATCTGATAGTTTCTAAATATAAGCTTACAAAAAGATTCCTCAAATATCGTTCAAGTGTAAACGGAAAGATGACCAGATATCCGATTCAATTATCAGGGCTGAATGCTCGGGATTTCGGTTATGACTACGTTTATATATATGATTCAAAAAATATTACCATGTTTGAAAAAAATAATAATATAACTGAAGGGATAAGAAATTTTACCGATTACATTCATCTTGGCGGAAGCTGTAAATATAAAGACGGTTGCAACAATATTTCTCCTATGCAATATGACAAAATATTTACTGTTTACAAACTTCCGGCAGAGATTAATATGAAACTCTGGAAGAAACGACCGGCAAACCAATATATGAAAGCCGATATGTATTACAGGATAATATTGGATGAATAAAAAACAGCCCGTCTTATAAAAGACGGGCTGTCAGTTTTTTTGTTGTGATTAGTCAAAAACGTAATCAATAATAGTAGCTTCTCTTGCGCGTTTAATTGCTTTAGCAACCATTCTCTGGTGTTTTGCGCAGTTGCCTGTAATTCTGCGAGGAATAATTTTTCCTGCTTCAGTCAGGTATCTTTTCAACTTTGCAGCATCTTTGTAGTCGATTGCTTCAACTTTATCTCCGCAAAGACCGCAATTTTTACGTTTTTTCTTTTCGTCGTTGTTTTGTCTTGCCATTTTTCTTATTTAGCCTTTCTAGCCGGTTGTTATATTGTACTGTTTTAAAATTTGAGGGTCATAGATTCCGAAACAAGTTCGGAATGACGGTAATCCCAAAGTGCATTGACCTGCAAAAGCAACATTAAAAATATCAATTAAAACGTTTCATGCAAGTCGTAAACCGCATTAAAAAGGAATTTCGTCTTCGTTAATCAGTTCGTTTGCAACATCATCCGATTCAAATTTAACGATTTCTTCAGTTCCAAAATTTGAATTTGAAACAGAGCCTTCACCCATTCTTTCAATAGTGTTTGCGTCTATTTCATAAATTCTTTTTTCAGAACCGTCATCCATTTTTACGGCAGCTGTTTGTAATCTGCCTTCAACAAGAACTCTGTCGCCTTTATTCAAAGCTGACACAATCTCATCAAGTGCATTCCTTTTTGAAAGAACTCTTATAAGAGTTTCTTCTCTTTCGCCTATGTTCATAACAAATGCAGACACCGCAACGTTATTTTGAGTAAAACGTTTTTCCGGTGTTCTGTATACTGTTCCTGTTACTACTGCTTTTGCTAAACTCATTATCGCTTCTTTCTGTTTATACAGAAGCTTTAGAAGCTTCTAAAAACATTGTTCTTAAAATATTGTCGCTTAATCTCAATTGGCGTTTGAATTCTGCAACTTTGTCAGCAGGAAGGCTGATTAATGAAGTTACAAAAAAACCATCTCTGAAATTCTGGATATCATAAGCCAATTTTTTTCTGCCTGATTTGTCAGTAGATTCAACTTTTCCGCCTGCTTCTGTTACGAATGCGTTTAATCTTTCAAGTGCTTTATCTACTTCTTCTGCATCTAAATTAGGTTTAAATACAGTTAATAATTCATAAGTTTTCATTACTATTCTCCTTCGTTTTTAGTGTATGAGATAATAATATCATGGAAATACGATATTTTACAATAGATAGTCCGCAAAAAAGCTGTAATTTGCAGACCCTATCAAAAATATATCCTGATTTGTATCATCCTTAGACCCTTGCCATTCAACAAATACAGGGCCGCCAAGCAAATTAACTTTAACCTTATTTTCTGTTAAGTTATTTAAAACACATGCGACAACACTTGCGCATGCACCGGTCCCGCAGGCCAATGTAATTCCGCAGCCGCGTTCATAAACCCGCATATCAATTTCCATACGTGATTTTATTTTAACAAACTCTGTATTTGTTTTTTCAGGGAAATACTCATGTTTTTCTATCGCAGGGCCGTATTTCAGAGCAAGCTCCATCGGGTCATCTTCCGTAATAATTACGCAATGCGGGTTTCCCATTGAAACAGGAGTAATATCAAATTCCCTGTCTATAACATTAATCTTTCTTTCACCCCAGAATGGAATTTTTTTATCTTCAAGAATTGGTTTACCCATATTAACTTTTATAAGACCGTTATCCAAAAGTTCCGGTTTAATAATTCCTGCAAGAGTTTGAACGCTAAATGATTTTTTATCTACAAGACCATTGTCATAAGCATATCTTGCAAAACATCTCATCCCGTTTCCGCACATCTGGGCGGTTGAGCCGTCAGAGTTATAAAAATACCAGCCGATATCAGCTGTGGTATCTGCAGGATTAATGAGCGGGATAATCATTCCGTCAGCTCCGACTCCGAAATGTCTGTCACAAATCTTCTTTGCAAGTTCGTCCATTTTCATTCCGGTTTTTTCGTATTCCGGGTAATCGATAATCACAAAGTCATTACCGCAGCCGTGCATTTTTGTTATTTTAACTGTTTTCATTAATTTTTCCTTTCAGTTACGTATTATTATAACATAACAAGATTTAGTTTTGAAACGGCTTTATTCAAAAAACCTTCAGCCAGTCCGCCTTTGAAAACAACATCATTTGCAGTCTCAATATCAAACCATTCAGCCCCGTCAACTTCCTGAGATAACGAAAAGTCTTCATTTTCTACCTGCACAATAAAATTACATATAAGAGTGTTTGATCCTTCATAATATGCTGAGTCATTAAACTTATAATCCCTGACATCAAGATTAACTTCTTCTTTTATTTCCCGAATAAGTGCCGCAGAAAGATTTTCCCCCTTATTAACATATCCGGCAACAAGAATATTTCGCGGCCTGCCATACTGCTGAATTAAAAGAATTTTTGAATAATCAGGATTAAATATCACAGCGCTCACTGCAACATTATACATAGGAAACCGAAATTCATTGCATACAGGACAATAAGGGACAAGTCCTTCACTTATACCGCAGTTTATACATTCTTTTTTTATCAATTCAGTTCCACATTCAACACAGTATTTCATATTAATATATTATACGCAAAAATTTTTATTTTCATGTCTTATGCCGATATGCTGGAAATAATTACTCCTGAAAAATTCTAAATCAGATTATACAAACCTGCTGTGGCGGGTGGAGCGGCTTCTTGCTCGTATCGCGATAAACGGGACTTAGGAATGCTCCGCCGGCTCATCGCCGCCGTGTGCTTCCTTCGCCCTCTGCTCACTCGCGCTACGCTCCTTCTCACGTTATCAATTTATATAAAGCAAAACAAATGCGAGGGATAAGGAAATTCCGAAACGAGTTTGGAATGACAATACTACCCGAGTGCATTGACAGAATAAAGCGACAACAAGAATATCTTTAAGTATTTTAGAACACTTAAAAAAGCGGCTTATGCAATCCCGTAAGCTGTCACGGGTGGAGCGGCTACGCTCCCCATTTTTTGGGGTCAAATCGTAAATCTTTTACGGTCATTTTAAGGGATTTTAAATACGGCTCAAATTTAACTAATATCTGAGTTTTTCGCAAAGCTAATTCTTGAGCGACTATAGCATTTTCACAGGCGATTACCATCACACCGCCTGAAAGCATTGAATACGGCTTTGACTTTTTGCCAAACTTTGCGCCTGCAGCCTTCTCCCAAAATTTATACAGATTGCTGCGTGTAATTGCTTTTTTAATCTCTTTTTTTTCAAGCAATTCTTCGACAAGAGATTCAGTTGTTACAAAATCAGTATAGAGAACCTTTTTCATAGTTTTATCATTTTCCGTAGGTTTCACCCACCCCTTATATTCCCTCCCGCAAGGAAGGGGAAGTAGATTTATATTTTTTTTGTGTTACCATTAAGGAATGGATTACTCTAAATTAAATAATATCATAAAATCCTCTAAAAATATATTGATATTTTCCCATATTAACCCTGACGGCGATACTTTAGGCTCTATGTGCGCACTGTATTCCGTAATTTTAGATAACTATAAGAAAAAGTGCGATATGGTATCGCTTTCTAAAATTCCTGATGTTTATTCGTTTCTGCCTCACATAAATGATGTTAAGCATATTGATAATATAGATAAATCAAGAGAATACGACCTTGTGATAAATGTGGATGTTGCAGCAATTGAGAGAATTTGCGACGGACAAATTTTGTTTAATAAAGCTAAATCAACGGTAAATATTGACCATCACAAAACAAATAACGCTTATGCCGACTTGAATTTTATAAACCCCGATGCAAGCTCTACGGGCGAGGTCTTATGTGAATGTTTTGAAAAAATGGGGTTTAGTATTAACCTTGACAGTGCTATTTGTCTTTATACAGCAATTTTAACAGATACGGGCTCTTTCAGGTTTGATAATACAAAGCCGTCAACTTTTGAATGCGCATCAAAACTCGTTGAAGTGGGAGTAAATCCTTCTGATATATACAAAAGGGTTTATGAGTCGGATTCCAAAACTCTTGTTATGTTTCAGGCATATTGTGTAAGCAAAGCAAAATTCCTTGACAATGATAAAATAGCTTATACAATTGTCTATAAAAAGGATATGGAAAAATTTTCGGCAAACGATGAGTGTATGGAAGGTTTGACTGAAAAACTGCGCGCAATAATATCAACACGGATTGCCTTTGTAGCAAAAGAAATGAAATCAGGCGGAACTAAGATTTCCATGAGGAGTAAATTCGCAGATGTTGCCGAAATATGTGAAGTATTCGGCGGCGGCGGGCATAAATTTGCTTCGGGCTGTACAATAAAAGCACCTGTTGAACAGGCAGTGGAAAAAATTCTTGCTGAAATCAAATTAAGAGAGATTTAAAAAGTGAGTTTTAAAGGATTTGTAAGAGGTGTAAAAAGATTAGTTATATCTGTCATAAAAAATGATTTCTACGGAATGGCCGCAGAAATGGGATTTATGATGGTTATAGGGATTTTTCCTTTTATGCTTTTGTTAACATCAATTTTCGGATGGATGGGAAACAAAGCTCTTATGACGCCTATATTACGTTTTTTGGCCACATTTATGCCGGAACAGGCAATGGATTTGATTTTAACGGTTCTGTCGGAGGCAATGATTTTTTCACACGGAAAACTGATGGCAATAATCGGTTTTTGCGTAACACTGGTGCTTTCCACTAACGCTATTGCCGTTGTATTAAAAGGTTTAAACAGAGCATATAAAGTTAATGAAACAAGAAGTTTTATTTATACACGTGCACTTTCTCTATTAATGGTTTTTGTAGACACAATGGTAATGTTTTTAAGCATAAACCTGATAGTATTCGGTAAGGCAATTATAAATCTTATGGTTAATCATTTCCACATGGCGCAGGGAACAGCAATTACGCTTTTAACTCTCCGCTGGCCTGTTGCCTTTGCCGCGTTATTCCTGATGTCATTTTTAAGTTATTACATTCTGCCCGACCTGCGAGGGAATGAAAAATTTAAACGCAAAAGTGCAATCCCCGGCACCTGGTTTTTTACTACATTCTGGTTAATCGGTTCATGGGGTTTTTCTATATATGTAAACAACCTGAAAACTTATAACATGGTTTACGGAACAATCGGGGCATTTGCGGTTTTGATGGTATGGCTTTATTACACATCCGTTTTGATTTTAATAGGCGGGGAAATAAATTCGCAGGTTTACAACAAACTCGAGAGAAAAGCTCAAGAAATCAGGGATGATTTTGAAGCATTGAAAAAAATCTAATTAAGTCTTTATAATCATAAAAAATCAAAAACAGGAAGTTGTAATTTTAAACTTCCTGTTTTTCGTATTTCTAACCTTTCCGGTTACTTTACTGCAAACAAAGGCTGAACAAGAACGTATATGTCATTAAACAGCACAAATACAAGCAGCAGTATTAAAAGTGCAAAAAATACCGTCATCACTTTATTCATAATTTCTTCGTCAACCGGTTTTCCCTGAATTTTTTCAATCAAAAGGAAAAGCAGATGTCCGCCGTCAAGCGCCGGTATCGGCAAAATATTTAAGATTGCAAGGTTCATTGAGATTACTGCAGTCAAAAGCAAACCGTAGAAAATACCGTCAGAGCTTATGATATCACCGCCCATTTTTGTAATTAATACAACACCATGCATATTTTTGAGCGGGATTTTACCCGTAAATAACTGTTTTAAAACAATAAGCATTGATTTTGTTTCGTTATAAAGGTAGGTATAGCTTGCGCTGAATGCGGATTTTATACCTGTCACGGGAACAAGAATTTCTTTCCTGTCAAGAGTTATGCCGATAAGCCCGTCTTTGTCAGGGTAAATAGTTTTTAACTTAACTTCTTTTCCGCTTCGTAAAACAGTTATTTCAAGCGGTTTAACCCCGTCTGTCATAGCATATGCAACATCTTTGAGAGTATAGCCGCCTGTGGTTTCAATAAATGTTTTACCTTTTATTTCATCACGCAGTTTTATTTGAGTATCAGTCAATTTTACTTCATCAGGCTTAAAAAGTTCAACCGCATTCAATACATTTCTGCTTAAAATAATTTTGCTTTCATAAGGTATAGAAGGAAGTTTTACAACTACACCCTGCGGTATAACTTCATCTTCTTCAAACGCAGGATTAAGTTTTTTCAATTTTTCATAATTCTGTTCAGCGTTCGCAGTATTAACTTTTCCGTCATCCGCCGCGCTGTACATTGCATAAAGATTTATTGCATATTTAGAGTCAATCGGCGAGGAGTTAATTTCAATAATTTTATCGCCTTTTTGCATGCCGGATTGCCAAACAGACTGAGTTTTTTCCGCAACAATATCGTTTACGTAAGTATCAAACTTTCCTGAAGGCAAATTTCCCCACATAAAAGCAGTTAAAAGAACAAGTACATACGCACAAATAACATTCGCAATTACACCTGCCGAAAAGATAATTGCACGCTGCCATGCAGGCTTATTCATCAACCTGTCAGGAGAATCCTGAGGGAGTTCGGAATCTTTGTCATCATCCGGAAAAGAAACATAACCGCCGAATAAAAATGCGTGTATGACTAAAGTTATACCTCCGACTTTCTTTTCCCACAATGTAGGCCCGATTGGCAAGCCTATACCGAATTTGTCAACTTTAACCTTAAAAAGTAAAGCAGCACCGAGATGTCCGAGTTCATGGACAAGAATTAAAAGTCCTATTAGTAAAATCATTATGATGACTGACATTTTATTATCCCTCTCAAAATATTTATAAAACAGTATAAATATTTTACCATGAAATTTTTTGAAATTATTATTTTAAACTTTGCGGCACAACAAAACGATTGTTTAAATAATTTTTTTTCACAGGAGTATTAACAATTTTGTTTCTTTCAGTTTGTTTATTAATTGTCAAAATTACTATTTCAGGCGGATTAAATGTTCTAAACCCGCTTAAAGTTCCTATCCCTCCTGTTACATAAAGATGTTTGTTATTTTCAACAACATAACCCTTTCTGTATTTCGCATTAAATTTAGAAGGAATAAAAGGTGCACCGATAAACGGAAGATATATTTCACCGCCATGTGTATGCCCGCTCAATGTTAAACTGATACTGTCCGGAATTTGCGGGAATATGTCGGGATTGTGTACCAGAACAATTGACGGAGTTTCAATATGCCCGATTACTTTTTCAGGGTTTAATTTGTAATGCCATAAGTCTTTAAAGCCGATTATTTTTACTTTTTGCCTATCAGGATATATAAATATGCTTTCATTTTCAAGCACGGGAATTTGTGCATTTTTAAGTATATTTTTTACAATACCCTCAGGTTTATAATCATGGTTGCCGAGTATTGCAATAACTCCGTATTTTGATTTAAAGTGTTTTAGCGTTTCACTGATTTGATTTACTGAGATACCAGACAGCTGAATATATTTTGCATCAAAATCTCCTAAAAGTAATATCAAATCAGGATTTTGAGTATTGGTTTTTTGAACAATCCTATTGAGTTTTTTTAAATCAATACTACCCGTACCTATATGTATGTCAGATATGACGGCAATTTTAAACCCGTTTAAATTCTCATTCCAATTTGGCAAAAATAAAGTTTGCCTTGCTATCACAATTCTGTTAGGTTCAATATATCCGGCATAAAAAAATACTAAACCCGTCAGAACAAGTAATATCAAAACAAACTTTATTACAATTTTCATTTTACAGCAATTCTTTCAGATAGTTTGGAAGAGCAAAACGTGCATTGTGATAATCTTTATTATAAATTTTGCATGTTTTTACAATATCTTCATATCTGTCATCAGCAAAGTATGATAACGGTTCAACATCTTCCGAACAGAATGCCCATGCCCAGTAGCCGCCCGGGTATGTCGGAATATTTGAAGTGTAAGTTGAACAAATCGGGAATACCTTTTTCAGCAGGTTATACATCTTTTTAACCGCGTCTTTCTGTGCAAAAGGTGATTCTGATTGAGCAACCATAATCCCGCCCTTTTTCAGAGAATTTTTTATATTTGTGTAAAATTCTTCTGTAAACAAACCTTCTCCCGGACCTATCGGGTCAGTAGAATCAATTAAAATTATATCGTATTCGTTCTTTTTATCTTTGATAAATTCTATCGCGTCTTCGACTTTTATTTCAACACGCGGATCTGTCAAAGCGCAGGAAATTGTCGGTAAAAATTCTTTGCAGGCATCAATTACCATTCCGTCGATTTCACAGAGAACAACTTTTTTAACGGTTTTGTGTTTCAAAACTTCTCTAACCGTACCGCCGTCGCCGCCGCCGATTACAAGAACGCTTTCAGGATTTTTATGATGCATCATCGGAATATGTGCAATCATTTCGTGATAATGATATTCGTCGCCTTCTGTTGTCATCATCAAATCATCAAGTGTCAAAACGCGCCCGAGAGCACTTTCTGTTTCAAAAACTTCGACTTTCTGGAAGTCTGACTGTTTTGAAAATAAAACCTTTCCGGCTTTTATAGCAATCCCGAAGCCTGATGGTGTAATCTCATGATAATATCCGTTTTCTATTCCGTTTTTCATTTTCTCTCCTTTATTTATTAATTATTTTTTATGAAATTATAACATAAATAGCAATTTTGTTTTGTAAAAATTTTTATATTCTATAAGGGGAAAATAAATGGGGAATTTGGGAAAAATAATTTTTAATGCAGTAAAAAAAAGTTATGCAGTGAGCGCTGACGGTGTTTCAAAAATGCCAAAAAGCACAAAATTCGACCTAAAAAATCCGTATATACTGGAAGCATTACCGGAACAAAAAATTGATGAATTCGTAAAATTTGACGGTAAAGATTTAACAACTGTCTGTGAAGCACTTGATAACAGGCAGATAAGGAAAGGTTTTGACAGTGGAGAACTGCAGGCTTTGTACAAAAAAGCTTTTCCGAATATAAAAGTCCCGACTGATGTAAATTGCGATGCTATGGTATATTTAGGTTCGCTGCCAGAAAGCATAGGTTCAAAGTTTGATGCACACGGTCTTGCCAAAATGAGTGTTACTGACCAGTTAAAACAGTTAAATAATTTATTAACAAACGGAATTGATAAAACAAGAACATTTTGCACAGCCCCTCTTGTTGCACCCAAAGGCGTAGGTTCAGGACTTGGAACATCAGGAAGTGCCTACCGCGACGGTTCTTTTATTCTGGTAGGCGATAAAGGGAAAAAACTTGTGGATGACGGGATAAAACATGTCATTGTAAACGATGCATATTACAATATCATCAGTGATTTACAAAGAAAATTCCCTGATGTTAATTTTGTTAGAGCCGATGAAGCTGTTAATTATTTCAGCAAACTATGAACCCAATATATGCAAATGCAGGTGAAAAACTTCCTGCCCTGCTTCCTTGCCCGTATTAATCAAAGTTTTGTAGGACTTTAATCCGATTTTTTTAGTTGTTTCTTTAACAGCCATCAACAATTCCCCCATAAGATTTTTGTCCTCGAGTTCGTTTAAAGAGGCAACATGAACTTTCGGTACAACAAGAAGATGTACCGGAGCTTTCGGATTAATATCTTTAAACACAACGACATATTCGTTTTCATACACAAATTCGGTATTAAATTCTCCATTGATTATTTTACAAAAAATGCAGTCTTCTGACATAAACAGCATACCCTCCTATCTTCTTAACTTCTTATCTTTTATTTATTATATCTTAAAAAAATGTAAACTGACTTGCCATTTTATTTTATGTAAAGTAGAATAAATATTACAGGAGAAAATCCTTTGGGGAGGAATTAGATATTTATGCCGGAATTAGCAAGACAGCAATATAATAATCGCTATACGGAATACACTTACCCGCGTCAAGGCATTTACCATACACCAAGACGTACTCAAACAGCTGCACAACCGTTACATATAAGGCACAAGGCTAACCGAAAAAAAATCGAAAGAAACTACTTTATTCATAGAATTGTTTCTATCGCAGTAGTTGCTTTGCTCGGATTTTCAGTTCTTCCGTACGGGTTTAACAAAGTAACAAGATTTATGCTTAATCCGACCCCTTATAAAGAAGTTAAAGCGGATTTCCATCAGATTTTATTTCCGACATCCAACTATATTGCAAACCACTGGTTTTTGGGAGAAAGATATTTACAGGGAGCCGAAGCTAAAAAACCGCAGATGACCTCATTAAAAGAAGGTTCAAAACTCACTGGACTGGAAAACCAACTAAAAAATCTTGCTTCAATGTACCCTTCAATTCATCCGTCTGTATACGTCTGGGATTATGAAACCGGTAATTATGCAGATGTAAACGCTGACGAAATCTTCCCGACAGCAAGTATTATAAAACTCCCTGTTCTTGTACAGCTTTTCCGCTCAATCGAAAAAAATCAGCTTACAATTTATGATGAAATGCCCCTTACTGAATACTACAGAACAGAAGGTTCCGGAAGTTTACAATTTAAGGCCGCAAATTCAAAATATACAATAGACACTCTTGCCAGAATGATGATAACGGAATCTGATAATTCCGCAACTAATATGCTTATGGCAAAACTCGGCTCTATGACTGATATCAATTCCGGTATAAGAGAATGGGGATTAAAACACACTTACGTACAAACGTGGCTTCCTGATTTAGGCGGAACAAATCACTCAACGGCGCGTGATATGGCAACTATTCTTTATAACATTGATAATCCTAATTTTTTAAGTACATCATCACGCGAAAAAATATTTGATTATATGGGGCATGTTCATAACAACCGCCTTATAGCGGCAGGTCTGCCGTCCGGTGCAACTTTCCTTCACAAAACAGGCGACATAGGGAAAATGCTCGGGGATGCGGGAATAGTTTATGCCCCGAACGGAAAGAAATATATTGTGGTAATTTTTGCACATCGTCCGCATAATTCTCCTCTGGGGAAAGAATTTATTGTAAAAGCGTCTGAAATCATTTATAACAATATGGTGTACTAGATGTTAAAAGAACTTCTTGACAGCCGTAAATGTTTCAAATTGGTCTGCGGAGCAGGAAACGAGGACGCTTTAGAGGTCGAGAAACTTGTTGCACTCTATTCTGCTGCCGGATGTAAATTTTTTGATCTGTCAGCAAAGCCTGAAATTGTCGATGCCGCAAAACGCGGTTTAGGGGACAGAGAAGGATATTTGTGCGTAAGTGTCGGGATTAAAGGCGACCCGCATATAAGAAAAGCTCAAATTGATTACGAAAAATGTGTTGGCTGTCATAAGTGCGAAGAAATCTGCCCGCAAAAAACCATCAGACACTGTAAAGTGCTCGCAGCTCGTTGTATCGGCTGCGGAAGGTGTTATTCCGTATGCAGACACGGAGCAATCTCTTTTATTGAAGAAGATATGGATTTAAATACCATTCTTTTGCCGTTAATAGAAAAAGGGATTGACTGTATCGAGCTTCACGCAATGGGTGAAAATATTGAAGAAGCATTGAATAAATGGAACGATATAAATAAAATTTATGACGGAATGCTAAGTATCTGCACCGCACGCGGACATTTGAGCGAAGAGAAAATGCTTCAACTTATAAAACATACTGTTGGAAACCGCAAACCTTATTCCACAATAGTTCAGGCGGACGGTTTTCCAATGAGCGGGGGTAAAGATGATTACAAAACAACTCTTCAGGCCGTTGCAACGGCGGAAATAGTTCAAAATGCAAAATTACCTGTTTATATAATGCTTTCAGGCGGAACTAATTCAAAAACATCAGAACTTGCCCGAATGTGCGGGATAAACTATAACGGAATTGCCATCGGAAGCTTCGCAAGAAAAATTGTAAGCAGGTATATAGAAAGAGAAGACTTTTTAAGAAATAAATACATTTTTGACGAAGCCGTCAATATTGCAAAAAATCTTATTCAATCTCTTTAAAATATCCGCCTGATGCAAGCAAAAATACCGCATTTATCCTGTTAACCGCTCCGAGTTTGTTCATAATAGAAGAAAGATAATACTTTACCGTGTGACGGCTTATGTGCAAAATATTTCCGATTTCTGGATTTGTATAACCGTATTTCAACTGTTCAATGATTTTTTTCTCGACTTCTGTAAATTTAATATCTTTACTATAGACCATTAATTACTTCCTTTTAATTTATAAAAATATACTGACAACATACATAACCATATTAGTACCATTTAGTAATTGTTTAGTCAAGAATTTATAATAAGTTAATCATGATGAATAACAACGCTTATAAAAAACTTGGTGCGAAAATAGCGTATCTAAGAAAAAGTAAACGGTATTCTCAGGAAAAGTTAGCAGAAAAAACAGACATAAGTGAAATCTATATGGGACAAATTGAAAGAGGCGAAGCAAATCCTACTTTAGAAAAATTAATAGCTATTGCTGATGCTCTCGGTGTAGAAATCAGAGAACTGTTTACTTTTTCATTTTAAATTATTGAAACAATTTTGATTTTATTTTGGTTAAATAATATAATTGTAAATATTGTAATTAACTTTGTAATCACGTACGAGAAGGGATATAAAAATGCTTTTAACCGACCACGTTCAGGCAATTATCAAATCAGCAAAGTCAATCGTTGTTGCAAGAAATTTTGCAGAACTTGCCCCTGAACACATAATGCTCGCTTTAATGCTTGATAAAAATGACCTGCCCAAAATTTTACTTGAACGCGTCGGAGCAGATAATCCGCAAATTGTCGACAGATTAAACAATTATCTGTCAAAACGCTCATATTATGCGAGAGGAAGATTTTCCGATGTCAGATTTTCCGCAGAAACAATTGCAATGATGAATGTTGCAAGTGACGAAGCAGAAAAAAGAAATGATGAACAGGTTAGTATTGAACATCTTTTACTTGCCCTGTTCAGAATTGACAATAAAACATTAAACTTTTTATGGGAGCAAAGCGGTATAAACAGGCTCGAACTATATGAAAAAATGACCGAAGAAGTCAACAACATTATCAATGTGGAAGAAACGCAAACAGAAGAAAATCAATCTGCAAACACAACTTCAGCAAAAGAAACAGCTTCTGTTTCAAACTCATCAAAAAACGTTAAATCAGATATACAAAACAGCAAAAAAAATGATGCATTAGAAAAATACACAACAGATTTGACAGAAGCAGCAAAGCAAAACAAACTCGATCCGGTAATCGGAAGAGATGATGAAATCAGACGTACAATCCAGATTTTAAACAGACGTTCAAAAAATAACCCTGTAATAATCGGTGAACCGGGCGTCGGTAAAACCGCAATTATAGAAGGACTTGCACAGCGTATTGTATCGGGTGATGTTCCTGAAAGTCTTAAAAATGATAAAATTATGGCGCTTGATTTAGGAGCAATGCTTGCAGGAGCCTCATACAGGGGCGAATTTGAAGAAAGGCTTAAATCAGTCTTAAAAGCCATAGAAGAAAAATCAGACGACTTAATTCTGTTTATAGATGAAATTCACACTATTATGGGCGCAGGCGGTTCATCGGAAGGGGGAGCAGATGCAGGAAACCTTTTAAAACCAATGCTTGCCAGAGGCGGAATAAGAGTTATAGGCGCAACTACAATAGATGAATACAGACAGTATATTGAAAAAGACAAAGCAATGGAACGCCGTTTTCAACCGGTAGTTGCCGACGAACCTTCGGTTGAAACTACAATAAGCATACTTAGAGGCTTGAAAGACAAATACGAAGGATATCACGGGATTAAAATTATGGACAATGCCATAGTTGCAGCCGTAAAACTATCCCACAGATACATCGCAGACAGACATCTTCCGGACAAAGCAATCGACCTTCTTGACGAAGCCGCATCAGCTTTAAGAATAGAAATTGATACAATGCCCGAAGAAATAGATATTTTTATCCGCGAAAAAATGCAGCTTGAAATGAATAAAAAAGCTCTTGAAAAAGACGGCTCCGAAGAAGCACTGAAAAAAGCAGAAAAATTAGCTAAAAAAATTACAGATCTTGAAACAAAAATAAACAACTTAAAAGAACAGTGGCTTAATGAAAAAAAAGTAATAGATTCCGCAGCAGCCGTAAAAAGAAATATAGAAAAACTAAAATCTCAAATTGAAATTTCCAAGAAAAATCCTACAATGACAGCCTCTCTGGAAGTCAAATACAGCCAGATGCTTGATATGGAAAAGAAACTTAAAACTATTCAGAGTCAGTCTACAAAAAAACGATTGATAAAAGAAGAAGTTGATGAGGATGATATTGCCGCAATTGTTGCAAAATGGACAGGCATTCCTGTCAATCGCCTTATGGAAGACGAATCAAAAAAATTAATCGGAATGGAAGAAGTAATGCACAAACGTGTTGTAGGGCAGGATGAAGCTGTTACAAAAATCGCAAACGCAATCCGTCTTTCACGTTCAGGCCTCAGAGATCCGAAACGCCCGATAGGAACTTTCCTTTTCTTAGGGCCAACAGGGGTGGGGAAAACAGAACTCGGAAAAACCCTTGCTTATATACTGTTTAACGATGAAGATGCACTTGTTCGTATTGATATGTCAGAATTTATGGAAAAATCCGCCATATCAAGATTAATCGGAGCAACTGCAGGTTATGTCGGTTATGAAGAAGGGGGACAGCTTACAGAAGCCGTCAGACGAAAACCCTATTCCGTCGTTTTATTTGATGAGGCGGAAAAAGCACATCCAGATATCTTCAACCTTATGCTCCAGATGTTTGATGACGGAAGACTTACGGACGGACAGGGAAGACTTATTGACTTTAAAAATACAGTTATAATTATGACAAGCAATCTGGGAAGCAGTATTATTCTTGACGAACATCTATCGGAAGATGAGAAAAAAGAAGAAATAAACAAGGCTCTCAGAGAAAAATTTAAACCGGAATTTTTAAACCGTATTGATGAAATTATAATGTTTAAAGCGTTAACCCTTGAAGAATTAAAAGGAATTGTTGATATTCAGACAAATTCTTTGAAACAACGCCTGCTTGATCAGGACATCGAACTTGAATTGACCGACAGTGCAAAAGATTTTCTTGCGAATGAAGGCTATGAACCGCTGTTCGGTGCAAGACCCCTAAAAAGGGCTATAAGACAGCTTGTTGAAATTCCGCTTTCCATGAAAATTCTTGAAGGAGAATTTAAAAAAGGCGACAAGATTAAAGCTGACACAGAAAACAACAAATTGACATTTAATAAAATTTAAAAACAAAAAGCCGGTATATAAATACCGGCTTTACAAATCCTAATCAACTTCTATGCTTTGCAAACGCTACTTTGCGATTGCATCTTCTGTCTCTTCAATCTTTTTCATAACTTCGTCAATCTGTTCACGTAAATATTCCATGAACATTCCGATTTCTTGTTTAAAACTGTATACTCCGGGCCAGGATATATATCCGTACATAACTGTTCTCCTTTTCATTTCAAATCTGATTACCCAAGGCTTGCGCCCTAACCTTTCAACAATTTATGTATCGGAAATTAATGCGTAAAACTTTAAAGATTTAACTAAGAATTTAATAATTTGTTACAATATTCATTCAAATCATTACACCTGTATTTGGGGATGTAATCAACAGAGTATTTTTCCGCAATCTGACGTATATTGCCCGTTGCCGAGATTATTATAATTTTTGTATTTTTATATTCATTAAAAAATTGTATCTGCTTTATAAACCATTCTCCTGCATAAAGAGGTAAAAAATCAGACTCCATCTGCATATCAGTCAAAACAAAATCATAAGGAGTATCAATTGAAGACGTAATTTTCTCAACCCCTTCCTGAGCGGAGGAAGCAGTAACAATTTCCGCCCCGTCTTTAAAAATCTCCCTTATGGCATCTTTATGATACAGAACCCACTTAGATGAATCATCGACAATTAAAACTCTCTTTTTCATACCGCAATTATATCATAGAAAATTTATCTTCAATAATTATAACGAACGTATTATCGCTTTAATATTTATATCCGTAACTTTCAGCAATGCAACTGTTTTTACCGTTTCGTCAAAAGCTCCCAGTTTTTTTAAGACTTCCGCCGTCTTTAAAATAAGAGTTTGATTACTCGATTTTAAAAGTTCTTTCACTGCAAGTACATCAGTTGCAAAATCAAGTGCAGTAAAGACAAAAGGACTGTTTTCGTTTAATTCGTCATTGACATATTTTTCCAAATCTTTTTTATTAACACTTTTGAGCAGTTTTTTTATATCCTGAACTTCGTTTTTCGTGTCTTTGTCTTCATCAAACAAATATTCGTCATTTTCTGTGAGAGTATCAAATTTTTCTTTAGCGTTAAGAATAACAATTGCTCCCTTGCTGTCGTTGAAATTGTGAATTAAACGTTCAAAAACATCGAACAATTCGTAGTCAAATACGACCGAAAGCGGAAAAATTTCTCCAAGACCGTTTATAATATTATTTAAAACAAGCAGACCGTCCTCATAACGTTCATCAAGAAGTTCAAAAATACTTGCAAGATAAGGAATTTCTCCCGCAATATTTTCCTCCATGGCAGAATTTTTCATTGCATTTAGGATATCCCCAACAGCATTTTTATCCCCGTACGCAACTAAAAATTTAACAGCGGAAAGTTGTTCAAAGTCATCACTGCTTTTTAAATTTTCAATAGCATTGTTATAAGACTCTCTGTCATTATAAGCCGCAAGAGCCGAAGCACAATTATTTAACAAAAATTCATTTTCAGAATGCGCTCCGCTTCTTAAAAATTCCAACGCAAGCGGGTCCTGAATATAAATAAAATATTTTGACGCATAAATTTTTTCATCAACCGTACCATTTTCAAGTTTTTCAAGCATTGTATCGGTTACATCTTCATCCGCATATTTTACAAGAGAATTTATAATCGCATCTTCGTAAGACGGAGAATAATATTTCAAAAATTCCACAAGATTTTTGTAATTTGTTTCATTAACGGCATTTTCAATCCTTTGAGCAGTATTTTGTTTTACAAAATCAAATAAAAAACCGTCATTTTCTACAAGTTCTTTAAAAAGTTCGGTATCGCAATCATTTACCAGATGATTTGCAACAGCCTCATAGTCGTTTTTATTTTTGCCTGTTAATCTTTTTAATTGTTCATTCATAAAAATCCTTTGCAAATTGATGATAATATCCATTGTAACATAAATACAAACTTCTTTTAAATGCAAGCAATTTTAAATAAAAAAAAATTTTATAATATATAAGGGGAAAATAAAAAAAAGAGAACTATAATATGGGAAAATATGATATAGGAATAAACTTAATCAGACATTGCTCAAATTGGATAAAATCCGGCAGTAAAAATTTTGCAGAAAAAACTGCCAAATTTGATAAGACGACCAAATTATTCTATAACCATCCTAAAGCTGAAATAAAGCCTGATATAGCCTATCATGGCTCTCCGTTTAATTTTGACTTTTTCGACGCTTCAAAAATAGGCTCAGGTGAAGGATTAAATAAGTATGGATATGGCCTATATCTCACAAGAACAAAAAAATTAAGCCCGTTCTATGCAAATATAAGGAGTAAAGATGCTCCCTTGCATATTGGCAGCACAAAAAAATTAGATAACCCGCAGCCTACAATTTATACCATCAGCGGGTTACAAAATATGAAATTTAAACAAGTTTCTGCCGCAGAAGCCAAATCAATCAGCAAAAATCAAGCCTATTTTGAAACACAATATCCGCAATTCGACGGTTTAGAATTAGATAATCAAATTGTAGTATTTCCCAAATCGCTAAATAAATTAAAAATAGACAAAAAACAGGATTTATTGAAATTTGTAAAAGAGAATAAAGACTACCCTTTCAGGCAATGGACTACAGACAAAACTAAGTTGAAATTAATTACCTGAAAACACCTGTCCTATTCGTATTTTAATTTAATTAATCTAAATAGAATACAGTAATAACTTTATGCCCTTCTTCAGCGTACTGAACAGCGTTATGTAATGTTTTACTGGTGTGTGACAAGAAACAAATTAACTGATTGCAATCATCTATAATTTCTCTGTTGCAGACTCTTGATGCGTCAGCAAGTGTCATCATTGCGCGGTCAGGATGTTCAACAATATTCGGAACACCGATAAGCTGATTTTGAACATCAGAAGGCTGCTGGCCTATAGTCTGCGGTAAAATAACTTTCAATTTATCCGGATTAGCCTTCATAGCACCGCGGATAGCCGCAGCGTTAGTACCCGATGAACCGCCGGATGTAATAATTGTATTACCCTGCATAACAAGAGCCGTTGCAAGTGTTTCAATCATCTGTTGATGAGTAATAGGGAGATTACGGCTTCCGATTATTGCAACTCTTTTTGCAGACTGCTGAATGGTAGCAAGTTCCATAGCCAACGCATCAACCGTATCCGGAGAATCCGCGGAAACTTTATCCATATCATCATCAATCGGAACCATGATTGAATTTTGTTTTTCCTGTGCGTCATCTTCAGAACCCATCAATATATTTTTCATATCAATTTCTACCATTTTTCTCACTTTCTAATTGCAATCTACACATTTTTAGTTTATGCTGATTATATCACAAAAATTTTATTTTGGGAAGGGATATGGAAAATATACTTGATAATCTTAAT
>CALUQH010000001.1 GCA_944322885.1 Candidatus Gastranaerophilales bacterium | reverse complement strand
TCATGTTGAGTTTAGCAGTAATCAAACAATCGCGCGTTTTTCTTTCTTTGCTTAATTTCTTTCTTTTTGCGTTGCTTAAAAAGAAAGAAATTAAGTGCGGGGTGTGGGGACGCATAGTCCCCGACTTGTAATAAAGAAAAATGACGGGGTTGCGATTCAAACCCGTCATGCTTATGAATTATATATGTATTGTTAGTTTCGCTCCCTATATCTTCCGTATATATATTATATACCACAAAACTAATTCTTTTTAACTATATGTAAAGAAATGTTTCTAATTCTTTAGAATTAGTTAAAACTTTTGCGCATTCTTTGGGATTAGTTAAAATTGCTGTTTAGTTATTTTCGCGTTTCTCTTCTTCTCGTATAAATTTCGCAAGTTCTTCAAGATGTTTATCTTCTATTGCCTCAATAAGCTCTGCCACAGATTTTATTTTATTAAGTGCAAATCCTGTTTCGGCTAAAAGAACACAGTCGTTGCAAAGTCTGTAACCGTCATATTCTATAGAACCGGCAAGACATTTATTCTCTCCGCAGCAATCACAGTCAAAATATTCATCTATAATATCAGGGTTATCTTCAATATCGTCAAGGCGCATTTGTTCGACTACCTGTGCCATTTCTTCGGCTATTTCTTTTTCTGATTTCATTTAATTAAATCCCTCATTTTTGATACTGCTTCGGGCAAACCTGTGAATACTGCACGTGAAATTATGCTGTGTCCGATATTTAGTTCGTGAATCCCTTCTATTTCGTGCATTCTGTGGACATTTTCGTAATTAAGCCCGTGTCCTGCATTAACTTTTAATCCTAAACTCTGAGCAAGTTCAGCTGATTTTTTTAGTTTTTGGAATTCCTGTTCTTCTTCGGGGTAACCGAAACATTCAGAGTATGTCCCTGTGTGCATTTCAATAAATTGTGCGCCTGTTTTTGCTGATGCTTTGACCTGTTCTTCATCGGGATCAATAAAAAGGCTTACTATTATTCCTGCATCAAGAAGCGGTTTTATAAATTCGGTTACTTTTTCAAGCTGCCCTGCAACATCTAACCCGCCTTCGGTTGTTATTTCCTGCCGTTTTTCAGGAACAAGGCAGATGGAATAAGGTTTTATATCCAGTGCAATTTTTTGAATATCATCGGCCATTGCCATTTCAAGGTTTAAACGTGTTTTAAGCTGATGGATAAGAGAATACACATCTTCATCCTTGATGTGTCTTCTGTCTTCTCTCAGGTGGGTTGTAATTGATGAAGCACCGTTTTCTTCCGCAATTTCGGCAGCTTTTTCTACGCTTGGTTCAACTCCGCCTCTGGCATTTCTCAATGTTGCTATATGATCTATATTTACACCTAATAACATTTTTACCTCTTTTCTTTAGTTAGTTTTAAAAGAGCGGTATATGACGGCAAAATAGTCGTTTTACCGTTCATTGTCGCTTTATCTATTGCCTTTTTTATATTTGGTTCAATAATAATTTTTTCCTGCGGAATTCCTGCATATTTTAATCTTGTTGCCATATCGTTCGCACGGGTTCCTGATGTAATGACAAGTTTTTCCGCGTTTTTAAGCTGTTCAAAATCGCTGTCCCAAAGCCAGGAAATGTCGCGTCCGTCTGCATAATTATCATTAATAGCAATTACAATATTTGATTTTAAATCTACAGTTTTTAAAACTTCGCTTGCGCCTGTCGGGTTTTTAATAAGCTGTATAACGGCCGGATTTCCGTTAATCAGACATTTTTCAGTTCTGCCGAAAATTGCGTGATAGCTGTCCAGAGCTTTTTGGATTTCCTGCTGATTAAGACCGCATTCAAAACCGAATGATATTGCCGCAAGAGCATTGTAAGCATTATATAATCCAGCAAGGCCTACTTTAAATTCCAGAGAAATCCCTCTGTTTTGAACATTAATAATTGAGTAATCGTCATAAACAATCACATCTGCAGGGTATGTACATTGCGGGCGTTTGTAACCGCATTTTGAACAATAATAGTGTCCCTGCTGTGCAAAAAATTGTTTTGAATACTTAAGTTCCTCTCCGCAGGCACAGTTAAATACTTCTGAAGGAGCATTTGATTTATGTTCGTAAGTACATCTATATTCCACATTCTCAAAACCATAATAAACAGCATATTTGGTTCTGTTAAATGTCGCTACAATAGGATCGTCAGCGTTCAAAACCAGTTTTAAATCAGGATTTTTGTCGATTGCATTTTTTATGAAACCTGCTGTTGTATTTAATTCTCCGTATCTGTCGAGCTGATCGCGGAAAAGATTTGTTACAACAAGATAATCAGACTTCATAAAATCATATAATTTGGAAAGATAAGCTTCATCAGATTCAATAACTGCGTAATCAAATCTTCTGAACGGTCTTATGCACAGTGCAAAAACATTTGCAACTCCTGTTAGCATATTTGCGCCTTTCAGATTGTGAATAACCTCCTGATGAGCGGTTTCAAGAATATGCGCAATAAGACCCGATGTTGTTGATTTCCCGTTTGTGCCGGTTATTGTAACAATTCGTTTTTTTATATATTTTGAGCAGTATTTAAGAAAGTCAGGACAGATTTTTAAGACCAGCATTCCCACAAATGAGGTCCCTGAAGATTTGTTTAACAACTTTATCCCGATATATGCACACCTTGCTATTATTAATGACAGGTAAAACTTAAGTTTGTTTATCATAAATAGTCCTTTAGACGTATTCTATTTTTTTCTTTGTTATTTTATCCTATATTAATATAATACAAAAGTAAGAATAAGAGAAATGTATTTATTTATTGCAATAATTTTTATAGCTGAATTAATCATTGCAGTTACGGTGATTAATTTTATAACAAAACTGGACAGGAAGGTAAATGACCTTAATTGTTGTGTTGAGGCATTCAATCCGCTGGCAGAAGTTTGTTTGCAGTACGGAAGATGTCTGGCAACTTCTCTAAGTTTAAATTTTGATAAGTTTATAAATTTTGTGTGCCACAAGAAAAAGCAGATTTTTAATAAACTTTTAATAGTAATTGCTATTTATGTAGTTCTTTTTCTATTCAAATCAAAATCAAAAAAATATTCAAATGCTTACAGTATAGCAGGCGTAATCCAAGATATAGCGGGCAATTTCATTATTTAGCTTGTAATCTTAACAAAAATATGATAAAATAATAAATGAAAGATGAGGTTATGTTATGAGTAAAAATAAATCATTAATGTTTGGAATGGGCTTGTTGGCCGGTGTTGTCGGCGGAATTATTGCGGGTGTATTGTATGCGCCTAAGTCCGGTGAGGAATCCAGACGTCAGATTAAAGATGCAGCCTGTGAATTCTATGAAAAAAATTCTCCGGCAATTAAGGAAGCTAAAAAGCAGGCACTTGAAAACATTGATTTGATGAAATATAAGCTTGAAAGGCAATTGAGAAAGTTTAATAATATGGTAAAATCAAGAAAACTTCAAAAAGCCAAAGAGCTTGAAGAAATTAATGATGAATACACAGAATACAATTAAGTAAAGGAAATTTATAAATGGAGATGTCACAAATTGCGTTAAATCAAGGGTTAACTTTTTTGACCTGGGCAACTGGAATAATTTTGATTGTGGTTGCGGGATTTCTTGTAAAACTCTTGATAGACTTGTCAAAACTGGCAAAAAATCTAAATGAAACATCAATAATTGTTAATACGGAATTAAAACCGACATTGCAGGAATTAAATAAAACTTTAAGCTCAATAAACGAGATAGTAAAAAATACAGATAAAGGGGTCGGAGATTTTAAAACAGCCGTAGGTAAAATTATTGATAAAACAAAAGCAGTGTCAGGAAGTCTTATCGGCGGGTTGTTTAACGGTTTTGTGACAGCTTATAAATTATTTAAAAAATAGCCGTTTATGGTGATTAATAATTAATTTGTAAAAGTTAAAATAATAACGAAAAACAGTAAAGGAGTCATTATGTCAGCAACTAAATTTTTAGCAGGTTTTATAGTCGGTGGAGCAATCGGTGCAATAGCAGGTATTCTTCTTGCTCCTAAATCAGGTGAAGAAACACGTGCAATGATAGCCGATAGCGCAAAAGATGCTATGAGAAGAGCCGATGAAACCGTAAAACAAATTCAATCAAAAGCAGACGATGTTGTTTCTGATATGCAGAAAAAAGGCGACGAAATTAAAGAAAAACTTCAAAACCTTATTAATCAGCAGAAAGAAGCAAAACAGGAAGCTTAAATTTAATTATTGAAGTTATAAAAAAGGACAATTTTAATTGTCCTTTTTTTGTTGTCTAAGTGCATCGTCAAGTGCTTTTTCAAGAACTGTAATCTTGTTTTCAAGCACCTGAATTTTTGCTTCGGCAGATGTATTTGATATAGAGCCTTTTTCAAGTTCCCGTTTGTAAGCTTTATATTTTTCTTTCAATGATGTATAAAGCGGAGCGAAAAAGCATATTGCGGAAATTTGTCCGAGCAAAAATACAACAAGTGTATAAACTGACATGTTTAACGTAATTGATTTTGGTGTAATATGAAGTATCTGCGCAATTTTGCTGCTCAAAAGAGTTATTCCCGCGGTATCCTGATAGTTCATTAATAAAAGTCCGCATAAAATTAGTATTGAAATTATTGATATTATTTTCATTCTTTAGCTCCTCAAATATTTTAAAACCTTTTTAAGTTTTTCATCAGGTTCAATTTCTAACTCTATTATTTCATCTCCAAACGGTTTTGTAAACCTCAGATAATATGATTGCAAAACCTGCTCCTGTGTTTTTACTTTGCTCTGTCCTGCCCCGTATAGAGTGTCATTAAATACCGGATGTTTTTTATACGCAAGATGTACACGTATCTGGTGTGTTCGGCCTGTGATGAGCGTAAGTTCAACATACGTTGCATCTTTAAATCGTTCAAGAACTTTTACGATTGTTTTACTTTCTTTTCCGTCATCTCTAACCGTCATTTTATGCGGCTGGTTAGGGTTTCTCCCGATTGGAAGGCCAATAATATCATTATCTGCCTCGTAATTCCCTTTAACAACTGCTCGGTACTTTTTTGTTAATGTGTGATTTTTAATTTGATTTGCAAGAAATTCGTGAGCCTTGTTGTTTTTTGCTATCATTAAAAGTCCCGAAGTATTTCTGTCCAATCTATGCAAAATTCCGCGCCTGAATTCTCCGTTAATATCTGATAAATTATTTCCGTATTTGTATAAAAGAGCGTTAACAAGTGTGTTTTCTCTTTCTAAAGCTGTAGGGTGCGTGAGCATTCCCGAAGGTTTGTTTACTACAAGCATATTTTCATCTTCATATACTATATCAAGCGGAATACTTTGCGGTTTTATTGATAAATCTTCTTTTTCAGGCGCTTCAAATTCTATTTTATCTCTTTCCTTTAAGGAATAAGAAGGCTTTTTCCCCTGTCTGTTAACTTTTACCGCTCCTGATTTTATATAATTTTGAATTTTTGAACGGGATAAATCAGGTATTATTTCCGATAAGAAGCTGTCAAGCCTTTTATTTTCATCATTTTCGTCAACATAAAATATCATAATTTGTCCAACAACTGTAAATTGACCTTTGTGTTTCAGGAACTCCCATTATTTTGTCTTTTTTATAAGTATCAAAATTATCAGTGCAATAACACCGATATTTATGAATATATCAGAGATATTAAAGACTGGAAAATTTATAAAATTAAGCTGAAAAAAATCTCTTACATATCCGTATACAATTCTTTCGTGCAGATTTCCGGCAATTCCTGCGGATAAAAGAGAAATAAAAAATATTGCTTTTAAAGAAATTGTTTTAATATTTTTAATGACGTGAATCGCCAGTAAAACAAGTGCTATCATTGATAAAATTATCAAAAGTTCTCTTGAATCCTGTAGAATACTAAATGCAGCACCTGTATTTTTTATATAATTAAGCGAAAATACAGGATTTGACATCTTATATCCGCCGGCAAGCTGTTCAACCATCATATTGGACAGGTAAAGATCCGTAAAAATAAAAAATACATAACATACTGCAAAATATATAAATTTACTTACCTTTTCCATTTTCATTATCCTTAACCGGCTGCTCATTATCAAATTTTACATAATTATTTTGAGGAATTACATTTACTCTTGTCATTAAAAATGCTAACCCGCCCATATAAACACGAATTTTGTCAGGTGAGTAATTCTCAGCTCTTGTAATCCCTACAGAGGCAACGGTATATTCATTTACATTTTGTGTATTTGAAGTAAAATAACGCTCTAAAATATTATCATCCGGCAGTTTTCTGAAAGCCTCACTCGTTTGAGTTTGCGGGTAAACAATATTTTCTTTATTGATAGACGCAACAATTACAGAATCTTTCGGGGTATCTACTTTTAAAGTTGCGGTATATGTTTTTCCTGCACCTGTCTGATTAGGAGCGGTAAGCTCCATATTTACATATCTTGCATCACCGTATTTTAAAGAGGATGTTTCCTCTAAGATTTTTTCAGAGCTTATTAACCATTTTTGTCCCTGTTTTTCCAAATAATATATACACTTTGATGTAGAATACAGCTCACCTATTGCTGTAAATTCTCCCATATTTTCCTGTGATGTTGCAACGGCAGACTCCTCAACAAGAACGGCAGCATAGTTTTCACTGAATTCAATATTTTTAATATCAGTGTAATAAACTATATCAGGATAAATTTTCCATGTTTCTTCAATGAGTTTGAAATAAATATCTCTTGTAAATCCGTCAGAATTTACAAAATTGGGCGAATAAAGAGATTTTAGACCTTCCAGATCATACTTATTTGTATAAACGCTTTGTTGATTAATAACACCTTTTATTGCATTTAAAGTAGACTTATTAACTCTATTTTGTTCTATTCTGGCTTTTTGCGCAGCAAAAAAAACTGCTTCACACGGCATCTGTATATTACCAATTAATAATAAAGCTGTGAATAATAAAACGGATAACTTTTTCATAATCTTATTATACATAAAAACTTTTTTTTGTGCTAATATTTTTAAAGTAGATTAGGAGAGATAAAAGAATGAAAGATGCTTATTTTCCACAGGAAATAGAAAAAAAATGGCAAAAAATATGGGAAGAAAAAGATGTTTTTAAAACCCCTGATAACAGTGACAAACCTAAATATTACGCGTTATCAATGTTTCCTTACCCGTCCGGTAAACTTCACATGGGTCATGTCAGGAATTATACAATAACAGATGTTATTGCCCGTTTTAAAAAGATGAACGGTTATAATGTCCTTCATCCGATGGGCTGGGACAGCTTCGGTCTCCCCGCTGAAAATGCCGCAATGAAACATGGAGCAAATCCCGAAACCTGGACTGATGAAAATATTGCATATATGACAAAACAATTAAAAATGCTTGGACTTTCTTATGATTGGGACAGAGAAGTTACAACCTGCAAACCTGATTATTATAAATGGACGCAGTGGCTTTTCCTCCAATTGTATAAAAAAGGTCTTGCTTATAAAAAAGAAGCTGCTGTAAACTGGTGTGAAGAATGTGGAACCGTTCTTGCAAACGAACAGGTTATAGACGGCAAATGCTGGAGATGCGACCATGTTGTTGAGAAAAAATATCTTTCCCAGTGGTTCTTAAAGATTACAGACTATGCGGAAGTTCTTCTTGAAGATTTAGACAAATTGCCGGGATGGGGTGATAACGTTAAAACAATGCAGGCAAACTGGATTGGTAAATCTCAAGGTGCAATTTTAAAATTTAAAGTCGTTGAAAATGATTTGGAAGTTCCTGTTTATACAACAAGACCTGATACTGTTCACGGTATAACTTATCTTGTTGTTGCTCCCGAATACAAAGATATTGAAAAATTAACAACTCCGGAAAATAAAGAAGCTGTTGAAGCGTACCGTGCTAACGCGCGTAAAATGACGGAGATTGAAAGACTATCTACTGACAGAGTTAAAACAGGGGTTCCTCTAGGAACACATTGCATAAATCCGTTTACAGGTGAAAAATTCCCGCTGTGGACTGCAGATTATGCACTTGTGGAATACGGAACGGGTGCTGTTATGGCGGTTCCGGCCCATGATACAAGAGACTTTGATTTCGCTAAGAAATATAACCTGCCTGTAAAAGAAGTTATTACCCCTCACCCTACCCCTCTCCCACAAGGGGCGAGGGAACTTACAGAAGCCTATACAGAACCCGGTATTCTTGTTAATTCCAACGAATTTGACGGAATGAATAACGAAGAAGCAAAAAAAGCTATTACTCAGAAGGCTGTTGATGGCGGATTTGGAGAATTTAAAACTCAATACAGATTAAGAGATTGGCTTGTATCAAGACAAAGATACTGGGGTGCTCCTATTCCTGTTGTATATTGCGATAAATGCGGAATTCAGCCTGTACCTGAAGATCAGTTACCGGTATTACTTCCGAAAGATGTTGATTTCAGCGTTGTCGGAAAATCTCCGATAACCACATCAAAGACATTTATAAATACAACATGTCCTTGCTGCGGCGGCCCTGCAAGACGTGAAACCGATACTATGGATACATTTGTATGCTCAAGCTGGTATTACCTTCGTTATTCCGATGCAAAAAATGATAAAATGCCGTTTGCAAAAGACAAGGTAAATAAATGGCTTCCGGTTGACCAGTATGTCGGCGGTATTGAGCACGCAATTTTACACCTTCTTTACTCAAGATTTTTTACAAAAGCTTTAAGAGATTTGGGACTTCTTGACTTTGATGAACCGTTTAAAAATCTTCTAACTCAGGGTATGGTCTTGAAAGATGGTTCAAAAATGTCAAAATCAAAAGGTAATACAGTTGACCCTGACGAAATATTCGAAAATTACGGCGCTGATACAGCAAGATTGTTTATACTTTCTGATTCACCGCCGGCACGTGATTTTGACTGGTCAGATGCAGGCGTTGAAGGCTGTTACAAATTCCTGAACAGGGTTTGGAGATTAATCTCTTCAAATGCTGAATATATTACCGTTTCACCCTTCACTCTCCACTCTTCACTCAAAAAAGAGAATGACGATATGGTTCGTCTTGTTCATATTGCAATTAAGGGAATTACAAATGACATTTCAAATGATTTCCAGTTTAATACTGTAATTTCCAAATACAGAGAACTTGTTAATGCAATATATGATTGGAGAGGCAAAAAAGCTCAATTGGATGAAGAAGATAAAGCAGTTTTGAGTTTTGCAATTGTTTCTTTAATCAAACTTATGTCGCCTGTTGCAGTTCATTTGACAGAAGAAGCCTGGAGTGATTTGGGCGGTGAAGGTTCAATTCATGATGTTGAATGGCCGAAATGGGATGAAAATCTCGCCAAAGCAAGTTCAATTACTTTAGTTATTCAGGTTAACGGTAAGGTTAAGGACAAAATTGATGCTGATGAGGCATTGTCTGAAGACGAACTAAAAGCTCTTGCTTTGTCCAGTGAAAAAATAAAAGAACTGACAGAAGGAAAAACTATTGTCAAAACTATTGTTGTTCCGAAAAAGTTAGTTAATATTGTGGTTAAATAAATTTATTGAATAAATTTTTTAATTCTTGAACTCCCGATGAATTTCGGGGGTTCGTTTTTATACGGATAAATTTTGGCTAAAAATTTAATATAATTAATATTTACAAATAGTAAAAAACAGCCCTATTAAACTTTTATGTATTATAATAGAATATGTAAAAACAGAGTATAGGGATAGAAATTTGGAAAAACATAAATATTATTTCATCGCAATAGGCGGTGTAGGGATGAGCGGGCTTGCAAAGTATTTGTTGGAAAACGGATGCGAAGTTTCCGGCTCTGATATAGCGGACAGTAAATATATTCAAAAATTAAGAGATTTAGGCGCAAAAGTTTATATAGGCCAGAAAAAGGAAAATGTGCCTTCTGATGCAATAGTTGTTGCAAGTACGGCTATAAGAGAGAATAACCCTGAAATGATAAGAGCAAGGGAACTTGGTTTAACGGTTTATCACAGATCGGATATACTTGCGGAAATTTCCAGATGGGGTAAATTTTTCTTAGGATATTCGGGGACACACGGAAAAACGACAACAAGCGGGCTTTCTTCTTACGTTCTTGAAAAGGCGGGATTAAAACCTTCTTATGTGGTTGGAGGTATTATCCCTTCTCTTGAAACTAATGCACATTCTCAGGACGGTAAATATTTTGTTGCGGAACTTGATGAGAGTGACGGAACTATTGTTAAGTATTGCCCGAATATTTGCGTAATAAATAATCTTGAACCGGATCATCTTGATTTTTATAAAGACGGATTGAAATCAATTCTTTCCACATTTGAAAAATTTATTTCAAAAATGTCTGAAAATTCGTTAGTTCTTGTTAATGCAGACTGCGAAGCAACGATGAGTCTTCACGGGCATAAAACTATGACATTCGCACTTAACAATGATGCTGTTTATAAGGCGGTAAATATTGCCTTTAAGCCTGATTGTACAACTTTTGATGTTTATTATAAAGGTGAATTTTTGACTGACCTTACAATAATTCTAAGAGGCAGACATAATGTCTATAATGCTTTATCTGTTCTTGCAAGTTTGCATCAGGCAGGGGTAAATATCAGTGATATCAAACCTCATTTCGCAACGTTTTCCGGCATGGGAAGAAGATTTCAGAAGGTCGGAGAGTTTGACGGTATAGCAGTATATGATGATTACGCTCATCATCCAACCGAGATTAAGGCAACTCTTTCATCTGCTGAAGGAATGGACGGTAAACATATTATTGCTGTTTTTCAACCTCACAGATATACAAGATTGAAAAATTTATGGGATGAGTTTTTAACGGCTTTTGATAAAGTTGATAAAGTTATTGTTACTGATGTCTATGCAGCGTCTGAGGATGAAATTGAAGGCGTAAATTCCAAAAATTTTGTAGAAGAGCTTTCTCAAAATGTTAATTGTGAATATATTTCTGGCAGCATAAAAGATGTTGCTAAGAAGTTATATCCGGAACTTAAAAAAGATGATGTTGTAATAGGGCTCGGCGCGGGTACAATTACAAATTTAGGCAAAGAGCTTTTAGCTTTGAATAAAGAAGGTGTCGGAATTGGATTATAGAGAAAATTTTGATGTAAAAAAACTTACTTCTTTTAAAATCGGAGGGGAAATTTCAAGAGTATATTTCCCTGAAAATGTTGAAGAATTTGTTCAGGCAGTAGAAAAGGAACCTGATGCTTATGTAGCGGGCAATTTATCTAATGTGCTTGTTTCATCTGACGGTTATGACGGAGCTCTTATATTAACCAAGAAAATGGATAATATAACTTTCAACGGTACAAAAGTAACTGCAGGTGCCGGAGTGAGGGGAACAAAATTATCCAAACTTGCTTTGGAAAATCATTTAAGTGGCCTTGAGTTTATGGTAGCATTCCCCGGATCTGTGGGCGGCGAGGTATTTATGAATGCCGGTGCTCACGGACAAATGATTGCGGATGTTTTAAAAACTGCAAAAATTTATTGTCCTGAAAAAGGCGTTATAACTTTACGCAATGAAGAAATGGAATTCAGCTACAGAACTTCAATATGCCAGAGAAAGCCTTATTCCGTTCTGGAGGCTGAATTTGAACTTAAAGAAAAATCTCCTGATGAAATTCAGGCAAAAATGGATGAAAATTTATCTTTCAGACAAAATAAACAGCCGTCATTGACTTTGCCAAATTGCGGAAGTACATTTAGAAATCCTGAGGGAAATTCCGCAGGCAGGCTTCTGGATGAAGCGGGAATGAAGGGTTTTGTATCAGGCGGTGTGCATGTCTGGGAAAATCATGCAAACTTTATTATTAATGATGATGACGGCACTTCTCTTGATGTTTTAAATGCTATGTATGAAATGTACAGGAGAGTGAAAGAAAAATTCGGTATTGAATTAAAGCCCGAGGTAAGGTTCCTTGGCGGAAAAAATGAAAAAGAGGTTGAATTATGCAAAATATTGTATCAAAAATAGATAAAAATGCGAAAATTGCCGTATTGTGCGGGGGAATGTCTTCAGAAGCAGAGGTTTCAATGCGTTCAGGCAAAGGGTGTTTTGAAGCTCTCCAAAGACTCGGGTTTAAAAATGCGGAAATGGTTGTTGTTGACAAGGATATAGCATTAAAACTAAAGGACGGCAAATATGACTGTGCTTTTAATGCTTTACATGGCAAATACGGTGAGGACGGATGTATACAGGGGTTATTGGAAATTCTGCAAATCCCTTATACAGGATGCGGCGTTATGTCTAGTTCTTTGTGTATGAATAAAGAATTTACAAAACGTATTTTATCTACAAATCCTGATATACCGATGGCCAAATCAGCTTTTGTCAGGAAAGGTGATGACCTTTTCGAAAAAACTAAAGACCTGACTTATCCCTTGTTTGTAAAACCTGTTTGTGAGGGTTCAAGCTTTGGGATGACAAAAGTTGATAAAAAAGAGGATTTGAAATCTGCTTATGAAATTGCCGTAAAATATAATGATGATGTTTTAATTGAAGAATTCATCGACGGATTTTTTGTGACAGTCGGTGTGCTTGAATGCAACGGCGAACCGTTTGCTACTGAAATTCTTGAGATAAGACCAAAGACAGAATGGTATGACTTTGAAGCAAAATACACAAAAGGAATGTCGGATTTTATCTGTCCTGCAAATTTATCAGAAAGTGTTACAAAACATGTTAAAGAAGTTTCGGTTAAAGCATTTGAAACAGCGGGCTGCAGAGGACTTGCAAGAATTGATTTTATGATGAAAGATGATATCCCTTATCTTCTTGAAATAAATACAATTCCCGGGATGACAGTAATAAGTGATCTTCCTGCACAGGCTGCGGCCATGAACATAAGTTATGATGAATTAGTTCTTTTAATATTAAACAGTGCCGGATTGAATAAATAATGGACGAGGAAATAACAGAAATATCTATAGAAGAATATACGGAAAATTCAGAGTCTGATGAGATTAATCAGCCTCCTATTGATGACGGTAAACATCTTGTCAAGAAAAAACGCAGAGAACGTCTTGTAAGAAAAGGCCGTATCAAGCAGGAACGTTTTCGTGCTTTTATGAGATTTTTTCTTTCTTTATTTTTTATATTTCTGCTTGTTTACTGTTCAAAATGCCGCGGCTGGTATCTGCCGGCAACAGCGTTTAATCGTGTTGGTGACAATTCTGTAGAAATTATTAACAATAATATCGTGCCTTCGTCAAAAATTCTGGCTTTGTTGAGAAACAGCGATGTGCCTAATGTCCCTATATATATGGCAAGGACAGATTCAATTAAAAAAGAGCTTATGAAACTTGCCCCGGTAGAAAATGTTTATATAAGACGTTATGCATTTCCGGCAAGAATTCAGATTATTATACGTGAAAGAATTCCTGCAATTACTATTTCTCCGGACGCGAAAGTGCAGCCCGTTGCCTTTTTTACGACTGACGGAAAACTTATCGGACGCGAATTCCTTCCGTTAAAACCTGTTTATAAAACAATTTTGGTTTTGTCCTACGGTAATAAAGGGGATGATTACAGAAAATGGAATTTGGATAAAATAAAACAAATTGAAAAAATTGCATTATATGTTGAAACTTATTCAAAAGAACCAGTTGAATATATAGATTTTAGAAATCCGAATGATGTTTATGTGAAAATTAAATCTGTAAATATAAGACTCGGCAGGTTGGATGAAAATGTTTATAAAAGAATAGAAAGAATTCCTTCAATTTTACCGCAGGTTAAACTTGTAGATTCAAAAGTCAAATATCTTGATTTAAGTTGGGAAAAGGTTAATTATTTAAAATTACAATAGCAGGAGTAGATTTATGAAAATTTTATTAGCACAGACAAAATTAAAAACAGCAGATTTTAATTATAATTTTAAAAGTATTAAAGATAAAATAAACGATGATTGTGATCTGATTGTTTTTCCGTGTGCGGATATTGAAGATTTGGGCGGTAAAGATTTAATATTGGATGAAGATTGCAGGAAAGCACAGATTAAATTTTATGATGATATTGCCCGTCTTCAATCTAAACCTGCTTTGCTAATCGGGGACATTCTAATCAGAAACGGCGAGGTTGAAGTTTCAAATGACGGTTATTTTGAAATTTGCGGGAAAAAGGTTTTTGTTTCTGACACCTGCATTGAAGATGTTGAATGTGATTTGTATGTTTTAGCAAAAAACAGATACTTTGCAATGAATACTTATAAAGATTTTGTTGAAAGTATTGAACCTGAATGTGATTTTATATATGTTAATGCTGTCGGAATGGCTGATGAAAATATTTATGCCGGCGGAAGTTTTGCAAAAAACAGTAAAAATGAATTAGTTCTTCAAGCTCCTGTTTGTGATGAGGGCGTTTCCGAGGTAGATTTTCATAAATCTGTAGATTTCAATGATGAACCTATGGAAGAACAAGTTTTAAAGGTTACAACTTTTGCTTTACGTGAGTATTGTGAAAATACAGGGTTTAAAAAAGTTGTCCTCGGACTGTCAGGCGGTATTGACAGCGCTTTGACAGCTGTTCTTGCTGTCAAGGCGCTGGGCGCAGAAAATGTTTTGGGAGTTTTGATGCCGAGTATGTTTTCTTCTGAAGGCAGTGTAACAGACAGTTTAAAGCTTGCTGAAAATTTAGGAATTAATACAATAAAAGAACCTATAACTCCTTTGTTTGACGCATTTATGAAAGATCGAGAAAGGCTCCACGACCTTGCGGAAGAGAATTTACAGGCGCGTTTAAGAGCTTTGATTTTAATGTTTTATTCAAACAGAGAAAACAGGCTTCTTCTATCTACCGGAAATAAATCTGAAAGTGCCATGGGGTTTGGAACACTTTACGGAGATCTCGCGGGCGGATTGAATTTGATTTGCGATTTAACAAAGACAAATGTCTATAAACTTTCAAATTATTTGAACAAGGATAAAGAAATAATTCCTCAAGCAATAATAGATAAAGCTCCTTCCGCCGAACTTCATCCCGGACAAAAAGATCAGGATAGACTGCCTGAATATGCTGTTCTTGACGATATTATAGAAATGTATATTGAACAGAACAAGCCTGTGGAAGAAATTTATGCAAAATACGATAAATCTATTGTAGACAAGACAATAAAAACAATTTACAGAATGCAGTTTAAACGTCATCAGGGTTGTTTAGGTGTGAGATTAACGGAACGCTCTTTCTGCAACGGAGTAAATCTGCCCGTTGTCCAAAAATTTTATTAATATAATATTGCAATTCATGAAAAATCCTGTTATAATAGGTGTATATATATGTTTACGAGGAATTAATGGATTTCACGGTATTAGTTGACAATAATGCAGGATGTAATCTTAATATGCTTGCTGAACCGGGTCTTTCTTTTCTGTTAGAAAACGATTACCAGAAAATACTATTTGATTGCGGTTACAGCGATATTTTTATAAAAAATGCATATAAGATGGGGCTTGATTTAACCGAAGTTACGGAGATTGTTTTATCTCATGGGCATAATGACCATACAGCTGGGCTTATCAGGTTAGATATTTTATATCGTAAAATGCTTGCTGCGGGTATAAGCTTAACCCATAAAACTATTTATGCCCATCCTGATGTTTTTGAACCAAAATTGGACTCACAAAAACGTAATATAGGTTTCCCCGGTAATGCCGGCGATTTATGCGATGTTTTTGATTTGGAATTATCTTATCAGCCTGTTTGGTTAACTTCAAAACTTGTATTTTTAGGTGAAATTCCGATAAAATATAAATCTGATTATAAGTACAATGATGAAACAGCAGTTGTGTATAAAGGCTCTAACGGACTTGTTATTATGGCAGGCTGTTCGCATATCGGCTTACCTAATATTATTGATCATGCTAAAAAGGTAACGCGCGAAGAACGTATAAATACTCTTATCGGCGGAGTGTGGCTGAAAGATAAAACAGAATACAAAATCAGGGAGCTTGGAATTTATCTAAGATCATTAAATATTCAGAATTTTTACCCCGGACATTGCTGTGACCTTAACTCAAAACTTGTTTTATCTGAATATTTGAAAGTTAAAGAAGTTTATTCGGGTTTGAAGCTTACTTTTGATTAACATATTTAAACAAAGTGCTTGCAAATAAGGATTTTGCATAATATAATTATTATGCAGAAGTTTTATGGCTTTGGTATGCCAAAAGCTTCTTTGGTACACACCGGCCGTTAGTATTTAAATATTTTGCTACGGCAAACAAAAGGAGGACAAAATGCCAAAAATGAAAACACACAAGTCTGCTGCAAAACGCTACAAAGTTTCAGCAACAGGCAAAATTATCAGAAGACAAGCCGGTATCGGCCACTTGCTTCAACACAAATCTGCTTCAAGAAAACGCAGAATTTTCAAAACGATTTCAATTTCTAAATCACATTTCAAATTGATTTCAAAAGAGTTACCTTACAGAAAGTATGCGAGATAGGAGGCAGTAAATGAGAGTAAAACGCGGAAATGTATTACGTAAAAGACATAAAAAAATATTAAAATTAGCTAAAGGCTTTATTGGCGCAAGAAGCAGAATTTTTAAAGTTGCCAATATTGCTGTAATGAAAGCTTTAAAATATGCTTACAGAGACAGACGTACTACAAAACGTAATATGCGTCGTTTGTGGATTGTAAGAATTAATGCTGCTGTTAGAGAACGCGGTATGAGCTATTCAAGATTTGTTAATGCTTGCAAAAAAGCTAATATTGTTGTTAACAGAAAAATGCTTGCTGACTTGGCTGTTAAAGATCCTGAAGCTTTTTCAGTTGTCTTTGATGCGGCAAAAGCAGCTAAGTAAGCTATTTTTAAACTTAATTTAATTGAAAAGACCTTGAGTATATCAAGGTCTTTTTTAATATTTCTTAATAATTTAGTAAATTTTTCTATAGAAAAATACTTTATATAAATAAGGTTAGTTTTCAATCTGGAGAAAATGGTTATGATAGGTAGTAATTTTGATACCCCAATAATGTATCAGGATCTTGCAAACAGCACAATGGGACCTTTGAATATGCCGTTTGGTGCTTATGGCGCCGGCATGTATGGTGCTTATTCTTCGGCTCTGGGCGGAGTTCAGCTCCCAAGACAGCTTGACCATGATAAATTCCAGACTATGAAGCAAAAAGAAAACGATGGAAAGAAAACTCTGAAAATAGCCGGTATCGCATTGGCAGTAATTCTTGCACTGGGCGGCATCGGAAGAATCCGAAAGGGTATCAGAACTTCGGGCGGGTTAACAAAATATTTGGGCAATAAGTGGAATGATTTGGTAAATTGGGTTAAAGGTACTAAAAAGCCTAAAGTTACTCTGGGGCAAAGAATAAAAAATTTATTTAAGAAAAAGAACAAGACAACATAATAAAAGTTTATCCATCCCCCCATCCAAAACAAAATGCAAGGTAGTTTCTATCTTGCATTTTCCATGTTATAATGGCATATAAGAAAAAAGAAGGGGGTTCAAATGGCAAAAGATTGTAGTTTTGATGTTGTGTCTGAATTTGACAGACAGGAACTTGTAAACGCTGTTGATCAGGTAAAACGTGATGTTTCTTCGCGTTTTGATTTAAAAGATTCAGGTTCAACTGTTGACCTTGATGCTGATAAAACAATTACTATTACAACAAGTGATGATATGAAATTGAGAAATATTTATGATATTCTCCAATCAAAACTTGTAAAAAGAAATTTGAGTATAAAAATTCTTGATCCTCAACCTGTTGAAAATGCGCTTGGCGGCAAAGTAAGACAGGTGTTTAAGCTCAGGAAGGGCCTAAATCAGGAACTGGCAAAGAAAATTGTTGCTGATATTAAAGATTCAAAAAAGAAAGTACAGGCATCAATACAGGGAGATCAGGTAAGAGTTTCCGGAAAAGATAAGGATGATTTGCAGGATATTATCAAGCTTCTGCGTTCAAATGAAGAAAAATACGATTATCCTTTGCAATTTACTAATTACAGATAAATTATTTTTATAGATACTGAAAGTGCGGGTTATAAAAGAAAACCCGCATATTTTTAATGCGGGTAAGGAATGAAAGTAAACGTGCCGATATACGGCCGTTTATTTTGAATAAACAAATTTATTTAATTCTTGCTTCTAATTTTTCTATACGGGCTTCAAGTTCATTGATACGTGCTTCCTGCGCCTGATATTTTGCATCAAGTTCTTTAATTGCATTTATCATTGCAAAAAACATATCTTCCATACGTATGTTTAAAAAGCCGTCAACTCCTTTTTTTACCGCATCAGGAAAAACTTTTTGCAAATCTTGAGCAATTACACCTACATGTGGAGTTTTCTTTTCATCTTTTTTAAAGGTGTAATTAAATACTTTTAATTGTTTTATTTTATCTAAACCTGATGTGTTTTCTTTACTGACGTATTTCAAACGACGGTCAGAATTTATCCCATCAATAGCGGTAACAAAACCTGTAGCATCAAATACTCCGACATTTATCGTTCCATACATTGAACTACCATGCATAGCTTTCCCAGATGAATCTGCTTTAGCAAACATAAATATATTTTTGTTTCCATCTCCTTCTCGAAAGTAGATTTTGCTATTACTATTCCTATTTAATAAAACATGATTATCAACAACCAAATTACCCGGAATATATACTGTATCATTTGAATTTCCCAGATATACTATATTAGAAGCACTTGTTAAAGAGGAACCGGCAACAGGCCCGGAATTTGCACCTATACAGGTTACGCCACTGCCCGTAGCAGCATAGCATGCAGAACCACCAATTGCTACATTATTGGCTTTCGATGCATTTGTACCCCAGCCAATAGCTATTGAGTTGGTTTCAGAAGCAGCATTAACCGATCCTATAGCTATAGAATGAGTACCGGAAGCTTCAGCATTGTAACCAAGTGCTGTTGCATAATAAGCAGAAGCTACAGAATTATATCCCACTGCCGTTGCATAACGTTCTGACGTTTGTGAAGAGTAACCTAAAGATGTTGCCCAAGCGGCCGAAGATGTTGCATTGTAACCTATAGCCGTTGAATAATCCGCAGCTTCGGCACCTGGACCGATAGCTATAGAATGATAACCGGATACTGCTCCAAAATTCTCAGTAGCACTCCCGCCTATGGCTACACCGTCACTAGCATCACTATTGACTCCTATGGCCACACCGTATAAACCTGTATGTACTGATTTACCAATGGCTATACCGCCAGAAGAAATAGTATTTGAGTTACCTAAAATTATGCCGTCAATAGTACTAACTGTATTGTTTTGACCAATTGCAATACTGTTTGTACCGCCAGCCAAATTTCTTGTATTCAGACCGATTGCAATACTATTTTCAGCATTGGCATTTGCACCCAAGCCTATTGCAATACTATTTAATCCTCCGGTATATGAGTTCCCGCCGATAGCTATTGAACCGTCAGTTGTTGCTTGAGCCGAATGACCGCCATTTGAACTTCCGCCTATGGCTATTGATGCATAACCGTTTGATTCAGCGCCATAACCTAACGCTGTTGCATTATTGTTCGGAGCCGATGCATTAGTACCAACTGCCGTTGAATCCTCTACCGAAACACGGGTATTTCGTCCGATAGCTACAGAATTCTCTACCAGATTACCGCTTGCCAAATTCCCGAGCAATAATCCGTTGTTCTCAAACTTTAAACGTCCCAGAACTGTTTCATCCGTTTTAAATAAGATATGGTCCTTACCGTCTCCAGTATTGATAACCAAACGGGCTCCGGCATCTTCGTTTTGAGCTTCCTGCTGACCTATCATGGCTACCTGTGCATCTCCCAGACCATAATAGGCATCAGAGCCGTTGGTTGACCATTGCCACGGGGATGACTGATCCAGTTTATTACGGGTCGTCATTACAGGCGCCATTGCTGCCATGACTATACTCAAAATTAACATTACTACCATCATTTCGGCTAATGTAAAACCTGGCTTAATCTTTAACATTAAAATACTCCCATAAATTTAATGTAACTATTTATATTTTATCTTATATTGCATTAATAGTCAATGTAAAAAATAAAGTATTACATTATTTTTAATTAGCCTCATTTATAAAATAATATTTAAGAGGTAAATATGTCTGATTTTAAAAAATTGTTAGGCAAAAAAATTCAAACTATTCGTAAATCTAAAGGGTTTACTCAAGAAAAACTGGCAGAACTTATTAATATTGAAACTCCAAGTTTAAGTTATTTGGAAACAGGTAAGTATTCACCTTCAGTAGAGACCCTTCAAAAATTATCCGAAGCATTACAAGTTGCGCCATGGGAATTTTATTATTTTACTGACATATCTGATGAGGATATGAAAAACGAATTAAAACAAGCTTTAGAAGACCAACCAAAGCTTGTTAAACTTCTATATAATTTTTATAAATCTATTGAATACTAGAAATTTTATTATTATCATCAACGATTACAATCTTGGGTTTGTAATTGTTCATTTCTTCAGGGTTATAAAGTCCGTATGCAATTATTATAACCTTATCTCCTGGCTGTACTTTTCTTGCTGCAGCACCATTAAGGCAAATCATACCGGAATCGGCTTTTCCTTTAATAACGTATGTATGAAATCTTTCTCCGTTATTAATATCAAGAATATCAACTTTCTGCCATTCTTGGATTTTTGAAGCTTTCATAAGCGTTTCATCAATAGTTATAGATCCCACATAATTTAGATTTGCGTCTGTAACCGTTGCTCTGTGTATTTTTGAACTAATAAATTCTTGTAGCATTATTTTTACCCTTTCTGACAGTTATTGTCAGGACATTTTATATTTTTATCAGGCGCTTTGCTTTTAAGCTCGCTTCCGTTTTTATATTTTTTTTATAACAATTTTGTATAAATTTTCGGCTTGGTTAAAGTTTTATTCCTTGCCTGAATATTTTACTTCAAACACTAAAAAAAATCAAAATTAGATGTAACTATTGTAAAATAGTTACATCTTTTTGTTTATTTAATGTGCCTTATTTAAATATTTTGTTTGTATATTTTTTTGCTGTAATTTTCAATATTTGGGGTATCTATTTCAAATACATGAACTCTAGCAGGACCTACATCAACACAAAGTTCGTTGTCATGAACCTGAAATTTGCTTTCTTTGCCGTATGAAGGAAGAAGATTTTTTAATTCTTGTGTTGCTTTTAAGGTCGGAACTTCTATTTTACATGCTACTGAACGGTTAACATTTTTGTTAGCTACTACAAGCAGTGTTTTTCCGTTCAAATGTCTTGCATAAGTAATTATTTGATCGTTTTTATCGCCTTTTTTATCTAATTCAATGAAAGTTCCCTTAGTGATAACATCGAGATATTTATCTCTCATATTAAAGGCACTTGTCATGAATTTCCCTATTTCCGGCTGAGTTCCGCCAGGTTTTCTTGATAAGTTAAAGATATCAAGTTTTCCTCTGTGAACTGTCATTTCGTGGTTGTCAGTCTGTGTAACAGGATTGTATTTATCTTCATAAGGATAAATATAATCATCGCCTGATTGATAACCGTCTACAATATAGGGATTAAGCATAGGTAATGTTGCCTGCAATCCCATTGTCAGATTACAATAAGCAGCACCGCCGTGGAACATTGGAGATACATCATCATGTGTTGCAAATGAACCTATTAAAGATTTTCCCTTAGGTAATCTGTAAGACATATCAAGCATTTCTTTTACGTAATTCATAAATGTAGTTGCGTTCGGAAATTCATGGAAGATATGGTATTGTCCGTAAATCATGTCATATCCGGCTCTTAAAGAATCTTCCGGCCTGTCAAATGCCATATTTGCCTGCGGAGAAGCGTCCTCATATGTATATGTTTCTGCAAGCCATGCAAACTCAGGATCACGCATGTGTGAATAAGGAATTATAATATCCCAGAATTCAACCGGTTTAGCTCTTGCAACATCAGATCTGATGCCGTCAACTCCCAGATCAATACACATGTCAACAAACTGTTTATGAAGTTCAAGCAGTTTTGGGTTTAATGTTCTTTTACCTTCATCTTCCCATGGCTGAAACATTCTGATGTCGTTCCATCCCTGAGGAGTTTTAGCAAGTCCGTCGCGTTCTTTTGCCATCCATTCCGGATGCTCAAGGAACATGTCGTATGATGCACAACTTGGCATATCAAGCATAACTTTTATTCCGCGTTTATGACATTCGTCTATGAATGCTTTAAATTGCTCTTTATCAGTTCTTGGGTCATTTTTATCAACCAAATTCGGGTCAATGGCGAGCATATCTTTGGGCGCATAAATCGAACCTGCTGTTCCCATAGCTTTCATTTTTCCCGGCGGATGAATAGGCAGCACGTGTAGTGTGTTAAAGCCTTGAGCTTTTACTTCATCAAGTCTTTCTATAGCATTTAGGAAGGTGCCATTCTGTTCGTTCCCGTCGATATAATCGTTTCCGTTTGTATCTTTTGCGTTAAAGGTTCTCATTACAATGGCAAGAATTTTTGCTTCATTATTTTTTACCATTGTTCTAAAGTTATTATGGTAATTAACAGGTGCAGTTGTTTCAGACTTTTTAACGGCAGGAGTATTAATCATTGCAAGATTATTCAGATATGCGTTTAATAAGCCTGAGCTTGAATTAATTTGTGCAGGCTGTGTATCCGTACTCTTGTTACTTTCAAAAGTATTAGGCTGTATTTGTTGAATTTTTAAAGCAATTAAGTTTGTCGTATTAATCATTTTTGTTCACCTGTTTTGGGAGGGTTTTTCATTTTGCCGAGGAAGAACTGTGCCAATATAGTTACACCTAACAAGCCGGCTCCAAATCCGCCGAATATTTTCAGCCATTTTTTGCTGTTGTATAATTGCTGACCTGTTTTGAATATTAATTCATCCGGAGCTATACCGGTTAAAAGGAATTTGATATCAGAACCTGTAGTATTGGACTCTCTGATTAAGTGGCGCGGTTTTGCAAAATACAGTTCTCCGCCTAATTTTTCAAGAACCTCATTTCTGTATCTCAAAACTTCATCTTTAATACTTGATTCTTTAAGCGCCGACATTGTATCAGTGTGCATGTTGCCTTCATACATAAGTCTCATAGCGTCCTGATAGAAGTATTTATCACCAGGAATATCTGCGAGCTGAGTAGTTTTTCCAAAGAATTTGTTTACCACTTTCCCGTCTTTAACTTCAACAGGACCGGTTGTTTTATCAGGATGCTGATTTCTCAGCATGTAGAATTTAGTCGCATGATCTGATGAGTGACCCTCCAGAGTAATAATTTTACATAATTCAATTAATTCTTCTTTTACTTCTATATATTTGCCTTGAAGTGCAGGTATTGCATTTGCATCAGTTGCTATTCTTCTGTACATATCAAGTGTATTAATAATTCTATAGAAAGAACTTTTTACTCCCAGCAGTCTTTCACGGACATAAGTTTTCTGGAGTTCTTTTGCTGTTCCCGTAACATCATTGCTGTCAGTACCTGCAATTGCTTTTGCTGTTCTTGTAAAGCCTATATCGGCTTTTTTCAACTGGTTGGCAAATCCGTCAAACAAGCTGTCTACAATCGTGTCATAAGCACTGTTTGCAGAAGTTTTGGATAATAAAGGTGTTGATAAATCACTTGTTTTGATTTTGCTGTTAATTTCAGCAATTTTCTTAACCAGTTTTTCCATAACTTTGTTGTAAGCATTTTTATCTGAAACAACATGTTCAATTTTTTCTCTTAAAACGGCTCCCATAAGAGTTCTGTCGCTTCTTGTTTTCGCAATGTCTTCGGATGTAAAGCCTAAAGTTTTCATCAGATCACGTGCAACATCGTTCCAGTAATTTGCAATAACTGTTTCAGGAGCTGCGCCGACTTTTTTCAGAGCGTATTCATCCAGTGCAAATTGTTTCATATTAAAGTTGTCTATCAATTTCACAACTTTTTTCAATTTATTAACAATATTTGTATCAAGAATATTAGATGTTGCTTTTGAAAGAACAATTTTTACAGGATTTGAATCCCTGTCTTTTGTCATATTATTAATAATTAATTTACGAATAAATTTTATATCTTTTTGTTTATCAGGATGTGTTTTATTATAATCTGTTGCATTTTCCGTTATAAGGTTTCTTATTGTATCTGATACAGTACTGAATTCAACAGATGTAATATCTTTTCCAAATATATTGTTTTTTTTCAGTGCATCAACTATTCGTTTTTCATCAGGGATTACAATTCTTAAAAATTCTTCATCAGCATCCGGAACTTTTTTAAATACTTTTTTCAGATTTTCAATAATTTGTGTTACATTTTTGTCTTCTATTTTATAAGTTTCTTTACCGAAAGCTGCTTCTTTCAAGTCGGCTTTAAAACTTTCTGCCGTAACAGGATCCATATATCTTGTGAGAACTGAAGTTATTGATTCTTCTATCTCTTTAGTTAGAGGTTTATTTTGATTTGCATCTAATATTTTAATTAAATCCTGTTCAAGAGAAGTATATTTATATTTTTGTGAATAATTGTCTAAATCAGTTAAAATTTTATCTGCAGCCTTATTATTTTTGTTATCAAGATATTTGTTAAGATAAGGTTCTGCAAAATTACAAATAAGACCGCTCATTACAGGTGTGGCAAAACCTGCTGTCAGCATCCATAAAGTATTATTCTGGATACCGATTTTTTTCATTTTTTCCTGAATAAATTCACGTCTGTTAGGAATATCTTTAGGCACTCCCATTCTGTCGCCCATTTTGTCAATTTCTTTTTCGCTGTATAAATCCCAGGGCAGGAACTGCGGATCCTGATAGAATGGTTTTTTCCTTCCAAAACTGTCTTCATATTCTTTCTGTACATTAACACCATGGATTAAATAAGCTGGTAATTGGATTGCTATTTTAGGCCATATTGCCATTGCTCCTAAAAAGGATGCAAGTCCTACAAATTCCATCCCTTTTGTCATAGGAGTTTGTTTTCTTGTAAACAAGTATCCTGCAATTGAAAGTCCGCCTAAAAACAAACCTAAGTCGTTAAGTTTTCCTAATTCATGATCATTTGCTTTTCCGTTGACAGCATGTTTTAAAGCTTTTGCATCATAAATTATATCTTTAACCAATATAGCAGGTGCATTAAATATATTCCCCTTAAGCAGTCTTCCCTTACCTTCAAGAGGTTTAATAAATGTTCTGTTATCAAGTTCTCTCTGGATATCAAAATCAGGCATCGGCTTTTTAGGCGTTTCTTGTTTTTTTACCGTTTGCTGGTTTATAACGCCCGTTGGTTTTGTTATGTAGTTTTGTATTAAATTTGATGTCATATTAGCTTACCACATGTTTTTCGTCAGTTTTAATGATATCTGATTTTGATTTAGGAGTATTTCTGGAGCCTGCAACAGTATTTATTACACCCAAGGCTGATGTAAGGACTGCTGCTCCGAGAAGAATTTTTCCGGCATGTTTTGTTACACCATTTCCTTCCCCTTTATAAAGTGCTTTGGCACTTTTAGCAAAGCTTGTTCCAAATACTTTTATTGATTTGAAAAATTCTTGGGGCTTCCAGAACTTAAATGTCATTGCGTTAAAGTATTCTTCCCACGGTTTTTGGAATGCAAGTGCAACTCCGGTTGCAGCCCACATATACGATGAAATACTCTTTGCAACATTTGATTTTACAATAATTTCTTTTATCCTTGGTTTTGTTTCCTGATCTGAATCATTAAGGTTTTCACCCATATTTAATTTTTTTGCGATTTTGTCATAACGGAAATTACGTTTTTCTCCTTTGCTTTCATCTCCGTATAACAAATCCCAGCGTGGGAATTCGACGCTTTCAAATACTTTATGATATTCTATACTTGTAATATCCGTATCATTTATGTTATCAGGAAGTTCATAAATAACTTTTGCATAGGGCTGGTCTATATCTACGCCGGTGAGCATATTAACGGGACGGCTTATTAATTGTTTGGAAAGACTCTTTGCAGCAGCGTAAAATAATACTCCAAGAGCCATTTTTTGTCCTATTTTTGATGCTTGTATCTTATCAAATGCAGAAGGGAAAAATTTATTTGCAAAATTAAATACGGCCATTAAACCGATACTGCCTATAATATAAGGAACCGTACCCATTGTCAAAAATTCATAAAAATTCGCATTCTTACTTCCCTTCATTCCTTTAGCAGGATATAAAGTAAAAGCATTTGTCAATTTATCCATTCCTATTCTTGCGCTGGTAGAAAGATTGTTTGGCAGCAATGTGTCATGGTCGTATTCCAGAGTCTTCTTATCCTTGGGATTACTGTCAGCAGAAAAATTTATGGAATTTTTGATATTATTGATAGGTAAAATCATCTTTACTCCACACAAATAGACGTATTAATTAGAATACCTGTGAATTTTATTTTTTGATAGTCATGCTTAAATTTTTACATTTTTTAACAAAGAACTTAGCCGTATACCGCAAAGAAAACGGCTGTTGCAAGACCCGCTATAATACAGTAATATCCGAATATTGCAAGAGAAAACTTTGATATGAATTTCATAAAATATTTTATACACACATATCCTACAACGGCAGAAACTATTGTTCCGGCTGTTATTGCTTCCCAATTATACTGCATGGCTTCATGGATATCAATTTTTACAAGCGGATAAACCATGGAAGCTCCTAAAATAATTGGAATACTAAGCAAAAATGAGTATCTTGCGGCTGTTATTCTGTCCAACCCGCAAAATAAACCTGTTGCGATGGTCCAACCCGAACGGGAAAAACCTGGAAGTGCGGCTAAACCTTGAGCCAGACCGATAAATATTGATGTTTTTAAATCCATTTCGCTCTTTTTTTCTTCAATCTTTTTTGACTTATATTCGCTGTATAAAAGCGTAAAACCTGTTATGAAAAGCAGTATTCCCACAATAGAAGGTGCATAAACAAGTTTTTCAGCTACTTCATTAATAGGCAGGGCAAGAGCAACAGTGACAATTGTTCCTAAAATAATGAATAAACCGAGTTTTGCTTCATTATTTGACCAATCTTTTGTTTTTAGAGCATGCCACATTGCTTTTAAAATATTCATTATGTCTTTTCTGAAAAATATTAATACGGCGATTAATGTCCCAAGATGCACCATAATGTCAAAAAATACTTCTTCATTTGAAGTTTGAACAATTTCTATACCTTTAAAAACTTTGTAAAAGTTAGATGTAAAAACCAGATGCGCTGAGCTGGATATAGGCAAAAATTCGCTCAACCCCTGTACTATCCCCATTAATATAGCCTGTATAAAATTCATTATATTCTCCTGTTTAAAATCTATTCTTCTTCATAGTAGCTGCAGCATGATGTCTGGGTTTCCCATACAGTTACCTTACTCAATTGGACAACTCTTTCTTTTAATTTATTATAAATAAACATTGATATCATTTCGCTTGAAGGACTCTCACCTTTAAATTCCGGAAGTGCATTTATATCTTTATGATCAAGCAAATCCAAAACGGCTTTCAATTCTTTTTTTAAAACTTTATAATCTATTAATATATTACTTTTATCAAGCGTATTACCTTTAACATAAACTTCAACCATCCAGTTATGTCCGTGCTGATTTTCGCATTCTCCTTCGTAATTCAGAAGATGATGAGCAGCGGCAAAAAAAGCCTGTGTTTTAATTTCAAACATTTTTTATATCCTCTTTTTTAATATATAATCACAAAATTCTCTGACGGCTCCGCGTCCGCCGTTTTTAGAAGAAACAAAATTTGCAATCTCTTTTACTTCGTCAACTGCATCAGCAGGGCATCCTTTTAACGCAACTTTTTCTAAAATACAAATATCGGGCAAATCATCTCCCATATATGCAATTTCGTCAAAAGAAATATTATATTTGTTCATAATCCCTTCAAGAGTTGCGATTTTATTTTTAGAACCCTGATGAAGTTCTTTTATATTTAGATTTTTTGCTCTGTGTGCAACGGTGCCGTTATTTCTTGCTGTAATAATTGCCGTAACAATTCCGGCATTATTCAAATTAACAATGCCCTGACCGTCTTTTGCATTAAAAGTTTTATATTCATGTCCGTTTTCATCGAATGTTAAACTTCCGTCTGTTAACACTCCGTCAACATCAAATGCCACAAGTTTTATTGTCATTTATGCAACTCCTGCTTTTAAAAGGTCATGAATATGTATTACCCCTATAGGTTTGTTATTTTCATCAACAACAGCAAGTGCTGTGATTGAATACTTTTCCATTAAGTTAAGAGCGCTTGCACCGTAATCTGTTTTAGAAATATGTTTCGGGTTAACAGACATTACATCTTTTGCAAGAAGCGGCCTGATATTTTGATATTTAATAAGCGTTCTTCTTATATCACCGTCTGTCAAAACTCCGGTTAATTCGCCAGCTTCATTTACAATCATTGCCATACCGAGTTTTTTTTCTGATATTAATTCAATAACTTCTGCAAACGAATTTGTTTCTCTGGCAATAGGCAGTTTGTCAGATTCTGTGAGCATTAAATCTGCGACCTTATAAGTAAATCCTTTGCCGAGCGCGCCTGACGGGTGGAAGATAAGAAAATCTTCTTCTGAAAAACCTCTTTTTTCCAGAAGACATACAGCAAGAGCATCTCCCATTGCTAAAGTTGCGGTTGTACTTGCCGTAGGTGCTTTATTGAGCGGGCATGCTTCTTTTTCAACGGAAATATCAAGCGTAACATCTGATGAATGAGCAAGGGTAGAATTCATTTTTCCTGTCATACCTATCATTGTTACCCCGAAACGTTTAATAAGCGGTAAAAGATTTAAAAGTTCCTGAGTTTCTCCGCTGTTTGATATTGCAATAACAACATCATTACGTGTAATAATTCCCGAATCACCATGGGTGCTTTCTGCCGGATGGAGAAAATAAGAAGGGGTTCCCGTAGATGTAAGGGTTGCGGCAATTTTTCTTCCGATAAGACCGGATTTCCCCATTCCCGTAACTATTACTCTGCCTTTGCAGTTATAGAGAATATCAACGGCTTTGTCGAAATCTTCTCCAATGCTGTTTTTCAGACGAAGTATTGAATTAGCCTCAATATCAAGAACATTTTTTGCGAGTTCGTTAATTTTACTGTTAGTCATAGTTACTGTTTCCATTTCCTAATCCCCCATCAATAATGAAATTATATAATAAATATCGTTTAAAAGTATTAATTTCAGCTAAAATATTTAAATTTTGTAAAAAAAATACGACAAATTGAATATGATAAAGTATTTTGATTGCAATAAGTATAACTATAATAATATTTCTGAGCAATTTAAGAATTATGTAAAAAAGCATCACTGCCCTGAAATTTTTGTAGATTTATCAACTATGAATGTTATTGACGCAATGAAATTTATACTTCTTTCTTCTGCTTATCACTATAGTAAGTACCCATTAGGTAAATTTAGGTGTCATGTTGCTTCAGAGGATATAAAAAATTACATTAAAATGTTTACGACTGCCAATTTAGAGTTGGTGTAAAAATTTTTATAAAATTTCTCTTATGTTATAATTTATACATATTAGTTTAACAGGCGGAAGAAAAAGGGAAATTTTATGATTGAGCATTTACATTCTATAGTTCAGACCCATAGTGTTGCAATATCTGCTGGGGTACTTTTAATTGCATATATATTTATTGCACTGGAAAAAATCCCTAAGGTTACTGTTGCTCTGCTAGGAGCTGGAATTACGATTTTGCTTGGACTTGTCAGCCAAACAAAAATTGTTGATGGCGCAATTGACCCTCACTATTTTATTAATTTTGTTGATTTTAATGTAATATTTTTACTTGTTTCGATGATGATAATTGTGAGTATTGCAGCTAAAAGCGGTATGTTTAACTGGGCTGCAAATAAACTTTTGAAACTTACCAAAGGGCATCCCGTTGGAATTTTAATTACTCTGGGATTATTTACTGCCGTTGCATCAGCGTTCCTAGATAATGTAACAACAGTAATCCTTATAATGCCTGTAACATTTTTTATTGCTGAACAATTAAATATAAATTCTGTTCCTTATCTTTTGACCGAAATTTTTGCTTCAAATATCGGCGGGACTGCTACTTTAATTGGTGATCCGCCGAATATTATTATAGGAAGTGCTGCAGGTTTGTCTTTTATGGATTTTGTAAATGAATTAACTCCTATTATTACCATAATAATGCTGGTTGTATTGTTTTTAATGTGGCTGTTTTTCAGACACGAACTGCATACTACGGAAGAAAAAATGGCAGCTGTTGCTAATATGGATAATTCAAAAACTATAACGGATTTCCCTCTAATGGTGAGAAGTGCTGTTGTTTTGGGCCTTGTTATACTTGGATTTATTCTTCACGATGTCACTCATATAGAAACATGTGTCACTGCAATGCTAGGGGCAAGCTTTTTGTTGTTGTTCGAAAAACCGAAAAGTATATTCTGTGAAGTTGAATGGAATACTATTTTCTTTTTTATAGGTTTATTTATTATAATTGGCGGTCTTGAGGCATCAGGCGGTATTGCTATTATGGCAAAATGGGTTTTGAATGTTACGGAAGGCTCAGAAACTGCAACAGCAATGATTATTCTATGGGCTTCCGGTTTGATTTCCGGAGTAATTGATAATATTCCATACACTGCAACTATGACTCCTATGCTTCTAGAAATAAGAAATGTTATGGGGGCGGAATATACTCTGCCTTTGTGGTGGTGTTTGTCTTTAGGTGCATGTCTTGGCGGAAACCTGACGATTATAGGAGCGGCTGCAAATGTTATTGTATCTGAAACTTCCGCTCATCACGGACATAAAATAGAATTTATGCAATTTTTAAAATATGGTGTTGTTGTTGTACTTGTATCTTTAGTATTAAGTTCAGGTTATATATGGCTCAGATTTTTACGTTAAAATTTTTACGCTTCTTTTTTAGCTTTTTTATATTTAATAAGCAAAAGTAAAGGTATTACAGCCACAGCCATAAGTGCAAGAACTGTAAAAGCATCAAAAAATGATGCGAGTCTTGCCTGCTGTAACATTTGATTGTATAAAGTACCACCGGCTTTTTTGGCCGCAACAACTTCAGGGTAGTGCATTAAAAATTTGGTTTTTAATGCTCCTAATTTGTATAAATACATATGATTATGCGGGGCAAGATTCTCAACGAGATAAGTCTGTCTTACCTGTGAAACCCTTGCGATAAATGTTGCTGAAGCTGATGTTGCTATCGCTGTTATAATGTTTTTGAATAATGCATGTAAAGATGCCGCATCTGCATTTTTAGAAGCCGGAAGTGTTTGAAAAGAAAGAGCTGTAATAGGAACAAACGCCATAGGAACTCCGATACAAAGCAATATGTTTGGCAATATTACACTTTCTATTGAAGATGTTGTGTTTAACTGCGTAAGCATTAGAACAGATGCTGACATCGTTAAAAGTCCTGCTGCTGCCATTATTTTTGGTTTAATATATTTTGAAAGTTCGCCGAATACTAACAGACCGATAAGACAAATTACTGCCCGCGGAAACATGGAAAGTCCGGATTTTGACGGGCTGTATCCGAGTAAACTTTGTACAAACATCGGAACAAGAAGAAGGGTTGAATAAAGCATTACATTTATAAAAGAACTTATTAATGTTCCAAACATAAAATTTCTGTCTTTGAACACCCTGATGTCGATTACGGGATACTTATATTCAAGTTCCCAAACATAAAAGAATACAAACGCAAAAACGCATACTCCAGTAGTCCAGCAAATCCATGTTGTATCAAACCAGTTATACTGCTGGCCTTTATCAAGCACAACCTGCATGCATCCCATGGCAAGAACTATTGCACTATAACCTATAATGTCAAACTTTTTGTTGTATTTTTGTTTTTCCGGTTTGTCATTGGGTACAAACATTTTAACAAGAGCAAAAGAAATCATACACAGCGGAATATTCATGATAAAAATCCACTGCCATGAGTAATTATCTGTCAAATACCCGCCGATAAACGGGCCTGCAAGCGGTGAAAACATTGCAGCAACTCCGAATAAACCCATTGCAACACCTCTTTGTTCCGGTGGAAATATCTCAAGCAATACAGCCTGAGATAAAGGTAAAATTGCACCGCTTCCCACACCTTGTATAACCCTTGCGGCAATAAGAGCCTGCAGGTTAGGTGCAAGAATGCAAAGCAGACATCCTAGAGTAAATATCCAGATACTGTAAAAGAGTAAAAGCTTTTTCCCTATTGTTCTGACCAGATACCCTGTAACAGGGAGCATAAGTCCGCCTGATATAATATAACAGGTAATAACAGTATTTGTTTCATATTGTGTTGCTCCGTAAAAACCTGCAATATGCGGCTGGCTTACGTTTGTCGCGGATGATGCGGCAAGCGAAAGAAATGCCGGAAGCAACACGGATATTGCAACAATATAGGGGTTTGTTTTTTTTGTTTCTTCCATTATCTGATTTTAACCTTTGGTACTACTGACATTCCCGGGACAATGTTGTAATCTTTTATATCTTCGTCAAAAAGAATTTTGACCGGTACACGCTGAACGATTTTTACGTAGCTTCCTACCGCATTTTCCGGCGGGAACAAACTTGATTTTGCTCCAGTAGAACGCTGGATACTATCAACATGACCTTTAAAGCGTTTGTTCGGGTAAGTGTCTACTTTAATAGATACAGGCTGTCCTTTTTTCATGTTGGTTAATTGTATTTCCTTAAAGTTTGCGATTACCCAGACATGTTCCGGGACTATATTCATAAGCGGCTGTCCAACCTGAACATAGTTGCCCATTTCTACGCTTCTTGCAGATACCATTCCTGACTGCGGGGCATAGATTTTTGTATATGAAAGATTTAATTTTGCCTGTTCCACTTCGGCTTCCAGTCTTTTTATTTCTGCTTGAACAGCCTCTGCTTTTGCCTGGTGGGATTCTAAAGCCGACTGCATTGCTTTGGATTTTTCTGTTGCAGCTTTGTGATTGGCCTGTGCAACTGTATAATGAGTGTTGCTGTTATCGTAATCTTGTTTTGAAACTATACCTTCTTTATACATATCAGTGTATCTTTTGTGGTCTTTTGTCGCAAAATCAAGTTTTGATTGAGTCGATGTAACATCTTCATAAGACTGGTTAACATTTGAAGTTCCTTCTTCAATTTGTTTTTCGGTAACAGTCAATTGAGCTTTAGCTTCCGCAAGTTTTGCTTCTGCCTGATGAAGTTTTACTTCATAATCTGCGGGATCAATTTCAACAAGAAGCTGTCCTGCTTTAACTTCGTCATTATCATCAACAAGAAGTTTTATAACCGGCCCTTCTACACGCGGAGCAACAGAAACTAACCTTCCTTCAACAAATGCATCGTCCGTAGATTGGAAAAAAGTTGCATGTATAGCAAGGTAAATTCCCATTAATACAAGTATAACAGCTGTTATTACAGGAACAAATACCCTTTTTTTCTTATATTCCGGGCGTTTTTTCTTTGCTTTTTCTTTTCTTTCTTTTAATCTTTCTTTAGCTTTTTCTTCAAATTGTTCATCGTGAACTTTCTTTTGGGGTTTTTCTGCCATTTGTCACCTCTTAATTATATCTGCATATTTAATTTTTCTTCCAAATTAGCTTTTATTTTATTTAATACTTTTAAACAACTTGTTAATTCTTCATCGCTTATCCCTTTGACAGTGTCTTGCCAGTGTTCCAATACGGTCGGCACGACTTTTTCGTAAGCTTGTTTTCCTTCTTCAGTTATATTAATTTTAAAGATTTTCCTTTTGTTAGTGTCAGGGGTTCTTGTAACAAGTCCTTTTTCTTCCAAAATATTTATAATTCTTGTAATATTTGGTCTGTCTTTAAGGGTTAATGCCCCAATTTGCCTTTGGTACAAACCGTCATGGTCAAGAATAGCTGTTAATACTGTAAATTGTTCGGGGGTTATAGGGTATTTTGCTTTAGCAAATTTTTGGTTTGCTATGGCGCGAACCATTTTACCGACACGCACCAGTTTCATACCAATTCTGCTTTGTAATAAATTAAACTTGTCCATGATTTTTCTTTGTGTTATTGTGTTATCATAATAACACAAAAAAGGAAATAGCAAGCATGAAAATTTTTAAAATATTACTAACCCTGTTTATTTTGCTGTGCACTTTTAATATAACTGCAGAAGCAAGAAACAAAAAAAATACCCTGGACTATAGAATGGAATATCTAAATTTAGATTGGTGGAATAAATATAATGATCCTGTTTTAACGGATTATATTACTACGGCATTTCACAACAATCAGGATTTAAAAATTGCATCTTTAAATGTTAAACAATCTGAACAGGCTGTAAAAATGGCATTTGCAGGTCAGCTTCCTCAGGTTGGTTTTCAGGGAGATGTATTCAGAGATTTTACATCTTCAACAGTAAGATTTGGAGATGTAGTTATTCCTGATTACAAGCAAAGCAATTTCTTTCTGCCTTTAACAATGAGTTATGAGGTTGATATCTGGGGAGAAAATTATCTAAAGACTAAATCTGTAAAAAAACAGCATGAAATTGTTAAACAAAATGAAAGAGCGTCTTATATTTCTTTAACTTCAGCTGTTGCTTCACAATATTTTAATCTCGTAAAATTTGATAAACTTATAAAAGATCAGGAAGAACTCGTTAAAATTCAGGCAGAAATCGTAAGAAAAGAAGAAATTAAATATAAAAACGGTTTGTGTCCGGTTACTGAATTAATGGATGAAAAACAACTTTTAACTCAATTGAAAGAGGAGTTAAATGTTTATAAAGATAAACGTGAGGTTGTTGCAAGAGCTCTCGGAGTGTTGACCGGCTTAAGAGAGAAAGATTTGAATACTATGCCTAGATCAGGTTATGAAACTTTAACTCTTTTAACTATACCTGAAGCAATAAATGCGGAGGTTATTCAATACAGGCCTGATTATTTAAAAGCTCAGGATTATATAGAAAAAATCGGTATTGATGCAAGAGTCGCAAAACGTGATTTTCTTCCTAAATTCGTGCTGTACGGTCAGGCGGGATTCAATGCATACAGTCTTGGTGATATTTTCGGGAACCATACATTTAAATCATTATTGGGTTTTATGCCTTCAATAGATTTATTTACAGGCGGTGCTAAAATGGCTCGTTTCAGATGGACTAAACTTGAGCTTGAAAAGGCTAAACAGATTTATGAAAAAGCAATACTTACATCTATTCAGGAAGTTAATGACTCTCTTAGTGCTGCAAAGACAAGAGAAAAAAATTATAATGAAAGTGTAAAACGTTATAATTTGGAAAATGAAAAATATACACTTGCGGATAAAAAGTTCAATATAGGTGCAAAATCCAATTTGGATTTAATGAAAGATAATGAAAGACTGTTAGTTGCCGATAAGGACAAGGTCAGCAGCCAGATAAATTATCTGCTTTCAACAATTGATATTTACAAAGCAGTCGGCGGAAAAGACTTTACAACAATTAATGATAATCTGTAATTATTCTGTTTTTATACAAAAACAGAATAATTACAGTATTTTTAGTTTAATCTAAATATCTTCAATAATACTTCCATCTGGATTATAGTTAATTACTACATATTCTGGCGAATCCGGATAATATAGTTGTTCTCTTGTCTTATTGCCGTCTGAATCAAATTCATATAAAGAATAACTATCTAAACTTCCGTCGGAATTATATCTTGTCTCTTTGGTTCTGTTTCCCAAAGCGTCATATTCATATAAATACTCATGAACCATGTCGCCGTTATCATTGAGTCTTGTTTCTCTGGTTCTGTTTCCCAAAGTATCATATTCGTATAAATATTCGGAAACCTTCATATCGTCTGAGTTGTATGTGGTTGATTTTAGTTTGTTTCCTGCACTGTCGTACTCATCAAATAAACGTGCATCAACATCGCCTTTGTTATTAAAATACAGTGTTTCAATACTGTTGTCACAATGCCTTATTTCTCTATCCAGCTTTCCGGCATCGTCATATTTATATTCGGAAAATGAAGCAACCCTGTTATCAGAATCGTAACTTGTTTTTTTAATTCGATTTCCAGAACTGTCATATTCATATACAAAAGATGCGTCCACTGTTTGATCAGGATTATAATATACTGTTTTTGTCTGGTTTCCGTTATTGTCATATTCATATCTGCAATAGTAATCAACGTTACCTGCAGAATCATACGATATTACTCCTGTTTTACGTCCGGATTTATCTGTTTGTACTACATCTTTTCCGGCCATTGCAGGATTAGACTCCAGTGAAAATTGATTATCGGTTTGAGGTTTCGTCCTGTTTACAAAAGGATTTGTTTCCGTCTCAACAGGTTTCGTATCTGCAGGTTGTGCTTCACTTGTAACAACTGATGGCTTTTTACTAACTGTTTGCGCTTCAACAGTTTTTTGTTGAGAAGCTTTATTTTGTTTAGTTAAGCCGGCAATCCAATCCTGTATTAAATTATTAATATTTACACCCGATGTTTTTGAATTATTTTTTAAATAATATGAAATGGAGCTTTTTGCATTTGAAATTTCTATATAATTCTTTATTTCTTTACCGCCTTTTCCACGAACAAAACTATTCCAGACGGATTTATCTATCTTTCCGTCTTTCTTTCCATCGGCGGCATCAAGTATTTGGGCAAGCTGGTATGCCCCCCCCCCGAGGTGCATTGGCTGTGAACTGTTTATTCCTGTCATACAAAACTCTCCTTTCTGTATTCTTAAAAAGTTCTTGCATATATAAAAAATTTATAATTATGCTTTATTCACATATTTATAAATTTTTTACATATTGTAATATTAATCTATTGAGTAGTACTTATGTATAATTCCTTTTACATAAAAAAATGTTTAAATTTTTATATGAAAAGAATTATTTTTATGCTTTTAACAGTGCTTGCAATGCAGATTCCGGTTTTTGCAGAGGACATTCACTTTGACAATGAAGTTTATACTCTTAAATATAGTGCGCTCGCTCCGAAAACAAACGGGTATGGAAATGAATATTTTAAAAAATCTGAAAATGTATCCAATTGGACAAAAATGATTGGGATTTACTACTACCCTGAAGAAAATAATCCTTTAAAATTTGCTGACGATTTTGACAAAACAATTGAATCCACTGAGAACAGCGTGCTTTTAAAACTGATAGAAAATAAAAAATCTGATAAGGCCGCAATAAGTTTTCTTGTAAACGGAAGTGAAAATGCTAAGAAATATTTCGAATATGACATATATAAATTTGAAAAACATCCTGATAAAGGCATGATGGTCTTAAAGTATGCAGTGAAGTACTTCTTCACAAATGATGAAGAAATAAAAAAAATTGCTGAAAGAGTAAAAAAAGAAAATGACAAATACCTTGAAATGATTATCACGTCACCAATTCCGCCAATTGTGGAAAAAGATATTGCCGTTCACGAATGAGAGGTCAATACTGTTGACATATATTTGTAAAGCCCTTACCATGCTGTTATGGTAGTTGAAGATACAGCACGGGTTAAAGATTATTTAACCAAAACAAAATTAACAACGCTGGATTATGTGATAAACCCTTATGTCGGTTGCCCAAATAAGTGTTTATATTGTTATGCCGCTTATATGTCAAGTTTTAGTAAGCATAAAGAAGAATGGGGCGAGTTTATTGATGTTAAACATACAAGAAAAAGAATTAATACATTTAAAATTAAAAATAAAAAGGTGATGATAAGCACTGTAACCGATCCGTATAATCCTTTTGAAGAAAAGTACAGAATTACACGTATGATAATGGAACAGCTTGTTAATTCAGAAGCTTATATCAGTGTAGTAACAAAATCTAAGCTTGTATTAAGAGATATTGACTTGTTTAAGAAAATGAAACATATTGAAATAGTCTTGTCTATAAGCTTGCTGGATGAAAATCTAAAGAAAAAACTGGAGCCAAATTCTTCATCTATTGAAGACAGGGTTGAAACTTTAAAAATTTTAAGGCAAAATGGTATTAAAACGGTGGTATTTATATCTCCAATTATTCCTCAAATTACGGATTTTAAAAGAATAGTTGAAAAAACAAAAGAATTTACTGATGAATACTGGTTCGATAGACTTAATTTGAGAAGCAGTTTCAAGACTAAGATGTTTAAGTTTATAAACGATGAATATCCAATTTTCAAATCATTGTATAATGATATATATGAAATGAAAAATTCTCAGTATTTTGATGAACTGAATGATTCAATAGAAAAATATTGCAAAGAAAATCAAATAGTTTATAAAAATTTCTATGCCGGCACATAAATTGCTTCTTGACCAAAATAAATAATAAATCTTTTGCCGGCTTTTCCTAAAAATTAGGGACACAGATGACTTTTTTAAGGCATCTTGTCCTTTTTATATTATTTTAAATTTATATTTGATAGTTTTATCGTACACTTCACCGGCATGTAAAATCGGCGGTTTAAAATTTTTGTTTGCAAAAGCATTGGGAAAATATTGGCATTCAAGGCAAAAACCCGAATGATTTTTTATCGGGCTGTTTTTCTTACCATTTGGTGCTCCGTTTAAATGGTTCCCGCTGTAAAATTGTATAACGGGAAGATTTGTCTGGACTGTCAGTTCTATTCCTGTTTTTCTTGAAAATACACGTGCTGCCTTTTTTATCCTTCCGTTAAAGTTTTTAACTATCCAATTATTATCAAATCCGTCTGCATATTTTATCTGATAATATTGGGAATTTATGTTATCTTTTATTTTTTTTGGCTTTCTGAAATCCATTGGAGTATTTTCAACGGAAATTATTTTGCCGGTTGGTATGATTTCCTGATTATTTTCCGTAAAATAGTCTGCAAAAATTTGCATTTCCTGATCAAGAATATCCCCCTGTCCGTTGAGATTAAAGTAAGTATTGTTTGTTAAATTGCACACTGTATCTTTATCTGAGACAGCTTGATAGTGAATAACAAGAGAGTTCTTTTTTAGAGAATAATTAATATTAACATTTAAGTTACCCGGATAATTTTCTTCTCCGTCTTTTGATAGGTAACGAAAACTCACGGTATTATCTCCCTTTGTACCCTGCCAGAATTTTTTATCAAATCCGCGTGTCCCCCCGTTAAGATGGTTATTCCCTTCATTGCAGTTTAGTTTGTATTGTTTACCGTTGATTTTTATAAGACCATCTGCAATTCTGTTACAGCACCTGCCTATATTTGCTCCTATATACTTATCTTGTTTTTGATAACTGGTTAAATCATCATACCCCAGAACAACATCTACTTTTTTTCCTGTTTTATCGGGAATTTTTATTGATACTATTGAAGCTCCGTATTCCGTAATCTCTACTTCCAAAAATTCGTTCTTTAAAATCATAATTTTATGATAACATAAGAATTGAAACCAAAAGTCTAATTTTTTGAAAGAAGGTGTTTTTATGAAGGTTTTATTATTTAACGGCAGTTCTAATGAACACGGGTGTACTTATACCGCATTAAAAGAGGCAGCTTCGGCTCTTGAAAAAAACGGTATTGAAACAGAAATTATTCAGGTTGGGAAAAATGCAATACGTGATTGTATAGGCTGCGGAGCATGTCGAAAAATTGGCGGAAAGTGCGTTTTTAAAGACGATATTGTAAACGAAGTGATAGAAAAAGCAAAGGGAGCTGACGGGTTTATATTTGGCTCACCTGTTTATTATGCTCATCCGAGCGGCAGACTTTTATCTTTTATGGATAGGGTATTTTACGCAGGCGGCGCAGCATTTACATTTAAACCTGCGGCTGCAATTGTTTCTGCAAGACGTGCAGGTACAACCGCTTCCTTGGATGCAATAACAAAACACTTTACAATAAATCAAATGCCTGTAGTTTCTTCAAATTACTGGCCGATGGTTCACGGTGCGCAGAATACTCCGGATGATGTTAAACAGGATATTGAAGGCTTACAGATTATGAGAGTATTGGGCGATAATATGTCATGGATTTTGAAATGTATTGAGGCAGGTAAACAGCAAGGGATTGTACCTCCTCAAAATGAAGATAAAGTTATGACAAATTTTATCCGTTAATTTTTCAGTGTTCTTAAAGAATTTAAAACTGCAATGAGGGCGACGCCGGCATCTGCAAAGACGGCGCCCCACATTGTAACGACTCCGAATGCTCCGCCGATAAGAAATAAAGCTTTAATTCCAAGTGCAAATATGATGTTTTGTTTTACTATTGCCATTGTCTTTTTAGATATTCTTATCGCATCCATAATTTTTGATGGTTGGTCGTCCATAATTACAACATCAGCGGCTTCAATAGCGGCGTCGGACCCGAGTGCTCCCATTGCAACTCCTATGTCAGCTCTTGTTAAAACAGGAGCATCGTTAATCCCATCCCCGACAAACATAACACTAGTTTTAATCTGTTTATTTTTTATTAATTCTTCAACTTTTTCAACTTTTTGCTCAGGGAAAAGTTCCGGATAAAAATCTGACATCCCGAGGCCTTTTGCTGCTTTTTCTGAGGTTTTTTGGTTGTCGCCTGTAAGCATTACAGTTTTAATCCCTAATTTATTCAAAGTTGAAATAGTTTTGACAGAATCAGATTTTAATTCATCAGAAATTACAATGTATCCGTAAAATTCTTTATCTTTTGCTATATAAATTACAGTTCCTGCAACGTCAATATCAGGAATTTCAATATTATTTGTCTGCATTAACTTTTTGTTGCCGCTCAAGATTTCTTCTCCGTAAACAACTGCCTTTACTCCCTGTCCTGCAACTTCTGTTACATATTTGATAAGGGTTGTATCGATTTCCTTGTTGTAAGCATTTTTGATTGATAAAGCTATAGGGTGATTTGAATAATTCTCAGCATAAGCCGTGTATTTCAAAAGTTCTTCTTCATCGCCTGCATAAGGATGGATTTCTGTAACTTTAAATGTCCCTTTGGTAAGAGTTCCTGTTTTGTCAAAAGCAATTGTTTTAGTATTTGAAAGCGCTTCTATATAATTGCTTCCTTTAATTAAGATACCGTCTTTGGATGCTCCGCCGATTCCTCCGAAAAATCCGAGAGGAACAGAGATTACAAGCGCGCATGGACATGAGATTACAAGAAAAGTCAAAGCTCTTTGAAACCAAACTATAAATTGTGCATTTTCAATAAATAACGGCGGTAAAATTGCTAATAATACTGCTCCTGCAACTACTGCCGGAGTATAAATTCTTGCAAATTTTGTAATAAATTTTTCGGCTTTTGCCTTTTTGGAACTTGCATGTTCAACAAGTTCAAGTATTTTAGAAACAGTTGACTCTTTAAATACTTTTTCTACTTTTATTTTTAAAAGTCCGTTAGTATTAATACATCCGCTTACGGCTTTATCCCCAATGCTTAAAGTTCTCGGAACAGATTCTCCTGTTAATGCTGACGTGTCGACAGCTGCATTCCCTTCAACTACTTCTCCGTCAAGTGGAATTTTTTCACCTGTTTTAACTGTAATAACAGTTCCTATTTCAATATCTTCAGGGTGTCTTTGTACAAGATGTCCGTTTTCTTCTACATTTGCGTAGTCCGGTCTGATATCCATTAAATCAGTAATTGATTTTTTAGATTTTGCAACGGCTTTGTCCTGTAAAAATTCACCGATTTGATATAAAAGCATTACCATAACAGCTTCCGGATATTCAGCAATTGCTAAGGCTCCTGCTGTCGCAATAGTCATTAAAAAGTTTTCGTCAAATACTTCTCCTTTAGAAATATTTTTAAAGGCTGTAAATATTACATCCCAACCTGCTGTCAGATAGGCACCGATGAATAAAACAAGTTTCAAAATGCAATCAGATTGAAGTGTTGCAGCAAAAATTAAAATAACAGCGGCAATTATAATTCTTGTTAATTTAACTTTTTCAGAATTTTTGTTTTCTTCATGATGGTGGTGATGTTTGCACATAATTGGCCTCCAAAATAATTGAATAAATATTCAACTGTTCTATTAGTATTATAATTGAATAACTATTCAATTGTCAAGTCTATAAAAATATTTTGTTACAAAAATTTGACAATTGAACAATTGTTAAACTATAATAATTATATGGAAATAAAACGTGCTGATTGCGACGCTATAAATCCCGAACTTGTTGACAAAATCAGGCCTGATATGCCTGAAAGTACTATATTATATGAATTGTCAGATTTTTTCAAGGTTATGGGAGATAATACCCGCATACGACTATTATGGGCTTTGGAAGAGGCCGAGATGTGCGTGAATGATCTTGCGGTTCTTTTGGATATGACAAAGTCTGCAGTTTCTCATCAGTTGAAAATTTTACGTACAGCAAAGCTTGTAAAGTCTTCAAAGCGCGGTAAAAATGTTTACTATTCACTTGATGACCATCATGTTAAACTTATTCTTGAAAAAGCGTTGGAGCATACAACCGAGTAATTACTGCATTTTTTGAATAAGTTCTGTTTTTACATCTGCAAGAGGCCCGTTATTAGGTGTTCTTAATGTATGATAATAATTTTTTGCAAACGTAAACGGATATTTTGGCAGCCAGGTGAATTTTATAAATATATTAACGGTATCTGCACCTTGCGACAGCATCAAATCATCAATAGTTTCTTCATGGGCTGGTGAAATTGAAGAAAATACTTTCAGGAAGTAATCGGTAAAAGTAACTGCAGAATAGCCTGATGCTGCAACCGGATCTTTAACGAATGCAGTGACTTTAAAGTTCCCGTCATTTTTGATATTCTGAATATCTTCGGGCGGAACAAATTCACCTCCTGCAATTTGTTCAACTTCGTACCACTGACCGTTATATTGTATTCTCATTATATTCGGTTTAGGCATATATATATCGTCAAATTTATTTTCCAGTATTACTCTTCCGTTTTTATCAGAAACACCATATTTATAATTCTTTTTAGTAAGGAACATGCCGCCAAATAATATATTAACCGATGTGTATTCCGGCGGTATTACAATTTCACCTTTTTCATCATAAACTCCAAAGTCATTATCGTTGCCGAGTTTTACATATTTCCCTAAAATTCTGTCAACATGTCTGTACTTGGGCTCAATAATGATTTTGCCTGTACTGTCCATCAGCCCGTATTTGGATTTCCTTTGTATTATCCAGGAATCCCCGAGTTTAATCATTTTTTTATACTCAGGTTCTACAATAACGTTACCTGTACTGTCTTTCAATCCAAAATTATTTTTTTCATCACTAAAGACAGTTAGTTTTGTTTTAACAATAGAGCCTTCAATAGGCTGCATCGGATTTTCTTGTGCAAACGCACCTGAACCTAAAACTAAAGCTATCCCGAATAATGTAATAATTTTCTTCATACCAGTATAATAGCATAAAATTGATAATTTGTGTTATAATTTTTTTGGAGAGGGAAAAGATGATTAATATATCAAAAAAGGTTAAAATTGCGCTCATATCATTAGGAACTGTTGTAATTGTTTGCGGTGCAGTACTTGGAACTTATCTGAAAGTTCTGCCGGCTGTAGTTTCAAATAAATCTTTTATAAACTTTGTTGAAAAAAATATTAATAAATTTACGAGTTTGGAATTAGTTATAAAAAATCCGAAACTGACGACGGAGCTCTCTCCTGTTATTTCTTTTAAAGTGAATGAAATGCAGTTATTTAATAATAAAGAAAGCCTGCTTGCCGTTGAAAATTTTGATACAACCGTATCTTTTAAAGAAATTTTTAAGAAAAATATTATTATAAAAAAACTTGGTGCTGATTATATTTTTGCCGATATAAATAATTTGACAAAACTTGCTTCCCCTCAAAGCGAAAAGAAAGAACAGCCGCAAAGCGATTGGAATATTGATTTGTTTGATTCTCTATTGTATGTAAAAAAATCTTTATTCTTGTACAAAGTTGAACCCAAAACTTATGTCTCTTTAAAAGCTGATGATTTAGAACTTGATAATAATCAGAAAGATGTTAAACATTTGCATTTTAATATAACTGCAGATATTGCAAAAGACGGTAAAAATACGCATTTTAATATTGCAGACAGAAATGCTGTTTATACCCAGAATAAAACTTTATATATCAAGAATTGCTATCTTTCAATGAATAAATCTAAAATCTTTTTTAATGCTGAGGCAAGCCGTAAAATAGGTTATAATCTAGAAATATTTACTGATAACATTGATATATCAGACGTTTTGGATTTGATTAATTCAGATATTGTTGAAAATAATCTTGATCAGCCTTTAGCATTTTTTAAGGATCTAAACGGCAGTTTTAATTTCAATATAAAACTTACTAAGAAAGATTTGAATGGTATTGTTAATTTAAATAAAATATCATGCAAGCTTGTTCCGTTGAGTAATATTCCGGTAATGCTTGATAAGGGGAAAATCGTTATGACAAAAAACGATATTACCCTTAAAGATTTTGACGGATATTATAATAACCGCCGTGAAAATAAAATTGAAATGGAAGGTTCGGTAAAAGATTACCTGAAAACAATGGATACAAATGTTATTGCTAAAGCTGCGGTAACAAACGATTTTATGAAGAATTATTTTTCTAAAATGGTTGGTATTCCTGTTGAACTCACGGGCGGTTCTACAAAAACAAGAGTGGATATAAATTCTATTAATAATAAAATTGATCTTGCCTGGTACTTCGGTTTGAAGGCCGGACAGGATATTCTTATAGACGGAGCTTCTTTGACTCCGAACAAATATATAAGAGGACTTAAAGGAGATATTCACTTTGAAGATAATCTTTTGAGTATAAAATCTGTAGATTACTATATTGTACCTGACACTTTTTCTATAGAACAAAAGAAAAATGCAAAACCTGTAGTAAAAGTTTTCGGTAATATTGACTGCGGAACTCCTGTTCCTGATGTTAAAAATATAGGATTTGAAATACCTAACCCGTTGCCGAGTGAATTTTTAAATGTTTTAATCGGACAAAAATTATTTAAGGGCGGCAAAATTGCAGGTATTATGGAATATAACAACACTGCTAAATATCCTGCTTTAAAGGGATATTTGGCTATGGATGATGTAAGAATTCCATCGCAGAGAGTATATCTAAAACATGGGGAAATGTCGACTCAAAACGGGCTTTTAAAACTTGCAGCAGAAGGAAAATACAGACGTTCCTCTTATGATTTTTCAGGAAGTCTTATAAATGAAATTAAGTTTCCGGTTGTTGTAAAAGACGTTAACTTGACAGTTGATGATGTTGATATTGAAAAATTCTTGTTATCAGCAAATAACCAGAGTTCAAAAGAAATTACGGATACAAAATTTGATGTAACGGCATCAGGCGAAGCCAAAGATGATGATGACAATACTCCGACATTTGACATCGGTAATTTTATAGTTGAAAATTGTGTACTGCATATACTTAACGGAAAATATAAGGATATTGTATTTAAAGATGTTAAAGCTACATTATCTCTTGATAAGCATAGTGTTTTAAATATGTATTCAAATAGATTCGAAATTGCAGAAGGGCATTCGTCCGCTAAAATTAACTGTGATTTGAAAAAACATTTATACAGTTTGGTCTTGGGAATAAAAGATGTTAATTCTGATGTTATAGCAACAACTCTTTTAGCCCTGCCCAGGGAAATTACAGGTAAAGCTAGCGGTATTATAGCCTTAAATACGGATGATTCTTTAAAAATGAACGGATTTATAAAGTTTGATATAAAAGACGGAACAATTCAAAAAGTAGGGCTTGTTGAATATATTTTAAAATTCGCCGCGCTTTTCAGAAATCCGCTTGCAATGATAAGTCCTTCAACTTTCGGGGATCTAGTTAATATTCCGGAAGGGAATTTTGACAAAATAAACGGTTCTCTTGAATTGAAAGATAACAATGTTGAAAAAATGATGATTAAATCATCGGCACCGCAGTTGAGTTCGTTTATCGTAGGACGCTATGAACTTGAATCAGGTGATGCATCTTTGAGAATTTATACTAAATTTAGTAATAATAATAAAGGTTTTGCTGGATTTTTGAGAAATATTTCTCTTAACAGCCTTGCAAACAGAATTCCTTTGAGTGCGAGAAATGACAGTAATTATTATGCTGCGGAAATTTCTCAGCTCCCGCCTATTGAAGCTGAAGAAAAAGACTGTCAGATATTCCTGACAAAGGTTGACGGGGATGTTCAACATAACAATTTCATATCGTCACTTAAGAAAATTCAGTAACTTAATTAAGCACCATTATAGAATAGTTTAAATAGGCTGCAAAGCTTGTCCAAATAAGATATGGAACAAGTATTATTCCTGCTGCTTTTGATACTTTATAGAAAAATATTATTGTCAAAATTATTAATATTATTAGCAAAATAATTATTGCAAAACTTATTGCTAAATTATGTTGTATGAAAAATACCGGACTCCAGCTGAAGTTTAATAAGAGTTGTATTACAAATGCAACAAGTCCCGGTGTTTTGTTATTTGATTTTTTTGAATTTAAAAATAGAACAAATGAAATAAAAATGAGAGTATACATAACCGCCCACACAGGCCCGAAAATTTCGGAAGGCGGATTAAGTAATGGTTTGTTTAGTGAATTATACCAGTTTAAATCCATAATCAAATTATCTGATATAATCTCTAAAAAACATTGTATATTATGCTAATTTAAAAGATTAATACAATTAACGATTTCCTTACATATAATTTTATGCTGCTCCGGCGTATAGTGCAGCCCGTCTATGTTTGATGTTTCTGTAAATTTGTTCAAATCAATCAGTTGATATTTATTTTCTTTTGCAATTTTTTCATATACAGGAGAAATTTGTTTGGATTTTTCTATGGATTTTTTATCAAAAAAGAGATTGAAATAGCTGTCTAAAATATTGTCCTTTATAACGCATGGTGAAAGAATAATTACTTTTGAAGATGGAGAATAATGTTTTACAAGACTAAAAAATTTTTCCATTCCTTTTTCAAAGCAGGTTAAACTTGCATTGTAAGACTTTTGAAGATCATTAATGCCGATTTGAAAAATTATTATATCAAAATTTTCTTTTAAATATTCAGGCAGAATTTTATAGCCGGTAAAGTTTAAGCCTGCGGGATTATCAGAAAAGGCTGTTCGATTGTTGCATCCGGCTTCCGTAATTTTATAGGTATCTTTTAATTTGTTTTGTAAAAGTGCTGTCCATCGAACATCTTTATTATATCTAGAGCCGTCTTTCGGATTAAAACCGTAGGTGTTGCTGTCCCCGAAGCATAATATTTTTTTCATAATTTTGCTCCAAATTTTTTATGTTTATTTTATTATTATAAAACGGAGATGAAAAATATGAATGAAAAAGAAAAAATGCTAAACGGGCTTCTTTATGATGCGAATTATGATAAATCATTGATAGATGAAAGAATTAAATGCAAGTCTTTATGCTATGAATATAATAATCTTCATCCTGAACAACTTGAGGAGCGTAAAAATATTATTAAACAAATTCTTGGTAAGACAAAGGAAAATTTTTTAATAGAGCAGCCTTTTATATGTGATTACGGCTACAATATTGAAATAGGTGATAACTTTTATGCAAATCATAATTTGATTATTCTTGATCCTGCAAAAGTTACTTTCGGTGATAATGTTTTTATAGGCCCAAATTGTGCGTTTTACACTCCGCTTCATCCTCTGGATGCGGAAACCAGAAATAAAGGTCTTGAAACTGCAAAACCTATAAAAGTTGGCAATAACGTCTGGTTTGGCGGTAATGTAGTTGTTTTACCGGATGTTACAATCGGAGATAATTCTGTTATAGGCGCGGGAAGTGTTGTTGTAAAAGATATTCCGGCTAATGTTCTTGCAGTCGGGAATCCCTGTAAACCTGTAAAGGAAATTAAACAATGAGGGTAAATTCGGTCAGTATCATGAATTTTCGGCCTGCAAAACTAATGCAGGAATATACAAATTTCTATCCGTTTCAATCTCGCGGATACGATAAATTTGAAAAAAATAAAATACAATCAGGAGAGATAATTAAAATGGAAAACAGTAAAATTTTGACACAGTTGGTAAATGATTATAAACAATTTGATGAAGTAGAGGCAATAGTTCTCGGCGGATCTTCCACTGTAAAAACTGCTGATAATAAGTCAGATTTTGATATTTATATTTATTGTACAAAAGAACCTCCTGTTGACAAACGCCGCGAAATAGCTGAAAAATATGCGGATAACCCTGAAATTGATAACCATTATTTTGAGACGGGAGACGTTTATTATTTAAGAGAAACAGGTAAGCCGATTGATATAATGTATCGTTCTTTAGAAAGCATTGAAGACAATATAAAATGGGTTTGGGAAGGCTGTAATGCATCTTTAGGTTACACAACCTGTTTTGTTGACAATGTCAATAAATCTAAAATACTTTTTGATAGGAACGGATGGTTTAAAAAACTTCAGGACAAAACAAAATCTCCTTACCCCGACAAACTAGCACAAAATATCATAAACAAGAATTTTGCATATTTAAAAGATGCTATGTTTTCTTACTACGATCAGTTAAATTCTGCTGTTGAAAGAAACGATTATGTTAGTGTAAATCACAGAACAGCGGCATTTTTGGCAAGTTATTTTGATATAATATTTGCAAAAAACAAAATTTTAAATCCCGGAGAGAAAAAACTTGTTCAATTTGCAAAAGCAAACTGTAAAGAACTCCCCAAAGATTTTGAGCAGGATGTTAATACTCTTTCGGTAGGTTCAGTTTCAAATCGCCTTGAAACGGCAGAAAAGATGGTTGAAAATTTAAGAGAATTTATTAATTAATCTTTGACAACGCGTATAAAAAGTTTTAAAATACAATTATTATTTATCAGGAGTTGTTGTATGAAAAACTTTTTAAAATTTTTATTTAGTGTGGGTGTATTATTTGTTATAATACTGCCTGCGTTTGCTGCGCATCAGAAACTTTCAAAGGAGGATAAGGCAATGATTATTAATAAATTAAATACATCATCCCTTGTTGTGTATAAAGACGGAAATACTCACGAGTTTGTTCAATCAGGTATAGAACCGCTTTTAATCTATCTTGATGACAGCGATTTTAAAGGCGCTCAGGTATTTGACCGAATAGTAGGCAGAGCTGCTGCATATCTGTATGTTTACGGTAATGCGGATTATGTTTATGCGGATACAATATCAAAGCCCGCAATAGAAATTCTGAAGAAAAACAAAATTAAGTATGAGGCAAAAAATATTGTTGAGGAAATTCAGAATAAGGATAAAACTGACATGTGCCCGTTTGAAAAGTTAACCCAAAATGCTGAAAGCCCTGCGCAGGCTTACGGGTTGATTTATAAAAAAATGCATCCGGATACAGCCGTCGTTTATTTCACTCCTGCCATTACCTCTGACAATCTTGTTAGAATATATAAAACTCTCGGTAAAAATTTGAGCGGGAATGTTGCAGTAAAAGTTCATTCGGGAGAGCCGGGCGGACATAATTTTTTACAGCCTGAGTTTATGAAAGAACTTGTACACTATTTAAATGGTACAATAGTCGAATGCAATACGGCTTATGAGGGTAGAAGAAACACAACGGAAGAACATAAAAAGGCTATTGCAGAACATGGCTTTGATAAGATTGCTAAAGTAGATATTATGGACTCTGAAGGGCAGATGGAACTCCCTGTTCCTGACGGAAAGCAGATAAAGGTTAATTATGTAGGGTCTCATTTAAAAAATTATGACTCAATGCTTGTTTTATCCCATTTTAAAGGACATCAGATGGGCGGATTTGGCGGAGCATTGAAAAATATGTCTATCGGTATAGCATCATCTTACGGCAAAGCTTATATTCATGGGGCAGGAAAACCTGAAAATATTTGGACTTGCGAGCAAGATAAATTTTTAGAATCAATGGCTGATGCCGATAAATCCGTTATGGATTATATGAAAGGTAATATAACATTTATAAATGTTATGAGCAGGATGTCAATTGACTGTGACTGCAACAACAATCCTGCCGAGCCGGAAATTGCTGATATCGGAATTTTAGCCTCAGATGATCCTGTTGCTTTAGATCAGGCCTGTGTTGATTTGGTTTATAATTCCAAAGATCCGGGTAAAGCCTCTTTAATTAAAAGAATGGAACAAATGCACGGTATTCATACCGTTGAGGCAGCGGCAGATCTTGGGGTTGGTGTTAGAAAATATAAACTGATTGATATAAAATAAAAAGTCAAAAATAAAAAAATCCGCCGAATTGATAAGGCGGATTTTTTTTATAAAAACTAATTATCAGCCGACTAAAGTCCCGACTGCATTTTCTGTAATTCCCAGAATTGTTGAAGCATATTCATTATGCTTGTTGTAGAAAACATGTGAAGCATCAGGAACGACAATTACTTTGTTGGCTTCGGGATGTTTACAGCAGGAATTAATTTTTTCCATAAATCCTTTAGGGTCTCCGTCTGCCATACTGTCTTTCCCGCCGATAACAAAGGCTCCGTTAATTTTAATGGATGCGAGTGATTCACTGCTTCCTTCACCGCTTATTACCGGACAATTTTTTAAATGTTGTGCATTGTGGAAATTAAGCACTGTTTCTGCACACATCGGAGAAAAGCCGCCGAATACATAAGGCAGAATATCTTTATTTCTTCCTTCTGAAACGAACTGTTTAGCAGTTTCAAGACATTTATCAAGATTAGGCATAACCTTCCACCAGTAACCTAGATCAATGGGCGATGTAACTATAAAGTAGTCGACAAAATTGTCGGGAGTGCTGCCTAAATAATCAATAATTTTATTAGAACCAAGTGAGTGTCCCGCAAGAATTATGTTTTTAAATCCAAGTTCTTTTGCGTATTTCACATAAGCTTCCACATCTTCATATACAAGGTTAAAATCATCGAATACAACTCCTGTATATACCTGTTCATGATTTTTTAAGTCGGAATATGCAATCATTGAAAAAGCATCCATAGCATGTCCGGCAATAAATGCAATATTATTGGCGCTTAATAAATCTCCTGTTGCAGGCAGCAAATCATTTTGGAATACGTTGCTGCAAATTCCGCTCATCATAATTACAACGGTGTCCATACTGTTATCTCCCCACATTGCACCTTTTAATTCAAGACCTCTCGGGGTATTTACTCTTATTATTTCCATCAGATATTCTCCTTTTTTCTTTCTATCTTAATTATTTACCATATTAATAAAATAGCAAATGCTTATATTACATAATTAAAAATACTTGACAGGCATATCTTGGAAATGTATTATTATTCTATGGAATTTCGGGTGTTAAGATATTTTTTAACTGTTGCAAGAGAAGGCAGTATAACCGGAGCGGCCAATTCTCTTCATTTAACCCAGCCTACTTTGTCCAGACAACTTCAGGATCTGGAAAAAGAATTGGGGCAAAAACTTTTAATTCGTGGGAAAACACGTGTTACGCTTACTCCGGAAGGTATGATGCTTAGAAAACGTGCGGAAGAAATTGTTGATATGGTGGAAAAAACAGAGGCTGAGTTTAATTCCATTAATGAAATTATCGGCGGAGATATTTATATCGGATGCGGCGAAACAGAATCAATGAAGTATATTGCGCAGGTTATGAAAGATCTTCAAGAAGGATATCCTGATATCAAATTTCATATACACAGCGGAAATGCAGAAGATGTAACGGAAAAACTTGATAAAGGCCTTTTGGATTTTGGTGTACTAATTCAACCTATAGACCTTGCAAAATATGATACGATAACTCTTCCCCAAAAAGATGTTTGGGGTGTTATAATGAGAAAGGACAGCCCGCTTGCTAAAAAGGATGTTATAACACTTGAAGATTTGGCAGACAAACCAATTATAGCCTCGAGGCAGATGTCAAAAAAATATTCTGCAGACAGCGGATTTTTAGACTGGTTTGGTGATACTTTTGAAAAATTGAATATAGTAGCAACATACAATCTTGTATATAATGCTGCGATTATGGTAGAAACGGGACTGGGTTATGCTGTTACGTTGGATAAACTTGTGAATACAACAAGAAATTCAGGAATTTGTTTCAGGCCACTCAGTCCCAAACTTGAGTCGGGACTTGATATAGTCTGGAAAAAATATCAGATATTTTCACCTGCGTCAAAACTATTTTTGGATATGTTATATAAAAAATTTAATTAGATGTTTTTCCCAAGATTGTAAGCTTTTTCAAGCAATTGTTTTTGGGCTTCTACTTCTGCCGGTTCGTTAACTCCGCCGCCGCTTAAGTAGCCGCAAAGTTTTACCCCGTTAAAGCAGGCAATCCAACCGTTTATCCCGTTTATAACCGGTTTTATAGCGTCTTCCCCGTCTGCTGAAGTTGTTATAAGATAGACTTCTCTGAACTTATAATCTCTTGCAAAAAGTGCATTGGCTCTGTCAATCATTGTTTTCATCTGACCGCTCATTTCGTAGTAATAAACAGGTGTTGCCCATACTATTACATCAGCATTCATAATTTTTTCGGTAATTGCATTGGCATCATCATTGATTACACAATGTCCCAGTTTTTGACAGGCAAGGCAGCCTTTACAAAATTGTATATTTTTGTCCTTTAAAGTTACAAATTCAACGTTATGCCCAGCATCTTTTGCGCCTTTTGCTGTTCCTCCGGCAAGAATTTCCGAATTGCTGTTATTTCTCAAACTTGTCGAAATAATTAATACATTTTTTCCCATTTTTTTACCTCTTATACAAAAATTCAAATATTTTTCTACAATGCAAGTTTATCAAATTTAAAAAAAATAGCAAATACTTATTTGTAATATTAAATATTCATTATTTGAATAACTTGTATCCTTACTGTGATTGTTCAAATTTTGATGCATGATTTATTGCCTGATTATAAGAAGTAATAATTTCTAAAATAACGGATGAGAAATATAAAGAACAAAATAGACAATAAAATATCAAAATGCATATAAAAATTCTCTTTGATTTCTTACAATTGAAAAACCGCCTCATATAGGGCGGTTTTTCAATTTTGTATCTGCACTGATTCTCAGTTTGCGGACTAAAAAACGGATATCGTAGTCCAAAGAGCAAAAGGCTCTGCATAATTTCACTGATAATATCCAATTTACAGTTTATTTTTATTTAATTACAGGGAAATTTGGAGAATATTGAAACTGTATAACAGCTATATTGAGCTTTTTTAGTTACATTCCCTAAGTATACTAACAGGGAATAAACAGCGTATGTATTCAATTTAACTATTTGCAAAAAAATCTGCTTCTTTAAGAATACAAATATTACATCCCTTACTATTATATTCCATTGCTTTTCGAACTTTTGTCCCGTAGGTCCCATGTGCATAGGCCTGGCTTTCATAATCGCCGATAATTAAAATATCAGTTGACTTTTTTAATCCCGAATCAATAATACCGCCCTTTTCTGTAATTATTTTTTCTACATCTCCTTTTTGACCATGTGAAAAATTCCCGCTCAAACAGACGTGTTTATTCCTAACTCCGGAAATTTGTTCTTTTAATGATTCTACAGGAGATAATATAGAGTTAATTATTTCTATTAATGAATTTGATTCTTTTTCGGTAATTATACCGTCCTCTAAAACTGTTTCAAATATGTCAGAAATATGATTATACGGATAGTATTCACTCAAATGGATATTATTATATAACCACTTCATAAGATTTTCGCCTTCTTCCGTGGAAATTTTATTATCTACAATAATTCCTTTTAATATTCCTCTTAATTCCTGTAATGAATTTGTGATCGGTGAACCTAGAATTGTTTCATAATATTTTCTTACAACCGATTTTAATTCATTCACTTCCTCTAATGTAATCACATTATCTTCAAGAATTTTATTCACAGTATAAAATATTGGAACAAGTTCTTCTTTTGACTCAAAAGCGTTATTATCTTTTTTCCACTGTTTTATAAAAGATTCTTCTTCAGGTTTAATTTTACAATCCAGCATTATCCCCTGGATAACTCCGTAAAATTCACTCATGGATCGTCGTAAAACAGGATCTGCAACATAGTTTACAAATTCTTTTGCCACAATCGGTGAAAATTTTCTTATGTACTTATTTATATCTATCTCATAATTTTCAATCAGATATTTAAATAAATCAGATGTGGCACAGGCATCATCAAATGCATCATGGGATCTGTCCATATCAATTTCCAAGCATTCACACACACTTTCAAGAGTAAAATCTTTGACTGCATAATAAGGGATATTGTCAGTTGCCATTCGCATTACATCAATATAGTATAAATCCGGTAATTTAATATTGTATCTTGCACAAGATTTTGACAATGCCGTTAAATCAGAAACGAAAACATTATAACCGACAATAACAGCATCCGCAAAATATTTTTCAATATCTTTCCATACTTCAGGGAAATTTGGTTCAGTTTCAACTTGTTTTTCGGTAATTCCATGAACTTTTATACACCAGTCCTGAAAGCCGTCCTCCGGATTTATAAAAATATTTTTCTCTGGGAAAACAGGGTCTCCTGAGGGGTAATATTCGCTCAATAATCCCAGCTGGCAGATGGATTTGTTTTTTGCATTTGCATATTCTACGTCAAAGTATAAAACCTTTTTCATATTTACTCCTATTAAATTGCTTCTGCACTTGCGACTAAATTTTTTCCTGTATCAATACTATTTATGTGATTTATCAGTTTATCGAGTTGTTTTTGCGGATTTT